>JAGWUV010000063.1 GCA_028875875.1 Bacteroidota bacterium
TTGAGTACCATCATATTTCTTTTATCGGGACTTCGTCTTTGGAAAGAACTGAGAAATTTTTTAATAGCGCCATTATCAAAAGAATTCACCGTTACGATCTGGTTATGGGTTAAGATAATGCAGATGGGAATGGTAATATAATAGGCATCACTATCATTAAAAGAGTTGTTTTCTGTTGGTGTTTTTAATACCAGGAATTTAACATTGTCTTCCAGTTCGTACCTGGAGCGTTCATCAATATCCAGTGAATCTCTGAGGAACTCAATGGGTATATCTAAATGATCACTTAGTTCGATGAACTCTTCTTCTTTAAAAGGCGGTACCACATTCACCCACACATCCATCTCAGCTTTATCTGTTTCAATGGTTTGGCCGTTATCATTTTTGAAATATTGGATCATGGCGATGATGGAGGGGATGATGTATTATGTGTGATGAATTAAATTTCTATTTCTCCTTTGAATACGAATGTTGCGGGGCCACATAACCAGATATTCTCGAATTTTTCTTCCCCGATTTTATCAAATTCAACGGCAAGATTACCTCCAAGGGTTTTTACCTCAATCCTGTTAAAGCCACTTTCATTATGTGCAAATACAAGTGCAGAAGCGGTTACTCCGGTGCCGCAACTGTATGTTTCATTTTCCACGCCTCGTTCATATGTACGAACAATAATATGGTCTCCGTTGGTGGCTTCTACAAAATTTACGTTGATGCCCTCTTTTTCAAAGTCTTTGCTGTAGCGAATTTCACGGCCTTCATTAAAAACATTTATATCCATCACGTTATTGACAGCCTTCACAAAGTGAGGGGAGCCTGTATTGAGTAAGGTATCGCCATAGTATTTTTCAAGTGAATCTACATTTTTCATTTTTAAATGGATCCAACCGTTTCCCTGCAGATCGGCCTCATGGTCGCCATCAATAGCTTTGAACAAAAAGTGATTTTTATGAATGCCAATATCGTAGGCAAACTTTGTAAGGCAACGGCCTCCGTTACCACACATGCTGCTTTCTTTTCCATCAGCATTGTAATATTTCATATCAAAATCATACCCTTGGGCTTTATTCAAAAGCATCAGCCCGTCTGCTCCAATGCCAAACCTGCGGTCACAAAGAAAATTTACTTGTTCGGTGGTTAGTTCAATAGCACCATCCCTGTTATCTATTATCACAAAATCATTACCTGTTCCCTGGTATTTATAAAATGTAAGTTTCATTAACGAGTAATCAATTAAAAATGGTGAATGATGAAATGCAATATTACTTAATCGAAAAAAAAGCTATTCATTTTAAACGTTAATTCATTTCATCATTCATGTTAAGATTATATTTTTTCAATAATAGCTAAACTCTTTTGTAAGAGGTTTTCAATAGCCGCATTCCCATCTTTGCTGAATTCTTTTCTTACCCGGTTGGCAACGATAACGTTCACACTCAGGCAATGGTGGCCTAATAATTTACCTAAGCCATAAATAGCACTGGTTTCCATTTCAAAATTGCTGATCCAATGGTTACCGAACCTGAAGCTGGTTAAGCGATCTATCAGCATTGGGTTAGCAAGTCCTAATCGCAACACTCTTCCCTGTGGGCCATAAAACCCCGGACAGGTAACTGTAATGCCCTGATGGTAACCATCAACAAAGTGTTTAATTACTCCAGCACTAGCTGTTGCTAAATAAGGCTGAATATTGCCGCTTAACTGTGTATGAGCAATAAACTGTTGCAGTATTTGTTGTTCCTCATCATTATTGTCGGGGCGATAGTAATGCAGCAAATTATCTAAACCAAGCCCATGTGTACCTGCCACAAAACTATCCACGGGAATATCTGCCTGTAAAGAGCCAGATGTGCCCAGGCGAATAATGGTTAATGGGCTGATTGTTGGTTTTATGTTTCTGGATGAAAGATCAATATTTTTCAACGCATCCAGTTCATTCAAAACAATATCAATATTATCAGGGCCTATGCCTGTAGAAATTACCGTGATTCTTTTCTTACCCACATAGCCTGTATGCGATACAAATTCCCGGTGCTGCCTTTGTACTTCAATCGTATCAAAATACTTGCTCACTTTAGCCACGCGGTCGGGGTCGCCAACGGTAATTACCGTATCAGCCAGTTCATCGGGTCTAAGGTCAATGTGGTAAACGGCACCACGGCTGTTAATAATCAATTCCGATTCTGCAATCCTGTTCATAATATTTCTCAGTTTATTGTTAATACCAGCGTCATCACTCCGATGGGGCTGTGGTTGCGTCGCAATCCTTTCATCTGCAACAACTTTTTTCTGCAAATCCTGTATTTGTAAAATTAGAATTTTGAAATTAGTTCTATTGCTTTATTTTCGCAGCCCTAAAGGTCCTGTGGCCGAGTGGCTAGGCAGAGCTCTGCAAAAGCTTCTACAGCGGTTCGAATCCGCTCGGGACCTCATCAATACGGAGAACACAATTCTTGTGCTCTCCGTATTTTTTTGCCTGTACACGTATTAGTTACGTAACAAATGTTACAAAACAGGTAATTCGGATGCTGTTCCTTTGTGTCAGATTAAAAAAATAAGTAAAGAATATGAGATACGTAATTATAGGAGCAGTTGCTGGAGGGGCAAGTACAGCAGCTAGGCTTAGAAGACTCGACGAACATGCAGAAATCGTAATTTTTGAAAGAGGTGAATTTATTTCTTATGCCAACTGCGGATTACCTTATTATATTGGTGATGTAATTAAAGACAGAAACAAACTTTTTGTTCAAACTGCAGCGGCGTTTAATCAGCGGTTTAATATTGATGTGAGAGTAAGAACAGAAGTTACGGCTATTGATGCCACCGCTAAAACTATTTCAGCTAAAAATTTAAATACGGGAGAAGAATACCGGTTGGGCTTTGATAAGTTGGTACTTTCCCCCGGAGCAGAGCCCATTCGTCCGCCATTTCCCGGTATTAACCTCGAAGGCATCTTTACATTAAGGAATGTAACAGATACAGATCAGATAAAGAATTATGTACAGCCTTTCAAAAAAGGCAAAGCTGTTGTAGTGGGAGCCGGTTTCATTGGTCTTGAAATGGCAGAGAACCTGCATCACTTAGGAATGGAAGTGAGCATTGTAGAAATGGGTAATCAAATATTGGCGCCACTCGATTTTCCACTCGCAGCTAAAGTGCAGCAACATATTCGTTCTAAAGGTGTGAACCTGTTGTTACAAACAGCTGTGGCCGGGTTTGAGAAAACAGATAGAGGACTAAAAGTGCAATTAAATAATGGGAATGCTTTAGATGCCGATGTGGTGATACTGTCTATTGGTGTGCGTCCGGATACGAAGTTGGCGGTTCTGGCAGGATTAGAGTTAGGAGCTGCGAAAGCTATTAAGGTGAATGAATATTTACAAACATCACATCCCGATATTTATGCGGTAGGAGATGCCATCGAATTTATTAATCCAATTACTAAACAATCCATTCCTACTTATTTAGCCGGACCTGCGAATAAGCAAGGCCGTATTTGTGCCAATAATATTGTGTTGGGTAATAAGCATGTGTACAAGGGAGCTATTCAAACCGCTATTGTAAAAGTGTTTGATATGACAGTGGCTACTGCCGGTACTGCTTCCAAACATTTAACCAATGCTAAGATTGAACATATTGTTTCTACTTCACATCATGGATCTCATGCTGGATATTATCCAGGTTCTAAACAAATGAGTATTCAACTGGCATTTTCTCCGGAGGATGGTACTTTGTATAGCGCCCAGGTTGCAGGATATGATGGTGTGGATAAGCGTTTGGATATTTTGGCTTCAGTTATTCAGCGTAAAGGAACCATTTATGAGTTAACCGAGTTTGAGCACGCCTATGCACCACCTTATTCATCTGCCAAAGATCCTGTTAATATGGCTGGTTTTATTGCAGAGAATATTCTGCAAGACAGGTTGAAAATATTTTACTGGAATGAAACAAATAAGATGCCTGCAGATGCCGTGTTACTGGACGTAAGAACCATAAAAGAGTTTAATGCAGGTTATATTGATGGTGCGATTAATATTCCTGTTGATGAGATTAGAAATCGGTTAAACGAATTGCCGAAAGATAAAACCATTTATATTTACTGTGAAGCAGGTTTAAGAGGATATCTTGCTCAACGTGTTTTAAAACAAAATGGTTTTGAGAAAGTATTCAATTTATCAGGAGGATATGTTTTGTGGAAAGCCTGCACAGCCGAAGCGGCAGCTCTTAATTAAAACTTTCCAAAATACTGTACTATGAAAATGAAATTAGCTATTGTAGCACTTGTATTGTTTTCTGCAGGTGTGTTGCTGGCTTCCAAAACGATTCAGCAAAAAGTGGAACCATGGAAGCCAAGCCAGTTAATAGAACCGGCAGACCTTGCAAAAACAATTCAGGATCCGCAAGCTAAAAAGCCTGTAATCATCAGTGTGGGACCGGGAGCTGTGATAAAAGGATCAATTGATATGGGCATGGCATCCAATGAAAAAAATTTGGCTAAGCTAAAAGAGCTTTTAAGTAAGTACGATAAGAATACGAACATTGTTATTTATTGCGGATGTTGCCCGTTTGTGCATTGTCCTAATATTCGTCCGGCGTTCAGTTTGTTGAATGAGATGCAGTTTACCAATCATAAGTTGTTGGATCTTTCTACGAATGTTAAAGTAGACTGGATTAACAAAGGCTATCCTTTAAATCAATAGTTATTCTTCGGCTTGTGGCGGTACTGTTGTAATTGGTAGGGCGTGATGCAGTATTTTAACCTGCATCACAGTAGAAATACTGTAGGCTCTTTGCTTGGCCAATTCTGCTTTTTCACCTTCAAAAAGTTCATCGATAGTTGCAATGAACAGTGAGTTCCATCTTTCAAAATGGGCTGTTGTAAGCGTCATATGTTCATGGAGCTTTTGGTGCAACTTCATTGGGTTTCCTGTATAAGATCCCGTAAAGAATAAGGCGTTTTCCCAGAAGTCGAACATAATGGGTAAATGCTTGTCCCAGTTTACTTTGGCCACATCGTTGAAGATGTAACCAATCACGTTATCAGCAGTAGCTTTTTTATAGAATTCTGTCACTAGTTTTTCTATATCGTTGCGGTTGATGATATCTTTTTTCATGGGTGTAGATGAAATTTTACAGGCTAAAGTTGTTTGCAAGTTCACTTTTGAACAGGTTAGATTATAAATCTTTCCTGTTGAATTTTCTAAGTGATAGCCAGGCCGGTACACCAGCCCAAATAATCAAAGTAACGAATGCCGTTATTAAGCCTGCGTGGGTGCCAAAAAAATCCCTGAATACAGCACCTGTATAACCCATCAAAGCAGAAATATCCATTTTTAATAAGATCAGTATTCTACCGAGGTCAATAGGGTTTAATGCGCTGATACCAATCATGATTTTTTCCAACGGATAATCTGCAAACTGGAACAGTATAAATAAAACCAGTCCGTCGAATAACAAGGAAAAGTAAAGCCATAACAAAATGCCCACACCTATTCCTTTTGCTTTATCACGGGTAATGACGGTAGCAAGCATAGCAATCGCAACAAAAATAATGGATAATAAAAGTCCAACACTTATCATCATAAACCCGGTAACCGTTGGTTCATATATTAATACAGGAATACCTGCCCCGATAAAAAAAGCAATGCAAAGGGAAGAGGACAAGCCTGCAAATAAGCTTAACCAAATTGTTTTTCTTTTGAGCGGCTGACTAACGAGCAATTCAATAAACTCGGAACTGTTGTACACATAGATCGTAGAAAAAATGATGCTTACCAGTGGCACAATGATCAGTATAATATTTAACAGGCTGAGTAAACCCTTTGTGGCATTGTCTTCCAGGCTAAACAGGCTGAAAGAAATAGCCAGCAAGAAAACCGTATAGGCTAACACTGTTTTATTACGGAGTATATCAGTGATCACATATTTGAAAATCTTCTTCATGTTTTTTTTATTTGGTCATTACGTTGGCTATTGCCTTTGATAATTTTTCTTCCCCGGTATGTTTACGCAATTCATCAATTGACTGGTGGAAGCGTAATTTCCCATCCTGCATATAAATGATGTGAGTAACAAGATCATCCAACTCACTAAGTATATGAGAGGTGATCATTACCAGTTTGCCTTTCTTTTTCTCTTCAATGATCTTTTCCTTGAGTATCTCTGATGCAACGGGATCGAGGCCGGCTGTGGGTTCGTCCAATATCAATACATCGGGATTGAAGAGGAAAGCGAGTGACGCACTCACTTTTTGTCTTGTTCCACCGGATAATGTTCTCATCCTTTTGTGTAACATATGTTCCAGGTCAAAACGTTTAATAAGATCTTCATCAAGCTGCGTTGAAGTAGAGCGGATATCTTTCATCATTTCCAGCACTTGCCCGATCGACATATTATCAGGATATCTTCCAATCTGTGGCATGTAGCCAATATGCGTTCTATATTGCCAGTGATGTAAAATATTATTACCATTGAACGTAATAAAACCGCTGTCAGGTACAACCATACCCAATATACTTTTAATTAAAGTGGTTTTACCACTTCCGTTGGGTCCAATCAGGGCAATACACTCGCCTTTGTTGCACTGCACTGAAACATTGTCTAATGCTTTCAGCTTACCAAATTGCTTGGATACATTGTTTGCGATGATCATAATGGTAAAGGTTTCATAAGTGGATGATCGTCTTTCAAATTTTCGGGTGTAAGGCTGGGGATTACTTTTTCTGATTTATCCATTAACGATGTAAAAAAACTCCTGAATAAAATCATGGAGGGGGGATTCTTTTCCACCACCATTGAATACATACTTACAGGCCGGTATGGCACATCTCCGATCTTATCTTTATTCAAATCGTAGCCTTCGTACTTATCCCAAAAATTATTGACAAATGTGTTTAAAACAAGAGAGCCGTTGGTACCAACATCAAAAGTGTTACCAATAAAATTGTTATTCTTTAAGGTGATATCTAAGCAGCTGGCCTGGATTTTGAGTCCCCAGCCATTATTACGGAAAGTATTTTTCAGCATAGTGATCCTGCTAGCACCTTCCATGAAAATACCGCTGGTATTGCGTTCAAAATAATTACCCTCAATATAACTGTCTGATATTTCTTTTAAAAGAATTCCATAAGCTGCATCTCCCCAGTTTTCTTTAAAAAGATTATGGAACATTTTTACACCATGTGAAAACATTACAGATACACCGGAACCATTGTGCTCAAAAACGTTAGCTATATAAGCATCGTTATGGGAGAACATAAAGTGTAGCCCGTAACGTAGGTTTTTGTATGACTGATTACGCCAGATAATAGAATTGGTAACAAACTCAAAATAAATCCCATCTCTATGGCCTGTCACAGTATTGCCAATGATCCTCATACTATCACTTTTCCAACAATGTATACCATTGCCACTTTGCTGTTCTTGTGTGTTGTGTGCCGTTAATTTGTTATTTTGAATAAGACAATTGGTGCCATATTGCGAGTAGATACCAAAAAAAGTATCCGTAAGAACATTATTCAGAATGCTTACATTATGTGCGTTGTATATCTTAATTCCAGCATAATCTGTAATACTTGAAACGGCAGAGTATTGAAGAGTAAAACCATCTACGGTTACGTTATTCGCTTTAATAGAAATGATCTGGTATTTATGTTCGCCATCTAAAACAGGATGATGTATTCCTTTAAGCGTAATGCTTTTATCGATGATAAGATTTTTCTCATGATACAATCCTTCTTCTACTAAAATAGTATCGTATTCTTTAGCTTTTTGCAGCGCTTCTGTGATGGTTTTAAAAGGGAGATTTTTCCCAACACGAATGGTTGAAGCATGGCCGCTAGATAACAGCGATAAGAGAGCTAATATGGTTATGAATATTTTCATTTTGCAATGTCATTCCATGAAACAGAATTCCCTTTATACTGGGTCAAAATTTTTTTTAGGCTGTCTTCATTCTCAAATGCAGCAATATTGCCATTCATTGGACTTTTGAAATCATCAGATTTAGCGAAGAATGCAGTGGGGGCTTTTACCAGGGAGTGATTTCCGG
>JAGWUV010000074.1 GCA_028875875.1 Bacteroidota bacterium
AATGAGTATCAGGTAACATGAATAAATTTCTTGTAATTATAAGATGCACAGGCAAATAGCAATCTATCAAACAGTTTATCGCCGAAGTATCGTCTATTTACTTTGTAACAAAACTCATTTAGATAATCCTGATAGTATTTTCTTGAAATCATGTGATGGATACCGAGTAAACTTCGCTTAGCATTACTGATCATCGTGTGCACCCAAGGAAGCACTTTTGTCGCATCAGCAGGCACAACAGTCTGAGCCTGATGAACCCAAACTAAGTCTTTTAAATTACTGTAACTCCTATAGTTATCTGTTTTAATCAAGGCATTGTCACGAATATTACAGGCGACTTGCCCTTCAATGGTTTTAGCCTTTAAATTATCCACAACAATCATTTTAACATAACGGAATTTGGTTTGCTTTTTATGCTTAACAGGTGCTTTAAGTGTATGGACGGTAGATGCCATGACAAGTACCTTTGATTGCTTTTCACTACCTCTCCCTCTCTTTAGGTTTAGTGGTTTATCTTCTTTTGGTATCTCTGTATCAACGCTTTCAAAAAACCCTTCGTCTAACTCAACAATCTTATCCAGTTGGTACTCGCTGTCACGAATTCCCATTGTCTTTCTTAACTTTTGCATCATATACCAGATAGGTTCATAAAATTTATGGCCTATCTGTCTCTGCATTTCAAGTGATGAAAAAGGCTTCTTTGTACTGGTTAACAGATGAATAGCTATGAACCAATGTTGAAACGGAAGCTTGCTGGCCTGCATTACCGTTCCGCTGCGTAATGTTGTTCGGGTCTTACAATGCTTACATTCATACATCCAAATGGTTTTTTGCCAGTAATGATCTTTGCTACCACAATGACGACAAGTTACACCTACTTTGTCTCGCATTTCCTTGAATTTCAATTTACAAGATATTTCATCAGGAAATTGAGCCATAAAATTGATTAGATTCATGTCAATTATTTTTTCACTAAGATAAATCTTTTTATTCATCATTACCGACACTCATATTTTTTATTGTTAACATCAAACATCACTAATTACAAAATACTCCATTTTATTGCACAATACCAATATCCACTTCAGCGAAGGGCGTTAAAAACATTCTTCAAAGCAATCCTTGTTACCATTGAGCAGGAGTGGGTTTTGTGCCGCCCTACGGGCGGGAACGATAGTGTTGTTCTGTATCCGCAAGATAAATCTTGCGGTAAACCCTATTCTGTCCTCCGGACAGGCGGATTGTGCCAAACTTGAATGGCTTCCTTATAAAGAAAAGTTCGCAGGGACTACAAAACCGGCACAAAACGTGGATGCGGTTTCGCGCAAAATATTGGGTTGGGCGGTTTTTTTTGGGGGGTAATTTGGTTGCAAAATTTTCGAACCTATTCCCCACTCCCAGCAAGGGTTTTTCAGCTATTTCCAAAAAGCCTTCAATTCTTATCGGCTTTAAAGGCTATGTCCATTTGCTTTTAATACATCAAACCAAAATTCCACAAAGGAATAGTTTTCATATAGC
>JAGWUV010000005.1 GCA_028875875.1 Bacteroidota bacterium
CATAATCGCTCCTAACAACATGAACAATCTTCTTAACAGGTGGTCAATTTACTCCGGCCAACAGTGGTCAGTTTCAACCGGCCGCAACTGGTCAACTTCAACCGGCCAACAGTGGTCAATTTCTCCGGCGCTTGCACGTAAAAGTGGTAGTAGATTTATCTGGGAGAATAATGGTCATTCAGATGAATATCTAATCAAATTATCATCAATTCTAAACCATTCATCAACTTCTATTACTCGTAGGTATTTGGGTATCAGTAGAGAAGAAATTAAGGATATATACCAAAGTTTTGATGAGTTGATGTAAATTCATCTAGTAAAAAATAATAAATGATAATATCCAATATCATAATTGGTTCTATAATTGTAATTGTTTTTTTTATTTTCTATAATCTTAATCAATCATATAGATTAAAGAAGTTCAAGAAAGTAAAGGAAACATGGGGTAAGGAAAAAGATGAATTTTTCCAATTTGATAGAATTGAACAATATAATAAATTAGTAAACAACAAAGATTTTCATACAATTTCTAATCAAACTCAAATTGATATTGATTTCCAAGATTTGTTTGTTTATTTAGATAGAACAACATCAAAGGTTGGTCAACAATTCTTATATAGTCAATTGTTAAATCCAACCAATAATATTAATAAATTAAAAGAATTTAGTAATCAAGTTGAATATTTTAATAAAAATTCAAAAGATAGAGATACTATTCAGATGAAGTTATTTATTTTAAGTCAAGGTAGTTCCTATTCAATATCAAATTTATTTGGTGATAATATCTTTCAGAAACCTAAATGGTATAACTGGGTTAAGTTAGATTTAACCATTACCATATTATTATTGTTGTTTTCAATTAAATTCCATTTCTTGTTAATTTGGTTAATGATACCTCTTTTCTTAAATTTTGTTTTACATTTTTGGTATAAAAACAGGAGTATTAACATTGTAAAAACTTTACCTCAATTAAATTTATTAATAAACGTTTCTAAATTTTTGAAATCAAAAGAATTTATTAAATATGAAGGGGATGTAAGTCAAAGTATTACCGAATTAAAGAAGTTTCAGAGTAAATTAAAATATCTCAATACCGGTAGATTGAATACAAGTGTGAATGTGGGAAGTATGAATTTGGGTGGGGATGTAGGAGATTTATTATATTATTTCATAGATTTTGTAAAAGGGTTTTTTCTAGTTGATTTTTTCATATTTTTTAGTAGTATAGATGATGTTCTATCAAAAAGAAAAAGTGTTGAGAACTTATTCCATTTTGTTGGTTGGGTAGATAGTTCTATTTCTGTTTCTTATATTAGAGAAGGTGATTTAATTACTTCTGAACCTGAATTTATTAATAGTGTAAAAAATATTGAATTTGTTGATATTAAACATCCTTTAATTGATAAGTGTGTTGGAAATAATCTAAAAATTGATGGTAAGAGTATCCTCATTACAGGGTCAAATATGTCAGGTAAGTCAACATTTTTGAGAACAATTTTAATAAATCAACTACTATCTCAAACAATTTTTACAACTTTTACTAGAAGTTTCAAATCATCTTTCTTACGTATCCATAGTTCAATAAGAATAGATGATAGTTTGTTAGATGGAAAGAGTTATTATTTTGAAGAAGTGAATATAGTATTCAACTTACTTAAACAAGTTGAAACCAATGATAACCTATTTATATTAGATGAAGTTTTCAAAGGAACAAATACCATTGAAAGAATTTCATCATCAAAATCTATCCTTTCCTTTCTAAATAAAAGTCAGAATATAGTTATAGTTTCTACTCATGATATTGAACTTACTACCTTATTAAAAAATGAGTTTGATTTGTATCATTTTAGTGAAGATATAAATGATGATAAATTACATTTTGACCACGAATTGAAGGAAGGAGAACTTACCACTCGTAATGGAATTAAATTATTGGAAATTAGTAATTATCCAAAGGAGATTATAGATGAAAGTTTGAGTATTTCTAAAACTTTGAGAAGATATAATTAAAAATAAATGGGTTATGTTTCCATAACCAAATTGGGTTATGATTTACAATTGATAAAAAATATACATTGATAATCAATAAGTTATGAGGGCATATGTATCCTGTCTTCCCGACGAAAAATGAAAGGCAACCATTATGGTTGCCTTTTTCTTTGAGGTATGTGTTGATGTTGTGAACCTATCTGCTCGATTTTAAGAATTCAACGATCTTTTTTCTTTCATCTTCTGTTAGTAATGCTCTTGTTTGCATGTGCATTCCTACGGTTTCCCACATCTCGGGGGAGAAAGTAGAAGGAGAAGGTGTATTATGGCATCGCTGACAATTCTCACTCCATAACTGAACACCTGTTTTTGCGGCCACTGCTTTTGAAGGCGCACAACCATTAATAGAAGTGATGGTGATGACGGCTGCAACTATGATCAAAACGGCTGATAAACGCTGTATTGTTTTATATTTTTTCATGGCATTACATTTAAAGTTGAATAGAAAATTGTAAATACAAAGTATTGGTATTGGTAGTGCCGGTAAAAGCATTTAATGCCTGGCTGGCGGTACTATTGCCTGTGTATGCTTCATAGGCTACCCTAACAACTGATCTCCAGCTTAACCAATAATTTAATCCTATTGAAACGGAGTGTTGATTGCTACCCCAGGTTGAATTGGCCGGAGTATTATAACTGGTATATCTTCCTGCTAATTCAAAATCATGCAATGCCTGAATACCTGTTGGGCGAATAGAACACTGTACAAAACCTGAAGTACTATGGTTTTTAAAAGTATAGCTCTGTGTGGTATCAACAGGATTTACATAATTGGCATCTCCTATATTAACAATATTGTACTGCGATTTTATGTTCAATAAAATTGGAGAAAATGTTTTAACAAAGTTCAGATCGAAGGCATACATATTGCCTTTTACATTTTGAAAACCCGTTCCGGCATCTCCTACTTTACCAAACATACCGGATACTCCTATTTCTAAACAAGAATTAGAGAATGGTAGTAATCCAAGGCGTGCAGTGATGGTTTTATTGTTATTGTTATCAGCTATATTCCCTGTGGTTAAAGTTCCATCCTGCAAAAGTTGTAATCCATTGGTTAAGGCTATATCATAGTTCATTTTCATACTTCCTAATGGTAAGCCGCCTTCTGCTTCCACACCATAATCAGTAGATGGCATGTCTGCAACCCCCATAGGATCAGTAGCTAATTTATTGATCCATCCTGCTGCTTCTCTTTTTGCATATGTTCCAAAAGGTAATACAAAATATCCTGCACGGAGAATTAAATTGGGAGCAGCAAAGTAGGATACATCGGCCCAGTTTACACTTAAACCATTGTTATTAAAAGAGGGTTCGAATTCCATTAAAAATTTTGTTCCGTGGCGCCACAATAACATAGGACTAAATTCAAAATGGTCAGCATCGGGAAAACTATTTGTTTTTGTAACTGATTCAACTCCATTCATAGTGTTGGTTGTTTTAGCACTTGCAAATCCTATAGTAGCTAAGCCGGCTACCATAAAGTGATCTTCTCCTGATTTGTGATAGTTCACTTTTTCTTCCAGTGCATTCAACCGGTCGTAGATAGTAGAGTCGAATGGTATAACGGTTTGTGCCGATGCACACAGCGAAACACTGATGAGTATTGCTGTAAGCAGGCCGTATTTGTTGATTTGTTTTAGGTATTTCACAGTAGTAAATTTTATGGTGAATGATTAAGATGAAATACTTATTATTTTTTTCTTGCCAGTGTTCTGATGAAGCAAACTAATTCCCAGCGTTGCTTATCAGTTAAAACTTGTTTGTAGGAAGTCATAGGGCCACGGCCTTCTGTCATTTTCCAGTATAAAGCACCGTCTGCTTCTTTTTGAACAGCTTCAGAAGTATGGTCTGCGGGTTTAGGATTCACGGATGCCGCAGCTATACCATCACCTCTTCCGGTATTGCCATGGCAGGGAGCACAATAGGTAGTATAGATTTTTTTTCCATCTTTTGCTGCGCTGGCATCACCTTCATAAGGATTTTTAAGAGCATTGGCGGATGCAGGTGCTATCCATGGTTTTGCTTTTACAGATTGTGCTTTGCTTTGAACAGATATGATGCTAAGTAAGATGATGAGTACTCCGGCATACATTGCAATGCTGTTTTTTTCCTGGGTTACATTTGTGTTTGTCATTGTTAATTGCTTTTAAATGCGACAACGAAGTTTTAGCGTTGCAACACCGAATAACATGACCATTATCAGTTTAAACAGGTTTTAAGTTTCTTCTATACTGAATTAAATTTTTTTAAATGTTGTTCTAATGAAAAAGCAATATGGCTTTATTGATTTTTAATTTTCAGCAGGCAGAAGACAATGCTTTATTCTCTGAAACCATTGCTATTACTGTATTGTAATGTATTCGTAAAAGTGAATAAGAAATTATATTGCACTTAAAGTAAGGTGCAACTGATTAATGTCAGTTTTTTATTTGCAAATAAAAACTATCCTGTGAAAATGCAGTTTGGATAAGAAATAAGAAGATCCGTTATTCTCTTTTTCCTGTTTTTGAATGCATGTAATCAGATGCTGTCATTCCAAATTGTTTGAGAAAACTTCTTCCAAAATTTGATTGAGAGGAGAAGCCTGCCATTTCAGCTACTTCATAAATTTTATAGTTACCTGTAGCCAATAACTCAGCAGCTTTTTTTAGTCTTGTAATATTGATCAGTTCATTTGGGCTAAGGTTAGCTATTGATTTTATTTTCCTGTACAATGTAGCTTTGCTCATGTTTGTGATCTTTGCTAAAGACTCTACATCAAGTTCTTGATCTTCTAAGTTTTGCAGGATATGGTATTCTATATTTTCAAGAAATGTTTCATCAGCTCTTGAATTCGCCATACTTTTGATATGTGCCAATGGAGAGCTGGCATAATAAATTTTTATTTTATTCCTGTTCTCCAAAAGGTTAGTGATCTGAACATGTAAAAAATCTGTTGAGAAAGGTTTTTCAATGTAAGCATCTGCACCGATCTCAAGTCCTTCAATTTTAGATTGTAATGTATTTCGTGCGGTAAGCAGTATAACGGGGATATGACTATAGTCGAGTTGTGTTTTAATTTGTTTACAAAGCTCAAATCCATCCATTTCCGGCATCATAACATCAGATACTACCAGCTGTATTGCTTGTTTTTTAAGAATATCTAGTGCTTGTATACCATTCATGGCTGTAAATACTTCATACTTATCTGAAAATTCAGATTCCAGGAATTCAAGCATATCTTCGGAATCATCAACAAATAACAAAGCAGGTTTTGTCATAAGTATGCAGTATTAATTTTCTTTTGTTACTGATGCAATGGAATAGTTAGCGAAAAAATATTCATACCGTTTTCAGGCTCTTTTAATTCGAGTTTACCTTTATGTAACTCAGCCAATGATTTTGCTAATGCAAGCCCAATACCGGAGCCTTTTGTTTTTTCAGTTTCACGCAATCTAAAGAATGGTTCAAATATTTTTTCTTTTTGTTCAAAAGGAATAAGATGACCATCATTTTTTATTTCAATGGTAAATGTTGTTACTGCTTCATCAAGAGGCATTATTTCAATCATGATTTTCGATGAAGCATATTTAATAGCATTACTCAGCAAGTTATTCAATATCTTTTCAAATGCATCGACATCAATAAATGCGATAATATTTTGGGGTATCCTGCTGGTATGAAAGCTGATCCTATTTTGTTGTGCCAGTACTTTAAAACTTTCTAAAGATGCTTTCAGGAGCTCACTAATATTTACCTCTGCAAAGTTTAAGCTAAAGCCTTTTAATTCTGCTTGTCTGAAATCAAGTATCTGGTTGGTGAGGTTAACCAGTCTTTCAGTATTTCTTTCCATGATGGCAAGGCTTTTCTTGATATCGGAAGGTGCATCTGCAGATTTCCTGATGATCTTTTCGAGTGGCCCCTTGATAAGTGTGAGTGGCGTTTTTATTTCATGTGTTATCTTAGTAAAGAAATCCATTTTGGCTTCATACAATTCTTTATTCTTCTGCAGTTCCAATTGTTGTAGTTTTCTGTTATTCTTTTCTTTCAGCCTGTAATGGTATTCTCTTATTGTAAAGTATATCATCACACATATAATGATGAGATAAATAAATTTTGCTGTTACGCTGAGCCACCACGGAGGATAAATGGTAATATCAAGTGAGGTAACTGGTGTTTGCTCATTAGCTGTATTGCCTGCTTCTTTTACCATGAAGGTGTAGTTGCCGGGAGAAAGTTCAGTAAAGAAAACTTTTCGGTTTGATTTAAGATGAGTCCAATCGTTCGGCAATCCTTGCATTTTATACATATACCCGAACATTTCCGGCGCTGTATACGATAGGGCAGAGAAATCGATACTGAATGTAGATTGATTATATTTTAATTCTATTTTTTGAGTGAATGAAATTGACTTATGTAAGGGAGAATTAGGTACATCGATTTCCAGTGGCTGGTTGTTAACCTGGAAATCAGTAAAATAAATCCTTGGATGAAAATGGATCGTTTTATTCTCGTTCGGATTGAAACTGATAAAACCTTTTACACTCCCAAAATACATCCTTCCCTCCCGATCTTTAAATGCAGAATTAAAGTTGAACTGATCGTTCAGTAAGCCTTTTTCTTTTGAATATATTTCAATTGCTTCGCTGACTGGATTGAATTTCACAAGGCCTTTGGTAGTACTGATCCATAGATCACGATGATCGTCTTCCAGTATGCTTAATATAAAATTAGAAGGGAAACCATTATTGGTTCCATATCTTTTAAAGTTATTCGTGGCAGGCAGATACTTGCACAAGCCGTCTTCAGTAGCAAACCACAATTCCTTTTTTGAGTCCTGGAATATATAATTGATCCTGTCACTGCTGATAGAGCTTAAATTATTGGATTGATAACGAAAATTTTGGAATTTTTTATGAACAGCATCATAATAGTGTACTCCGTTACCATAAGTACCTGCCCATAAAATTCCTTTCTCATCTTTGTATAAAGCGGAATACCAATTAACAGGTGGCAATCCCTCAATAAGAGAAAAATGATCCGAAGCTTTATTGTAACGATAAGCACCGGTGGTAGTACCGATTAATATTTCATTGTCTGATGTTTGATAGATCGTATAAATGAAGTTGCTGTTTAGTCCGGATATACTGCCCTTTAAATAATGGCGTACGATCTTTCCTGTGTAAATATTCATTATATCAAGACCATGTTCAAATGTGCCAATCCATAATTCATTATCATGCAAAAGCAATCCATGAATATTAGTGTATGAAATATCATCTTTTTTTCCTGTTGGCCTGAAGCAAATGAAGTTACCTGTTGTTTTATCCATCCTATTCAATCCACCATCTTCCGTTCCGATCCATAAGCGGCCTAATTTGTCTTCGTGAATTTCTCTTACAACATTGCCACTCAAAGAATTTTGGCCTGTTATGGGAAAGTATTTTCTGAAGGAAATTTTATGGTTCGCTAAATAGCTAACACCACCAAAATAAGTACCTATCCAAATACCCCCTTCTTTGTCCTCGCAAATATTATACACTGCATTATCTGAAATAGAATACGGGTCATTATATCTTTTGGAAAGATTAGTGTAGGTTTTTGTTTTGAAGTGATAAATATATACTCCGGTCTCAGTAGCTATCCAGCATTCATCAGGATTGGTTTCTAAGAAATTACGTGCAAAAATTTCAGTACCATCATTATTGTAGGTTAATAAGTCTTTGTACGAAGTGTTTTTGATGTTAAACAGTTTAACACCCTGGTTGGTTGCCAGCAAAATATCTCCTTTTGTGTTTGCGTAAATTTTTTCAATCCATGTAGAAACGGCTGGTGGTGAATGGGTAAACATATTGTAGCCAACAAAATGTTGTTCTGGTTGAATAAGCTTATACAGAGTGCCATTGGGAGAACTTACCCAAATGCTGTCATTTTTAGTTATACAGACTGATGTTGCTTCAAAATACTTAGCTGAAAGATAGGTAATTAATTTGCCTGATGTTGTATTATAGCAGTACAGGATGAAATTACTGATGAACCAAAGATTTCCTTTGTGATCAATTTGCATTTCTCTCACAATACCTATTTCATTAAATGGTAACCGGTAAAATTTTTCGTTTATAGCATCATAGCGGTATAGTCCACTTTCTGTTCCAATCCATAATCTTTCATTCTTATCTTCTAAAAGGCAATGGATAAAGTTATTTCCAATACTTCCGGTTTTTAAAGGATTGTTTCTGAATACTTTGAATGAATAGCCATCGAATCGGTTCAATCCATCTTTAGTACCGAACCATAGAAATCCTTTTTTATCCTGCAGGCTGCAAATAACCGCATTATTAGATAAACCATTTTCTACCTGGTAATGCCTGAAATAATAAGGCTGCGTATTGGCAATAGCAGGTATTAGTAGTAATGGCAGATAAAAAAATAAAATGCGGTTTATCATTTGGCAAGATGAGTTTATATCCAAACCGGTACAAATCTAACAAATGCACCTACTAAGGCAGTATATAAAAGTAACGGCAAAGCACTTTATTTTAAAAATGATATTTTTTGAACAATAAATGAATGATGCTGAATAAGGGTTTAAAAAAACATAACGGAGCTTTACCCCGTGAAAATTCTGTGAAGTAGAACAATTGAATGTAGCAGGGAGTTGATTCAGGTAGTTGCTGATGCCTTCGCTTCTTACATGTTTATTCTTTATTGTCTTTTAGCAGGATTAACCAACTAACAACATTGCTTAAACCAAATTGACGCCGTATGAAAAGACGCAATTTTATTACAAGGAATGGTATCTCCAAACATTTCTTCCTATTAATTTTTATTTCTTTAAGTGTTGTGGCACCTGCGTTTGCGCAGCAAGTGTACACAGGTTTTGTAAGAGATCAGAAAGGTAATCCATTGGTCGGGGCTACTATCAGTGTTAAAAATAAATTGGTAACTGCTACCGCCAGCAACGGTCAGTTCAGTGTGAAAGGTGCGGAAGGCGATATGCTTACTGTAACTTTTGTAGGTTACCAGGCTTATAATATTAAGTTGGGGGGTACGCATAGTTTAACGATTGTTTTGAGTCCGAGTGTATCTCAAATGGAAGATGTGGTTGTGGTAGGCTATGGTACTGTGAAGAAGAAAGACCTGACAGGGTCGGTTGCTGTTGTTAATGTTGCGGATGCACAGAAAAATCCCACACACGATGCTGCAAAAATGTTGCAAGGCCAGGTGGCCGGTGTAACTGTACAAGGTTCAGGCGAACCCGGCGGTTATGTATCTATTAAGATCCGTGGTGTAACTTCATTCGATCCCAATGGTAATAATGCTAACAGCCCTCTGTTTGTGGTAGATGGGGTTATAGTAGATGCTCCATTCGATTTTTCAACAGATGATATAGAATCTATCCAGGTACTAAAAGATGCTTCTGCAACGGCTATCTATGGTACACGTGGTGCTCCCGGTGTTATCATCATCACTACCAAAAAAGGGAAAGCAGGAGCGCCAAGAGTAACGCTTAACAGTTACTATGGTATTCAGAATGTTCCTAAAAAAATAGCTGTACTGGATAGAGTAGGTTACCAGAAAGTGGTAAATGCAGCTGATGTAAATGCAGGCCTCGCATTGGCTCCTGCAAATGATCCTACCAGTCCTAATTATGTTTCTAATATTAATACAGATTGGCAGCATGAAGCTTTAAAAACAGGAATTATTCAGGATCACAACATCGGTGTGTCTGGCGGCTCTGAATCTTTATTCTATAACCTTGCCTTAGGTTATTTCAATCAAACCGGTTATCAGGTTGGTCCACAGGCTTATAACAGGTATACTATCAATACCAGTTTGCAGGGTAAGAAGGGAAAACTTAGTTATGGTGCAAGGGTCGCATACACTTATTCTAAAAAAGGTAATTACGCCGGAACGGCTAACCACGCTGTATTTGGTGGTACTGTAACTTCCATGCTCACCGCTATTCCTACCTTAGGTGTTTATGACAGCTCAAGACTAGGTGGGTATGCTGGTTCTGATCAAACAATCAATAGGGCTATCTCAGCGAATGTTGTTGGTTTGAATAAATTGATCGATGACTGGAGTGAACGTAACAGGATATTATTAAACGGCTGGGCTGAACTTGAAATTATAAAGAACCTGAAATATAGGATCAACGCAAGCTTTGACAGAACTGATTACAAGAACTACCATTATGAACCAAAGTTTGATATGGGTTTTTATTATGTAAACTCTCAGTATTACTATCATGAAGACTTTGGTGCTCCGAATACGCAATTGATAGAAAATACACTAGCATATTCTTTCAAGAAGAGGAAACACCAGGTAGATCTGCTGGCAGGTTATACTTTCCAAAAATCAAATATTAATTGGGTTTCCGGTTCATCACGTTCAAGTGCAGACTTTAATTATCAAACGTTCAGCAATGCAGCTGCCAGTGCTAATACTATCACTGAGTACAGAGGTCTTAACACGATCACTGGTAGATTGGCAAGATTAAACTATAACTACGATAACCGTTACCTGTTCACTGCCAACTTCAGAAGAGATGGCTCTTCAAAATTCGCACCTTCTAATACCTACGGTAATTTCGTTGGTTTTGCAGGTGCGTGGAATGTTCATAATGAGAAGTTCATTCATCTTCCATCACAGATCAGTAGCTTAAAACTGCGTGGTGGCTGGGGTTCTGTAGGAAATGAAAATCCACTTGGACAATACCAGTGGCAATCGTATATCAACAATGCTGCTAACTACAATTTTGCTAATACATTAGCGCCGGGTAGTATCACTGTATCCTTAACAGACCCGAATGTGCATTGGGAAACAACAACTACTACCAACGTTGCGATTGATTTAGGAATGTTCAATGAGAAGTTAACCTTAACAGCAGAGTATTATAATAAAACACCAAAAGATTTATTGGTAAATCAACCTTTACCATACTCTGCCGGTTCAATGCCTGCGTCTATCATTACCAATGTAGGTTCTATGAGAAATACAGGTCTTGAGTTTACATTGGGGTATAAAAAAGTGAATGGCAAATTCACTTACAATGTAAATGCCAACTTCTCTACATTAACTAATAAAGTATTACAGTTAGGTGTAGGAAACAATCCTATCTATGGTGCCGGAAGTAAAACACAGGTAGGGCATTCGGTTGGTGAATTATATGGATACCAAACCGAAGGTTTGTTCCAAACAGCAGCACAGATAGCGAACCATGCGTACCAGTCTGCATTAACTTCTCCGGGTGATGTAATGTTCAAAGCACAAAATGCAGCAAACGAGAATAACCATGTATACCAGTTAACGGATGCTAACGACAGAACATTCTTAGGTACTACCATTCCTAAATATTACTATGGCTTAAACTTCGATGCAAAGTACCAGCAGTTTGATTTTTCTGTATTCTTCCAGGGTAGTGCAGGTAATAAAGTATTCAATGGCGTTTACCAGGCATTGATGTCTGGCCAGGATGGAAACCAGCATGTGGATGAACTTAATTTCTGGTCCTCAACAAACACCAACACGAATGTTCCCAGGCCCATTATGGGAGATCCTAACGGAAATGGAAGATTCTCTGACCGTTTTGTACAAGATGGATCGTATGTAAAACTGCAGAATATGCAGATCGGTTACAGCTTACCGGAATCTGTTTCACTCATAAAAAAACATATTCTTTCAAAACTGCGTATTTATGTTTCGGGTGAAAACCTTATCACTTTCAGTAAATATAAAGGATACGATCCTGATTTTATCAGTGATGGATTATTCAGTCGTGGATTCGATTATGGTTCATTCCCTAACGCAAGAACATTTATGTTCGGTATCCAGGCAGGTTTTTAATTATTCACCACTAATCTTAATGAAGTATGAAAATATTTAATTTAAAATACGGTATTGCTTTCAGTTTATTGGCAGGCTTATTTGGCTGTGAAAAACAATTAACACAGGTGAACCCCAATAGCCAAACTTCTGCATCTTACTGGAAAACATCTAACGATGCATTGCAAGGTGTGAATTCTTGTTATCAAATGTTCCTGGAAGATGGCGGTTACATGCGTTTCACTCCTATTTTACTGAATATTCAGGGTGATGATGTGATCAGTAATAGCCCTTGGACGGCTATCTCTAACGTTGGGAAATTCCAGTTAGGTACAGCAGATAATGCAGGATACGGATGGGCTTTTGATGAATTTTATCAAGGCGTATCAAGATGCAACCAGGTGTTGGCCAACGTGCCTGGCATATCAATGGATGCCGCTTTGAAGAACAGGATCCTGGGACAGGCTTATTTCATGCGTGGCTTGTATTTTTTCCATCTTGTAAATATGTGGGGTAATGTTCCTTTGCCAACGCAGGTTGCACAGGTTGCACAACAATCTACAGCTGCTCAGGGATGGAACCAGGTAATTTCCGATTTTAAAACTGCGGTAGACCTTTTACCTGTTCAATATTCAACCACCGGAGGTGTTGACAAAAATGATTTGGGAAGAGCTACCAAAGGTGCTGCAATGGCTTTCTTGGGTAAAGCATATTTGTTTAATAAGAGATATGCCGAAGCTGCCGCACAGTTTAAAGCAGTGATTGACCTGGGCGTTTATGGATTGATGCCTAACTACAAAGATAATTTTACAGAAACTGCAGAAAATAATAAGGAATCAATCTTCGAAATTCAGTTCTCGTTAACCGCTGGTGGTACAGATCTGCAATGGCAGGGTATCCCATCTTCTACATGGGGCTTCTATTCTGCAAGGGCTATCACATTCGCTCCACCAAATTTCGGATGGAGAGATGTACAACCTTCCCGTACTTTATTGAATGAATTTCATTTGGAAAAAACTGCTACGGGTGGCATTGATCCTCGTTGTACTTCAACTATTTTTTATAATGATACGGCAGATACGCATCTTCCCAATACACCTATGTATCTAACTACTTTTCAGGCAGCCTATGCTACAAGCTCGGCTTACATGAATGACATTTATTGCAGGAAATATGAAAATGGTGAAGGCAATAAGCCGAATGAGTTCGACTGGAAATCAGGTATCAATGAAAGATTGATGCGTTATGCCGATGTGTTACTGATGTACGCAGAATGTGAAAACGAATTAGGTAACGCTACAGAATGTGCGAAGTATATTCAGATGGTTCGTTCAAGAGCGAACCTGCCTGACAGATCAGCTGAATTTGCTACTTACACCCAATCTCAAATGCGTGACCAGATTGCTCATGAAAGAATGTTGGAATTTGGTTTGGAGGGGCATCGTTTTGATGATATCCGCAGATGGGGATGGCTATCTGATGCAACAAAATTGGCATGGTTAAAATCAAGAGATGCTGAATTTAACAGTTATATACCCGGTAAAGAATTATTACCGATCCCGCAAACCGAGATCGATAATAACCCGGGTGTAAAACAAAACCCAACCTATTAATCTTGTTTAATAATTGATTTAATGATTTTGCCGTAGTTCTTTGGTTGCGTTTTTTTAGGTTAACTGAAGACTACGGCCCTTTTTCTTTTTTTAATTATTTCTGTATGCCTCGAAGGTTTGGAAAAATGGTAATGATCTTATTGATCGCTACAGGTGTAAAGTCGCAAAACAAAGTTGTATTGAATGCCGGTGCAGGTAAAGAAAAGATTAGCAAAAATATTTACGGTCATTTTGCCGAGCATTTGGGTCATTGTATTTATGATGGTTTTTATGTAGGAGATAGCAATACAACCATACCTAATACCAATGGTGTTAGAAATGATATTATTGCTGCATTGAAAAAATTAAAAGTGCCGGCTCTTCGCTGGCCCGGTGGTTGTTTTGCAGATACCTATCATTGGAAAGATGGTGTAGGTCCGAAGGATAAAAGACCAAGTATAGTGAATCGTTGGTGGGGTGGCGTTACGGAGAACAATAGTTTTGGAACACATGATTTTTTAAATATGTGTGAGCTGATTGGTGCAGAACCTTATCTCGCCGGCAATGTGGGGAGCGGAACTGTGCAGGAAATGTCAGACTGGGTGCAATATGTAAATGGCTTGCCCAATGCCAGCCCAATGAGTAAGTGGCGTGTGCAGAACGGAAGAACACAACCCTGGAATGTGAAGTTATGGGGTGTAGGAAATGAAGTATGGGGTTGCGGAGGTAATATGAAACCCGAATACTATGCTAATATTTACAAGCAGTATGCTACGTTCATGACAGATTGGACGAACTCTGATAGTCTTTTCCGGGTAGCATCAGGTGCAAATGTGGATGATTATCATTGGACGGAAGTAATGATGCGTGATATTCCGCATAATATGCTGGAGGGTGTGGCATTGCATCATTATTCATTTGTAAAATGGAGTGAGAAGGGATCAGCTACAGATTACAACGAACAGCAATATTTCGAAACAATGAAAACGGCACTTCGTATGGAAGAGCTTGTTACGAAGCATGCCGCTATTATGGATAAGTACGATCCTGCTAAAAAAGTTGCTTTAGTTGTTGATGAATGGGGTGGATGGTATAATGTAGAACCCGGAACCAATCCCGGATTTTTATATCAGCAGAATACCATGCGGGATGCAATGATCGCCGGTGTTACGCTGAATATCTTTAATAATCATTGCGACCGCGTTCGCATGGCCTGCCTTGCACAGGCGGTTAATGTATTACAAGCTGTGATACTAACCAATAAAGAAAAAATGATTTTAACACCCACCTATCATGTAATGGAGATGTATAATGTACACCAGGATGCAACCATGCTCCCTGTAAAAGTGCATAGTGACGATTATGTTTTTGGGAATGAAAAATTGCCAGCGGTTTCAGTTTCAGCATCAAGAGATAAAAATGGTGTTACACATATTTCATTAGTGAATATCGATGCCGGTAAAGAACAGGCTGTTTCATTCGAAATAGATGGCAGCCGTTACAATAAAGTGAGCGGAAGAATATTAACATCAAAAAGATTGCAGGATTATAATTCATTCGAGCATCCCAATGTAATTCAGCCTGCATCATTCTCTGATGTAAAGTTATCAGGTAATACCATGAATGTAGTATTGCCACCATTTTCAGTGCTTGTGTTAACACTTCAATAAAATAAGATGCAAAGAGTATTGTCTATTGTAAGAAAGTTAATAAGTATAAGTATTGTTTGCTCGGCTGTTGCTTGTTCTAAAAGTTCAAATGGTCCGTCAACAACTGTTGATACAACACAACCACCAACAGTTACTTTCGATATTAATTCGATCAATGATACTTATGCTGATCTGGCTCCTTTTACTAATTATTTAAAATGGGGATCGTACAATGTACATGATCCTTCCATAAAAAAATTTGGTGATTATTATTACTGCTATAGCACTGATGTGGGTTATGGTATCACTGTTCGTTCGGGTATACAAATACGTAAGTCGAAAGATCTTGTGCAATGGCAATATGTAGGATGGGTGTTCAATTCATTGCCCGCAGCTGGTGCTGCTTACATTACACAAAAAGGAGGTACGCCTTTTGATGCTTTATGGGCACCTTATATCATCAAGGTAGGTGCTGAGTATCGTTTGTATTATTCCTTGTCTTCCTCAACGGCGAGGTTGAGTGTAATCGGGCTGGCTACGGCTGTTAACCCCGAAGGCCCGTGGACAGAAAAAGGAATAGTAGTAACCTCCGCCAATGATAATACTATTCAAACCAATGCAATCGATCCTACCGTTGTAATAACACCTGTCGGTGATCATTATATGTATTACGGTTCTGCATGGGATGGTATTTATATTGTAAAATTAGATCCCTCAACAGGCTTGGCAGCAGTGCAGGGAGATAAGGGTAAAAGAATTGCCAACAGGGGGTTTACCAATGGAAAATATAATGGTAATATAGAAGGAGCAGAGATCATTTATTACCCTGATCAAAAAAAATATTATTTATTTATTTCTTACGATTGGCTTCAAACGAAATATAATGTTCGCGTATGCAGATCTGATAATCCTGATGGTCCTTTTTACGATTTTAACAGTACAGATGCGAATACCAATGTTGATCATGGTCCTATGATCATTGCACCTTACCAGTTCAATGGTCATAGCGGATGGCAGGGTACTGCACACTGTACTGTGTTTGATGATGGAAGTGGTCAGTACTTTATCGCACACCAGGGCAGGCCGGGCATTGATAGTTATTTCATGGATTTACATGTAAGGAAGCTTTTCTGGAATGCAGATGGCTGGCCGGTTGCATCACCTGAAAGGTATGCATGGGAAGACAACGCAATAGTACCTAAAGACAGTTTGGTGGGCAATTGGGAGCAGATCATTCTTGGCTATAAAGTGGTTCCTGGATATGCCGCAGAACAGGTGTCTCCTGATTTTCAAACCTCAGTCAGGCTAACACTTGCTGCTGATGGCACTTTGAATGGTGATGCCAATAGTAAGTGGACGTACAATGCACCATGGCTTCAGTTGAATTGGAGCAACGGCTATACAGATAAAGTGTATGTGCAGAAAGGTAGGGATTGGGAGAACAGGAAAAATTCATTTATACTCACCGGATTAAATAATGCAGGTACGGCCATTTGGGCCAAGAAGGTTCAATAAAAGCAGAAGATGTTTTGAAAAGAAAAATAATCATGGATTATTTTATCTTGATTGTAAATAAATTAAAAGTATCAGGTTAAAATCATAGCAATGCGTGTACAAGTTAAAGTAGTATCTGGAAGAGCGGTAATGAGCTTTTTATTCTTTTTGTTTGCTCACATTTGTTTTACTCAACCCATCATCATAAAGGCTAACCAGCCAAAGGCAAAGATTGAGCCTACGATGTGGGGTGTTTTTTTTGAAGACATCAACTTTGGTGCAGATGGAGGTATCTATGCTGAACTGGTAAAGAACCGTTCCTTTGAGTTTTCGAATCCTTTGATGGGATGGACAATAAAGCAAAAGAAATTCAGAGAAGGAGCTGTTGTGGTGCAAAACAGGCAAAACAGCAACACAGCAAATCCAAGATATATTCAGGTAAATGTGGAGCATGCAGAAGAAGCGGATATTACCCTGATCAATGAAGGGTTCAGGGGTATGGGTATTAAAAAAGATTTGCGTTATTACTTTTCACTCATGTACCAACAGCCCCTTGCCACAAAACTGCAGCTACATGTGTCATTGATCGATACCCTTGGTAATGTGTTAGGCGATACGGTTTTTGTTCCAACTCTGAATGATGGGGAATGGCATAAACAGTCAGTTAGTTTTTTATCCCATGCAACTTTCCCTAAAGCTCAATTGAAAATTGATTTTACTGGTGAAGGTAGTATCTCATTGGATATGCTATCACTTTTCCCGGCTGATACATGGAAGGGCAGACCCGGAGGAATGCGTGCAGATATGGTACAGTTACTGGCAGATATGAAACCTGGTTTTATTCGTTTCCCCGGTGGATGTATTGTAGAGGGAAGAGACCTGAACAACAGGTATCAATGGAAAAAAACAATCGGTCCGGTAGAAGAAAGGCAACTTATTATGAACAGGTGGAATGTTGAGTTTGCTCATAGGCCTGCACCTGATTATTTTCAAACATTTGGATTGGGGTTCTTCGAATACTTTCAGTTAGCGGAAGATATTGGAGCATCACCTTTGCCCATTCTCAATTGTGGTATGGCCTGCCAGTTCAACACCGCTGAAGTGGCTGCCTTAAATCAATTGGATCCTTATGTTCAGGATGCACTTGACCTCATCGAGTTTGCCAATGGAGATACCACTACACATTGGGGTAAAGTGAGAGCTTCATTGGGCCATCCTGCTCCTTTCCATTTGCAAATGATGGGTATTGGTAATGAGAACTGGGGCCCTCAGTATTTAGAGCGTTTGGATATATTCACAAAAGCGATCAAAAGTAAATATCCTGATATAAAACTGGTGAATAGTGCAGGTACCGATCCTGACGGAGAAAGGTTTGATTTCCTTAATAAAGCGCTTAGGAAAAGAAATGCTGATATTATTGATGAACATTATTACCGCAGGCCTGAATGGTTCTTTGCTAATGCCGGAAGATATGATAATTATCCAAGGAATGGCAGTAAGGTATTTGCAGGAGAATATGCAGCACAAAGTGATAAAACGGTTAGTGTGAATAACAGGAATAACTGGCAGGCCGCCCTATCGGAGGCTGCATTTATGACGGGGTTAGAGAGAAATGCAGATGTGGTAAGTATGGCTTCTTATGCCCCCTTATTTTCTAATGCGGATGCATGGCAATGGACTCCTGATCTCATTTGGGTGAATAACCTGCAGGTATACGGAACACCTGATTATTATGTGCAACAATTATTCTCTTTGAATAAAGGTTCTGTTGTGGTACCTGCTCTGCAAAACGGGAAAGCACTGGAAGGACAGGATAGTTTGTATGCCAGCTCCTGTATTGATGATGTAACGCATGAACTGATCATAAAGATCATAAATGCATCATCCGTTACAAAGATGCAAGCGATTAATATTGAAGGCGTAAAAAAACTAAGTAATAAACTTAAGTGTACCCTTTTAAAAGCTGATGATCTAATGGCTGTGAATTCTTTTAATCATCCATCAGCTATTCATCCTTTCATGGCAGAACAACCTGTTAAAGGAAAGAAATTTGATGTTCAGATACCGGCGCAATCATTTGCGGTGTATCGCATACAATTTGAATAATATGTGTAGAGCCATTATCCATAACTCCCCTTTTCTTATCTGCTTTATCTGCTTGAACATTGTAAGTGTTCGGGCCCAGGTTTCTGCAAATCCCATTGTGCACGATCCGGTCTTAATTAAGCAGGATAGTGTGTATCACTTGTTTTGCACAGGTATGGGCATCGCTCATTTCAGTTCAACTGATATGAAACATTGGAAACATGAGCCCCCTGTGTTTCCTCAAATTCCTGACTGGACGGCTATGAAAGTGAAAGGATTTAAAGGTCATTTCTGGGCTCCCGATATTTCTTTTTATAAAGGGAAATATTATCTTTTTTATGCTGTATCTGAGTTTGGTAAAAACACATCCTGTATTGGGTTAGCTGAAAATAAAACCTTAAACACCTCATCTCCGAACTATAAATGGATTGATAAAGGAATGGTTGTGCAGTCTGTACCGGGAAGGGACATGTGGAATGCCATCGATCCTAATTTGATAGTTGATGAAGATGGAACCCCCTGGCTGGATTTTGGTTCTTTTTGGGAAGGCATCAAATTGGTTCGCCTGAAGTCGGATCTTTCGGCAATCGATGAACACCAGCAATGGTTTACGCTGGCTTCAAGAGAAAGAAAGTTTGGAACAGCTGATTCATTAGCGGGTGATGCAGCTATTGAAGCTCCTTTCATTTTCAAACATGGCGATTATTATTATCTCTTCGTTTCTTTTGATTATTGCTGTCGAGGTATCAATAGCACCTACAAAGTCATGGTGGGAAGGTCAAAGGAAATGATGGGGCCATATCTTGATAAAAAAGAAGTTCCGATGACAAAAGGCGGAGGATCTTTAGTAGTAGAAGGGAATAAAGACTGGTATGGTGTTGGGCATAATGCTGTTTATCATGTTGATGGTAAAGATATTATCATCTATCACGGATACAGTGCTGCAGATAATGGAAAACCACACCTTATTGTACATGATCTTTTATGGGATCAGGATGGCTGGCCTGTGGTACAGTAATGGCAGGTAAGTGAGTGAACCTGCTATTGCTGAATTATTCAGATCAGCTATCAGTAACACAGTACTTGTTAACGCTATTTAAAAGGGATGAATTCAATTATAGCTACTGAAGGGTGGCTTTATTCTTTTTAAGTTTTCTCTTTGTTACCAGTTGTTGAATATACACTGAAGCGATGGCTGTGATGATCCCTGCAATCATTCCCGCACCCACATCTCTTGGAAAGTGCTGTGCAAGATATATCCTTGAATAACCAACAAGCATTGCTACAAAAAAGCCTGTAGGCAGTACCCATTTTTTAGGAATCAGTAAACAGGCCAGCAGGAAAATACTGAAGGCCGTTGTGGTATGTCCTGATGGAAAGCTAGACACAGTATTAACCTCCACACCGGGAACCAGGTGAATGAGTGAGGTATCTGTAATGGCTTTAATGGGCCTTGGTTCGTAAGGCATTAGCCAGTCTTTAAAAATATGCGTGATAATTGTTGAGATGATAATAGATGCAATGATCATCACCCATGTATCTCTTCTATAAATGAACATGAGAATAACAACAGGAACCCAGATAATGCCATCACCAAGATAGGTGCAGTAAGGAAAGAAATGATCGGCGATTGTACCAAGGTCTCCATTCAGGAGAAGGAATAATTCGTTCTTGCCAATGAATGATGAACATCCCAAAATTATGATCGCCATTACAGCAGTAAGCAATATGGCCTGCCTGAACCTGTTAAAATGGAGTGTTTGCATGCCTGTAAAAATAAAAGCTATTTTGAGAGCACAAAAAAAAGTACTGTTACAGAAATCATAACAGTACTTTACAACAAATACAAACGATAAAGACAGTTTATACAATCCCTGCAAGTTCAAGGCTTCTTTTCTTTAGTTTAATGATGTCTACATTTTCAATGATCGGATCGGGGGCCAATATCAGTGAAGTGCCGTTTTCTTTCCACCAATTTTTTTGATATAACTCTTTTACATGAATAACACCAATAATGTAATTGCGTTCTTCCCCGGCATGCCATTCCTCTATCCATTCAAACTTGTCTTTAGGCACATTTTTCCAGTCGTTAAAACTGATATACGCTTTCACATGAAAATCGTAATGCAGTTCATGTGGTGTATGGTGATACAGTTTTTTATATTCATAACGATAGTTATAACGCAACGCTGAAAGATCGCTTAATACAGCAGATGCGGTAGGAAAGCTCCCGGCGCCTTTGCCATAAAAAAATTGTTTATCGGCAAATCCGCTTTCAATCACAACGCCATTGTATTCGTTCTTCACAAAAGCCAAATGATCATCATGCTTTACAAACTGCGGCAACACAAAAGCGGCTACTTTCCCATCCTGTAATTTTTTAGCCTGTGCTACCAACTTTATTTCAAACTGTTTTTCTTTTGCTACAATGGCATCGCTTAACTGAATATTTTGTATACCACTGAACAAAATGTTAGAAGGATGTTGCACAATACCGTAAGCATGGTTTAAAAGAATAGACCACTTGTTCACAGCATCATATCCTTCCACATCCAGTTTAGGATTGCTTTCTGCAAAGCCTAATTGTTGTGCTAACAGTAAGGCCTCGCTGAAGTCTAACTTATCTTCAAACATTTTAGTTAGAATGAAGTTGGTAGAGCCATTCACGATCGCTTTAATCGAATGCAACAAGTCGTTATCGTAGTATTCTTCCAGGTTCCTGATAACGGGAATAGAAGCACAGGCAGCACTTTCACATAAAAAAGGCAGACCTGTTTCTTGTTGTAGTTGTAATATCTCAGGTAAATGTTCTGCGATCATTTTTTTACTGGCACTCACAACGGCCTTGCCATTACGAAGCGCCGTAGTAATGATCTCAAATGCAGCATTTGCATCATCAATTACCTCTACGATCACGTTGATATTCTCATCGAACAACAGGTCTTCTTTATGTGTGGTAAATAATTCTGCCGGGGCATTTCTCTTCTTTTCCGGGTTTTTAATACACACTTTCTTGATCTCTGCTTTCAGCGAAGGTGTTTGCTGTAATACTCTGTACAAACCTTCTCCAACAACACCAAAACCAAACAAACCAATCGATAACTGCTTATGTGTTTCCATGATTTTTATTTTTTTATTGTACCGGCTGCATCAATACTAACAGGCTTTCGTTGTGTCACTCACTTCAACGTTCTGTTCTTTGGTCAGCTTATTTTCTATTATACTAAATGTGTTTTCTAAATCATTGATTAGGTCTTCCGCATCTTCCAGTCCAATGCTTAATCTTATCAAACTATCAGCAACACCTACTACTCTTCTTTGGTCAGCAGGAATGGATTTGTGCGTCATGTTCGCCGGGTGGCATACTAAACTTTTAATGCCTCCTAAACTTTCTGCTAGTTTAAATAAAGAGGTATTGGTAACAAAGGCAAGAGCAGCATCGTTCGTATCTTCTTTCAATGTAAATGATACAATGCCACCAAATCCTTTAGCCTGTTTCTTTGCGATCGCATGATTAGGATGTGAAGTTAATCCCGGGTAGAACACTTTATCCACCAAAGGATGTTGTTCTAAATAGTTTGCAACAGCTAATGCAGTGTTACAATGTTGTTTAATGCGTAAATGAACCGTTTCAATGCCACGTATCAGCAACCAGCTATCGAACGGGCCCAGTATTGCACCACAAGCGTTTTGATAGAATTTTATTTTCGCACCCAACTCAGCATTCTTCGTAATTACCAATCCTGCAATCAGGTCGCTATGGCCGCCTAAATATTTGGTGGCGCTGTGAATTACAATATCTGCCCCTAAGTTTAAGGGCTGTTGTAAAACAGGTGTTGCAAAAGTATTGTCTACACAAAGCAGGCAGGATGAAGCCTTCGCTACTTTTGCAATGGCTTCAATATCAGAAATTTTTAAAGTAGGATTAGTGGGGGTTTCTAACCAAATGAGTTTTGTTTTAGGTGTAATGGCATTAAACACATTCTCAACATTCGATGTATCTACGAAAGTTACTTTAATGTCAAACTGCTGGTACACTTGGGTAAACAAACGAAATGCACCGCCATAGATATCATCCACCGCAACAATTTCATCACCCGCTTTTAAAAGTTTTAGTACTGCATCAATGGCTGCTAATCCGCTGGCAAAAGCCAGTCCTGTTGCGCCGTTCTCCAGTTGTGCTACTAATTTTTCCAATGTGGCACGGGTAGGGTTGTTGGTCCGGGAATAATCAAAACCTTTGTTCACGCCCGGTGCTTCCTGTACAAATGTGGAAGTTTGATAAATGGGAACTGAAATAGCGCCTGTTAATGCATCTACCGGGATGCTGTGGATCAATTGTGTTGCGTTGCTCATCTTCGTTGTTTTTTAATTGATGATGTGATTGATTAAACAGGTTCTTTGACAACACTTATCCTGTGAGGCTACGGTAATGGACAATAAAAAAGCTCACCCGTAAAGTCAGGTGAGCTTGAAATATGTAAAGCGATGCGATCGCGAAAAAATCAAACTGAACTCTGACTTATCTCTTCCCGTTTTACGGGATGGAGTTGGCACCTTCATACAAGCGAGTAGTTCGTATGGGTTGCCAAGGCTTCATCGGGCCAATTCCCTCTGCCTTTCTTGATAAGTTGTTTTAAAAAGAACTGGTGCAAATGTAATGGCACTGTTTTCATTCTGCCAAAACTTTTTTTCTTATCCATATTTCATTTTTGTTAAAATCCTTTTGCTGCTTGCATTTTCAGCTGTAATATGATTCTTGTCAACCTTATTCGTCACTTCCTGTAAATCATCGGTCTATCCTGCAACCAAATGAAACTGCAATTGTTCTACATTTGATTAGTTTGAAACGGTATGGCAAAAGCAAAGAAAAATAACGAAGAAAATGCTCCTGTAATTACAGGAGAAACCATAGAGGTATTCGGTGCAAGAGAACATAACTTAAAAAATGTTGATATTATCATTCCAAAAAATAAACTGGTGGTATTTACCGGTGTGAGTGGTAGTGGCAAATCATCCCTGGCATTTGATACAATTTATAATGAAGGTCAACGTCGCTACATGGAAAGCTTCAGTGCCTATGCACGGCAATTCGTGGGTGATATGGAAAGACCTGATGTAGATAAGATCACAGGCTTATCTCCGGTTATTTCCATTGAACAAAAAACAACGAATAAAAACCCGAGATCAACTGTGGGAACGGTTACGGAAGTGTACGATTTTATGCGTTTGCTGTTCGCCAGGATAGGAGAGGCGTACAGTTACAATACAGGCAAAAAAATGGTGAAGTTTAGTGAAGAAGAAATTGTGAGCAACATCTTTCAACGTTTCAAAGGGAAAAAAATTTCATTGTTATCTCCATTGGTACGTGGAAGAAAAGGCCATTACCGCGAACTGTTTGAAGATATCAGAAAGAAAGGGTTTTTGAAAGTGAGGGTAGATGGCGAAGTGCTCGATCTTACTCCCCGCATGCAGGTAGACCGTTACAAGATACATGATATTGAAGTAGTGATCGATCGGTTGGCCGTAACAGATGATATGAAAGTGCGTTTAAGCCAGAGTGTGCAGCAAAGTTTGAAGATGGGGAAAGACCTCATGTTTGTTTTATTGAACGATGCCAACACTGTTGTGCAATACAGTAAGCAACTGATGTGCGAGGATACAGGTATTAGCTATGAAGAGCCTTCTCCCAATGCGTTTTCGTTCAACTCGCCTTATGGTGCCTGCCCCGTTTGCAAAGGTTTGGGCAATGTGTTTACCGTAAGTATGGAGGCTGTTATTCCTGATCCGAATCTTTCAATCAATGATGGGGGCATTGCTCCTTTGGGTGAAGCAAGAGAAGCTTCTATTTTCAAGCAAGTACAACAACTGTCCAAAAAATATAAGTTCAGGTTAGATGTGCCCGTGAAAGAACTGCCAGAAAAAGCGATGAATATTTTATTGTACGGTAAAGAAACAAGGGATGTTTCTGATACGATGGAAGTGGAAGTAGATAACGGGGAAATGTTAGGCGATTTTTATGAAAAAGAATATGAAGGTGTGATCAATATGATCAAACGATGGTTCGGTGCTACCAATACAACCGAGGCTTTACGGGCATGGGTAGAAAAGTATATGCAGTTGTCCGATTGCCCTTCGTGTAATGGGGCAAGATTAAAAAAGGAAAGCCTTTGGTTCAAAGTGAATGAAAAGAATATTGCAGAACTAAGCGAACTGAATTTAGATAAACTGATGCGTTGGTTTGATGGTATTGAGAAAAAACTCAGCAACAAACAAAATGCTATTGCAAAAGATATTTTGAAAGAGATAAGGGAACGCTTACAGTTTCTGCTGGATGTGGGTTTAACGTATCTTACCCTTAACCGTCCTTCCAGAACGTTGAGTGGTGGCGAATCGCAGCGTATCAGGCTGGCTACACAGATCGGTTCTCATCTGCAGGGAATCACTTACATTCTGGATGAACCTTCTATTGGTTTGCATCAAAGAGATAATCATCGTTTGATAGAAGCATTGAAAAATCTTCGCGACATTGGTAATACGGTCTTGGTGGTAGAGCATGATAAAGATATTATGCTTGCCAGTGATCATTTGGTAGATATTGGTCCGAAGGCAGGAAAGCATGGCGGACAAATTGTAGCGGCAGGTACGCCTGCTGAAGTATTGCGTTCGCACTCTGAAACGGCCAACTATTTAAACGGTTCCAGTAAAATTGAAATACCGGCTGAAAGAAGAAAGGGGAATGGTAAATTCATTGAATTGAAAGGAGCCAATGGTAATAACCTTAAAAATGTATCGGTTCGTTTTCCGTTGGGCAAACTGATCGTGGTGAGTGGGGTGAGTGGCAGTGGTAAATCAACACTTATTAATGAAACGCTTTATCCGATCTTATCCAAACATGCATACGATAGCCGTGTAACGCCGATGGAATATGCATCTGTAAAGGGTTTGGAGCATATTGATAAAGTGATCGAGATCGATCAATCGCCTATCGGCCGCACCCCACGCAGTAACCCGGCAACATATTGTGGTTTCTTCACCGAGATAAGAACACTCTTTGCATCGGTGCCTGAAGCCAAGATCAGGGGCTATAATGCCGGCCGTTTTTCTTTCAATGTAAAAACGGGAAGATGCGATATGTGTGAAGGGGGGGGGATGCGTGTGATTGAGATGAACTTTCTGCCCGATGTGTATGTGCATTGTGAAAAATGTAATGGCAAGAGATACAATCGTGAAACACTGGAAATTCGCTACAAGGGCAAATCCATCAGTGATGTGCTGGATATGACGGTAGATGAAGCTTGTGAATTTTTTCAACCCGTGCATTATTTATACAGGAAAATAAAAGTATTGCAGGATGTAGGTTTGGGTTATATCACTTTGGGCCAATCGGCCGTAACATTGAGTGGTGGAGAAGCACAACGTGTAAAACTATCTACTGAATTAGGTAAGAAAGATACCGGCAAAACATTCTATATTTTAGACGAGCCCACAACGGGTTTGCATTTTCAGGATATTAAATTATTAATGGATGTAGTGAATAAGCTGGTAGACCGCGGTAACACGGTATTGATCATTGAACACAACCTGGATGTGATTAAAATGGCCGATCATGTCATTGATCTTGGCCCCGAAGGTGGAGATGGTGGTGGCCAGATATTATTCGAGGGTACACCGGAAGAAATGATCAAAAACAAGAAAAGCCACACCGCTGTTTTCCTCAAAACCGAATTAGAAGTTCATTAGAAAGCAGATGTAAAACAATTTCTTAACAGAATTATAGGCTCGGGGCATTTAATTTCGTTGCTTAAATGCGTCTACTGTAACATCTTGAAGCAACGTATACCTCTATATCGCCTAAGTTTCATCATTATATTGATGCTGGTATACACGGCATTCTTCGCCGTGCAACTGATATACAATTTTGACGTCTCAACAACTTCTACAACTGCTCTTTCTCTACAGCAAAGCACTTTCAAAAACGTTAGCGCCTTTCACGGTGCAAGTACATATTCCAGGAAAAGGGAAAGAAAAAATATATGGCTGAACAAACGCTTCCAGCCGGAGAATATACCTGTTTGCGATGTGGTATATCAAAATCCTATTCTTTTTTATTCAGATGAACATTCTTACAGTTTATATAACGGCCCTTTTCTTTCATTGCATGAAAGGCTTGCCCATACTTTACGTGGCCCACCTTTGAGTTACATACTGTAGTTTTTGTATTTTATTTCTAACTCAATTACAAAATTGTTTATGATTGTTGTTTACAAAAAAACAGCACAAAGATTTGTGTATAGTTTTATTGTTTCCTTACTCTTCTTACAAGCTTCTGCACAAAATCATGTGTATTCTTTACAGGAGCTCGCAGATTCTGCGATTAAAAAATACCCCGAAGTAATGAGGAAGCAGGCATTGGTAAACTCTGCTACAGCAGGTATTACAGATGCAAAACATGAGGCCTTACCTTTTGTAAAGGCGCATGATCAGTTAAATATCTCCACTGCCAATGGTGTTCCGGGTACATTTATGCCTATGGGTATCATTCTGCCAACTGCCGGTGGCATAAGAGCAGATAATAATTACCAGGCCGCTACGGGTAATATTGGCATGTTGTATAGCGAATATGAGCTGTACAACTTCGGTTTAACAAAGGCAAGAATTGAAGATGCAGTTGCCAAGCAAAAGTTAAGCGTGGCGGATGTTACCAAAGAAAGTTATTTGCTTTCTTATAACATAGCTAAGTACTATTTAGAACTCTTAAGGGTGTATGAGCAATCGAATATTGAATTGCAAAACATGAAGCGTTACCAGGCTTTAGTTACGGTAATTCAGGCTGAAACAAATAGTGGATTAAAGCCGGGTGTTGATTCTTCCCAGGCATTAGCCGAACTGGCAAAAGCTCGTATCAACTATAACCAACGTATTGGAGAAGCCATGCAGTTAGAGCAACAGTTGTTCGGCTTAACCGGGGTGAAAGTTTCCATGGAGAATGTTGATACCTCTCTTAACAGGTTTAACCAACTGGTAAAAGATGCTGTTGCCATAAACCTGGTAGATACAGTAAACAATCCATTGATCAGCTACTATCAGCAAAGAAGACAAGCCGAGATATCCACTGCTAATTTCATTAAGAAGAGCTATCAGCCCAAGATAACATTGGCGGCAGGTTTGTGGGGAAGGGCTTCCAGTCTGGATTATACCGATACTTATAATGCTTTGTCTACCGGTTTAGGGTATCAGCGTTTCAACTATTTAGCAGGTATTGCTTTTACATATAATCTCTTTGATGGTATTCACCGCAGGGATAAGCTGGCAGTACAGAAGTACAAAATAAGGGCCAGTGAATATGAAGTAGAACAACAACAACTTAACCTGCAAACATCTTTGCAACAGTCTTTTTCCCGCCAACAGGTGGCAGAAAGAAACCTGATAGCATTGCCTGTTGAGTTGAAATCAGCTTCTGATACTTATGATCAGAAAATGGCGCAGTATAAAGCAGGTTTAATAAATCTTATCGATCTTACCAATGCTGCTTTTGTTCTGTACAGAAGCCAGGGAGATTATGTTCAAACACTTACAGACTGGGTTCAATCCAGGCTCGATCAGGCTGCTGTTGCAGGCAGTTTGAATTCATTCATTCAAACTTTAAAATAATTTTTTATGGTTAGAGCAGCCCTAAAAAGGCCTATTGCCATATTGGTGTTGTTTATTGGTTTAATGCTGTTTGCGGTAGTAGCCATTAAAACCATCTCCATCGATATCTTCCCTCAGTTAAACCTGCCTACCATTTATGTGGTGGAACAATATGGTGGTATGAGTGCCAAGCAGATGGAAGGTTTCTTTGCTACACGTATGCAAGACCAGTTCTTATACATCAATGGCGTTAAGAATATTGAAAGTAAAAACATCCAGGGTCTTTCACTGATCAAATTAACCTTTTACGAAAATACCAACATGGCCGAGGCTTCTGCCCAGGTGGCCTTGCAGGTAAACAGAACCATGGCATTCTTCCCGCCGGGTGCATTGCCTCCGCAGGTAATTCGTTTCGATGCCTCTTCATTGCCGGTAGGCGAACTGGTGTTTAGCAGTAAAACAAGGCCGCTGAATGAGATATTCGATTTGGCATTAACCCGTGTAAGGCCTTTGTTCGCTACGGTTCCGGGAATGTCATCTGCACCTCCTTTCGGTTCAAATGCAAGAACCGTGGTTATTAATGTTGACCCTACCAAGCTGAGAACCTTCAACCTTTCTCCCGATGAAGTGGTAGAAGCTATTTCAAGAAACAATGCTATGACACCTGCGGGTAACCTTCGTGTAGATAGCACTATGTTAATCACCAGTATTAACTCGCTTGAGGAGAAAGTAAAGCATTTTGAAGATATCCCCGTTAAAACAAATGGCGTAACCCCTGTATTCGTAAAAGATATAGCAAGGGTATCCGATGCAACAGATATCACGGTGGATTATGCGTTGGTGAATGGTAAACGCTCCGTGTATATCCCGGTTGTAAAAACAGCGGATGCCTCTACCTGGGAAGTAGTTCAGGGATTGAGAGCTAAGATCCCGGAAATGAAATCATTGTTGCCTGATGATGTATCGTTGAGTTATGAGTTCGACCAGTCTGTGTTTGTGATCAATGCGGCTAAAAGCTTGATGACGGAAGGTATACTGGGTGCGATTCTTACCGGTTTGATGGTGTTGTTATTCCTGAAAGACTGGCGAAGCAGTGTGGTGGTAATTGTTACCATCCCGGTAGCGGTACTGAGTGCCGTATTCTTCCTGAAGTTGGCAGGTCAAACGATCAATATCATGACGTTGAGTGGTCTTTCTCTCGCCATCGGTATCCTGGTAGACCAGGCAACGGTAACGATAGAAAATATTCACCAGCACCTGGAAATGGGTAAAAATAAACGCCAGGCTATCCTTGATGCCTGTTCGGAAATTACCTTCCCATTGTTATTGATCCTATTGTGTATCCTCGCGGTGTTTGCTCCGGCGTTTATTATGACCGGTGTACCCAAAGCCATGTTCCTGCCTATTTCGCTGGCCATCGGTTTTGCAATGATCGTTTCTTTCGTAGCAGCACAAACACTGGTGCCTGTAATCAGTAACTGGCTATTGAAAGAAGACATGTTCCAGTATCATCATGATAAACCGCATGCACACGCAGGGTTGGCATTGGATGATAATGAAGTGAAAGAAGTAGACGAACACCAACACCAGGATACAGCGCATGGTCATGAGAATGATTTCTTCCAGCGTATTAAAATACGTTTAGGTAATGCACTCGAAAAATGGATGCCTCGCAGAAAATTATATGTAACTGTATACCTTATAGTAGCCTTTTCATTAGCTGGTGTATGCTTTGTTGTGATTGGTAAAGACCTTCTTCCAAAAAGTAACAATGGTCAGTTACAATTGCGTATCCGTGAGCCGGATGGAACAAGGCTTGAAGTAACAGAACGTACAACAAAAGGTATCTTAGGTATCATCGATTCAACAGTACACGGACATATTGCTATCAGCTCTGCACACGTGGGTGTGATACCGAGTAACTTTGGTACAAGTAACTTATATATCTTCTCCAGTGGTACACATGAAGGTTTGATCCAGGTGAACCTGGATGAAGGGTTCAAAGGAAAGATTGATGAATTAAAAGAAGAACTAAGGAAGAATATAGCAGCTCAATACCCAACAGTGCGTATTTCTTTCGAGCCTATTGAACTTACAGAAAAGATCATGGCACAGGGTGCTTCAACACCTATTGAGGTTAGGGTTGCGGGTAAGAACATGCAGGATATTGAAAGCTATTCTCAACGTTTGTTAGATAAAATGAAAGCTATTCCATTCCTGCGTGATGTTCAGATCGCACAGCCTTTACGATTCCCAACGGTTAATATTACTGTTGACAGGGTGAAACTGGCCCAGATGGGATTAACGATTGATAATGTTTCTAAGAGTATTACAGATGCCACATCTTCCAGCCGTTTCACAAATAAAAACCTTTGGTTGGATGAGCATACATCATATACTTATCAAACACAGGTACAGGTACCGGAGTACATTATGAACTCTGTAGAGCAGTTGCAGTCAATACCATTGGTAAAAGGTCAGGACAGGCCCGTACTGTCCGATGTTGCAACACTTTCAAGGGATACTGTACCAGGTGAATACGATCGTTCAGGACCAAGACGTTTTGTTACGGTGAGTGCTAATATCTATGGTAAAGATTTAGGTTCTGCAACAGCAGCTGTAGCAAAAGCAATGAAAGAATTAGGTACACCTCCAACAGGTTTGGTAGCCGATATCAAGGGTATGTCTTCATTGTTAACAGAAACGCTCGATTCATTGCAGAATGGTTTGTTGGCAGCTATTGTTGTGATTCTTTTGTTACTTGCTGCAAACTACCAGTCGTTTGGATTGTCTATTTCAGTATTGTCTACCGTACCCGCGGTATTGCTGGGTGCCATGTTAATGTTGTTGGCAACAGGTGCTACACTTAACCTGCAGTCTTACATGGGTATTATCATGTCAACGGGTGTATCTGTGGCTAACGCCATCCTGATTGTAACCAATGCAGAAAAATTGAGATTGGAATACAGGGATCCGTTTAAAGCGGCGGTAGTAGCTGCCAGTATCCGTCTTCGTCCTATCTTAATGACCAGCTTGGCCATGATAGCCGGTATGATTCCAATGGCCAGTGGCTTGGGTGAGGCCGGTGACCAGTCTGCACCATTAGGTAGAGCTGTAATCGGAGGTTTGATCGCTTCTACTTTTGCAGCGTTATTAATTGTGCCTTTGGTGTATGGATGGATCCAGCAGAAAACATCATTTGACGACGTATCTCTTTTACCTGAAAACGAAATAAATCATCAGTAAATATCAGAAGTATGAAATTCAAAATAAGTATGCTCGCAGCGGTTGTTTTCCTAGTATCGTGTGGCGAGAAAAAAGAACAACAAAATACGACTGCCACAAAAGAACAAGCTCCACATTATGAAACAGTGGCTATAAAGCAGGGGAGTGTTGCCTCAGTAATAAAACTACCTGCAAGGCTGGTGGCTTACCAGGAAGTAAGCATCTTCCCTAAAGTGAACGGATATGTTACCAAAGTATTGGTAGATATTGGTTCGCATGTACATAAAGGACAATTGTTGATGACCCTGGAAGCTCCTGAATTAGAACAGGCTGTATTAGGGGCGAAAGAAAGGTATGAAAGAGCTAAATCTACCCTTTCAATTGATAAAGACCGTTATTATCGTTTGAAAGAAGCTTCGGCTACTGCAGGTGCGGTATCTCCATTAGACCTTTCTTCTGCAAAAAACAAAGTAGAGGCAGACAGTGCTTTGGCTAACGCTGAAAAAGCAAACTGGCAAATGCAACGTACAATGATGGACTACCTGAATGTTACTGCTGCATTTGATGGTGTAATCACCATACGTAACGTACACCCCGGTGCGTTGGTAAGTGCGGCTAACAAAGATGTGCCTATGCTAGAACTGAAGCAAACCTCACATCTTCGTTTACAGGTAGATATGCCTGAAACAATTGCTGCACAGCTGAAAGACAAAGACACGATCTCTTTCTTTGTTACTTCTTTCCCGGGAAAAAAATGGACAGGTAACATTAGCAGGAAAGCATACAACATCAGTGCTGATGTGCATGCTGAAAGAGTAGAGATTGATGTATTTAATAAAGATGAGTCTTTAGATCCGGGTATGTATGCCGATGTTGTGTATTATGCCAAAGGAAATCAGCAGGCATTGGTTGTACCAAAATCTGCCGTGGTTACTTCAACAGAAAGGAAATATGTTGTGGTGATAAGAGATGGTAAAACACAAAAAGTTGATGTTTCTACCGGAAATGAAACCACAGATGAAACTGAAATATTCGGTAATATAAAACAGGGAGAACAAGTAGTGGCTAAAGCGAATGATGAAATTAAAGAAGGTGTAGCTGTTCAATAAACAATTGAAAACAAATAAAGAGAGGCTGTATCAAATTTTGATACAGCCTCTCTTTTATTATACCTGTTTATTTCAATATCAGGTTGGGGAGTACTTTTTGATTGTAAAATCGGGTAACTCCTATGCCAATGGCAGTTCCTAAAATAGCGCCTCCTAAAACATCAAAAGGATAATGTACCCCAACATATACCTGGGCATAAGAAATACTGGCTGCCCAAAACAGAAAGAGATATGCCCAGTTCTTTATATAAGGTCGTAAGGTTAAAAAGAAGAAAACACCCATGGCAAAATGATTGGATGCATGAGATGATGTAAAACTGCCACTGGAAGGGCACCATCCTAACAATACACGGGCATGTGCGGCCAGCATATCAGGATCACGGCAAGGTCTTACCCTCCCAATCCAATCTTTTAAAATATGACTGCTGATACCATCCGATATACCCACCGTTGCAAGGGCACAAAGTAGCCATTGCCAGAACTTCCACTTAAATTTAACAATAATGAAAACCAGTAAAAGAACGTATAAAAAATACCAATGGCTTTGTTCCCGCCACCAAACGAAGAGCTTGTCCAGCAAGCTGTTGGTCCATATCGTATTCACTTTTAGAAAGATTTGCTGGTCAATATGCTTCAGCCATTCCAAAAAGGAGATTGATAAAAAAGCTAACTTTTGTTGCATGGCATAAAAGTAAAGAAAGAAATTTGCCTTTGTTTTATTGTTACTTTTGAAAATTTACTGATTGATATGAAACTACCCCGGTATATAAAATGGATCTGCATTAATGCAGTGCTAGTGTTGGTTTTGATGACTTTATTACGAGTGGCTATTTATTTCGCATTTGTAAAACCATTGGTTACGGGAAGCCTGTTGGTTAAAGCATTTTTAATGGGCCTTTGGTTTGATACGCGTATCGTAAGTATTGTATCGCTTATCTTCCTGATACTAGGGATGATCCCCGCTTTGAATCCCTTTGAAAGGAAATTAGGCAGAAGGGTAAGCTTATCCCTTTGGACACTTTTCGTTATCTTCTTCTGCTTTTTTTATGTGATAGATTTTGCCAATTATGCATACCTGTTCCAGAGTTTAAGTGCCAGTCTCATCAACTATTTATACGATGCCAGGATATCCACTAAAATGGTTTGGCAAACCTATCATGTAGGTTGGATTATAGCTGGATTAATTGTTTCTGTATTGCTATTAATGAAGCTGATAAAAACGGTTTACAACAAAATCGAAGAAACACCTAAAGTGGCCACTAAAAGAGGAAAAGTAGTATGGCCCATTGTTTTCTTTTTATTGTTTGCATTGGGCGTTTTTGGAAGATTGGGGCAATACCCTTTACGTTGGAGCGATGCGTTTACCTTAAGTAATGATAATGCTGCTAACCTTGCTTTAAACCCCTTTCAGTCTTTCTTCAGTACGCTGGGATTCAGGCGTTCTGGTTTTGATCTTGCAGAAGCCAAGAAAGCATATCCATTGATGGAAAAGTATCTTAACACCAATCATGCTCTTACAGATTCATTGGTGTATGATCGTTGCGCTGATTCAGTGCAATCAATACAGCAACCGAATGTAGTATTGGTGATCTGTGAATCGTTCAGTGCTTATAAAAGTTCTATGTATGGTAATCCTCTGAATACAACACCTTATTTTAACGAACTATGTAAGAATGGTGTTTTCTTTGAAAGATGTTTTACACCTTCCTATGGTACGGCAAGAGGCGTGTGGGCAACATTAACCGGTATTCCGGATGTTGAATTGCTTAACACTACCAGCAGAAACCCACTGGCCGTTAGTCAGCATATTATTATGAATGATTTCAAAGGGTACCAGAAGTTTTATTTCATAGGAGGAAGTACCAGTTGGGCCAATATCAGGGGAGTACTTACGCACAATATCGATAGCCTTCACTTATTTGAACAGGATGATTATAACGCTCCTAAAATTGATGTTTGGGGTGTAAGCGATAAGAATGTTTTTCTGCAGGCAAACAAAACATTGTCAACTCAGCAAAAGCCTTTCTTTGCTGTGATACAAACTGCCGATAACCATAGGCCTTATACCATTCCTGAAGAAGACAGAAAATCTTTTGTTGTGAAGAATGTTCCGCAGGATTCATTGAAACAACACGGATTTTCAACGCTAGATGAGTACAATGCTTTCCGCTATACGGATTATTGTTTTGAACAATTTATGGAAGCTGCGAAAAAAGAAAAGTATTTTAACAACACCATCTTTGTATTTGTGGGAGACCATGGTATTCCCGGTGATGCAGGTGATATGTTCCCCAAAGCATGGACAGATGATGGACTTACCGCAGAGCATGTGCCATTATTATTTTATTCTCCCGCATTATTGAAGCCGCAGCGTATTTCATCTATTGCATCACAGATAGATGTATTGCCCACCATTGCAGGCATTTGTAAAATACCTTATTGCAATACGGCGTTAGGAAGAGATTTGTTGAATAAAGATTCCTCCTTGTTACGAGGGGCATTTATTGTTGATCCTGATAAAAAGCGAATAGGCTTCATTAATAATGGTCTCTACTATAGTTATGGATTAACTAAGGGCGGAAAAGAGATGATTAAAAGTGTTGTGGATGATAAAGATGTTACACTCTCCGATACCGTGCGTAATTACTACAAAGGAATGACGGATGCTATTTATCAAACAGCACGTTATATGTTATTCAATAACAAAAAGCGGGAAGGGAAAAAGTAATTGCTTATGGTTTGATCATTTTAATATGATCAATGCCATCCTCATCATACACTTCACCCGATTGTTCAAAACCGAATGATTCGTAAAACTTTTTCAGATAGAGTTGGGCGCCTATCTTAATAGGGCCTTTTCCAAACAACTCGTAGCACTTTTCTATGGAAACCTTCATCAGATCTTTTCCTGCACCCATGCCCCTGTAGGCAGGAGAGGTAACTACTCTGCCAATACTCATATGATCATATACTTTCCCGGGAGCTATTAAACGGGTGGATGCAACTAATTCATTTTCTTTCCAGCCCATTAAATGAAAGCTGAACTGGTCATTATTATCCATATCCAAAAAAACGCAGTGCTGCTCTACTACAAACACTTCACTTCTTAACCTGAGTAATGCGTATAACTCATGAGGTGTAAGCGTATCAAAATACTTACATTGCCAATGAATAGAAGAAGTTTCCATGCAGTTAGGAAATAATAAGTTTAAACTTTGGTTACTATAAAAGAGCAGACGTAGTGGCCTGCTCTTTTATGGCGACATTTTTATCTGGCAACACTGGGAACAACAGGCAAACTCTCATTACCTGTTTCGTTCACACTTTGCACAGCAAAGAAATAATTGTCTTTCGAGTAAGGGAGCTTTATCTCCGTATCCGTAGTAAAAAATTTCTTTTGCCAGAAGGCGCTGGTGGTCTCACGCATCATTACATAATAGCCTTTGGCATTACCTTCTTTAGGGGCTTTCCAGAAAAGATAAGTGAAGTTGCCTAATCGTTTAACATCAACCTTTACTTCCTCAGGCATACCTGGTGCTTTGGCCAGATTGGCAAGGTTGCTCAGGTTGATGGCTGTATTTTTTCTCAGGTATTCAAAGTCCATAAACTCCGGGAGGTCGCCATATTGAATACCGTTCTCTTTTCTCACATCCTGGTGTTGATGATAATAATTTTCATTCATCTCCGTAAAACGAACGGCTGTATAACCATTTTCAACATAAGGTAAATGATCTCCGCCACGTAAAAAACGGTCATTGCGGTACACCAATACCACTTCAATGTTTTCAACATAACGTTCACCAACTTCTTTAATGTACCGGGCTAACTGTCTCGCTTTGCCATCATTCTCCAATCCCATAAAGCGGATATATTTTGCATTCTTTTCTGTTTCATACAATGGCAATCCTTCGCTAAATACTCGAATGCGGGTATTGTCTATGATATTTGTTTCACTGCTGTTATTACCCCCCATTATATCATTGTTCAGAACGGCTTCTATGTTCCAGTTTTCTTTTTTGGCTTTATTGGCCATGTAGTAAGCACCTAACAATCCTTGTTCTTCTCCACTCACGCAAACAAAGATGATGGTGGCTGGGAAATGATGTTTGCTCATTACTCTTGCACATTCTATTACGGCTGCCGAACCACTGCCGTCATCATTTGCACCGGGTGCATCGTGTTCTCTGTCCATTACGCTGGTACGCATATTATCAAGATGGCCACTGATGATGAAAATGCGGTTGTCATTTGGATCTGTTCCTTTTAGTGTAGCAACAACATTTCCAAGAACAATAGGTACATCTACTCTTTTACCATCAGGTTGTAATGTGGTAGTATCGATCTTTGCAGTAAGCCTTCCGTTTGAGTGTTGTGCAAATTCATTAAATTTTTGTAGCACCCAGTTCCTTGCAGCACCAATACCGCGTTTACTATCAATTTGTGTACTCAACGTATTGCGTGTGCCAAAACCAACTAGTGTTTTGATATACGATTGTAATGAATCGGCATATACTTCTTTTACCATAGACGCAATTTCCGGATCACGGTTGATGGTGGTTTGTGCATGGCTGTAGGTAATTGTACAGCAAAGCAAAAGAATGGGGATTAATTTTCTCATAAGTGTTATTTAGCATTAAAGATAAATCATGCAGTCGTTTATAGCAGGGCTTTTGTTAAATACTTAGCGCTTACTGCAGATTGTTTTGAAAGTGGTTGGCTATGTATGTTTATTATTAAACATAAAGATTTACAGTAAAGGCTGCTGTAGTGCTGCAATAAAATCATTCCATATTTCTTTTACTATATCACCGGCAGGAATAATGTTGTTTATCAATGCACTTACCTGGCCAATTTCCAATTCGCCTTCCTGCAGATCACCTTCAAACATTCCTTTTTTGGCTCGTCCTCGGCCTAATAAATTTTGCAATTCTTCAGCAGAAGCACCATTTTGTTCTGCTGCTTTGATGGTTTCAAAAAACTCATTCTTTAATAATCTTACGGGTACTGTTTTTTTCATACTCAGCATGGTATCGCCTTCTTTGGCCTGAAGTACAGCTTCCTTAAAAGCGAGATGGGAAGAGGCTTCCGGCGTACATACAAAACGGCTGCCTATTTGTACAGCTTCAGCTCCTAAAACCATCGCTGCCAGCATTTGTCTTCCTGTAGCAATGCCTCCAGCTGCAATAACAGGTATCTGTACCGCCTTTTTTACAGCGGGTATAAGCACCAGTGTGGTGGTTTCTTCCCTACCGTTATGGCCGCCTGCTTCAAAGCCTTCTGCTACAACTGCATCACATCCTGCCGCTTCTGCTTTTTGTGCAAACAAACTACTGCTTACTACATGCACAACGGTGATGCCTTTATGTTTAAGATGGCTGGTCCATGCTTTAGGGTTCCCGGCACTCGTAAAAACAATAGGAACTTTTTCTTCGATGATGATATCAATATGCTCCTGGATGGATGGATAGAGTAAAGGGAGGTTTACGCCAAAAGGCTTGTCTGTTGCGGCTTTGCATTTTTGAATATGTTCCCGTAAAACGGGAGGATACATACTGCCGGCACCAATCAGTCCCAGGCCACCTGCATTGCTTACCGCACTTGCTAATCGCCATCCGCTGGCCCAAATCATACCAGCTTGTATAATTGGAAATTCAATATTAAAAAGCTGTGTAATTCTGTTGGAGAACATATTCTTGCAATTGGTTGAATAGCAAATTAGCTAATTAACCGATGGCACTAACCAAAATCTATTTCAGTGTTATCCCCGATATTTAAACTGCGACTTAATCCTTTTACGGAGGCGTCGCTACCTATGAGTGAATTGTCGAGTACCACTTCAAACAGGTTGGTATAAGAACCAATGATGCTATCTCTTACAATGGAATAATTAATGGTTGTATTAGCGCCGATGGCTACATGCGGGCCGATGATGGCGTTTTTCAATACACAACCTGCGCCTATGCTAACAGGCGGGATAATGATGGAATTTTCTGATTGGAGGTCTTCACTAACAATGCCGCCGAATTTCTTTAATAATGTTGCATTGCTTTCGAGCAGTGTTTCTTTCTTACCACAATCAAACCAACTTTTTACTTTGAAAGATTGGAATTTGGCCCCCCGCTTGATCATGCAATCTAATGCATCGGTAAGATTGTATTCACCCTGCGTTTTAATATCATCTGTAAATAAATGATGCAAACAATCGAATAAAAAGTCAGTCTCTTTGATCTTATACAAACCCACCAGCGCCATATTGCTTTTAGGGATGGCGGGCTTTTCTACCACTTGTTCAATAAAACCATCTTCATTCACCGTGGCCACACCAAAACTGCGGGGGTCATCTACTTTTTTTATACCCAGCATACTGTAGGGGCTTTGTATCACTTCTTTCACATCATATTCGCAAATGGTATCACCCAATGCAACAAACACTTCATCATCTCCTACTATACTTTTGGTAAGCTCTATTGCATGGCCTGTTCCCTGCCTTTCATTCTGGTAAACAAAATGGGTGGTAAGGTGTGGGTAAGTTTGTGATACGTAATCCTGTATTTTTTCACCCAGATAGCCCACTATAAAAATGAATTCCTGTATACCTGCCTCATGCAACTGATCTACAATAAAACTTAAAATGGTTTTACCTGCAATAGGTATAAGAGCTTTGGGTTGTGTATAAGTGTGTGGCCTTAGTTTGGTTCCGGCGCCAGCCACAGGGATAATTGCTTTCATTGTTGGGGTCTTGTTTTGATGAATTCATGCTCACGGAGTGCTTCACACACAAGGTACCGTTCATCAGAGCCGTGAAAATAGTAAAAACTTTCTTTCATGCAACCGATTGCACATAGAAATACGTTGAAAACAGGTGATGGATAGCTGGAAACGAAAGGTTATTTTTGCAGCGTCTTTTAAAAAAGCAACTTAATTCCGCTATCAATCACTTGTAAATAATCAATTCATGCAAAGAGACACACTGGTTTTTGACCTCATTCGAAAAGAGCTGGAAAGGCAGAGAAGGGGGATAGAACTGATTGCTTCTGAAAACTTTACTTCTTTACAGGTAATGCAGGCCATGGGCAATGTAATGACCAACAAATACGCTGAAGGTTATCCTGGAAGAAGATATTATGGCGGTTGTGAAATTGTTGACCAAACAGAACAACTGGCTATCGACCGTTTAAAACAAATTTTTAATATCGAATATGCCAACGTTCAACCACACAGTGGCGCCCAGGCGAATGCGTCGCTGATGCTGGCTATTTTGCAACCCGGGGATGCGATTCTTGGATTGGACCTGAGCATGGGGGGCCACTTAACACACGGTAGCCCTGTTAACTTTAGTGGTAAATTATATCAACCGCATTCTTATGGCGTAACCCGTGAAGAAGGAATTATTGATTATACCATGCTCGAGGCTAAGGCCCGTGAAGTAAAGCCCAAACTCATCATTTGTGGGGCTAGCGCTTATAGCCGTGATATCGATTATAAACGTATCCGTGCCGTAGCTGATGAAGTAGGAGCTTTTGTATTGGCCGATATTGCGCATCCGGCAGGATTGATTGCTAAGGGATTATTAAGTTCACCTTTCGATCATTGCCATTTCGTTACGTCGACTACCCATAAAACATTACGAGGTCCCCGTGGCGGTGTAATCATGATGGGCAAAGATTTCGAAAACCCATTTGGTTTGAAAGATCCTAAAGGTAATATCCGCATGATGAGCAGCCTGATAGACCTGGCTGTTTTCCCCGGCACACAAGGTGGCCCGTTAGAACACGTGATCGCTGCCAAAGCAATTGCTTTCGGCGAGATATTAACAGATGAATTTACCGCCTATGCAAAGCAGGTGCAAAGCAATGCACAGGCTATGGCTAAAGCATTTGTGAACAGGGGGTACCAGATCATTAGCGGTGGCACTGATAATCACCTGATGCTGATAGATCTCAGGAATAAAAACATCAGTGGTAAAAAAGCAGAACAAGTATTAGGGATTGCCGATATTACTGCGAATAAGAACATGGTTCCTTATGATGATAAAAGTGCCTTTGTAACATCAGGTATCCGTTTTGGTGTGGCTGCTGTTACAACAAGGGGAATGAAAGAAGAGCATATGGAATTTGTGGTGAACGCTATTGATACTTCTTTAATGAATGCTGATGATGCGAACCTACTGGCTAAAGTGAAGAAGGATGTGAACGATTTTATGAGCCAGTTCGTTTTATATCCTGAAATGGGATAATATCCAATAGTTTAAGGTTTGAGGTTTATGATTTTGCGGTTGATAGCAGCCATTCTAATTGTAAACCTCAAACTACAAACTGAAAACTATTTTTATGATACAACGTATACAAACGATCTGGTTGCTGGTTGCAAGTGCCTTAGGATTTACTTCCTTGCAAACCTCTTTTTATAGTGGTCACCGTGTCAACGATGCTATCCCCAAACCCGTTGTATTCTTAACGGCCAGCTATAATCCTTTGCTTATTGTAAGTACGGTTACAGCCGCTGTAATAGCACTCATCACTATCTTTCTTTTTAAAGACCGGAAACTTCAGATGAAGTTAACAATCGCAGCACTGGTGCTTTCAATAATCACCCTTGGATTGTATTACTGGCAAATGCAAAGCTTTGTTCCTGCTGAAAGCAGCATTACTTTAACAGCCGTTGTTCCTGTTGCTATCCCTGTTTTATTGATTCTTGCTTTCAGGGGCATATGGAAAGACGAAAAACTGGTAAAGAGTGTAGATCGTTTACGATAATATTTCTTCTTTACAAGCTTTCCGTCTTCTATCATCTAAAATTAACTTCAGCAACCCTACCGTAGTCTGAATATAAAACCTGCATGTATATTAGCTGTATTTAAGGCCATGGCATCTGGCTGATTGAAATGAACATACTGAAATGAAGCGCCTAGTTGAAATGCTGTATTTGAATTGTATTTATTGAATGGTATCATAATACCTCCATCTGCCATCGCCGAAAAATGTCCCTTTGGTGTATTATTAGAGGAAAACTCACCCAGGTATTGGTTATAGTTTACAAAAGCTATACCTGCACCTATTGTAGCATACGGTTGTATGAGATGTGTGCTTCCCTGAAAAGGTGTATACATTGCCTTAAATAAAAGCGGCATTATTTGTATAGAATTGGTCACTACGGCTGATACCTGCTGGTTAGGAGCTAGATCGTAGGTGGCCATAGGATATTTCTGATAAAAATCCTGCGTGCCAAAACCTAATCCTAATGCCCATTGGTTATTCAGGCCAACGGTTACATCACCTGTAAAACCTCGCAATGAACCATTAGAAATGTAATTGTTCTTAAAGTTGCCCAATGGTAAACCTGCATTCCATTCCAGATTGAGCTTGGCAACCCCTTTTTGGGCAAATAAAGATGAACTTGAAAAAAGAAGTGAGGCAAGTATAAGTGCGATGAAAGAATATTTTTTCATAAGAATTGCTTTATTGGGCTTTTAAATAAGGTGATTGAGTAAAGAGCGTGCTGATCTGGCTATCTGCTGTAGTGGCATCATCAATGCCTTCGCCTTTGATCAATCCGTTCCAGATGATCTTGATTTGATTATTGGCAGCTGCATTTTTCAGATCGAGCATATCAATCGATAAAGCTTGCTGGTTGATCTGGTAATACCCATAACTGTCTGGGTAATAGTAACCATAGCCGCCATAGCCATAACCCCAATAAGACGGATCCCAGTAACCACCGTAGTAATCCCAGTAACTACTGTAATCAATAACACTTGTAGAGCTGTTGTTGATAAAGGAAACATCTATACCTAAATCAGGACTGCTGCTTTTGTTTACCAGTGTATATCCACGCTGTTGCATGTATTTTACGATGGCATCTTTAAAAGCCTGGCTTGTTTGTGTGAGTGTTTTATAATACTGTCCGTTATCAATTACTGTAATGGAATCCGATATACTGAAAGTTTTGTACCGGTTAAACTGTGCGGTGGAATCGAATTGTGTAACGTACATGCGTGTTTCATCTGTACTCAGGTTGTTCACTACATTTTTGGTACAGCTTTGCAGGCTCACCAATACAAAAATGGGTAGGACGAACCATTTGATTTTCTGCAGAAAGGATTTCATAGCAATCTTTTTATGAATTATATATCTCAAATAGAATGCTAATATCGGTAAAGGTTTATGCAGTATTTTTTTTTAAGATTTCTTTTGCATAGGCTTTTAACGGAAAAACCCCCAACCTTTCAGTTGAGGGTTTCCTTATTTTCCCAGTGTAAGAAAAATCAAATTGAAATCACGCTTCTTCAACACCTTCCACAAGTACGGTTGCCTTATTGTTTAGTACTTCAACAAAGCCGCCTTGTATCTGGTACGATTCAGTATTGGTCTTGTCTTTCAAGACCTTAATTTTTCCTTTTCCTAAAGCGCTTACTATAGGGGCGTGTTTATCCAAAACTTCAAACAAGCCGGTAATACCCGGCAATTGTACGCCATACACCTCGCCGCTGTAAACTTTCTTTTCAGGAGTTAATATTTCTAAGTTCATGAATTTGGAATTTGGTATTTGAAAATTTGGATCTTGATACTCGTCATTTTAATGATATCTTGATCAAACTTTCAAATGAGATTAACCTTTCGCCTGGGCCAGTAATTTCTTACCTTTTTCAATAGCATCTTCAATAGTACCTACCAAGTTGAAGGCTGCCTCAGGATATTCATCAACTTCACCATCCATGATCATGTTAAATGCTTTGATGGTGTCATTAATGTCTACGAATACACCTTTCAAACCGGTAAATTGTTCTGCTACGTGGAAAGGCTGTGATAAGAAACGTTGTACTTTACGAGCCCTTGCTACAGTCATTTTATCTTCATCACTCAATTCATCCATACCTAAAATGGCGATGATATCCTGTAACTCTTTGTAACGCTGTAAGATCAGCTTTACACGGTTAGCAGTGTTATAATGTGCTTCACCAACAATAGCAGGAGTGAGGATACGTGAAGTAGAATCCAAAGGATCTACCGCAGGATAAATACCTAAATCGGCGATCTTACGGCTTAATACGGTGGTAGCATCCAAGTGAGCAAATGTTGTGGCAGGAGCGGGGTCAGTCAAGTCATCCGCAGGCACGTATACCGCCTGTACAGAAGTGATAGAACCGTTTTTGGTTGAAGTGATACGCTCTTGCATCAATCCCATCTCAGTAGCCAGTGTTGGCTGGTAGCCTACCGCAGAAGGCATACGGCCCAACAACGCTGATACCTCAGAACCGGCTTGTGTGAAACGGAAGATATTGTCAACAAAGAATAAGATATCTTTTCCTTTACCCTGGCCATCTCCATCACGGAAATACTCAGCGATAGTTAAACCTGAAAGGGCAACACGGGCACGGGCTCCGGGAGGTTCGTTCATCTGTCCGAATACGAAAGTAGCTTTAGAGTCTTTCAAACCTTCCATATCCACTTTGCTGAGATCCCATCCACCTTCTTCCATGCTATGTTTAAAGGCATCACCATATTTCATGATACCTGCTTCGATCATTTCACGTAACAGATCGTTTCCTTCACGGGTACGCTCACCTACGCCGGCAAATACAGACAAACCACCATACCCTTTGGCGATATTGTTGATCAATTCCTGGATCAATACGGTTTTACCTACACCGGCACCACCAAACAATCCGATCTTACCACCTTTTGCATATGGCTCAATCAGGTCAATTACTTTAATACCTGTGAACAACACTTCTGTAGCAGTGCTCAGGTTTTCAAATGCAGGTGGTTTAGCGTGGATAGGGCGTCCATTGGCTTTGCTTACCTGTGGCAAACCGTCAATGGCATCTCCTGTTACATTAAACAAACGGCCGTTAATAGCCTCACCGGTAGGCATAGCGATAGCTTTTCCGGTATCAATTACTTCCATACCGCGTACTAAACCTTCAGTTCCGTCCATCGCAATGGTACGTACACTGTCTTCTCCAAGGTGTTGTTGTACTTCTAATACTAAGGTATCTCCGTTTTCCTTTTTAAGTTCTAACGCATTGTAAATCTCGGGCAGGGTGTTATCGTTTGGAAAATGTACATCCACAACGGCGCCGATGATTTGTTTAATCTTACCTTTTGAGGCCATATATAGGTAGGTTTTTAATTTTGCGGCAAAGGTAAGGGAATGCAACTTTCTAAAAAGCGGAATTTTGCGGAAGTTTTTTACAGTATCCGTTCCTCAAAACCTTGCCATTGAAGAATCCTGTATTAAGCTTCCTGTTTGGAAAGTAAATTGCTCTTCATGTCATTCCATACCTGATCAAAGCGGCCTGAGGGATCTGCTTTCCAGGCATCTATTTTTTGTAGCATAAGGTTTTTCTTCCCGGTTCTGCTTCCCTGAAAAAATTTTCGATGATTTCTCTATCATATTCAAAAGCCAATCGGTTGTATAACTGTTTCAGAGCTTCTTCATTTGCCAGGTTTTGCTGAACCAGGTTTTGTTCCATTTTTCCCCTTCCGTTTAGTTGTGCGTCGTAGGAACCTGACGGAAGCATTGTTTTAGAAAGCACCGGCATGAGTTCTATCAGCACCAGGATCATGACCAGTAAATAGTATCTGAACCTGAGTGTGGCATTCTTCTCCAAAAGATGAGAAAGTGCTTCCATTCTTGTGAGAAAACCGTTGTTCAGTAATTTTTCAAAGGCAAGCTGCTCTGTATGGATGGTATTTTGAATAACAGCCAATGCGCTGTCTTTTCCGGCGATCTGTGGTAAGAGCCGATTGGAGAGCAGCCGGTATTCCCCATCTAACTTTTCATATTGGGCTTGTTTGGCCTGGGCAACAGCTTTCAATCCAATTTTCTTACTACCTCCTGTTCCATCTGTTTCGCTAATAAATGCGTTGCGTGCAGCAGCCACTTCCTGGTATTTGGTATCGAGTTGGGCTTGTAAAGCTTTCCTTTCCTCCTGCAACTGCTGCGCAGCTATTTGCCAGGTGCTTTGCTGTTCTTTCAGTTTATCTTTTTTGCGTTGCTCGTTATCTAACGATGCCTGCATGCTAATTTCCTTATTAAAAAGGTAGAGCAGGGCAGGTTGAGCCATAAACGTGCCAATGGTAAGGGCAAGGGTAGCCCTGAAAAGCAGAGGCAGGAGTTTTCTTTTGTGGGAAGAAGAAACACCTTTTATCAGTGCCCTGTCAATCGTAAGGATTACGCCTCCCATGAAAACACCCAATAATAGGGATAGGATGTCGTTCGATACTGCTGTGTAGAAAAAGTAACTCCAGGCCAGTGTAGCAAATAGCCAGGTACTAAGAACGGTACTGCCTATGATCGCATAGCGACTTCTGTCGACCACGCAATCCTTTATCAGTTCTTCCTGGGCGGTAGACAGCCACCATAAGAATTTCTCCCAATGCTTGGGAGCATAACTTTCCCTGCGGGAAAGCATATTAATTGCTTCCGGCATACATCTGAGTTTTAAAAGATGAAGCGGCTGAAGTAGGAAAAAAATGGTTGAAGCGGGAAAAGCGTAAAGTAACAGCAAATTATGATAAACAGAGTAAAAAATTAAGTTTGTAACCACCTTTTCAGCGTGAAAATTGTAGGAAAGTTTCCGAGACAAGACAATAGTATTGCACCTGCCATAAAGTAATATCAGTATTCACCTGAGTCAATGTAAGGTTTATTCAGCACAAGACACGGTGCGATGTAGATTAAAAAAGCGTCAAATTAAAGATGAATGAAGGCAATCTCGTTCCGTTCCCTACCTTTGCCGCTCATTAAATTAAGCTATGAACAGCAGTTTTGATAAGAACACTATTATTGGTTTTGTACTTTTATTTGTTTTATTCATTGCTTTTTTCTGGTACTCTAATAAGTCGCAACAATTTGCGATGCAGCAGGAAAAAAGAAAGCAAGACTCTATTGCTAGGATCGAAGCTTTGAAGGCCAAACCTACCGATCTCGCCGCAGCTCACCTGGATTCATTGAAAAGAGATTCTACAAGCAGGGTATCTACAGCCGGTAATTTTACGAGTGCCGCTTTAGGAACAGAACAACTAGTATCAGTAGAAAATAAACTGATGAAAGTAACCTTTACCAACAAAGGCGGAAAGGTGAAGTATGTTGACCTTAAAAACTATCACACCAAAGATGGCGGCTATGTTCGCTTAGGAGGTGATAATGATAACCTGAGTTATAATATCAATACCAGTAATAATAGTGCTGCTGCAAACGACCAGCTTTTCTTCACAGCTTCAGCGGTACAGCAAAATACAGACGGTTCACAACAGATTAGTTTTAGTTTGAAAGATTCTTCCGGCAAAGCCGTAGTACACCAGTACACCATTAGGCCGGATGAGTATATGATCGATTGGAATATTCATTTGGTAGGTGCTGGCCAGTTATTAACTGCTTCTACCCTGAATATGCAGATCAAACAACAGATGATACAACAGGAGCGCTCTTCTCAATACGAGAGAAGAACGAGTAATGTTTGTTTTTCCGAAGGGAATGAATTCGATTATATCTCAGCCAAAAACCAGCATAAGTTTGAGAAACCGGTGCAATGGATTGCAGCTGTACAGCAGTTCTTCAATACGGCTGTAATTGCTAAGAATAGTTTTTCCGGAGGTGAGTTGCAATGGCTTCGTGCTACGGATACCACGCAGGTATTGGGTGATGTTAATGCAAGCCTGCAATTGAAAGTACCCGCTGGTAACGAAGTGAATATCCCGATGCAATTATATTTTGGTCCAAACGATTATAAAGTATTGAAAAACGAGGCACCGGGAATGGATAAGATCGTTAACCTGGGAAGGGATGCATATTCGTTTGTTCGTCCGATCAATAAATACGTGATCATGCCTGTATTTGATTTCTTTACAGGATTTGTGAAAAACCTCGGATGGGCCATCTTATTATTAACGGTATTCATTCGTTTGGTTACTTCTCCACTAACCTACAGCAGTTACCTCAGTGGAGCAAAAATGAAAGTACTTCGTCCTGAATTGGATGGGCTGAAGAAAAAGTTCGGAGCTGATCAGCAAGGTTATGCTATGGAGCAAATGAAATTATTCCGGGAAGCGGGTGTAAATCCTTTAGGCGGTTGTATCCCGGCTCTGCTTCAAATCCCCATCTTCTTTGCCCTGTATAGTTTCTTCAACAGTAATATTGCTTTACGAGGCCAATCTTTCCTTTGGAGCCACGATCTTTCTTCTTACGATGTGATCGCAAAACTACCTTTCTCTTTACCATTAGGTTTTGGTGATCATATCAGTTTATTCACGATCACGGCGGTATTAACCAGCTTTTTCATTTCTATTTATAATATGGCTTCTACTCCTACGCAGGATAACCCTGCCATGAAGTATATGCCGTATATTTTCCCTTTCATGATGCTGTTCTTCTTTAACGGGTTGCCTTCGGCGCTTACCTGGTATTACACTGTTTCAAACAGTTTAACCCTGTTGCTGCAATTTATTATACAGCGTTATATTATTGATCACGATAAGATACTGGCAGGCATTGAGGAAAAGAGAAAATCTCCAAAAGCTAAAAAAAGCCAGAGCAAATGGCAGGAACGTTACCAGCAAATGATGGAAAGCCAGAAAAAGTTGCAGGAACTAAAAAATAAAAACCAGAATAAAGGATAATATACTTTCCAAAGCCTCACGATAGTGGGGCTTTTTCATTTCAAATTCACTTACCTTCCATTGTAAAACAGTTATAGCTTTATTGTAACATTTATTGGTACGATATTGCAGGGAGGTATTGAAAATCATGTATATGAAGTTGCTCATCAGTTTTACCTGTTCGTTATTCACCTTGGGCTTTGTGGCAAAGGCACAGCAAAGGGTAGTGGCCGAATGTACGGTTGCGTATAGTATTTCTGCCGATAGCAGTGATGATAAGGAATGGAAAGAATCGTTGAACAGTAGTTCTAAAACAATATATATAAAGGGGAACGACTGCCGGAATGATTTGTTGAGCCCGGCATTTTTTCAGTCAACTTTTATTGACAAATCAACCGGTGACGTGGTGGTATTACGTGAGTTTGGTAATAATAAACTGATGAGTAAATTAAGCAGAACCCAATGGGTTCAAATGAATAAAAAGTTTGATGGAGCATCGATTACTACCACTGAAGAAACAAAGACCATATTGGGTTATGTGTGTAAGAAAGCTGTATTACAGTTGAAGGATGGTACATCGCTAACTATTTATTTTACACCTGCCATCGTTCCATCCGTTAAAGAATTTGAATACCAGTTTAAGGATGTGCCGGGATTTGTTTTGGCCTATGATGTAAAAGAAAAAAACAACCAGGTGGTACACTACATGGCATCAAAAATCAGTTTCAATCCTGTACCTGCATCAAGGTTTGATATTCCTACCAGTGGTTACCGGATAGTAAATTAGTGATTAACGGGAGAGGGCGTCTTGAATTTGGGTACTTTCACTTTAAACTTATAAGGGAAAACATAAGAAGAGTTACCGCGGTCGAATTGTAAAATGGAATTAAACTCCATGCTGTTAGCAGAAGCCTGCTGGCTGGTAACCTGCAAACCTGAAAACTGCATTCCTGATCTGATTGAAGCTAAAGAAAGTCCACGATGTGTATAGCTGCTCAGGTTTTTAAGAGAATATTTGTTGCTTTTCGTGTTTTCATCAGCAATGCCCGTAAAGATGAATGCAGCAAATGCTGTATGAACCGCAAACACTAAGAAAGCAGCAGCAATCAATTTTCTTCTATGTGAACTTTTGTTCATTGATGCAAAAATAAGGTTTTTCTTAACAAATGCACAATTTTCATTTTCTTAACAAAACGATCATACAAGAAAAAAGTTACAAGATGCTTGGAAGTTCTTCTTTTATCCCATAAATTAGATAAACATAATCCGAATGAGAGAAAACCCATACCGCGAAGACAGAGAGGAGATGAAGGAATTGTTGCAGCAGTACCAAAATCTCAAACAGGGACGTAGTCATTCTTTTTTAGAAGAAGAAGCTTTCGAAAAAATTATAGATTATTTTGATGAACGAGACGACCTGCCGGAAGCGCTCTGTGCCGCAGAAACGGGTTTGGAACTTTTCCCTTATTCTTCCCAACTGATGATCAAAAAGGCCGATGTACTCTTGGCCACCCGTAAATACAAGCAGGCACTCGAAATTTTAGAAATGGCTGAACTGTATGATAGTTCAGATATCAATCTTTATATCCTGAAAACGGACGCCTACCTCGCTTTAGATCAACCCGAGAAAGCTGTTGAATTACTCGAAGCAGCATTGCAGCTCTTTGAAGGAGAAGAAAGGGTGGATTTACTATTTGAACTGGCGGATGTATACGATGATTACGAGGAGTTTGATAAGGTATTCGATTGTTTGAAACTGGTATTGGAAGAGGAGCCGAATAATGAGGAAGCCTTGTATAAAATATGTTTCTGGACCGATTTTACAGGGCGGAATGAAGAGAGTATTACCCTCCATCAGCAGATATTGGATAATTACCCCTACAATGAAATCGCCTGGTTTAACCTTGGGGCGGCTTTCCAGGGGCTTAAACTGTACGAAAAAGCAATTGATGCCTATCAGTTCGCTGTTACAATAGATGATAAGTTCGATTATGCCTACCGTAATATGGGGGATGCTTACCTGCGTTTACGTAAGTATAAGGAAGCAATCGAAATGCTGGAAAAAGTATTAGAGCTAAGCAGGCCGGAAGATGTGATCTACGAGGCCATCGGACATTGTTACCACAGGATGGGAAACTTTGCTCAGGCCAGGTTCCATTATAAAAAAGCAGTACACTTAAATGCCGAAGACAGTAAGCTGTATTACAAAATAGCTACTACTTACATGCTGGAAGAGCAATGGCAGCAGGCTGTTAAGCAGTTAGAAAATGCCATGCGTATTCATCGTAATATAGCTGAGTATAACCTGGCAATGGGTGAGTGTAAAATGCAATTGGGGCAATACAAAGATGCAATCATCTATTTTAGTAACGTGGTAAGACTAAAACCCAAAAACGCCGCCGGTTGGGAAGCTTTGATCAGGTGCCTGCTTAAAGCTGAATATTATGAAGAAGCTATTGAACAATGTTATGCCGCTGTGAAAGCTACAGATGGTAAGGCAGTATTCATTTTTTACTATAGTGCTTGTTTATTCCTTTGTGGCAAAACCAAAGAAGGCTTGCTGCAGTTGGAAAGGGGTATGGAAAAATCCCCCAAACTGGTAAAAAAATTTGTAGAGATCAATCCCTCAATCTTACAAAATAGCCAGGTAATAGATATTATTGCCCGGTATAAGAAAGGTAAAAAGTTTTAACAAGTGGTTGGCAGTAGGAGTGTGATTTATGTCAAGTACATTTCTTTTGTTTTTCGTTATTTTCGCCACCGCTTTTAAAACGCCAACAGATGAACTTTAATCTTACGCAAATCCCAGACCGTATTCAGAAGCCCCGTACACATGGTATAACGATGGTGATGGATAAAGGTCTTAGCATTCAGGAAGTACATAACTTTTTAAATATTGCAGGCCCCCATGTAGATATTGTGAAATTGGGTTTTGGTACTTCTTTCGTTACGCCAAACCTGCGAGAGAAGATAGAAGTTTACCAGTCTTACGGTATCCCTCTTTATTTCGGAGGAACCTTATTTGAAGCGTTTTTAATACGCAACCAGTTTGATGATTATGTTAGTGTGTGCAAAGATTATAATATCACTTACATGGAAGTAAGCGATGGCTCTATCACAATACCTCATGCAGAAAAATGCGGTTACATAGAAAAACTAACGCAACATGGAACTGTATTAAGTGAAGTGGGTAGTAAAGATGCAAAGAATATCATGCCGCCATATAAATGGATTGAATTGATGAGGGCAGAGTTGGAGGCTGGTGCTTCTTATGTGATTGCGGAAGCAAGAGAAGCTGGTAATGTGGGTATTTATCGTGATAGTGGTGAGGTTCGCCAGGGACTGGTGCAGGAAATCCTTACGCAGATACCAGAAGAGAAAATTATATGGGAAGCCCCCCAGAAAGCACAGCAATTGTATTTTCTTGAACTGATCGGCTGTAATGTAAACCTCGGCAATATTGCTCCTACAGAAATGCTAGCCCTGGAAGCGATGCGTATTGGTTTACGTGGAGATACTTTTCACTTATACCTCAATAAATAATATCATTCTAAATGTGGCGGATGATGAAGAAAGTGATTGCATTCTTTGTCATCCGCTTTTTTATTTTCACCAAGTATGAAACTATACGGATTGATCGGATACCCACTTTCGCATTCGTTTTCTAAACGATATTTTGATGAGAAGTTTGAAAAGGAAAGTATTAAAGATGTTGCTTTTGAAAACTTCTCTATCAGTGATATTATTTTGCTGAAAGGTATTTTGCAACAACCGGGTTTATGCGGGTTCGCTATTACCATTCCTTATAAGAAGGAGGTGATCGCCTTTTTAGAAGATAGTACAGAAGTGGTGAAGCAAATGGGCGCCTGCAACTGCGTTAAAATTGTTGATGGAAAATTATATGGATTTAATACTGATGTATTGGGCTTCACTGCGTCTTTTCAAAAGCACCTGCAGAGCCATCATACAAAAGCACTGATTCTGGGAACAGGTGGTGCCGCCGCCGCTGTAGCGTTTGCACTGGGAGAACTAAACATACCCTACAAGTTTGTTTCCCGTTTAGAAAAGCAAGGTCAGCTTACTTATGCAGATCTGGACGAAGCCGTACTGAAAGAATATACCATTATGATCAACACCACGCCTTTGGGTACTTATCCGAAAGTGGATGATTGCCCCGCCATACCTTACCATTGGGTTACGCCGCAACACTACTTTTTCGATTTAGTGTATAATCCGGCAGAAACCAAATTCTTAAGGCTTGCCAAAGAAAAAGGTGCCATTACGCAAAACGGTTATGAAATGCTGGTACTGCAAGCAGAAGAAAACTGGCGTATCTGGAACAGTTAGTTAGGCACTTAATTTTTGAACCGCTTGTTCGGGTACCACTACTTTTTTCTTGAGTGCATAATCAAAACAAAGCATCCCTGTTTTTGCTTTTCCTGCAATAGCTTTCACGCCGTTATGTTCAGTTTCCAGTAAATAATAAATATCGAATCCTAATTTATCAAATCCCCTGGCAGTAACATATATCGTAAGTGCATCACCGTAAGTCAATTCTTTTTTAAACTCAATTGCAGCATCAGTCATAATTAGTCCAACTCCTTCCATATTTAGTTCACTGTAACCATAGTGCTGTAAAAATTGTTGCCGAGCTTCATGAATGAGTGTAAGAAAGGAATCATTGCCTACATGACCGCCATAATTCATGTCGGTAATACGAATGGCTATTTTAGTGGAAAAGGAGAAATGTTCCGGCAGGTTAATTTTAATGCGTTCCATGTTGCTGTAAAAATTGAATCAGTAGATCGGTTGCTTTTCTTCTGTGGCTGAATTGATTTTTTTCTTCGGTAGTCATCTCTGCAAATGTTTTTTTACTTCCTTCCGGCACAAATACAGGGTCGTAACCAAATCCTTTTTCTCCTGTTTGTTGTTTAGTAATATGGCCTTTGCAAATGCCTTCAAACAAATATTCTTTATCATCCAGTATTAATGATATAACAGTTCTGAACTGCGCAGTTCTGCTGTTCTTTCCTTCCAAATTCAATAAAAGCTTATCAATATTTTTTTGAAAGTCTCTCGTGTCTCCGGCATAGCGGGCACTTTTAACACCTGGTTCTCCATTCAGTGCCTCTACTTCCAACCCGGTATCTTCGCTAAAACAATTTTGTTGTGTGAGCTGATGGATAACCTTCGATTTCTCTGATGCATTGGCCTCCAGCGTATTATGTGGTTCGGGAATATCTATGTCAATCCCAGCTTCTTTCAATGTAATGATAGAAAAACTGTTATTTAACACGGTTCTTATTTCATCAACTTTATGTTGGTTGTTCGTGGCAAAAATGAGTGTTGACATGAATAAGTGAATAGGAGATTTTTAAAACAGGTTAATTTAAATATTAAACATCTTTTTCAGGCTGAGCCATAATTTACTTTTTTCCAGTTTAGCTTCCTGGGTGTTCTCGCACATTAGTCTTATAGAAGGTGCCATCAAAAATATACACTGGCTATATTGCTGTAATTGGTATTGGGGCATACTGAAGGGAAGGCCAATTACTTCTGTACTAACATCAAACAATAACACAAATTGAGAAGGAAGTCTTTGCTGTACCTCAGCAAAAGTTATGTTATGCTTATTACTGTTTATTATTGCCACATCTGCAAGATTCAGTTTGCAGGCATTCAGCATGTTCGATAGTAACTGCAACCATTCATCTCTTAAAAAAACGGCTTCAGGATCATTCACTATAATGCTGATATTTTTTTTGTGTTCCCCTAACCATGCCCAATCTTTTTTCTCTTCTTGCACAATAGTACCAATTGGATTTTTTGGAACAGAAGTAGTTTCTTCAGGCACAACAAGGCTATCTTTGTACAAAGAAGCCAACACAAAGTCAGGTAATTGTAAATTTTGGAAACTCATTGTCTTTTAATGAGGTTAACGAGCGTTAGCTTTTGATTTTTTATTTTCTTTGCGCCAAATATAAAGTTTATGATAGCAGCAACCGACATCCAAGTTACCAAGGTAGAACAAAGTAAGCTTAAAGACATTAGTTTAGATAATATTCCTTTTGGAAAATACTTCAGCGATCATATGCTGGAAGCAGATTATATCGATGGAGAATGGAGGAATGTAGAAATTAAACCCTATCAATCTTTTTTAATTGAACCTTCTTTGTCTTCCATTCATTATGGCCAGGCTATTTTTGAAGGTATCAAAGCTTACAGGGATGCTGCGGGCAACGTTGCTATTTTCAGGCCTTATGAAAACTTCAAAAGATTTAATACTTCAGCAGAAAGGATGTGTATGCCTGTTGTTCCTGAAGAAATTTTTATTGAAGGAATGAAGCAATTGGTTGAAGTAGATAAGAACTGGATTCCTTCTACAAAAGATCATTCTTTATACATTCGCCCGGTGATGTTCTCTACAGACACAGCTTTGGGGGTAAGGCCGGCGGAAACGTATAAATTCTTCATTCTACTCAGCCCATCCGGTCCATATTTTGCCAAACCCATGAAAATATTGGTGGAAGAAGAATATACCCGTGCTGCTCCGGGTGGTGTTGGATTTGCCAAAAACGCCGGTAACTATGGCGGTAGTTTGATTGCTGCTAAAAAAGCCAATGCCATGGGATATGACCAGGTGTTGTGGACGGATGCATTTGAACACAAATGGTTACAGGAAGTGGGCATGATGAATGTTATGTTTGTTATTAATGATACGGCGATTACACCGTCCCTGGAAGAAGGAACGATTTTGAAAGGGGTAACAAGAGACAGTGTTTTAACCTTATTGAAAGAAATGGGATTGAAGGTAGAGGAAAGAAGGATCAATATTGATGAGGTAATGGAAGCCTATAAGAATGGAGCCTTAAAAGAGGTATTTGGTACGGGCACAGCTGCTACTATTGCACCCATAAAGGAGCTTCGCTACAAGGATTTTGTGATGAGTTTTGATACGGATAGTTGGACCATCGCTCCGCAGGCTAAGAAATTATTGACCGAAATTCATAATGGAACAGCAGCGGACAGGTACAACTGGTTGGTAAAATTATAATATCAAAGACGGGGAGATAAAGGTCTCATCCTTTCTTTTTAAACCAGGCTGAAACTTTTTTTAGAATTTGAAAATGTAAATTTTGGAAATTCACATTCAGCCTATTACCTTTGCCGTCCGAAAAATTTTAAATACAGCAGAATGCCTACTATACAGCAGTTAGTAAGAAAAGGCCGCGAAATCATCAGGGCTAAAAGCAAATCAAGAGCATTGGATGCTTGTCCTCAGCGTCGTGGTGTTTGTACAAGGGTGTACACAACTACTCCTAAAAAACCAAACTCAGCTTTGCGTAAAGTTGCCAAAGTTCGTTTGACAAACAAGGTTGAGGTGATTGCCTATATACCGGGTGAAGGCCACAATTTGCAGGAGCACTCTATCGTATTGATCCGTGGTGGTCGTGTTAAAGATTTACCGGGTGTGCGTTACCATATTGTTCGCGGTAGCCTGGATACTGCTGGTGTGAAGGACAGGAAAAAGAGCCGTTCTAAATACGGTACTAAGAAAGAGAAGGCGAAAAAATAATCTATCCATAAAAGGCTGAGTAAAGTTTTAACACTTGAAGAAATTCAGCTGAAATTAAAAATTAGCAACAATGCGTAAGGCACAAGCAAAAAAATTACCTCTGGCTCCCGATGGTCGTTTTAACGACAAACTGGTTACACGTTTTGTAAATAACTTAATGTGGCAGGGTAAAAAAAGTACTGCAATCAACATATTTTATGATGCAGTTGACAAAGTATCTAAAATTACCGGTGAAGACGGATATGAGGTTTGGAAAAAAGCGTTATTTAACGTAACTCCTGCTGTAGAGGTACGTAGTCGTAGAATTGGTGGTGCTACATTCCAGATTCCTTCAGAAGTTCGTCCTGATAGAAAAGTTTCTTTGAGCATTAAATGGTTGATCCGTTATAGCCGCGAAAGAAACGGACGTACCATGGCTGATAAACTGGCTAACGAGATTGTAGCTGCTGCTAAAGGTGAAGGTGGTGCTTTCAAGAAAAAAGAAGATACACACCGTATGGCTGAAGCGAACAAAGCTTTCTCCCACTTTAAAGTGTAATTGGTTTCAATCCGAATATATTAAAGCCCTGCTACTGCGGGGCTTTGCTTTTTATAGAAATGCTGCAAAGCAGGCGAAAGTACAAGTGAGTGACACAACCGGGCCGAGTAATAATCCTGCAGCCCGTAACCAAATTTTCCGCTGGTGGAATTAAATATTTGTCAACACCTTGTGTAATGCTCTAAATCCCTACCTTTGCGGCTCGAAAAAATTTAAAACAAGAACTCTTTATGGCGGACTTGAGATTTCAACGCAACTTTGGTATTGCCGCTCACATTGATGCTGGTAAAACCACAACTACCGAGCGTATCCTGCGCTACACCGGTATGATTCATAAAATTGGTGAAGTACACGATGGTGCTGCAACCACTGACTGGATGGAGCAGGAAAAAGAAAGAGGTATTACTATTACCTCTGCTGCGGTAAGCTGCCAGTGGAACTTCCCAACAGTTTTGGGTAAAGCTACGCCTGATACTAAAAAATACTATTTCAACATTATCGATACTCCGGGTCACGTGGATTTTACCGTTGAGGTAGAACGTTCCATGCGTGTACTGGATGGTTTGATCGCTTTGTTCAGTGCGGTGGATGGTGTAGAACCTCAATCTGAAACTGTTTGGCGTCAGGCTAACCGTTATAAAGTTCCACGTATTGGTTTCGTAAATAAAATGGACCGTTCCGGTGCCGACTTTTTAATGGTGGTTAACCAGGTTAGGGAAATGCTGGGTGCTAAAGCTGTGCCTTTGCAATTACCTATAGGTGCTGAAGATAATTTTAAAGGTGTGGTTGACCTGATTAAAATGAAAGGTATCATTTGGCACATGGAAACAGAAGGAATGACCTTCGATGAAATTCCTGTTCCGGAAGATATGATAGAAGAAACAAATGAGTGGAGACAAAACCTGGTAGAAGCAGTTGCAGAATATGATGAGGCTTTGTTAGAGAAATTTTTTGAGGATCCTAACAGTATCACAGAAGATGAAATGCATGAGGCGATTCGTAAAGCAACTATCGACCTAAGCATCGTTCCTATGATGTGTGGTTCTTCTTTCAAAAACAAAGGTGTACAAACCGCATTGGATGCTGTTTGTCGTTACCTGCCTTCTCCTGTTGATATTGAAGATACAGTAGGTACTGATCCCGATAATGGAGAACAAATTGTTCGTAAGGCAGATGCAAAAGAACCCTTCTCAGCATTGGCCTTCAAAATTATGACCGATCCTTTCGTGGGTCGTTTGGCCTTCTTCCGTTGTTACAGCGGACATTTGGATGCAGGTTCTTATGTATTGAATGTTCGTAGTGGTAAGAAAGAGCGTATCAGCCGTATCATGAAGATGTTTGCTAATAAGCAAAATCCGATCGATTTTATCGAAGCGGGAGATATTGCTGCAGCTGTAGGTTTTAAGGAAATTAAAACGGGTGATACGTTGTGCGATGAGAACCATCCTATCGTGTTAGAGAACATGTTCATTCCTGAGCCGGTGATCGCTGTTGCAGTTGAGCCTAAAACTCAGGCCGATGTAGATAAGATGGGTATGGCTATTGCCAAATTAGTAGAAGAAGATCCTACATTACGTGTAAATACAGATGAAGATACAGGTCAAACGATCCTTCGTGGTATGGGTGAGTTACACCTGGAGATCATCATCGACCGTATGCGTCGTGAGTTTAAAGTAGAAGTAAACCAAGGTGCGCCACAGGTAGCTTATAAAGAATCTTTTGGAACAACCATTCAACACCGCGAAGTATTGAAAAAGCAATCTGGTGGTCGTGGTAAGTTCGCCGATATTCAATTTGAAATCGGGCCTGCCGATGAAGAGTGGCTGAAGGAAAATGAAGGAAAACATTTCCAATTCGTGAATGATATTTTCGGTGGATCTATTCCTAAAGAATTCATTCCTGCCATCATCAAAGGTTTTGAAACAGCGATGTCTACTGGTGTGTTAGCAGGATACCCTGTGAACAACATGAAGATCCGCATATTTGATGGTAGCTACCATGATGTGGATTCTGATGCAATGTCATTTGAATTGTGTGCCAAATCCGGCTTCCGCGAGGCAGGTCGCAAAGCAAAGCCAACATTGCTTGAGCCGATCATGAAAGTAGAAGTGTTAACTCCAGATCAATATATGGGTGATGTAACGGGTGATCTGAACCGCCGTCGTGGTATGCTGGAAGGTATGGATAGCCGTGCCAATCTGCAGGTGATCAAGGCTAAAGTGCCATTGAGTGAAATGTTCGGTTATGTAACACAATTAAGATCTTTATCTTCAGGTCGTGCCACTTCAACTATGGAGTTCTCTCATTATTCTCCGGCACCAAACAACATTGCTGAAGAAGTAATCGCTAAGAACAAAGGAAAGGTTAAGGTAGAAGACTAATTGATCCTTTAAGAATAATTAAAGCCCCGTTCAATTTAGAGCGGGGCTTTTTCGTTTCATATTGAAAGATTATTTTACGGCATGTTTCGAAACTTTTTATTGGAAAAATGTATCCTTCCTTTGGGTGATAGATTCTCAGGATCCGGTTTTATGAATGAGTTACAATACTGGCGCAGTGAAGTAGGAAAGCTTGATCCGGCGGGTTTGAAACATTTGCAAAAAGAAAGGCTCAGCCGTTTGCTGAAACATGCTGTTACTCAAATTCCGTACTATCGGAATCTTTCCATTTCACTGACCAATGATCCTTATGCTGATATCAGGCAATTCCCTGTCATGCATAAAAACCTGATGAAACAACATATCGATGAACTGTATGTAGGAGATAGATCGAAGATGATTGTAGAAAAGAGTAGCGGTTCTTCCGGAATTCAAGGCGAAGTATATATGACTCTTGATGAAAATAGGCGCTACCAGGCGGTTCAAACTTTTTTGTGGGAGTGGAGTGGCTATAGAATGGGCATGCCCATGATGCAGACCGGGATGACCTTGAAAAGAGGTTTGATCAAAGGCGCAAAGGATTTTTTGTTTCAAACGCATTATGTAAATGCATTTGAGCTGGAATACGGAAAAATGGTGGCAGAACTGCAAATGGCACATCGTAAAGGCTGTAGTTATTTTGGTGGTTATGCATCATCGCTCAATGTATATGCAGAGGCCGCAAAGAAAGCAGGGATTGATTTGCATTTTAAGGGAGTGATCGCCTGGGGGGATAAATTATTTGACCATTACAAGAAAAATATTGCTGGGGCTTTTGGAAATCCTATCATTACTGAATTATATGGCACCACGGAAGGTTTTGTCATCAGCGGAACCTGTGAGGGGAGCAATCATCACCAGCTGTCACCGCAAACATTTATTGAATTATTAGATAAAGATGGGAACGAGGTGCAGCCGGGTGAAAGAGGCTTTGTTGTGGCTACCCGTTTGGATGCCTTTTCTTTCCCATTGATAAGGTTTTATACAGGCGATATTGCTGTAAAAGAGGATGCTGCTGTGCAATGCTCTTGCGGGAGGGCTTTTCCTTTGCTCAGGAAAATTATTGGAAGAGATACCGATATTATTCATACTCCTTCGGGGAAAGCCCTGATCGTTCACTTTTTTACCGGCATCCTGGAGCATTTTGAAGAGATAAAGCAGTTTAAAGTAATTCAACGGGTAAAAGAGGAAATAGAAATAGAATATATTCCTGCAACCAATTGTAATGAAGAAGTGTTACAAATGGTTCAATCTGTTATTTACGAAAAGGCCAATGAAGTTTTCCCCATTCGGTTCAAGCAAGTCCAAAATATAGCTGTAACAGCATCGGGTAAGCCCCAGATTATACAAAACCTGGTGGCTGAAAAGTTGGTGTGATGGCAGTTTTCAAGGTTTTTGTCCAAAAAGGGGAAAATTTCTTAAAAATATTTTCATTTTTCTTGCCTATTCACTTTCACCCCCTTACCTTTGCAACCCCAATGGGAAAATTGGGTTACGATTATGTCTCAGCGAATCAGAATAAAATTACAGTCTTACGATCACAACCTGGTAGATAAATCTGCCGAGAAAATTGTGAAAACAGTACGCAGTACCGGTGCAGTAGTTACAGGTCCAATTCCTTTGCCTACACGCAAAAGAATTTTCACTGTTCTTCGTTCACCACACGTTAACAAGAAAAGCCGTGAGCAATTCCAATTATGTACGCATAAGCGTTTATTGGATATCTACACTTCTTCTTCAAGAACTGTTGATGCTCTGAGTAAGTTGGATTTACCTTCTGGTGTTGAGGTTGAAATCAAAGCCTGATAAGTTAATCTCGATAGTGAGATAACTGATCAATAAGTTCTTAATCATAATTTCTGTCATCTCTCAATTCCGGTATACGGGAAAAAAGAGCTCTGATTAAAATACAAATGATCTTGGTTTTGAAAAAGCTAAGATCGAAACATATAAACAGGCCCTTCGAGGTTTGTTTGCTGCCGGTACTTCCCCTTCCACATGGAAAACAACGGAAAAGGTCGGTAGAAAACAAGGATTGACTCATGCAATTTTTCATCAGCATGATGTCCTCAATACCTCAGCGGGGCATAAACCGCAACAAGATGAAAGGTATAATTGGTAAAAAAATCGGGATGACCAGCGTCTTCTCAGCAGATGGCAAGCAAACTGCTTGTACCATCATTGAAGCTGGTCCTAACGTTGTAACACAAGTTAAGACTAAAGATTCTGACGGTTACAGCGCACTTCAGTTAGCATTTGGCGACAAAAAAGAAAAGCACTCCACAAAAGCTGAATTAAATCACTTCGCGAAAGCACAAACAGCCGCCAAAAAATTCGTTAAAGAATTTCGTGATTATTCAATAGAAAAAGCATTAGGCGAAACTATCACCGTAGACATTTTTGCTGAAGGCGAAAAGGTTGAGGTAGTAGGTACCACAAAAGGTAAGGGTTTCCAAGGTGTTGTAAAACGTCATGGTTTCTCTGGTGTGGGTGAGCAATCTCACGGTCAGCATGATCGTCAGAGAGCTCCGGGTTCTATCGGCGGTTCTTCTTATCCTTCAAGAGTATTTAAAGGGATGAGAATGGCTGGCCGTATGGGCGGTGACAGGGTGAAAATGAAAGGATTGAAAGTGGTTAAAATTTTCCCTGAAAAGAATTATATCCTTATCAGCGGTTCAGTTCCGGGTCACAACGGTTCTATCGTTTTAATCCAAAAGTAATCACACTTTAATTGAAAGACAATGCAAGTAGATGTTTTAAATATAAAAGGACAAAAAACCGGCAGAACAGTTGAGTTGCCCGAAGAAGTGTTTGGTGTTGAGCCTAACGATCACGTAATCTATCTGGCTGTAAAGCAATATTTAGCTGCTGCCCGTCAAGGTACACACAAAGTAAAAACACGTGCCGAAGTACATGGTGCTAGCCGTAAGTTACATAAACAAAAAGGTACGGGTGGTTCTCGTAAAGGTAATATCCGTAACCCTTTATATAAGGGTGGTGGTACTATCTTCGGACCTAAACCTCATGGTTATGATTTCAAATTGAACCGTAAGGTGAAAGATCTTGCTAAGATCTCTGCACTTAGCTATAAAGCAAAAGAAGCTGCAATTGTTGTAGTGGAAGATATGAACCTCGAAACTCCTAAAACAAAACAAGTTGTAGAAGTAATGAAGGGTTTGAATGTATCTGATAAGAAAACATTGTTCGTGTTACCAGAATATAACGACAATGTTTACCTGAGTACACGTAACATTCCTAACATCGCAAGTACTTTATTGGCTGATATCAATACATACGATATTGTTAATGCAGATGTATTGGTATTAACTGAAAATGCAGCGAAAATTTTTGCAGACGAAACTGCAGAAGCTTAATTGAAAAACGTTTCAACTGAAATACAATGAAACTGACAGAAGTTTTAGTAAAGCCCATTTTAACAGAGAAAGCAAATGCTCAGCAGGAAAAACTGAGAAGATATGCATTCAAAGTAAATCGTAAGGCGAATAAACTGGAAATTAAAAAAGCGGTGGAAGAGTTTTATGGTGTGAATGTAATTGATGTAAACACTGCAGTTGTTCCCGGGAAAAACAAAACCCGCTATACAAAAGCCGGATTTATACAGGGACAAAAACCTGCTTACAAAAAAGCACTGGTAACTGTAGCCGAAGGTGAAACAATCGACTTATACGCAAATATTTAATTATAGTAAGCGAAGCTGAAAATTTCGCGATAAAAGAAGAAAAATTATGGCATTAAAAAAGTACAAACCAATGACCGCCGGCACACGCTGGAGAATTGGTAATGCTTATGCTGAAATTACTACCAATGAGCCTGAGAAGAGCTTATTGGAGCCTGTAAAGAAAACAGGTGGTCGTAACGCCCAGGGCCGTCGTTCTATGCGTTACATCGGTGGTGGACACAAAAAACACTATCGTATCATCGATTTCAAGCGTAATAAACACAATGTTGAAGCTACAGTAGCCTCTATTGAATACGATCCAAACCGTACTGCATTCATCGCGTTATTGCAATATGCAGATGGTGAAAAAAGATACATTCTTGCTCCTCAGGGTTTGCAAGTAGGTGCTAAAGTAATTGCAGGTGATGCAGTTGCTCCTGAAATTGGTAATGCATTGCAAATGAAGAATATGCCTTTGGGTACTATGATTCACAACATTGAAATGCAGCCAGGTCAGGGTGGTAAACTGGCAAGAAGTGCAGGTGCTTCTGCTCAGTTGGCCAACAAAGAAGAGAAATATGCTGTATTGAAAATGCCAAGTGGTGAATTGAGAAAAGTATTGATCAATTGCTTTGCTACTGTTGGTGTTGTTTCAAACAGTGATCATAACCTGGAAACTGCTGGTAAAGCCGGTGTGAACAGGTGGAAAGGTATTCGTCCTCGTAACCGTGGTGTTGCCATGAACCCAGTAGATCACCCAATGGGTGGTGGTGAAGGTAAAGCTTCTGGCGGTCATCCACGCAGCAGAACAGGTAAGTACGCTAAAGGAGAGAAAACAAGAACCAAAGGAAAAGGCAGTGATAAATTAATTATCCAGCGCCGCGATGGTAAAAAATTAACTAAGTAATTCTATTGTTAAAATATTCTGGTTGAAAAACCAGGAGAATCAACAGGAAAAATAAACAACTATGGGTCGTTCGATTAAAAAAGGTCCTTACGTAGATCATAACTTGGATGGTAAGGTAACTGCAATGAATGATGGTAAAGCAAAGAAAGGTGTTATCAAAACATGGAGTCGTCGCAGCACTATCACTCCTGATTTTGTAGGCCACACTTTTGCTGTACATAACGGGAATAAATTCATCCCGGTTTATGTAACAGAATTCATGGTAGGACACAAATTAGGTGAATTTGCTCCTACAAGGAACTTTAAAGGTCATTCAGGACAAAAGAAATAAATCGTTTAACGTTCAAAGTTTAAGGCTTAAGGTTGGGTAACCAACATTAAACTTCAAACCTGAAACTTGAAACTCAATAAAATGGAAGCAGTAGCAAAACTGAAAAATTATCCCACAGGTCCCCGCAAAATGCGTTTGCTGGCTGATGTGATCAGAGGTATGGAAGTGGAGAAAGCATTGGCAATTTTAGAATACCATCCTCAGCACAATGCCACACCTTTGGCTAAATTATTGAAGAGCGCTATCAGCAACTGGGAGCAAAAGAACGGTGGTTCAAATGCAGCAGACAGCAGCCTGGTAGTTAAAACAATTTTCGTAGATGGTGGCCGTGTTTTAAAGCGTATGCGTCCTGCACCACAGGGCCGTGGTTACAGAGTAAGAAAGCGCAGCAACCATGTAACAATAATCGTAGATTCTAAAAATTAATAGAAAACCATACTATGGGTCAGAAAGCAAATCCTATTGGTAACAGGTTAGGTATCATCCGCGGATGGGAAAGCAATTGGTACGGAAGCAAAAAAGACTTCTCTACTAAATTGATCGAAGACAATAAAATCCGTACTTACCTTAATGCCCGTATTAACAAGGGCGGTATCTCAAAAATTGTTATTGAGCGTACATTGGGTAAGTTGATCGTAACCATCCATACCAGCAAACCAGGGATCATCATAGGTAAAGGTGGTAATGAAGTAGACCGTATTAAAGAAGAATTGAAGAAGTTAACCGGTAAAGATGATGTACAGATCAATATTCTTGAAATACGTCGCCCTGAGTTAGATGCGAACATTGTAGGTGATACTATCGCTAGACAAATTGAAAACCGTATCAACTATAAACGTGCTATTAAAATGGCGATCGCTTCTACACTTCGTATGGGTGCAGAAGGTATCAAAATCAAAGTAAGCGGTCGTTTAGGTGGTGCAGAAATTGCCCGTACCGAAGAGATCAAGCAGGGCCGTGTTCCATTGCATACACTTCGTATGGATATCGATTATGCTAACGTTTACGCATTAACTGTATACGGAAAGATCGGTATTAAAGTATGGATTTGTAAAGGTGAAGTGTTAGGTAAGCGTGATCTGAATCCTAATTTCATCAGTGGTAAAGCTGAAGGTGGTGAAAGAAGAGAACACCGTGGCGGAGATAGAGACAGAGAGCGTGGTGGTGATCGTGGTGGAAGAAGAGATAATAGAAGAGGATAGTCAAAAAGGTTTGAAAGGCAGAAAATTATTGCCATTTCAAATAATCAATTACTCAATTTTCAAATTGTAATATAATGTTACAGCCTAAAAGAAGTAAACACAGGAAACAGCAGAAAGGCCGCATACGTGAAGTGGCAAAGCGTGGTACTTCCATTGCATTTGGTTCTTTTGCATTAAAAGCGCTGGAACCCATTTGGTTAACCAACCGCCAGATTGAAGCTGCCCGTCAGAGTATGACACGTGCTATGAAGCGTGAAGGTAATGTTTGGATCCGTGTATTTCCTGATAAAATTATTACCCGTAAGCCTTTAGAGGTAAGGATGGGTAAAGGTAAAGGTAACCCTGAGTTTTGGGCTGCGGTAGTAGAACCAGGTCGTATTTTATTCGAGTGCGATGGTGTAAGCGAAGAAACAGCTAAAGAAGCGATGGAATTAGCTGCTCAGAAATTACCGATTAAAACCAAATTCATCATCAGAAGAGATTTGCAAGCTTAATTATTAAACAGAATTGCAATGGCAAAAAAACACGATTTCAATAAGAGCCTGAAAGACATGAGTGAAAATGATCTGAAGGCCCGCATCCAGGAAGATCAACTCCGTTTGAAGAAACTGGAATTTGCACATGCCATTTCTCCATTGGAAAACCCAATGAGTATACGTGGTTTGAGAAAAGATATTGCCCGTTTAAAAACGGAATTACAAAAAAGAACCTTGGCTTAATAACCAAATAAAATGCAAACAATGGTTGAAAGAAATTTGCGTAAAACCAGGATTGGTGTTGTAACCAGCAATAAGATGACTAAAACCATCACCGTTGCTGTAGAAAGAAAAGTAAAACACCCTATCTACGGAAAATTCGTAAAAAAGACTACGAAGTTTCATGCTCATGATGAGAAGAACGAGTGCACAATCGGCGATGTGGTAAAGATCATGGAAACACGTCCTCTGAGCAAAACCAAGCGTTGGAGATTAGTAGAAGTTGTAGAGAAAGCGAAATAAATTATTTCTGATTTGAGATTTGAGGTTTGCAATTCAAACAGAATTATAAATATCAAATCTGAAATTTCAAGTTTCAAATTTTAAAAAGATGATTCAGCAAGAAAGCAGATTAAATGTAGCTGATAACAGTGGTGCCAAAGAGGTACTTTGTATTAAAGTACTCGGTAACAGCGGACAAGATTACGCCAAAATTGGTGATAAGATTGTTGTTACTGTGAAAGATGCTATCCCAGCGGGTGGTGTTAAAAAAGGTACTGTTTCTAAAGCTGTCATTGTTCGCACAAAAAATAAGTTGCGCAGAAAAGACGGTTCTTATATCCGTTTTGATGATAATGCTGTGGTGTTACTGAACAATTCTGATGAGCCTCGAGGTACCCGTATCTTCGGGCCAGTAGCCAGGGAATTGCGTGATAAAGGTTATATGAAAATCATCTCTCTGGCTCCGGAAGTATTATAAGCCGGGATATTTGTTGTTGTTGCAGTGTGCGACGCAACAGAAGATGAAAAGAATTACAAAAGCTGATACCAATAAAATTCCCGAAAGGGAGCTAAGATAAAAGGGTAAAAAAATGAGTAACAGATTCAAACCCAAATTCAACATCAAAAAGGGCGACACAGTAGTAGTGATTGCCGGTGATGATAAAGACCTGAAAAAGCCCCGCAAGGTGTTGGAAGTGATTATTGACAAAGGCCGTGTGGTGGTAGAAGGCGTTAACATAGTAACAAAGCATACCAAACCTAGTGCACAAAACACTAAAGGTGGTATTGTGAAAGTAGAAGCTCCTATTAACATCAGCAACGTTATGTTGTGGGATGCTAAAACAGGTGCTCCTACTAAGGTTAAACGTACACGTGAGAACGGTAAATTAATTCGTATATCTAAAAAGTCAGGGGAGGTAATTAAGTAATGAGTACTGTAAAATACACTCCGAGATTAGCAGATAAGTACAAAAAAGAAGTTGTACCTGCTTTAATGAAAAAGTTTGCTTACAAAACTGTAATGCAGGCCCCTAAGTTGGAAAAAATCTGTATTAACCGTGGCGTGAACGGTGCTGTGACTGACAAGAAACTGGTAGATGTAGCTGTAGGAGAGTTAGAGCAGATCACAGGACAAAAATCTGTTCCTACTTATTCTAAGAAAGATATCTCCAACTTTAAACTGCGTAAAGGGATGCCGATTGGTGCTCGTGTAACGTTGCGTGGTGAAAAAATGTTCGAGTTTTTAGATAGGTTGGTGTCTGTGGCTTTACCTCGTGTACGTGATTTCAAAGGTATTAGTGATAAGGCTTTCGATGGTCGTGGTAACTATACATTAGGTGTTACTGAGCAGATTATCTTCCCTGAGATTGATATTGATAAAGTAACTAAGATCACTGGTATGGATATCACTTTCGTAACTACTGCACAGACAAATGAAGAAGCTTACGAATTATTGAAAGAGTTGGGAATGCCTTTCAAAGGAACTAAGAAAGATTAAATTAATTGGTTAATTCCAAATAAAGAAATACCGGTTAGCAATTACAACCGGAATTTGAAAACTGAAATTTATAAACAAACATGGCAAAAAAATCAGTTGTAGCCAGACAAGCTAAGCGTGAAGCAATGGTTGCTAAACTTGCCGAGAAGCGTGCTGCTTTAAAAGCAGAGGGTGATTATGCAGCATTGGACAAATTACCTAAAAATGCTTCTCCTGTTCGCTTAAAAAACCGTTGCCAGTTAACAGGCCGTCCAAAAGGTTATATGAGATTCTTCGGTGTCTCAAGGGTAACTTTTCGCGATATGGCACTGAACGGAAAAATTCCGGGAGTAAAGAAAGCAAGCTGGTAATATCAACACTATAACTTCTCCATTGGGGAGATGCATAGAAACAAAATTTTGAACTGATTTAATTTAAATAAACATGGTAACTGATCCTATAGCAGACTTTTTAACGAGGATTCGTAATGCTCAGATGGCTGGTCACAGACTGGTTGAGATACCTGCTTCTAACTTAAAAAAGCGTATCACTGAGATTTTATACGAGCAAGGTTACATTCTCAAATACAAATTTGAAGATGATAGCAAACAAGGTGTAATTAAAATTGCGCTGAAGTATGATGCTGCTACTAAGCAACCTGCTATCCGTTCTTTGGAAAGAGTAAGCCGCCCGGGTTTGCGTCAATATGCTAAGCCTACGGAAATCAAACGAGTGATCAATGGTTTAGGTATTGCTATCATCAGTACATCTAAAGGTGTATTAACTGATAAACAAGCCAAAGCACAGAACGTAGGTGGTGAAGTACTTTGCTACGTTAGCTAATTGAACCAATTAATAGCCTTGCCTTGCAGGGCAGTGATAAATAAATTTCTGTTTGACAATGTAAGTTCTCTATACGGAACTGAACACGAACAGATACAGTTAAGAAAAAAATTATAAAAATTATTTTATGTCTCGTATAGGTAAAAAGCCTGTTGTTCTTCCTAAAGGTGTAACACTTACAGTGGGTGCTGATAATGTGATCACTGTTAAAGGCCCTAAAGGCGAATTGAAACAAGCTATCGATCGTGATATCACTGTAGAAGTGAAAGGCGAAGAAGTTATTTTCACTCGTCCTACAGATCAGATCCGTCACCGTGCATTACATGGTTTATACCGTTCATTGGTAAATAACCTTGTAAAAGGTGTTACTGATGGATTTAAGAAAGAACTTGAATTAGTGGGGGTGGGTTTTAAAGCTGCAAACCAGGGAAATATTTTGGATCTTTCTTTAGGTTATTCGCACAATATAATTTTTGAAGTTCCAAGTGAATTAAAAGTAGCTACTGCTACTGAAAAAGGTAAAAATCCTATGATCACTTTGGAAGGTACAGACAAGCAATTACTCGGCCAGGTAGCTGCCAAATTAAGAAGTTTACGTAAACCTGAGCCTTACAAAGGAAAAGGTGTTAAGTACTCTGATGAGATCTTAAGAAGAAAAGCAGGTAAAGCAGCCGGTAAATAATAATTAAGGTCGTTGCTGAACAGAGTGTTGAAAGTACAAGAGTGCGACGCAATGATGTTGAATAAAGTATAAAAGTTGGTAACAATAATTTCCCGGCAGAATCGGGAAATGCAAATACAAAAACAATGGATAGTAAATTAGTTCAAAGACAGAAGATCAGGTACCGCATTCGTAAGAAAGTGCAAGGTACTCCTGTTAAACCTCGCCTGTCTGTTTTCAGAAGCAACGCTGATATCTATGCCCAGCTGATTGATGACAACAACGGTGTTACCCTTGCTGCCGCATCATCAAGAGACAAGGATATTGCTGCCCAAAAAGCTACTAAAATTGAAAAAGCAAAATTAGTAGGTGCTGCAGTAGCTCTTAAAGCTAAAGAATTAGGTATTGAAACTTGTGTGTTTGACAGAGGAGGTAACTTATACCATGGCCGTGTAAAAAGCGTTGCTGATGGTGCAAGAGAAGGTGGTTTACAATTCTAAATTCTAAGAAATACGGTTTACGATTTGTATAGCAAGTCGTAAGTCAGGATCATAGAAATCGTAATTCGTAATTCGTAATTCGTAATTCAAAATGTCTAAAGTATCAGAAAATAAAGTGAAAGCCGGCGGTGAAATGGAACTGAAAGAAAAAGTAGTTGCCATCAACCGTGTGGTTAAAACAACTAAAGGCGGACGTACATTCAGTTTCTCAGCATTGGTTGTTGTTGGTAATGAAAATGGTGTTGTTGGACAAGGCTTAGGTAAGGCAAAAGAAGTTCAGGAAGCTATTACCAAAGGCATTGAAGATGCTAAGAAGAACCTGGTTAAAGTGCCTATTATGCATGGTACAATACCTCACGATCAGTTGGCGAAAGCCGGAGCTGCCAAGGTGTTGATCAAACCAGCTGCTCATGGAGCCGGTGTAATCGCAGGTGGTAGCATGCGTGCTGTACTGGAAAGTGCAGGTGTAACAGACGTATTAGCTAAAAGCCTTGGTTCTGCTAACCCTCATAACGTGGTAAAAGCAACGATCAAAGCACTATCTCTGTTAAGAGAGCCTGTACAGGTTGCTAAAACACGTACAGTTAAATTAAGCAAGGTATTCAACGGCTAAAATCAGTACGATAGCATAGATGATGTTATCTGGATTTGGTGAAAGGTATCTAGCATCGAACTAATGATTAAATGAATTTTATCATGAAAAAGATTAAAATAACACAAGTAAAAAGCGGAATAGACAGGCCTGAGCGTCAAAAGCAAACTTTAAAAGCGCTGGGTTTAACTAAATTGCATTCCAGCAAAGAAGTAGAAGCTACTCCTCAGATACTGGGTATGGTGAATAAAGTAAGCCACCTGGTAAAAGTTGAAGAAATCGCTTAATTACGATTTGAATTTATCTAATTCCAAATTCCGCAGTAACATGAGGGAGTTTGGAATTTAGTATTTATAATATTAAAAATGCGAGGGGCGATTCCCCGTAAGTCAAAATCAAACAACAATGAAACTACACAATCTGAAACCTGCCGAAGGTTCAACACACAAAGAAAAAAGATTAGGTCGCGGTGAAGCCTCTGGTAAAGGTGGTACGTCTACAAAAGGTAATAAAGGTGGACAGAGCCGTGCCGGTTATCAACGTAAGAATGCTCATGAAGGTGGTCAGATGCCTATCCAGCGTCGTGTTCCTAAACGTGGATTTAAGAACAATAATAAGATCGAGTATAAAGTATTTAACCTCGGACAAGTTGAGCAAATCCAGGAGAAATACGGTTTATCTGAATTCTCTTTAGAAAACTTATATATCAACGGTTTGATCAGCCGCACTGATAAAGTGAAAGTGTTAGGTAATGGTGAATTAAAATCAAAACTTTCTTTCAAAGTGAATGCTATCAGCGATAAGGCAAAAGCTGCCGTAGAAGCTGCCGGCGGAAACGTGGAGATTGTAAAGTAATTTACTGTAACTTGCCCAACGCATTACTAACGGATGCGTTACTTTTAGTAAGAGCATTAACTCCTTAATTAGAGAATCAGTGAAAAAATTAATTCAAACCATTAAGAATATCTGGGCCATCGATGAGTTGCGCAGCAAGATTATTATTACGCTTGCATTGGTGTTAACTTATCGTGTAGGTACGCATGTGGTATTGCCAGGTATTGATCCGAACCAGTTAGACCAGGCTAAACTCAATGCTTCTAAAAATGGATTATTGGGCTTGTTCGATACATTTGCAGGTGGTGCCTTTTCTCAGGCATCCATTTTTGCGTTAGGTATCATGCCATATATTTCTGCTTCAATTTTTATGCAATTGATGACCATTCTGGTGCCTCAACTGCAAAAAGTACAGAAAGAAGGAGAAAGCGGAAGGAAGAAAATCAACCAGTGGACACGCTATCTAACCATCATTGTAACTGCCTTCCAAGCAGGAGCTTATGTAGCTTATTTAACTAACCCACAGGGTGGTTATGCACAAGCTATTTTGCTGGACAGAGCTTTGTTCACCTTCACTACTATTGTTACGTTATCGGCAGGAACACTGTTTGTAATGTGGCTGGGTGAAAAAATTCAGGATAAAGGTTTGGGTAACGGTACTTCTATCATTATCATGGTAGGTATCTTAGGCCGTTTGCCACAATCTATCATCCAGGAATTTAGCGCCAAAAGCCAAAAAGCTGGTGGTGGCTTATTGATCTTCCTTATTGAAATTGCTATCCTGGTAACAGTTATCCTTGCGCTTATCGTTTTAGTGCAGGGCGTTAGAAAAATTCCTGTTAACTATGCCAAACAAATCATTGGTAACAGGCAATTTGGTGGTGCACGCCAGTTCTTACCTGTAAAGGTGAATAGTGCCGGTGTAATGCCCATCATCTTTGCTCAGGCAATTATGTTCCTGCCTACATTGGTTTCTTTTACTAACCTTGATTCTGCTAAAGGTATTGTAAGAATATTCAATGACCACAGCAATGGTTGGTATATGCTAATCTATTCTGTTATGGTGATTGGATTTACATTCCTGTATACAGCTTTGATATTTAGTCCTAAGCAAATTGCTGAAGACCTAAAACGTAACAATGGCTTTGTTCCCGGCGTTAAACCAGGACAGCCTACAGCAGACTATATCGGTGCCATCATGGATAAGATTACCTTACCCGGTGCTATATTCTTAGCACTTGTTGGTATTATGCCTGGTTTCGCACAGAAGTTAGGTGTTACACAAGCATTCAGTACTTTCTTTGGTGGTACATCATTGCTCATTATGGTAGGTGTAATTTTAGATACTTTACAGCAAATTGAAACTTACTTATTAATGCGTCAGTATGATGGTTTAATGAGTAGCGGTAGGGTACAAGGAAGACAAGGCATTACTACCAGCGCATTGTAAAATTTTATATAAATGAATGATAGAAACCTGTTGGCGTAATAACCGGCAGGTTTCTTTACTTTATAGCTATAAATTTTTCCGTTTAAATGAGGAGACCCAACGGTATGATAATTTATAAAACAGATGCTGAAGTTGCTTTAATGAAAGAGGCAGCTTTATTGGTGAGTAAAACTTTGGCTGAAGTGGCGAAGGTTTTAAAGCCAGGAATGACAACCATGCAAATAGATACTTTATGTGCCCGTTTTGTACGCGACCATAAAGCCATTCCTTCTTTCCTGAATTATCATGGTTACCCGCACAATGTGTGTGCCAGTGTGAACGATGTGGTAGTGCACGGATTTCCAAATAATGTTGAATTGAAGGAAGGAGATGTAGTGTCTATTGATATGGGCGCTATTTTAAATGGCTGGCACGGTGATCATGCCTACACTTTTATTTTAGGAGAAGTGAGTGAGGAAATACTGCAACTGGTGAAAGCAACCAAGGAAAGTTTGTACAAAGGAATTGAGCAAGCTATTGTGGGTAACAGGGTCGGAGATATTTCTTTTGCCATACAGGATTATACCGAAAAGAAACGTGGGTATGGTGTAGTACGAGAGTTGGTAGGTCATGGTTTGGGTAGAAGTTTACACGAAGATCCGCAAGTACCCAATTATGGAAAGCGTGGTAATGGTGTTAAGATGAAAGAGAACCTGGTGCTGGCGATTGAACCGATGATCAACTTAGGTACGAAAGATGTGTTTACAGATGAAGATGGATGGACAGTAAGAACAAGGGATGGCAAAACTTCCGTTCATTTCGAACACGATGTTTGTGTGAAGAAGAACAAAGCTTTGGTACTTTCTGATTACGGTATTATTGAAGCAGCTGAAAAAGCAAATCCTAATTTGAATACAAGCTATTTTTAATTTCATTCAATACATGTGATGAGGTCAAAATTCAAAATGATTACTGGTTTTGAGTTTTGACTTTTTTATTTCAGATGATACAGCAGGAAAAAATATTGATTGTTGTTGGCGGTGGCGCAGCCGGTTTTTTCTGTGCAGTGAATGCTGCAAGATTAAACAAGTCATTGAAGGTAATTATCGTTGAGAAAAGCAGTAAACTATTAAGCAAGGTAAAGGTGAGTGGTGGCGGTAGGTGCAATGTTACCCACGCTTGTTTTGAAATTAATGAATTGGTGAAACGTTATCCGCGGGGACAAAATTTTTTAAAAAAAGCTTTTCATTGGTTCTATACAAAAGATACGGTACAATGGTTTAAAGACAGAGGTGTTACACTGAAAACAGAAGCCGATGGGCGAATGTTTCCTGTTACAAATCATTCGGAAACGATCATCAACTGTTTAGTGAAAGAAGCTAATTTGTATGGAGTAGAAATACTGATGAATTGCGATATTGTTTCCATTCATAAACAATACGAGCAATTTATACTAACAACAAACAGTAATAAACAATTAACAGCAAACTATGTTTGTGTGGCAGCAGGCGGGCATTCCAAAGCTGCATCATTTGATTGGTTACAGCAATTGGGGCACTCTATTGAAACTCCTGTACCATCCTTATTCACTTTTAATATTCCTTCTCATCCTATCACACAGTTAATGGGTGTTGCTGTGAATGAAGCCATCGTTAAAATCAATGGTAGCAAACTTCAGCAACAAGGGCCTGTTTTGATTACTCATTGGGGATTAAGTGGACCTGCCGTACTGAAGCTTTCTGCATGGGCTGCCAGGGATCTTGCAGTATGTAATTATCATTTTTCAGCTACAGTAAATTGGCTGACTGATTATTCGGAACATACTTTACAGCTGCAATGGCCGCAGCTTCGTCAGCAATATGCTTCACAAAGAATTGGTCATAAAAATCCATTTGCTTTGCCGCAAAGGTTGTGGCTGTATCTGCTGCAACATTGTTCAATTAAAGAAGAACAACGATGGGCAGATCTTACATCAAAACAACAAAATCAACTCATCAAAACCTTAACTGCGCAGGTATTTGATGTGAAAGGGAAGACGACTTTTAAAGAAGAATTTGTAACCTGTGGCGGTATTCAATTAAATGAAATTGATGCTAATACCATGCAAAGCAAACTGGTAGATAGATTATTTTTTGCAGGAGAAATTATGAACGTAGATGGAATAACCGGAGGCTTTAATTTTCAGCACGCATGGACCAGTGGTTGGATCGCAGCCACCACTATAGCCACACTTTCTTCTAACCAATAAGAATTTTCATATAAACAAAAAAGACGAAGCATCATTACTTCGCCTTTTTTTAGGTATTGATATTTTTTATCCTTTCTTTTTGGCTGCTTCTTTATTGGCTTTGTAACGCATGTCTGGTGTACCATCTTTCTTTATAGGGCCTGCAGGCTTTGCAGCTTCTTTGTTGGCTTTGTAGCGCATATCAGGCGTACCATCTTTTTTCATAGGGCCTGCGGCAGGTTTAGCGGCTGCTTTGGTAGTAGCTTTTGGCGGCATTGCCTTCATTTCTTTTTTTGTTGCTTTTGCCTTGTCGTCTTTTTTCCCCTGGGCAAAAGAAGCTGTCATAAGACAGGATACAGCGATAAAGAGAGCGAAAATTTTTTTCATATGTGTTTTCTTTTAAGACTACTAATATACTCCTATTACACGGAAATATGAAGGAAGCCTGTATTATTTTAAGTTGAATTTATTGGTGATAAAAATCATTATATGATAGTATTCCTCAGTTAACTTTGGTGAAACATTGGTTATGCGTTTGTTAGTTTTGTTAACAGCAGCAGCATTTAGTTTTTCATCCTGTCAGTTCAATAAAAATACCATCCGGCCTGCATCCCGTAACTTGGTTCAGGTAGTGTATGCATCGGGGAAGATTTATGCCGTGAATCATATTCATGTTTCCGCTAAAACCAATGCTTATATTACTAAGATATTAGTGAAGGAAGGGGATGTGGTAAAAACCGGCACTCCGTTAGCCGTTCTTCAGTCTGACAATGTTGATGTAAATATGGATATTGCCAAAACCAATATTACTTTATCTGAACAATTTAACAGGCCTGATGCTAACCAGTTAAATGCCGCATGGAGAGATGTAGAAGCAGCTCAATCAAAATATCAACTGGATAGTGCCAACTACGAACGCTATAAAAATTTATGGAAAGAGGATATCACTGCAAAGATCAATCTCGATCAGGCTAAAACACAAGCCGATGTTTCTGCACAAGCGTATAAAAAAGCATTAAGTACTTATGATAACCTGAAAACGAAGCTGAATACAGATGTAACACTTGCTAAGAAACAGTTACAATTACAACAGGCTACTAAAAAAGATTATATCATTACTGCACCCTCAGATGGTAAAGTATATGCCGTAATAGTGAAAGAAGGACAATTAGTTACAACAGGTACTACATTAATTGAGTTTGGTAATGCCCAAGGTTTTGAAGCAGAGCTGGATGTGGATGAAGAAGATATTGGTATGGTACAATTGCATCAACCGGTAATTTTAAATACAGATGCTTATCCCAATACTCCATTGAATACTACGGTTCGTGAAATTCAACCTTCAGTAACTGTAGGTAATAAAACAACACTGATTAAAGCTGATGTGGATGCTGATACGTTGAAGTTATACAATGGTATGTCTGTAGAAGCAAATATCATCATTCAGAAAAAACAAAACGTATTAACGGTTCCTGTAGAATACGTAACAGCAGATAGTTATGTTGTGTTGAAGAAAGATAAAAAGAAAATACCTGTGAAAACAGGTATTAGAGATATGCGGTTTATTGAAATACTTTCCGGTATTGATAGTACTTCAGAATTAATAAAACCCTGATGACTTTTTTAAAAAAGATCATACAACGTACCCCCACTTTACGAATTGCTTTTACGCATTTGTTAGGTAAACGGAGGCAAACCCTGGTAGCTATGCTGGGTGTAACATTCGGTATTGCCGTATTCATTTTTCAGGCGGGATTGATCACGGGTTTTCAAACAGTATTCATTGAAAAAACAGTAAATACAACTGCTAATATTCATATTTACAATGAAGCCGAAAAGAATCGAAAAAGTTTATTCGAAAAGTTTGATGCTAACAACAATGATTGGGTAGTTGTGTACAGCCAGAAACCTAAAGATGAAGACCCCAAGATCAAAGCAGCTTCAGAAATTATGAAAGATATAGAGCGGCATCCATTGGTATCAGGTGTTTCTCCGTTCTTAGGCGGGCAAGCTATTTTTAGAAATGGAATTAGCCAGCGTGCAGGAAGGATTGCCGGCATTGATATTCGCAGAGAAGACCAATTGTTTAATGTGGCACAATACATGAAGCAGGGCGATATGCTAAAACTAGAAACAACAGCCAATGGCGTTATCCTGGGAAGTGGACTGGCTGATGATCTTGGTGCTAAATTGAATGACAAGATTACAGTGATTTCACCGCAAGGCGTTTCACTTGATCTTACCGTAATTGGTATTCATGAATCGGGTTTGGTGGAAGTAGATAAAAGCCGGGCTTTTGTAAAAATAAGTACTGCGCAAAAACTGTTGAACGTTAGTGGTGATTACATTACAGATATCAACATAAAGCTGAACAATATTGATGCTGCTGAGGCTTTGGCAAAAGAATTCGAACATAAATATGGTTATCGTGCACAAGATTGGAAGGAAGCCAATGCCAGTATTTTCAGTGTATTCAAAGTGCAGAACATGGTAACCTATCTTGTCATCATCTCCATTCTCATTGTTAGTGGCTTTGGTATTTTCAATATCCAAATGATGATCATTTATGAAAAACTGGGTGACATTGCCATCTTAAAAGCCATTGGGTATAAAGACAAAGACATCCGAAAAATATTCTTAACCGAATCAATTGTCATTGGTATTATTGGTGGCATATTCGGCTTGTTACTGGGCTATGTAGTAACCCTTATTGTAGGCAGTATTCCACTTGATGTAAGAGGTTTTGTAGCCATTAAATATTTAACCTTTAATCGTGAACCCATATTTTTTATTATGGCTTTTGTGTTTGGTTTGGTAGCTACTTCAGTTGCCGGCTACCTGCCTGCACGTAAAGCTGCAAAGGTAGATCCGGTAGACATTATAAGAGGCAAATAGAGGTTATGTAACCGGCAGTAGTAACATATTTCAGCTTATGTTGCGTCGCACACTTGTACTGCAGCAACATAGCTGAACAGAAGGATTTAAAACGAATGCATGACTGAACAAAATAACAATAACAAGATCATCATAGAAACTAAAGCACTCAACAAATATTTCTATGAGCCCGAAAAATTCCAGGTGTTGAAGAACATTAACCTGCAAATTTTTAAAGGAGAGTTTTGTTCTATTGTAGGCGCATCGGGTAGTGGCAAATCAACTTTGTTATACTTACTTTCTACTTTGGATACCGATTACGATGGCGAGATATGGATGGATGGCATGAACCTGCGTGAGAAGAGTAAAAATCAGTTAGCCGAAATTCGGAATGAGAAGATCGGCTTTGTGTTCCAGTTTCATTACCTGCTTCCTGAGTTTACGGTTCTTGATAATGTGAAGCTGCCTGCCATAAAACTGGGTAAACTTTCAGAAGAAGAAATAGAGACAAAAGCTTACGAAAAGTTAGAGATACTTGGTTTACGCGACCAGGCTTTGAAACGGGCAAACAAGCTCAGTGGCGGCCAGCAGCAACGGGTGGCCATTGCCCGTGCACTGATCAATGATCCGCAGATTTTATTCGGCGATGAGCCAACAGGCAACCTGGACAGCAAAAACTCGCAACTGGTGCTGGCTATCCTCAAAGAATTGAAACAACAATTCCATCAAACCATTCTCATTGTTACACACGATATGCTTTTTGCAGGGAATACCGACCGCATGATCAGTTTTAAAGACGGTGAGGTGGAGGAAGATAAGTATTTGTAAATGTGCTGATTTTCAATGCCTTTCTTTGCTGCCTATTGAACCGGACGTACAAGTGTGCGACGCAACGGCAGTTTGGTTTTGGCTCTTTTGCCGACCTCAAAAAATATCCCGGAAAAAGCCCTTTTTCGGGGGATAAAACCTACCTTTGCCACCCCGAATTAAAACCATCGGGGTTTATTTATGAATTTTATTGTTAAACAATTAAACGCAGATGCACAGGAGAATGCAGCAGCACCAGAGGCTGTAGAACCTACTGCGGTAACAAATGCACCTGTGGCTGAGCCTGTTGTTGAAACAGCTCACGATGATTTTGACTGGAGCGTTGACAAACGCAATGTTAGTCATTACAATGCAGACGAAAAAGCCAAGTACGACAAAGTATATGAAGGCACTTTCGTTCAGATTAACGATGGCGAAATCCTGAAAGGTGATATCGTTGGTTTAACTAAAACTGACGCTGTTATCAACATCGGATTCAAAAGTGATGGTTTGATTTCACTGAACGAATTCCGTGATACGCCTGGTATTAAAATCGGCGATCTGGTTGAGGTAATGGTTGTTGAAAAAGAAGACAGGAACGGTAACCTGCACCTGAGCCGCAAGCAAGCAAGAATTTTCCGTGCCTGGGAAAGAATCGTGGAAGTGCACAAAACTGGAGAAGTTATCACTGGTACAGTTACCAGCAAAACAAAAGGCGGCTTGATCGTGGATGTGTTTGGAATGGAAACATTCTTACCAGGTTCTCAGATCGATGTGAAACCAGTTACCGATTACGATCAGTTTGTTGGTAAAACAATGGAGTTTAAAGTAGTGAAGATCAACGAAGCTATTAAGAACGCTGTAGTTTCTCACAAAGCTTTGATCGAAAGCGATATCGAAGCACAACGTGCAGAGATCATGAGCAAACTGGAAAAAGGACAAGTATTGGAAGGTACTGTAAAGAACATTACAGACTTCGGTGCTTTCATGGATCTGGGTGGCTTAGATGGCTTGTTGTACATCACCGATATTTCATGGGGCCGTATCTCTCACCCAAGCGAAGTGGTGAAGATGGACCAGAAATTACAAGTGGTTGTATTGGACTTCGACGACGACAAAAAACGTATCAGTCTTGGTCTGAAACAATTAACTCCGCATCCTTGGGATGTGTTGCCTGAAGGTTTAGCTGAAGGTACTGTTGTAAAAGGTAAAGTAGTTAATATTGAAGATTACGGTGCTTTCTTAGAAATTCAACCTGGTGTTGAAGGTTTGGTTCACGTAAGTGAAATTACTTGGGCTAACACTCCGATCAACGCTAAAGAATTCTTCAAATTAGGTGATGAGTATTCTGCTAAAGTAGTTACTCTGGATAAAGAAGCCCGCAAAATGAGTTTGTCTATCAAACAAATGAGCGAAGATCCTTGGAGCACTATCGAAACTCGTTTCCCTGAAGGAAGCAAGCACAAAGGTTTAGTGAAAAATATCACTCCTTATGGCGTGTTTGTTGAGTTAGAGCCAGGTATTGGCGGTATGATCCACATCAGCGATTTAAGCTGGTTGAAGCGTTTCAATCACCCAAGTGATTACGTGAAAGTTGGTGAGTCTATCGATATCATCATCCTGGGTATTGACAAAGAGAACCGCAAATTGCAGTTAGGACATAAACAATTAGAAGAAGATCCCTGGAATGCACTGGAAGATACATTTGCTGTAGGTACAGTGCATGAAGGAACAGTGATCCGCAAGGATGATAAAGGTGCATTGGTTCAGTTACCTTACGGATTAGAAGGATTTGCTCCTAACCGTCACTTGGCAAAAGAAGATGGTAAATCTGTAGGTGCTGATGAAACAGCTCAGTTTGTTGTGATTGAGTTCGACCGCAATGAAAAACGCATTGTGTTGAGCCATGCAAGAATATGGGAACAAGCACAGGTAGAAGAGAAAGAAGCAGCTAAGAAAGAAGCCAAAGCTGAAGCCGACAAAACCAAAAAAGCTGTGAAGAACATTCAGAGCAAAGTAGAAAAAGCTACTTTAGGTGATTTAGGTGCATTGGCTGATATCCGTGCTAAATTAGAAGGTGGTGAAAACGAAGCTAAGTAATTAGTTTTAACACCGTTCTTAATAACATAAATGCCCCACCGCTAGGTGGGGCATTTCTTTGTAGATAATATTGAGAACTAAGATTAAAAATCTGAATAGCTGGTAGGATGCAATAGCATGATGTCAGCCCTCGATACCGTATGCAGGTATTCAGGTAAAGAAGATAAACGTTTCCATTCAGGATCACTTCCAAACACTTTCCAGTGTTCATCTCTTTGAGCCCTGTTGTTAAAAGTAGTCATGTACATGAGGTTAGGCATATGAGCACCAGATACAACTTCTGAATAAAATACAGCATTGAATTCCAATCTTTTGAATAAGGCAATCTCTCCACCTTCATTAAACATTTTTACTTTGCTTCTGTACAGGTTCTCTGTAGCGCCTTCATAACTACGCAATTCATAAATACGCTCTTCCTTGGGCGTAGTAAGGGCTGTAGGCAAAGTATATTTAGGGTGAAGAGGAAAAGCATGCAGCAAAGTACTTTCGATTCGCTGGTATGCCGGTTGATCGTAAGCTGCATTCAGATAAGAAGCTCCATCAGTTGCCAGTTGTTGGTCAGCGATAAGTTTATGTTCAATCGTAACTAGTTGTTCTGGCGATGAAATAGGCATGAATACAATTACTTTTTTATCAGTAAGTGTATCATTATCTATCGGGGTAAACACACCGATAGAAGTAAGGCCCATTCTGTGTAGAGCCGGTAGATAAGCATGTTGAAGATAATCTTCTACTTTGCTCACCTGTTCCAGATTTTTGCAGTGATAAATTTTGATCTGGTAATAATCTCTCTTGTCTTTTTTGTTACCTGCAAAAGAATATAGCGGTAGCACGTGCATTGCCAAAAGCATCATGCTCATGGCATAGAAAGTCAATCGTTTCATTGGAATAAATTTTTTTAAATGGTAGTTTGAAGATATGGCAATTGTCATATTTTTTTGCACAGGAAATTTTTTTCTTTGGACAAATAAAGAAGATGAAGAAAAATTCCTTTGCAATGATCTTTACAACTGTGTTATTACTTTCATCCTGTATGACGTTAACACATACAGTTGGTAACGGTGGCACAGGGCAGTATAAGGTGCATAAAAGAGCTGTATATGCTGCTTTTGGTCTGATTCCTCTGAAAAAGGTAGATTCGAGGCAAATGGCAAATGGAGCTGTGAATTATACCATTCAATCAAAGTTTACATTGATGGATTTTCTCATCGCTATTCCTGCTCTGCCATTTACGGTACATACTCAAACAGTGATCGTATCTGAATAATTGGCTTAGCGATGAGCCAGTTTTTGAAAATGTAATTCTCCAAAGTTTTGCAGCGATGATAGTTTGAGATCTGCAGCAGCCCATCTTTCTTCTTTGATTTGAGTATGATGCGGAACGATAACACATTTCATCCGTGCAGATTTAGCTGCGATCATCCCGTTGAAAGAATCTTCAAAACAAATACATTGCATTGGGCTTACATTAAGTTGTGCTGCACAATTCAAATACACTTGCGGATGCGGTTTGCCATAAGCAAGGTGTTCTGCGGAAGAAGTGGCATGTATGTACCTCTGAATATTTGCTATTGCTGCAACAACGTCGATCAAAGATTGGGGCGAAGATGATGCAATACCAATATTAAATCCCTTCTCCAGAAAGAAATCGAAAATATGTTGAACACCAGGCATGATGGTACCATACTTTTTTACTTTCTCAATTACAATGTTTACAATATTTTTTTCTGCATTTGTAAACTCTGCTTCATTAATTTTAAAATAGCCAAACCACCATTGCAAAAATTCTTTGGTTCTTAATCCTGTAGTGGTAATATATTGTTGTTCGGTTAATTTAATGCCGTAGCTTGCCAGCACTTCGTTGGCTGCTAACTGCCACAATGGTTCGCTATCAATTAGCAAACCATCCATATCAAAAATTACTGTATTTAGCTGCATGAAATTTGAATTAGCAGTGCAAATGTATTTACAGATAGCGGAATGAAAATCTTCTTTGATGAACAAATGCTGTATAAAATAGTAAAGAATTTACACAGCATATTTTATTACATCACTTTACCTATATTCGCTCTCATGTTTGCCAAAATTGTAGCTGCACATGAGTTTAACTGAGAAATTAAAGCATATAAAAATAGTTCGGTCTTTAATGTACAGCGTTGTGGGAATGATCACCTATCCCGGACTGGCGATAGTAAATAAAATTAAAATTGAAGGGACCGAAAATATTGAGAACCTGCCTAGGCGGAACGTACTTTTTGTAAGTAATCATCAAACTTATTTTGCTGATGTGATGATGTTCATTCATATTTTCTGTGCCGTAAAATGGAGGAAAAGAAATAAACTGGGTATTCCCTATTACTTGCTTAACCCTTTTACCAACTTATATTTTGTTGCAGCAGAAGAAACCATGAACGGTAACTGGTTAACACGTTTGTTTAAACTGGCCGGGGCTTTAACCGTTAAAAGAACATGGAGGGCCGAAGGGAAGGAGGTGAGAAGAGGATTGGACCCTTCGGATACAAGGAAAATTCATAAAGCATTGGATAGAAGCTGGGTGATCACATTTCCACAGGGTACAACAAAACCTTTCGCTCCGGGAAGAAAAGGTACTGCCTATATTATTAAAAACAACCAACCTGTGGTAATACCCGTTGTGATCAATGGCTTTTGGAGAGCCTTTAATAAAAAAGGATTGGTGTTTAAGAAAAAGGGTTCTTTATTAAGTATACGATTTAAAGAACCTATGGTAATTGATTATAGTGCCGGCGTTGATGAAATCTTAGACCAGGTTATGGATGCCATTGAGCAAAGTAAACAGTACATGCTCAAAGGAAAGCATCATTTAATGAATGCACTTGATAAATAAACTTTCTATTTGTTGGTAAAGTAAGCTTTAAGCTCGGTAGCTTCTTCGGGGTTCATTTTCCCAGCTAATACAAGGCGTAGCTGCCTTCTTCTCAAAGCACCATCGTATAATTTTATTTCTTCTTCTGTTTCTGCAATAACCGGTGGTACTTTTCTGGGTTTGCTGTTGGGATCTAAAGCCACAAACGTAAAATAGGCTTCGTTACTGGCGTATTGATACTGGTGTAAACTGTCTTCACCCCAAACTTTCAAATGCACTTCCATTGAAGTGTTAAAAGCCCTGGTTATTTTAGCTTCTATGTGCACGATGTTTCCCAGTTTAATAGGGTTTTTAAAGCTGATGTTGTCAACGCTTGCGGTCATGCATGGAGCGTTGCAATGCTTCATAGCGGCCATGGCGGCAGCAATATCCATCCAGTACATTAAACGTCCGCCCATCAGGTTTCCAAACGTATTCGTATCGTTCGGTAAAACCAGTTCATTCATTACCGTAAAACTTTCAATTGCTTTTTTGCCTTCCATGGTGCCGAATTAGTTTGCTTGCGAAGATAATTGTTTACGAGCTTCATTGCTTATGGCAACACCGGTTGTGTCACTCACTTGTACGCTTTATTCTTTATTCAGCTTTTCGTGCAGTTTCAATCAGGTCCCATAAATTACCATAAAGATCTTCAAATACAGCAACGGTACCATAGCTTTCCTGCACCGGGCCGCGAACAATTTTTATTCCTTGCAGTAAAAGGTTTTGATAATCCCTTTCAAAATCATCTGTTTCTAAAAATAAGAAAACCCTTCCCCCGGTTTGATTTCCAATTCGGCTGCGCTGCTCATCCGTAGCAGCTTTTGCTAGCAACAGGCAACAATTGCCGACTCCTTTCGGAGCTACACGAACCCAACGTTTGGTTTCATTGAGCTGTGTATCTTCTATCAAATCAAAGTGCAGTTTTTGTGTGTAAAAGTGAATAGCTTCATCATAATCGTTTACCACAATGCTTATATTAATGATCCTTTGATGCATAGGTAAGCGTTAAATTGTAATACTTTCCAGTGTTTGCAAATACAAATCATCTACATCAGCACCTATTCCCGGTTTGTCTTCTAGCAATAATTTCATTCCTTCATAACGAACACCTCCAATTACAGGATCTTCTTTATGACCCAGCAAGCAAGTATCCAAATCGTAGAAAATAATATTATCGTGAGCCATGGCAAAATGCACTTTTGCTGTTAATGCCACGCGGCTTTCGAGCATGCCCCCCATCATACAGTGCATACCGTTGTTCTCTGCTACAGCATTGATCTTGATAGCTTCTAATATGCCTCCGCTTTTGGCAAATTTGATGTTGATGAATCCAGCCGCTTTGTTTCTGATGATACGTTCTGCATCATAATGTGTAAACACGCTTTCATCTGCCATAATAGGTATGGGAGATTGCTTGCATAATTCGGGCAAAAGTTCATCATTGTGTTTTCGCATAGGCTGTTCACAGAATTGTACATGGAAAGGTGCCATTCCTAGCAGGGCAATAACAGCATCATCATAACTCCATCCCTGGTTAGCATCAATACGTAAAACAATACTATCGCCAACTGCTTTTCGTATGCTTTTGATACGTTCTATATCATCTTTAGGGTCTTTGCCCAACTTCACTTTAATCATATTCACACCTTTCTGAACAAACTCTTTAGCGGTGATGGCCATTTGTTCGGCTGTACTTATGCCGATGGTCAGATCACTTTCAATTGTTTTTTTAGTGCCGCCTAAAAAAGCATACAAAGGTTGTTGAGCTTTCTTTGAAGCAATATCATAAAGCGCCATATCAAAAGCACTTTTAGCAGTATAGTTTCCTGCGGTGAAAAGGTGTAACTCCTGCATTCTTTCTTCAATAGCCAATGCATCTTTCCCCTTCCATAGATGAGCAAAATCTTTTGCCATTTCAAAACAGGTGGCCTGTGTTTCTCCAACGATCATGGGAAAGGCAGAACATTCGCCAACACCGGTGATTCCTTCCTTTGTATGGATGCGAATAAAAATATTCTGTGCAAAATGCATTGTGCCCGTTGCAATGGTGAAAGGCACCATCGGAATAGAATATTTATAGATCTCTGTGCGTGTAATAGTTGCCATACTACGAATATCTTACATATCGCTCACATTTTTTCCAGTAGGCCGAAAAAGAAGGATAGTAGCCAGAAACCTCCGGAAATAACCATGCCCTGGGTTCTTCTTTACCTGTATAATGTTTTGCCAAGGGATGTTCCTTAAAAATAATTTGGCCATTGTATTGTGAGGTAAGCTGTTTAAAAGAGCAAACCGCTATTTGTACGTTGGGTATATTTTCTTTTGCCAGGCCAACTATAAAATTGATCACTTTATTGCTTACAGGATATTTTTCAAAATGTGCGGGTTCTAAAAGTAGTACCCTGTTTACATCTTCAGACTTATACCAATTAGGATCAATGTTGTAGCTATTGTAGACCAGTAAAGGTTTGTTTTTATCTATTGTTATTTGCTGCGTGTAGGCGGTAAGCTCTGTTGTTAATGAAACTTCTGATGTTTGTTGCAATTCGACAGGGATAGGTATTTCCTGCAATTGATCATAGGTTGTATCCAAATAGGTATTTGTTTGTATTGTTCCGGAATACTTGTTTATGTTTTCCTGGTTAGCAAAATATTTTTTACTGCTAAAACTTCCGGCTACCCATTGCCAGCTAAGCATATTACTGGCTATATCGCCATCCAGTAAATGATAATACATCCATTTGGCAGGAGTAAGCCAATGCGATCTTGCAATGTTGCAGGTGAGCATTGCAGTGTACATCCTCGCATGATTATGCATATAACCTGTGGTATATAATGTGTGAACAGACTGGTTAAGGGCTTCTATTTGTGTTTGTGCATTGATAATGGCATCAGGTATTGTATAATGTTGTACGTTAGGCTGTGTATGCCTTATGTCATTTAATATTTCATCTCCCTTCGCCTGCCATACTCTTTGAAAATATTCACGCCAGGCTAATTCCTGCAATAGTTTAAAAGCGTCAGCTAGCTTGTGTTTTTTTAAAAAAATATCCCGTACTTCCGGCAGCGTAATAAAGCCCCTTGAAATGTAAGCTGATAAATAGGTTACTGCACCGTTAAAAAAGTTTCTTGTTTTACTGTATGCCACTGCGTTGATGTTCTGTAGTCGTGCTGCAATAGCGTTGGCATTTGTTGGAAAAGCAGGCTGTTCCTCTTTTACTAAATCAAGTTGGGGGAATTTTTTACCCTGTTGAATATAACTCATATCCTTATGATTTTATGTTCCCTTAAAATATCAAGTGTTAGTGCTTCACCCTCGTTCAGGTTGATATAATCTATCACATCACACAGGTATAAAACATGGTCTGGTTGTTCCTGTACAGAATGAACCTGTAATGGAAAAGCTTTCATTTCCATCACGGCCAGGCTATCTTTTAACACAGGAAACCCGTTCCATTCAGTAAGTAATTTTCGCTTTTGCAAACGAGCCATTTTGTTGATTTGATTGCCTGATTCTTTACCAAGAAGGGTTACAATATTGTACTGCCCTGCATGCAATAATTGTAAAACAAAATGTGGATAGGATTGAATATTGCTCAGTGTTTTAGTGTTTTTATAAATAGCGCAGATGAATTGTTTGGGTTGCATACTCACCGCCTGTGTATAGGTGATGATATGCATATTGTAGTTACCGTTGCCATCTGTGCTGCAAATAGAATATACAGGAAGATTTATCCTGTTCCAGGGCTTCTTTCTTGTCATATACCTAATTGTTGATCCAGCTTTTGTAAATATTCTTCAGCAAGGGCAATGTGTTGCTGCTGCTTTGTTGCACTCATTTTATCAAACGTTTTTATAAGCATACCTAAACGTGGATTTTGTAAAAAGAAATCTCTGTGTACGTGCATAAAACGCCAGAACAAAGCATCCCATATTACTGTCCAACTGCCTTTCTTAAAATCACTCATTTTTAAAATATAGTTGCTGCCGCTGATATAAGGTTTGGTAGTCATCAATCCGCCATCTGCAAACTGGCTCATGCCATACACATTAGGAACCATCACCCAATCGTAAGCATCAATATACATTTCCATGAACCACTGGTACACTGCATCTGGATCAAATTCGCATAGCAACATAAAGTTGCCCAGTATCATCAACCTTTCAATATGATGTGTATAACCGCTTTTCAACAAGCTTCGGATCACAGTATCTATTGGTTCAATACCGGTTGTGCCATCATAAAAGGAAGACGGAATTTTTCTTTTAAAATTCCAGTAGTTGGTGGTTCTTTGTTTAATACCTTCTCTTTCATAAACAATCCTTATAAATTCACGCCAGCCCAATAGCTGCCTGATAAATCCTTCTGTGGAATTAAGGGGAATATCGAACCGGCCGGCTTTTTGCAGGGCTTTATCTATCACTTGTTGCGGCGTGAGTAGCCCGATATTGATAAGCGGAGATAATACACTATGGTACAGTATATTCTCATTGGCAACAATGGCATCTTCGTATACACCAAACTTTGAAAATCGTGTATCTAAAAAATTGTCTAACCATGTTTCCGCTTCATCAAAATTACTTGGATAATAACCATTCATAAATGGTTGCACCGCTGTGCCATAATTGTTTTTAAAATACTTTGCTGCATAGTTAGCTGCTTCTTTGTAATATGCGTTTTCTTTCGGGAAGGAATAGTTGGGTATCACTTCTTTTTTTGGAAAAGCAGAACGGTTATCCGTATCATAAGTCCATTTTCCGCCAACGGGTTTAGAGTGGCTTTCGATCAAGATGTTTCTTTTCTTTCTTTGATCGATATAGAAATCTGTTTGAAAGTATTTTTTTCGTTGCTGGAAAAAAGGTTCAACATTACTGAGCGTATTTAAAAACGCCGGAGTGTCATACCATTCTAAACTGATATTATTTTGCTTGCATGCTTTTGTAATCCTTTTCCTGAGCCATTCATCGGTTACCTGGCCAATATGTATGGATGATATGTTTTGTTGAGAGAGGGCAGGGATTAGTTTTCTTATATCACAATCAGGGGTTGTAGCATCTATATAAACAACTGAAAAATTATTCTTCTTCAACCAACTTTCATATTGCTTCATGCTGGCCCGGTGAAGCATTATTTTTTGCATGTGAAATGCGTATTGATGAAAGAACAACCATTCTTCAACCAGGTACACCGGTTGTTCTTTTTTGATAGCAGGATGCTTTTTCAATAGTTGATGCGGGAAAATGATCGTGATAGCTGCCATATTGAAATATTCTATGTCAAGGAACAATCCTCGGATCGTTTTGTTTTCCGTGAATAGGAACTGTTCAAGGCACATTCGGGCTTTCTTCTAACAAAGCCTGTTAAATAGCAGATTTTGTAAGAATCTATCTTGAAGGAGCCTGCTGGCTATGTGATTGTAGGAATAGGATTGCCGGATATAGATTTTGTTGTATAAGGCTGTTTCTACGAGGTAACTTTTAGTGGCATATCGGGTAGGGGGAACGGACAGACATGAAAAGAATTAACAAAGCTGCACAATAGATTTTTTTTATTTTAATTATCCCTTACGATATTCGCACAACGAACGGATGTTAGTATGAATATTTCCTTTGACAACACAGAAAATGCTTTTGCATACAAGACTTCTAAAGAATTGAAGCAATCTAAGTTTCTCTTTTCTACAATGGGTTATCCTTTTTTTGTTCCCCTTGGAACCAGGATTACACCTTTTTTAATGAAAACGGGATTACCTGTTCATGGAATCATCCGAAATACCATTTTTAAACAATTTGTAGGTGGAGAAACCCTTGAAGAAACTCACGCAGTGGGTGAGGTGTTAGGGAAATATGGTGTAAAAGTTATCTTAGATTATGGTGTTGAAGGAAAAGAAGGGGAAGCTAATTTTGAGCATGCTGCTGATGAATTCATCAAAGTAATCAATTATGCCGCAACGCAAGATAATATTCCTTTTATAAGTATTAAGGTTACAGGGTTGGCGAGATTTGGATTATTGCAAAAACTGAATGAAGCACCCAGACTTAGAAGTGGTATACACGATCATGAAGAAGAAATGGATGAATGGGAAAGGGTGAAAGACAGAATGTTCAGGATTTGTGAAGTGGCAGCAGAAAAAAATATAGGTGTATTGATTGATGCTGAGGAAAGTTGGATTCAGGATCCAATCGATAGGCTTACGATGGAAATGATGGAAGAGTTTAACAGGGATAAAGCGATCGTATTTAATACGATTCAATTATACAGGCACGACAGGCTCAATTTTTATAAGCTATCTCATAAAATAGCACAGGAAAAAGGGTTTATTCTCGGTATGAAGTTGGTGAGAGGGGCTTATATGGAAAAGGAAAGAGAAAGAGCTCTTCAAAGGGGTTATGCCTCACCAATTCAACCGGATAAAACAGCCACTGATAAGGATTTTAACGCAGCTGTTGAATTTTCTATAAACAATGTAGAAGGAATTTCCTGCATTATTGCCTCACACAATGATGAAAGTAATTTGCTGGCCGTAAAATTGATGGAAGAAAAAAATATTCCGCTTAATCACCGGCACATTCATTTCTCACAATTGTATGGTATGAGTGATAATATAACGTTTAATCTTGCCAAAGCCGGATGTAGTGTAAGTAAGTATCTGCCATTTGGCCCAATAAGAGATGTAATACCTTACTTAATGCGAAGGGCCCAGGAGAATAGCAGCGTAAGCGGACAAACAGGAAGGGAGCTAAGTTTAATTAAAAAAGAACTGAAAAGACGAAAAGCTTAAGAAAGGTTACTTTCTCTAATGGCAGGCTGATTGCTATTCCGGGCTATCGATTCAATAATTTCCGGAATCAGTTCAAACTCATTGCTTTTGTCTATAAAATAATCAGCTCCAATTTGATGGCATAATGTTTTATAATAGTCGGTAGCATGGTTAGTAACCATCAGTACCTTCACATGAGCATGCTCTTTCTTTATTTCTTTTAAAACTTCAATACCGTTTTTTTCGGGCATATTAATATCCAGCAGTACAACATCCGGGCTAATTGTTTTTACCAATTCCAGTCCTTTTAAGGATGAACTGGAAGTGATAATTTCTTTAATTACCTGTAAAGGAGAAAGCAATTCTTTCATTACAGAGAGAATTACCTGTGAATCGTCAATTAAGAGAAGGGTCAGCATGGTCCTATCAGTTTAGGTTCTTAGCAAAAATCCAAAAATCATTGTGCAATCAGTAGCTGTAAAAAGTAAAGAAAGTCTTGAAATTAGGTTACACTTCCTGCAAAAAGTTCAGTCAAAGTGTAACCTGACCTCATTTACGGTTTCACAGAACTAATCAAAATCGGTTATTCGGGATTTGGAGATTAAATTCGGGGAGTATCAGATGGGAAAGTCTGATTGGACACCCTAATTTAGCTGTTCCTTTAGATATTGAATGTAGTAAATGTATATAAAAAACGTAGGTGTATAACTACATATTGTAGTAAATAATTCAGTGCTTATACCAAACCGTATGTAACAGCATATTTCGTAAGCTCAGCATTGGTATTCATGCTCATTTTCTCTAATATTCTTGCTCTGTACGTACTAATGGTATTGATGCTTAGAGATAATATTTCTGCTATTTCTGAAACTGTTTTTCCCGATGCAATCAGCTTTAGTACCTCAAATTCCCTGTCTGATAAAATTTCATGCTTTTTGGTTTCGGTAGCATCACCTTTATAATCAATTAATAGGTCTGCAATTTCCGGAGTGATGTATTTCCGTCCGCCCAGTATCTGGTTAACGGCATTCACAAGTTCTTCCGGGGCACTTTCTTTGGTAAGATATCCGGCAGCTCCGGCTTTTAATAAACGAACGGCATATTGTTCCGGGGCGTGTACACTTAAAATTAAAACCGGAACCTTTGGAAGTAATTCCTTTGCCTTTTTGGTTATTTCAATTCCTGATTTTCCAGGCATTGAAATATCTGAAATGATAATATTCCAATCTTTCAAGAAAAGCTTTTCAATAATTTGATTACCATCGGAAGCCTCCTCGATAAATGCATCAGGAAAAGCATCCGCAAGAATTAAACGCAAGCCCTTTCGCACAACACTGTGATCATCTCCAATTAAAATATTCATATCAGGATTTTAACGGAACAGAAATTTGGATAGTAGTACCTTTTTGTAATTCGCTTTCAATCGCAAAGATACCATTTATCATGATAGCTCTTTCTTTCATACCCAGTAGGCCGAACGATTTTGATTTACCTGCTTCTGTAAAGCCTTTTCCATTATCCTTAATAATAAGATGTATATAATCATCTTTTTCTATGAGTGAAACTTTCACCTCTGTAGCTTCTGCATGACGCATAATATTAGTAAGCGACTCCTGGTAAATGCGGAATAGGTTTGATTTCACATCAACCGATAAATGATCATCTTTCAGATTATGTTTGAAAGAACAGGGAATTCCGGTTCTTTTTTCAAACTCTTTGCTTTGCCATTCAATAGCAGCAGCAAGGCCAATATCGTCTAAAACAGAAGGCCTTAATTCAGATGAAATACGACGTACCGACTTAACTACCTGGTCTGCCAGTTCTATAGTTTCTGATAAGCGGGGAGCCAGATCCGGCAATCGCTTTTCTATTTTTGCTTTCAACAGGCTAACATCCATTTTTAAACCAGTAACCAGCTGGCCAAATTCATCGTGTATCTCTCTTGCTATGTATTTTCTTTCTTCTTCCCTAACTTTTTGCAGGTATGTGGCCAGTTCTCTCAGTTGTATATGCGAAGCAATCAATTCCTGCTCAGCCATTCTTCTTTCAGTTATATCCACAAGCATGATGTATATAATGTTGTTATGATAACTAAAGAGGAAATTGAAAATTCGTATAGAGCCATCTTTGCAATGTATGGGAGCTTCTACGTATGGCTTTTGCTCTGATTTACCTGCAATAAAATCTTTTACCAGTTCATTCCAGTTTTTATACAGCTCTTTCCTTTTTTGAACATCGGGTTGTGTTAATTGATACCATTTTTTTAGTGTTGGAATTTCATGTATATCATACCCGATGGTGGCAATAAAATGTTTGTTCAGAAAACCTACTCTGCCATCTAGGGTATGACTTCCAATTGCTATGGGCATGTTCTCGGCCAAAGCCTTGAAACGCTGTTCGCTTTCACGGAGCAATGCTACTGCTTTTCTTTTTTCTGTGATATCGTTTAATACGGCATACACCAATTCATCGCTAACAGTAAATGTGATCTCGAATAAACGTACATCACCATTCTTGCAACGAATACTTCTTTCAAAAATGGCAACATGTTTGGTTCTTTTGTTGATCCTGTCATTCACAGCGTTTTGCCATTCATGTTCCAGCGCTGTTCTTGTTGCATGATCGGAATAGATGAAATGTTTATTCCATGCGGAGAAGTTATGTATTTCGTCTAAAGTATAGCCCAGTAAAGCTGTGAAAGGCTTATTGATAAAGGTGCATTCTGTTGTTGTAAAACTATAACAAAGCACGGGCAAGGCAATATTCTTAGCAAGTGCCTTAAACTTACGTTCACTTTCCAGTATCTTGTTTTGTGCTTTTATTTTTTCTGTAATATCTTCTATGATGCAGTAAATGGTATTATCATAAATGGTAAAGTTCAGGTTGATGATTTTAATTTCAGTATCACCAAAACGAACTTTTCTTGTGAGTACCGGGAAGTTTATGTTCGGATTTACTTTATACTGCTCAATCAGCTCCCTAAAGTTTTTTATATTTAAATTTCTTTCCTCAAAAGAATCGATCAATACATAAGCATACCAATCTTCAAAGGGAATTATTTCTTTTGTGTTGAAGGGAAGTTTGAAAAAGCTCTTAAACTTTTTATTGGTAAAGTTGATGTTCAGGTTTAGGTCGGCCGTAGCAAAAGGGAACGGAATATTTTCAGCTATATTTTTAAAAACTTCATGCTGGCGAAGCAATTGTTTCTCTGCTTTTTTCTTTTCTGTTACATCGTGAATGATCGCGTAGATTTCTTCCTGGAAGATACCAAAACGTATTTCAACATCTTTTAATTCGCCGGATTTAGTGTAAATCTCCCTTTCCAGTAAAGGCATTGGGGCGTAAGGGTCTTTTCTACTTAACTCCATGCTGGCATAAAACTCCCTGTCATGTGCAGCTTCGTCTTCCGGAGTATCGAATTTTATTTTTTTAAACCAGGAAGGATAAACAGCTATTTCTTTAAAATCATATCCAAAGAAATCCCTGAATTTTTTATTGGTATAAAGAAGATCGAACTTAAAATCGCAGCTTGCAACAGGCAATGGAAGGTTTTCCAATATTTTTCTAAAAGAATCCCTGCTGTTCACCAGGTTTTGTTCAATTTCTTTCTGTTGCGTAAAATCAATAAAAGTGGCGAAAATAAATTCACCTCCATAGCAAACACTCAACCCTATATGTTTATGGGTGCCATTCTTACATCGCACATAGGTTTCCCGTTGATGCAGTTTTTCTTTTCCCTCCGCAGCTTTTTTGGCATGAATGCTCCATCTTTTCACCGCATTTTTAAGTTCTGCTTTTGGATAGGCGGCTTTGTACCAGTGTTCTATGGTGGGCACCTCTTCTTTTGTATAGCCGAAAGTATCTTCAAATGCCTTGTTAACAAAAAGGGTTTTACCTCCTCTTGTACTGAAATAGGCAGGTATGGGAATACTACTCGCAAAAAGTTCAAACTGGTATTCTTTATCTTTTAAAAGCCGGGTGTTTGCTTCCAGTTTGCTGATATCAACGCCAACACTCAGGAGAATTTCTTCACCGTTTTTTTCTTTCAAAAAACTGTTGTTCCAGTGGATGGTTTTCTCAATCCCTTTCTTTGTTATAATCGGGTTGATATAATCTTTTGAATAAGTTCTTTCCTGGAATGCACGGAAAACATCGGGATATTTTTTCCTGGGAACTACAATGCTGAACCAGTTTTTATCTTTCAGTTCTTTAAATGAATATCCTGTTATTCTCTCTGCGCCTTTATTCATGAATTTTACCCTGCCTGTCAAGTCAATACATAAAGCAATGGTATCAGAGGTTTGAATAAGGTTGTTGGCAATCAGCTCTTTTTGCGAAATGGCTTCAATCGTATTGAGGTCCTTGCTTTTGCTGGATTTCTGTTTTGCTTCTTTCGATTTATAAGAATCAATATCAGTAGCAGTGATGATAAATTGGATCTTATTTTTTTCCTTAACCCTATGAATAAAAAATGAAAACCATTTGTGCCTGCCATTTTTTAGCAGCATACTCAATTCAATGGTAACGGGTTTAGCTTTAGCTGTTTTGTGAAGGGTGGTAATTGTTTTTTTGAATAAACTAAGATGATCTTTTGAAATATGATCGGTTATTGCTGTGGAAAGAAGCTCTGTTGCCGGATAGCCGAATAGCTTATGTTGCTCAGGCCAAACGACTGATATCTTATATGATGAGTTAATTTTAAATACAACCTGGCTGATATAACTTTCCAGCGGATTTTTCATGTTGTAGGACTAAGGTTTGCAAACAGTTCGTAAAGTAACAAAATTTAAAGGGATAACCGCATACGGTTCTTCTTTTTCAATAATCAATTCACAGATTCTCCCCATCTTAAAGCTACGCTTATCCATATCAAACCATAGCAGTAATATTGCACTTATGCAACAGTATCACCAGTTACTTCAATACATTTTAGATAACGGAACTTCTAAAACCGATAGAACCGGTACAGGAACGATCAGTTGTTTTGGTTACCAGATGCGCTTTAACCTGCAGGAGGGCTTTCCCCTGGTTACCACAAAAAAGCTGCACCTGAAAAGCATCATACATGAATTACTTTGGTTCCTGAAAGGAGAAACCAATATTCAATACCTAAAGGAGCATGGAGTGAGTATATGGGATGAATGGGCCGATGCGAATGGAGAGTTGGGCCCCGTTTATGGTAAACAATGGCGTAGCTGGGAAGGCGCTAATGGTGTTGTTGTTGATCAGATTACAGATGTAATTAACCAGATTAAAAAGACCCCGGATAGCAGACGTTTAATTGTAAGTGCATGGAATGTGGCTGAGTTACCCAAAATGGCTTTGATGCCCTGCCACGCACTCTTCCAGTTTTATGTGGCTGATGGTAAACTAAGCTGTCAACTATACCAGCGTAGTGCAGACGTGTTTTTAGGGGTACCTTTTAATATTGCCTCTTATGCATTGTTAACAATGATGATGGCTCAGGTTTGTGGATTGCAATACGGTGATTTTGTACACAGTTTTGGTGATGTACATTTATACAACAATCATATTGACCAGGCGAAACTGCAATTGAGCAGAACGCCGTATCCCTTGCCCGTAATGCGTTTGAACCCTGCAGTAAAAAATATTTTTGATTTTAAGTTTGAAGATTTTACGCTTGAAAACTACCAGTGTCATCCTCATATTAAGGCACCGGTTGCAGTGTAAGAATAATCAGTAATGATCTTCATTATATTATTCACAGTGCTATAAGTGGTATGAAGTAATTTGCAGTATGCTTATATCTTTAATAGTTGCGGCTTCTACTAATAATGCAATTGGTAAAAACAACCAATTGCTATGGCATTTACCCGCCGATCTTAAATTTTTTAAGAATACTACCTGGGCCATGCCGGTAGCAATGGGGCGTAAAACCTTTGAATCTTTGGGGGCTAAACCTTTGCCCGGCAGAATGAACATCATTATAACAAGACAAAAAGGCTGGGAAGCTGAGGGCGTGCTAACCGTACATTCTCTGGAAGATGCTGTATTTCTTGCAAAGCAATATCAATACAAAGAAGTTTTTATTGCTGGTGGCGGCGATATTTATCAACAAGCTTTTGAAAAAGCACATCAGTTATATATGACGAGAGTACATACTGAGATAGATGGTGATACTTTCTTTCCTGAGATTGATGAAACAACATGGAAGCTTTTACACAACAGGGAATATGCTTCGGATGCAAAACATAAATATTCCTTCAGTGTTCAGTTATGGAAGAAATATTAAACGATGATTATTTCTTTTCCTTTCTATACTTTTCTTGTAACTGTTTTGTTGCTGTTGTTTGCTTTATCCAAACACAATAATTCCATTATTTACCTGCAATGTATAGCTGTTTTAAATGCTTTGCTGTTATGGAATGCAGCGTATCTTATTAATCAGTTGTATCATTTGTATAAGCTTGCAGCTATGTTTCCTAACACAGGAAAATCTTCCTACACGGTAGGATGGTTTGATGTAAAGCTTGGAACACAAATACTTATTCCATTTATCTTTTTAGGTAAGCGAAATTTTTATAACAAATGGCTAACCTTAATTCTTTTGTTAGTGCTTTGGTTCGATATGATCAGAACCTTACTGAGAGAAGGCGTAGAAAGTATTAGTGTTCAAAACCTGAGTGTTAGCAGTATCGAAGATCTTATTAAAATACTCAATTTTATTTGTGCCTTCATTGCTGTTTATGCTTTACTTTGGCTGCTTAAAAAACTTCCATTTTATAAATCTGAAAGTTGATGTATTCCAAAACGCAATTGGTATTCAAATATCTCAGGTATTATCTCGCTGCAAAGAATGGTAAAGGTCATGGAATGCATTCTCCTTTTGTGTTCGATTTCATTACAAATGTGTTGAATGATGAAAGGAGTTTTTATGCTTACGAACAAATAGAGGCTGTAAGAAATGAACTGTTGCACGATGAAAAGTTATTGACGATAGAAGATTTTGGAGCCGGCTCAAGGGTGAATAAAACCAATCAACGCAGTGTGGCAGCGATAGCTGCTTCTTCATTAAAGCCTAAAAAATACGGCCAGCTTTTATTTAGGATGGTCGATCATTACCAGCCTGCACATGTTCTGGAGTTAGGTACATCGCTTGGTATTACCACTGCATACCTGGCTGCTGCGAACCCTGCTGCAAAGGTAACTACTATGGAAGGTGCTGCAGAAGTAGCAACTGCTGCACAAAAGAATTTTGAACAGCTGCAGTTGCATAATATTAGACTGGTATTGGGTGATTTTGAGAAAACACTTTCTACGGCATTACAAAGTATACCTACTGTTGATTTCGCTTTTATTGATGGTAATCACAGGTATGAGCCCACTGTAAAATATTTCAGGCAAATTCTTGAAAAAGCCAACGACAAGAGTATCATTATTTTAGACGATATCCACTGGAGTGAAGAAATGGAGCGGGCCTGGAGAGAAGTGCAGCAGCATGATGCCGTAATGCTAACAATTGATCTTTTTTTTATAGGCATCGTATTGCTGCGAAAAGAGTTTAAAGTAAAACAACATTTTGCCGTTCGGTTTTAGTAACGCAAAGCTGGCGGAATAACTATCTTCGCTGCGTGTTACCAATAAACTTCCTCCAATCACTTGCTCAGCTGAAAGGCTTTGATCAGCCTGCGTTCGAGGCGGTGCATGCATCTGCTGAGCAGGTAACTTCTATCAGGATTAATCCGCAAAAATTCAACTCGGAAAATTCAGGTTGGGAAAAAGCCGGGCAGGTTCCCTGGTGCAACGAAGGGTATTACCTTACGCAAAGACCTTCTTTCACATTCGATCCATTGTTTCATGCCGGCGCTTACTATGTTCAGGAGGCGAGCAGTATGTTTTTGTGTGCAGTGTTGCAACAAACAGTGCAAGAGACCAAGGGCATGAAAGTACTGGACCTTTGTGCTGCTCCGGGAGGGAAAACCACATTGCTGGCTTCTTATTTTAAAGATGGATTGGTTGTTTCTAATGAAGTGATCAAATCAAGGGCAAATATTTTGGTAGAAAATGTTACCAAGTGGGGGAGTGATCATGTAATTGTTACCAATAATGATCCCAAAAGTTTTGCTGCACTCACCAGTTATTTCGATGTGATTATAGTGGATGCTCCTTGCAGCGGAAGCGGTATGTTCAGGAAAGATACGCAGTCAATTGTGGAGTGGAGTGAAGAGAATGTAAAGTTGTGCAGCCTTCGCCAGCAAAGGATTGTAGCCGATGTGCTTCCTGCATTGAAAGAGGGTGGTGTACTGATTTATTCTACCTGTTCTTATTCTGTTGAAGAAGATGAATCTATTCTCGATTGGCTGATGGATGAACAGGATTTGGTGTCCTGTAGAATTGCAGTGCAGGATGATTGGCGTATCGTTGAAACAGAAAGTACCAGGCACCAAGCTTATGGTTATCGTTTCTGGCCGCATCGTTTACAAGGGGAAGGTTTTTTTATTGCGGCATTTGTAAAGCTGGGAAACTTTAAAAACGAATATCTTCCATCCGGAAAACTTTCGGCTGCTACCAAACAAGAGCAGCAATTCATCAACGATTTTTTTTCTTTGCCACTTCATTATCATCTTTTTAAGCAAAAAGATTTTTTTAGGGTACTACCCCAGCAATGGCTGCCAGATATAGAAAAAATATCCAGGGCATTATATATTAAAAAGGCTGGTATTGAATTAGGTAGTATCAAAGGAAAAGATATTATTCCGTCGCATGAGTTTGCGTTAAGCCTTTTACCAAAAGAAAAGCTTACCACCGTAGAAGTAAGCAGGGACGAGGCTTTACAATACTTGAGAAAAAAAGAAATCAAGGTGGAAGGCATAAAAGGCTGGGTGATGATCACATACTGTGGATTACCCCTAGGCTGGGCAAAAGTTTTACCCAATCGGATGAATAATTATTATCCTTCCGAATGGAGAATTTTAAAAGATTAATTTTACTTCGATTAAAGGAGTCATTTATGAAATGTAAGCCGATCCTGTTTCCCGTTGTTCTATGCTCTGTTTGCTGTTTTTTTGCGATAGGTTCTTTTGCGCAGGCAGACTACGTGGTTCATAAAATTCAGAAAGGAGAAACATTGTCTGCTTTGGCGAGGAAATTCGGGACAAGTGTTGGTGAAATTATGCGGCTGAATAAGATGAACAGTAAAAGTATTTTACGAATCGGTGAGGCGGTAAAGATTCCTTCTAAAACAAAAGCTTCAAAAAAAACAAGGCAGGAAGTATCCCCGGTTGTTTCTAATACACCTGACGCTCCTGTTATAGCAAAACAGTCCGAAATTAATACTACATCTTCTGTTCCCTATCAGGTGCATGTGGTAGGAGCTAAAGAAACCTTATATGGCATCAGCAGGAAGTATAAGGTTACGGTAGACCAATTAAAACAATGGAATCATTTAACAAGCAATAATATTCATGCAGGCCAAAAATTACATATTGGTACACAGGCCGCAGAAAATACTACAGTAATCACACCTGTACAACAAGAGCCGGCGGTTACTACTGCTTCCTCTGAAAAAGTGCCTGCACAAAATACTACAGTTACAACTCCGTCTGCAACAACAAATACAACTACAGTTCCAACAACACAAGCATCTGCTCCGGCAACCACTTCAACCCCAACAAAGCCTGTAGTGGCAGAAGAAACTACTTCCAATGAAGATTATAGCAAGGTGAGTATTGAAGGATATTTTGCTGCTCAATACAGGAAAGGAAGGGAAGAGATGAATGGTGATGCGGCTACTTTTAAAACAGCCAGTGGATGGACAGATAAGAAATACTACGTACTCATTAATAATATACCTTCCAATACAATTATAAGGGTAGCATCGAACGGAAAATTCGTTTATGCTAAAGTATTGGGACCTCTGCCCAATATCAAAGAAGATGATGGCTTGTTGTTACGTATCAGTAATGCAGCAGCATCTGCATTGGGAATAGTAGATTACAAATTCCCGGTAATCATCAATTATTAATTCACGATCTCGGAAATGGTAAAGCAGTCTTTGTGCCTGATTCCTTTATTGGTTTGTTGCAGGTTGCAGCATTCATTAACTGGATCATGTTCAAAATATAGGATGTAATCGTTCTGCAGTGCTTCATTTAGAAAAATATGTTTCTCCTGCATGGTAGTAAGCGGGAACATATCATAACCCATTACATAAGGCATAGGGATATGATGTATAGAAGGTAACAGGTCGGCCATGTATACTATGGTTCTGCCGTTGTAGCTGATCTGGGGAAGCATCATGGCGTTGGTATGACCATTAGCAAAGCGGAATGAGATGGATGGGTGAATGGAAGAAGTAACATATTCAAGCCTGTTATCAGGAATATTGTTTTCTCTTTCTACAAAACGCAATTGGCCGCTTTCCTGAATAGGTAAAATATTTTCTTTCAGGAAAGATGCTTTTTCTCTTGCATTCGGTTCTGTAGCCCATTTCCAATGGGCTTCATTGCTCCAGTATGTAGCATTCTTAAAGGCCGGAACTAATTGGTTGTTCACTATTTCTATACTTCCGCCACAATGATCAAAATGTAAATGCGTAAGAATAACATCTGTAATATCTTCTTTCGTAAAACCAGCTGCCGTTAGTGATTTATCTAAATTGTGGGTAGTATCGAGGTGGTAATGACTCATGAACTTCTCATCCTGTTTGTTACCAATACCATTGTCAATCAAAATCACTTTATTGTCTACTTCAATCAACAAGCAACGCATTGCCCAGGTGCATAGGTTATTTTCATCTGCAGGATTCATTTTGTTCCAAATCACTTTAGGAACAACGCCGAACATAGCACCGCCATCCAGTTTAAAAAATTCTGTTTCTATGGTATAAAGTTTCATACAGTAGCCTGAGCCGATTTTTGTTTTTGTAAAGTAGAATACAGCAATACAAGTCCTATAAAGAAAAAGACTACCAGCACAATGATCGAGTTTCGCATATTGCCGGTTAATTCTTGTATGTAGCCAAAACTGAACATTCCAATAACGATCGCAATCTTTTCGGTAACATCATAAAAACTGAAGAACGATGCAGTGTCTTTGGTTTCAGGCATTGCTTTCGCATAGGTAGAACGGCTTAACGATTGTATTCCGCCCATGATCAAACCTACAATTGAAGCTAAAATATAAAACTGCATTTCTGTAGTGGTAAAATAGGCTGCGATACAAGTACCGATCCATATACATACTACCAGCATTAATATAGTAAAGTTACCAAAACGGTCTGATAATTTAGCCATGAGGTAAGCACCGCCTATCGCAACAATTTGTATAAGCAATATGCAAATAATCAGTTTTGAAGTAGGTAGTTGTAATACCTGGCTGCCGAATAAAGTTGCAGCCAGCATTACTGTTTGTACACCCATGCTGTAACAAAAGAAAGCGCCGAGAAACCTTTTTAGTACAGGCAGTGATTTTGCCTGTTGCCATACTTTTTTTAATTCATGAAAGCCATTGGTAAGAATACTGTGTTCCCTGTCTTTCCCTAAAGCCTGCCCCTTGGGTAATCTTACAAAAGTGATCTGCGCAAACCCCATCCACCAGATACCTACTAAAAAGAATGATAACCTGGGTGCAAAGGAGCTATCTGTAATACCGAACCATTCGGGCTTCAGCACAAACAAAAAACAGATCAGTTGTAATATTACGCTGCCAATATAACCGTATGCAAAGCCCTTGGCACTTACATCATCCTGGTCTTTTTCTTCTGCTATTTCAGGTAAATAGGAGTTATAAAAAACAAGGCTGCCGCAATAGCCAATGGCAGCCAGCACTGAGCAAACAATACCCAGCGTTAATGTACTTTTACTAAACCAGTACAATGCGCAGCAGGCAATACCTCCCAGATAACAGAAAAATTGCATGAAGGATTTTTTATTGCCTTTATAATCTGCCATGGAAGATAAAATAGGAGAGATCAGTGCAATAACGAGATAGGCAAACGCAAGCGAATAATTATACAGTGATGCGCTTTCAAACTCTGTTCCCAGGAAATGTACTTTATGACTTACAATGTTGCCATTCGCATCTTTCAAAGAAGTGATGGCATCATAGTAGGCAGGAAAGATGGTTGAAGTGATAACAAGATTATATGCACTATTGGCCCAGTCGTACATGGCCCAGCCATTGATCGTTTTCTTATAAGCAGTTTGCATAATTCACTTTTGAATGATCAATTGCAAATATTGTTTGTTCGTGATACTGAAATGGTATTTGTTTCATCCATCAGTTTCACATGCCTTATTTTATAATGCCTTGTGCAACGAGTGCAAGTATGGCAATGCCCATTACAATTCTGTACCAGCCAAATACTTTAAATCCGTGCTTTTGTATATAGGTTATGAAGAACTTTACTGAAATGAGTGCAACAATATAAGCTACCATGGCACCGGTTCCGAGAGTAATAAAATTATCTTTTACCAGCACTTCTTTATGGTCTTTATACACATCCATAAAGCTTTTGGCTGATGCTGCAACCATGGTAGGTACTGCCAGGAAGAAAGAAAATTCAGCAGCAACACTTCTGTTTAATTTCTGGCTCATGCCGCCAATAATGGTAGCTGCACTTCTGCTGAGGCCGGGAAATAAAATACTCAATACCTGGTAACAACCAATAATGAATGACTGCATCATGGAAATATTATCTTCATTGGTTACGGTCGGCTTTTTGAATAGCTTGTCTATAAAGAGCAGCACAATACCGCCGCCGATCATTACATACGCCATGAAAGAAATATTATCCAATACTTCATCAATATGTTTTTTCAGAAAATAACCACCGATCAATGCAGGAATAACAGCTATGATCAGTTTGTAATAAAAATCGAGCTTTTTGAAGTTGAAAAACTTTTTATAATAAATAGTTACCACGCTTAAAATAGCTGCCAGCTGAATCACAATTTCAAACATATCTACAAAAGCATCGGGATGAACGCCAATGATGGGATTGGCAAAACGCATGTGTGCTGTACTGGATACAGGTAAAAACTCGGTAAGCCCTTCTATGATGGCAATAATGATGGATTGGAAAGTGTCCATAGTTGGTATATAGCTGGTTTTAGTTAGGAGGTAAAGAAACAAAAAAAGCGATGAACCTCATCGCTTCTGTATTAATATCCTCTTAAGATTTTTACTACGACTTAGACTTTTTGAAAATAGCATATACTTCTACCAGTAGGCCACCCACAATTAAAATGGGAGCAACGGTCACACGGGTAAAACTGTACACAACGTTATAATCAAAAACATGAGGGTCCTGGTTTTTGCCGCCACTCATTAAAAACATGCCGAGTATAATAATTGCGCCACCAATGACCATCCACAGGTAATTATCCTTGCCAAACAGGGGCTCTAAGGTTTTCGAAGTTTTTTTATCGCTCATAATGCTTGATTTGCGGCCTGCAATATAGGGAAACTGAATGGTGTATAATGAATGGGAAAAGATAATTTTTCCGACGCTGTTTTAACAATTGGCCGTTAATACAGATCGTCCAGCTTCATTTTCAGGTATTTTCTTACACTTCTATTAGTGCTATACACCGAAATGCCCACACCTACCAGGATCATTCCGCCAAATAAAATAAGCGTTAAACTGGTATCGTGTATCAGTTTCAGTTGCGGCACCTGGTTTTCCAGCCACTGGATCATAATAAATAAAAGTACGATGGCAATACCTGCACTGATCAGGCCATTTACCAATGCCTTTAAGTTCATGGGTCGGGTAATGAAACCACGGGTAGCACCTACCATTTGCATGGTTTTGATAAGAAAACGGTTGCTGAACATGGCCAAACGTATGGTATTATCAATGCTGAAAATAACGATCACGCACAGGATAACCGCCACTACGAGGAAGCCTAAGCCAAAACGGGCAGCTTTCTCATTCAGGTTATTAACCAGGTCGCTGGGATATTTTAGTTCCGTGATTTGGTTGCCATAGGTAGCCATGATCTCACCGGCAATTTTAGTGAGGCTATCCCTATTTACATATTCTGCTTTAGCATAAAAGTCAATGCTTTCGGGTAGCGGGTTGTCGTTCAGTATCTTGCTCCAGTCTTCGTTATTGTCTTTGTTCCAGATTTGTTTAGCGGTTTCTTTATTCACATATTGCACATCCTTGGCATACGGCTGCTTGCTGATGAATTGCTGGATCTGGCTGATGGTATCTTTATTGGCCGTACGTAAAAAAGCCTGCAGTTTAATGTCTTCCTTGAATGCTTTACCGGCCCTTTCAAAGTTTAAAAATACCCATCCCATAATGCCCATGATGAGCAGCACCAGCGCCACACCCACAATACTGTAGATATAATTGGGTTTGCTGCGTTTCAGTGATGATTTTCCTTCGCCTGCCATACGATCAATTTTAAAGCATTCAACAATCGCAAATGCCCTCTAAAGACTTACATTTGCAACCCTGTAACGATAAACTGTACCTGCAAAGTATAAACAAAGCTAATTTTTGCGGCTAAAAGTTTTGTTACAATTAGTAATGCGGCGAAAGTAATACTATTCGGTTTTTGTTGGGTAATGGAATTTGGAGCAACCCTGTTGCTGCGACTACAGCAGTGCAAGTGTGCGACGCAACAGAAGCCTCATGCGTGTTACAGGTGCCGGCCCCCAAAAAATAAAGGCGAAAGTGATGTATGATGATTGCTTTTGCTGATGATGTAAAAGTTATGGAATACAATTTCAGAGAGATTGAACAGAAATGGCAACAGCATTGGAACGAAACCAAGGCCTACAAGGTTTCGAATGAGAGTGATAAGCCGAAGTTTTATGTGTTAGACATGTTTCCTTACCCGAGCGGGGCAGGCTTGCATGTTGGGCATCCGCTGGGCTATATTGCCAGTGATATTTATGCCCGTTATAAAAGACTAAAAGGCTTTAATGTGCTGCACCCGATGGGGTACGATGCCTTTGGTTTGCCGGCAGAACAATATGCCATTGAGCATGGTATACATCCGGCTATTTCTACGGAGAACAACATCAACAATTTTAGAAAGCAATTAGATAAAATTGGCTTTTGTTACGATTGGGACAGGGAAGTGAAAACCTGTGATCCTGCTTATTACAAATGGACACAGTGGATTTTCCTGCAACTGTTTAATTCCTTCTTCAACAGGCAAACACAAAAGGCCGAGCCTATTGAAAAATTATTGGAGATTTTTGAGAAGGAAGGCAATATCAACCATCCCTGCCCTGGTGATGCATCGATTGTGTTTGAGCGTGATCTCTGGAAAAGTTTTACCGATGAGTACCAGCAGGAAGTGCTGATGAATTATCGCCTGGCATATTGCGGTTATGGCGAAGTGAACTGGTGCGAGGCTCTGGGCACGGTACTGGCCAATGATGAAGTGGTGAATGGTGTGAGTGAGCGTGGTGGCCACCCGGTGGTAAAGAAAAAATTGCGTCAATGGTATTTACGCATCACAGAATATGCAGAACGTTTATTGGAAGGGTTGGAGCGTATTGAATTTAGCGAGGCGATGAAAGAAATGCAAACCAACTGGATCGGCAAAAGTACCGGTGCTGAAATTAAGTTTGGAGTGCAGGGAACGAAGCTTGAACTAACGGTTTATACTACCCGTCCGGATACCATTTTCGGAGTTGATTTTATGGTGGTAGCGCCGGAGCATGAGTTGGTGAAAATAATGTCTTCCGCAGAACAAAAACAGGCCGTTGAAGAATACATTGCTTATGTGAAGAGCAGGAGCGAACGTGAACGTATGGCTGAGAAAAAGATCAGCGGTTGTTTTACGGGAGCTTATGCGGTGAACCCTTTCAACGGAAAGGCAATTCCCATTTGGATTTCAGAATATGTACTGGCAGGTTACGGTACCGGCGCTATCATGGCGGTGCCTTGTGGTGATGAGCGTGATTTCAAATTTGCAAAACATTTTAATATTCCTATCACCAATATTATTGGTGAACATTTTAACGGAGAAGAAGCCAATGCTACCAAAGATGCATTGCTTACCAACAGCGATTTTTTAAATGGCATGGTAATGCGTGATGCAATGAACGTAGTAGCAGATAAATTGGAAGCCTTGGGCATTGGCAAACGCAAGGTGAATTATAAAATGCGTGATGCGGCATTCAGTCGCCAACGCTATTGGGGCGAGCCTTTCCCGATTGTTTGGAAGAACGGTGTGGCCAAACCTTTGAGTGAAAAAGAACTGCCTTTGTTATTGCCCGAAGTGGATAGTTATTCTCCCGGCCCTGAAGGGGAAGGCCCGTTGGCCAATATTCCTGAATGGGTGGCAAAGGAGCTGGAAACGAATACGATGCCCGGTTATGCCGGATCATCGTGGTATTTTTTGCGTTACATGGATCCGCATAACCAAGAAAGTTTTTGTGATAGAAAGGTGAGTGATTATTGGGGACAAGTAGATCTGTACATCGGTGGAACGGAGCATGCGGTAGGCCATTTGTTGTACAGCCGCATGTGGACGAAAGCCTTGTACGACTTAGGTTTTATTGGCCATGATGAACCCTATAAAAAACTGGTGAACCAGGGAATGATACAGGGAAGTTCGAGGTTTGTGTATAGGGTTGAGATTGAAATAGAACAAGGTGAAAAACAAAAAATCCCTCTTTTTATTTCTTCTGGGCTTGTGAATGATAAAAAGCTATTTTCTAAATTGATTAATGATAAGAAAGCAGAGATACTGAAGAAATTTGAAAGCATACAAGTTAAAAATGAAATTCAGGTTGAAGACTCTCTGGATTGGTTAGTCATTTCAAAACTTCATGTTGATGTAAACTTTGTAGATGGCTACGAATTAGATATTGAAGCGTTTAAGAAATGGCGCAATGGTGAGTATGCTAATGCTGAATTCATTTTAGAAGATGGGAAGTACATCTGCGGTGCCGAAGTAGAGAAGATGAGTAAATCTAAATTCAACACCGTAAACCCAGATGACTTAGTGATGAAATACGGTGCCGATACTTTCCGCATGTACGAAATGTTCTTAGGCCCCGTAGAACAAAGTAAGCCCTGGGATACCAAAGGGATTGAAGGCGTACACCGTTTCCTGAAAAAATTATGGCGCTTATTCTTTGATGAACTGAAAGGCAAAGTATGGAATGAGGAAAAAGCTACGGATGCCGAATTGAAGATCTTACACAAAGCCATTAAAAAGATAGAAGAAGATACCGAACGTTTTTCTTTCAATACAGCCGTATCTGCATTTATGGTGTGTGTGAATGAACTGAGTGATGCCAAATGCCATAAGAAAGAAGTGCTCGAAGCATTGCTCATTATGTTAGTGCCTTATGCACCGCATATTGCAGCAGAATTGTGGCATGCTTTGGGTAATACTACTTCTGTTCTTGATGCTACTTATCCAACCTTCAATGCACAATATGTTACGGAGTCTGCGAAAGATTATCCGGTAAGCATCAACGGTAAAATGCGGACTACAATTAACATTGCATTAGATGCCTCACAAGAACAGGTAGAACAAATTGTATTGAGTAATGAAGTAGTGAAGAAATGGGTAGAAGATAAACCCGTTAAGAAGTTCATCTTCGTAAAAAATAAAATGGTGAACGTAGTGGTGTAACTTATTGCTATTACTATCGTATAGAGGGCAGTTGTTCATTGAATAACTGCCCTTATTTATTTATCCTGTTGCATATTCAGATTAAGATACTTATTTTGGGTGTCAACGTTAAACCCAAATCAACACCACCATGAAAAAAGCCTTTCGGTTTTTATTGATCATTATTGCTGTGCTTGTTATTATCGTTGTGGGCGCTGCCACTTACGTCTCTTTCTTCCTTCCCAATGTTGGCAAACCGGAAGATATTAAAGTTGAAGCTACTCCAGCCCGTATCGAACGGGGCAACTATCTGGCTCATTCTGTTATGGTATGTATGGATTGCCATTCTCAAAGAGACTGGACCAAGTATGCCGGTCCGCTCGTTCCCGGAACAGAAGGGCGGGGCGGTGAAAAATTTGACCAGCATTTTGGTTTCCCGGGTGTGTTTTATTCGAGAAATATTACACCTGCTGGTATTGGCAAATGGACGGATGGCGAACTTTTCAGAGCCATTACAACAGGCGTGAATAAAGATGGCAAAGCTTTGTTCCCCATCATGCCTTATCATTATTACGGGCAATTAGATAAAGAAGATATTTATTCCATCATCGCTTATATCAGGTCGCTGAAACCAATTGAGAACGAAATTCCTAATGCACAACCAGATTTCCCATTCAGTATCATTGAGCATACCATTCCGCATAAAGCTAACCTAAAACCGAGGCCAGCAGAATCGGATAGTGTAGCCTATGGAAAATATCTTGTAACAGCCGCCAGCTGTGTGGAATGCCATACCAGGGTAGATAAGGGCCAGATCATTGCAGGACTTGAGTTTTCAGGTGGCCGCGAATTTGCTTTGCCTGCAGGTACCTTGCGTTCTGCCAATATCACTCCGCATGAAGATGGATTGAAAAGCTGGACAGAAGAGCAGTTTGTCAGGCGCTTTAAGCAGTACCAGGATTCCTCATACCAATCGCCTGTGATCGGTAAAAAAGATTTCAATACACTCATGCCATGGATGATGTACAGTACTATGAAAGAGTCTGACCTCCGTTCTATTTATCAATACCTGAGAACCATAAAACCATTGCCCAATAAAGTGGAGAAGTTTACGGCCAACAAAAGCTAAGTATTTATAATGTTCAAGCGTG
>JAGWUV010000006.1 GCA_028875875.1 Bacteroidota bacterium
GGGAATATATTTAGCCATTACTCCCGAAAGCGTACAGGCATAATCGTAGGTAACAGCATCCTTGGGTTTGTAGCTTTTTACATTGCCATAGGTAACACGCATGGTAAAATTAGCATCGGGGTAAGTACCCTTCATTTTAGCTGGATTCATTTCAAATAAACCTTTCATGTACAGCCTGCCCAGGTCATTATTTTTGTTAATGAAAGCCATGTTTTTAGAAGCATAGTTGTTGTTCCAGTTCCTGAGAAAAGCCATTACAGTTGCATAAGCCGGATCTTTTTCTAATGCTTCAACCGTAGGATGTGCCGTAAAAGCATTCCATTTAGCAGCATCAAAAGCCATAGTATTCTCAACAACATCAGCGGCAAAACGCTTGTATGGGCTTTCTTCTATGCTATTAAATTTCTTAAACAGCTCATCGTAAAATCCTTGCGGTTGCTGTTCCCTCGGAATATCGGTATTGTACAGCATCATCACAGATGCCAATATTTCCTGGTCACTCTTTTTATTTTCTTCTTTCAGGAAATTTTCTCTTGCCTCAGTGGCAGCAGTAATGGCTTTTGTAATTTCTTCCTGGCTGGCCTCTTTCTTCATCAATAATTGCTCAAGTGAGCCCCAGCCGGCTGCGTAAGCCAGCAATGGCGAACCCATAATGCCCTCCCTCATGTACATGGCATGCATAGCGTATGGTTTCCATGCCATATAGTTCTTTTCATAGTCGGAGAAGATGTTTTCGTATTCCGTTTTGCCTTTGGCCCAGCTGATAAAATCGGCCTCCGCTTTTTTCTTTTGCCCGTAGATATCATACTTGAGCAATTGCTTGGTTTCACCATCATAAAACTTCCAGTAGTTAGCAATAGAAGCGTAAGAGGAAGCGAGTTGCAATTTAACAGCAGGATCTTTCTTCATTTCTTCGAACATATACTGCAAACGCATCTCCCGCAATTTTACCAGTGTAGGGTTGTTGATGGAAGTGCTCAGTTCAACACCGAAAGAAGTTTCATAGCGGTTAGTTCCACCGGGGTAACCAAAGATCATACTGTAATCTCCATCTTTAAATCCTTTTAAACTTACCGGTAAAAAGTACTTAGGTTTAAGGGCCACATTGTTCTTGTTATAATTGGCAGGCTTGCCATCGGCACTCATGTACACCCGGAACACTGAAAAATCACCCGTATGCCTTGGCCATTCCCAGTTATCAGTATCTCCGCCAAACTTACCAATGCTTTCAGGCGGATTACCTACAAGGCGAACATCCCTGTATACATCATATACATATAAGAAGTATTGATTCCCTTTGAACATGCTGGCTACCACAGCGGCTTTAAACTCGTCACCGGCAGTGGTTTCTTTTACAATGGCAGACTGAATGTTGATGAGCTTTTGAGCTCTTTCCATTCCTTCTGAATTACCCAGTGCCTCCATTACTTTTTTAGTAACATCTTCAATCCTGTTTAAAAAGCGAACGGTGATTTTGGAGGGAATTTCTTTGCTTGGGTCGGCAGCCCAAAAACCATCATGTAAATAATTATGTTCAACAGTAGAAGCAGTAGCAATGGCATCGTAGCCGCAATGGTGATTGGTAAAGATCAACCCCTTATCACTTACAATTTCCCCGGTACATCCACCACCAAAAATGATGATTGCATCTTTTAACGAGGAATGATTAATGCTGTACAGCTGGTCGGCTTTCAGTTTCAGGCCTTTCTTCACCATATCTTTATATACTTGTTCTCCCAGTAGCATAGGAATCCACATGCCTTCATCGGCATAGGTTTTGGCAAAAAGCAATACAAAGGCAATCGCCAGGAATGATTTTCTCATGAGTAAAAAATTTAGTCTAAGCAAATCTACTTCTTCTCTGTGTATGGAAATACTCTTGAAAACCAATTAAACTTTTTAGGTTTACTCCCGTCTTTACTGCCATTAACCGAACTTTTATTAATTTCCCTGCATGCAAACAGATGATAAAGTTTTACTTCATCAATTTAAAGAAGCTGCTACCAAAGAAAGGGCCTTTACTAGCATTATTAAAAAATACCAGGAGAAGCTTTACTGGCATGTGCGAAGAATGGTAGTAGACCACGATGATGCAAATGATGTATTGCAAAACACGTTTATAAAGGTGTGGAACGGACTTGAAAATTTTAGGGAAGATAGCCAGCTGTATACGTGGTTGTATCGAATTGCAACAAACGAAAGCCTCACTTTTTTGGAACAACAAAAAAAGAAGAGCGCTATTAGTTTAGATGAGGTTGAAAGCGGACTTAGCAATAAAGTAAAGGCTTCTGAAAATTTTGATGTGAACAAGCTGGAATGGAAGTTACAACTGGCCATACAACAACTTCCGGAGAAACAAAGGCTGGTTTTTAACCTGAGATATTACGATGAAATGCCTTACGAAGAAATGAGCCGGATACTCGAAACCAGTGAAGGTGCATTAAAGGCCAGTTACCATCATGCTGCAAAAAAAATAGAGGAATTTATAAAAAATCATTAAAACCATTAAACATTTACCATTTTGGGTAGTCTTATCAAGCATTAATGGAAAACAGAGAAATGATATTGAGTGAATTGAAGGAGTTAAGCCCATTACTGGCGGGGATTCCTGCCCAAGTGCCTTATACTTTGCCCCATAACTATTTTGAGCAATTTCCGGATCTGGTGGTTGAAAAAATTTTTATAGCAGAAAGAACCTCTGTTTCTAATTTATATCCAGTTCCACGAAATTACTTTGAACAACTCCCTGAAAATATTATGCTGCGCATCAAAACGCAGGACGGTGGGAAAAACGAGGTTTTTGAAGAATTGGAAGAAGTTGCTCCGTTTTTAAATACCATTCCTAAAACAACACCCTATTCAGTTCCCGGAAATTATTTTTCTACTTTAGTACCTACAGCTGAAGCAAATGCGCAGCCTGCAGCAAGGATCGTTAGTTTCAGAAAAACGCGTAAATTCATCACTTATTTTGCAGCCGCTGTTATGGCCGGTGTATTGGTTACAGGAGCTTATTTGTATACAGGAAACAGTCGCGAAACTTTTGATTTCAATAAAGAAGTGAACAATTTGAGTGATGATGAATTGGAGAGTTATTTAGATACTTCTTTTCGTACCAGTTCCTATACAGCAGATACTGCCAATTTATCGGAAGTAGAGCTGCCTGATATGCAGGAGAATCTGCAAATGATTAGTGATGAAGAATTACAAAAATATGTAACCGATAATGAAGAGCCTACCGAGAAGAGCCAGTCAGACGGATCTGGTAGTTAGTTAGTAACCCTTAAGTAATATGAAAAAAATATTTGTTGTACTTGTTTTGGTTTTCTCAATACCATTGTTAACCATTGCTCAGAATCAAAAGCCCGGGCAAACGCAAAGACCTGGAGTTTTGGCTAATGTGCAAGGATTGAAAATTGCTTATATTACCCGTGAGCTTAACTTAAGTACTGATGAGGCACAGAAATTCTGGCCCGTGTATTATGGTTTTAATGATGAGATGAAAGCCGTTCGGCAAAAGTATAAGGACGATGTGCTTGGCTTTGATGAGGCAAGTCTTTCGGTAAAGAAAAAATATTACAACGAGTTTAAAAAGGTATTGGGGTCTGACGAAAGAGCCAATAAGGTGTTCATGGTTGACAGGAACTTTGGAGCAGCACTAAAACGCGAACTGGATAAGCGAAAAGAATTACGCAAGGAAAGAAAAAGATAATATTGATTTGCGATTGTAGAAAAGCTATCCCGATAAATTATTGGGATAGCTTTTTTTATTAGCCCGGATAAACCGGCGATTTGATGTCGTGATAGAATAAGAAAGTCCATTCTTCTGCCTGCCCTTGCTGCCACCATTTTTGTCTTAGTTCCATGCATTTCTTACCATCAAAATCATATTTGGCAATGAACTTATTCTTCATTTGCTGGAGTTGTGGGGCATCATCTCCTCCAAAAAATATTTTCTTTCCATCTTCCATGATCCAGAATACCTGGTGGTAAGGGCTGTGTGCCGCCGTTATCTCATGTTGAATATACCCATCAATGATTCCATCTCCATCCAGCCAAATTACCTGCGGATTATTTTCAAGCACAGATAATTCTTCAGGCATGAAAGATGGGAATCCTGTTTCCATGGCAAAAGCATATTCTTTACGCTGTACATAATAAGTAGCCTTAGGAAAGGATAAATGATAGTTGCCTACATAATCTCTTTTACTCAATCCTCCTGCATGATCTTTATGCAAATGGCTCATCAGCACTTTGGTTACCTGTTCCGGCTCTATACCATTGGAACGAAGATTGGCGTGTAACTGTAAACCACCATCCTTGCTAAAGCCCAGGCCGGTATCAATGAGTAAAATATCTGTATTGGTGATGATGGCAAAGGGTTGTACTTCCACCAACAAACTACCCACCGGTCTTTGCTGCAGATCATCTTCATCCAAATTGAAAGGCACAAAAATTTTAGTCTTATCAATAGTAAACGAACCTTCTGAAAGGGGAATGATTTTCATGCTGCAAATGTCTGTTATTATCAGGATTAGAGCATAAAATGGAGACTCGCTGCTCCACTAAATTTCGTAACTCATAATTATCGAAGTACCATTTGTCTGTCTGCATCCAGTCTTACCATGATGAATATAAGAATGGTAAAGGTGAGCAAGGATGATCCCCCATAACTGATCAGGGGCAACGGAATACCGATAATAGGGAAGAGGCCTATCGTCATACATACGTTCACCGTTATATGGAAGAAGATAATACTGGCTACGCTGTAGGCATATACTCGGCTGAAAGTGCTTCGTTGCCTTTCGGCAATTCGTACAATCCTGAATAGAAGGAACAGGTAAATGCTTAGAAAAAGAAAACTACCCACAAAACCAAAGGCTTCGCCAATGGAAGTAAAAATGAAATCGGTATGCTGTTCAGGCACATACTTGCCTCTCGTTTGTGTGCCTTTTAAAAATCCCTGTCCCATCACGCCACCCGAGCCGATCGCAATTTTACTCTGGCGAACGTTATAATCATCAGGCTTTTTAGCAGGTTTGGTATCAGTAGATTTTCCCCTATGATGGTTTTGCGAACAATCATAATCTTTTCCCACCATGCTGTAAATACGTGTACTCTGGTAGCACTGAAAAACATTGTTGAAAATGTAAGGAACGGCGAAGCGTTGTACCCCAACACAAACGGCCCATAAGGCAATGATGAGGGTAAGTACCCTTTTCTTTTTCTTGATCTGCTTTTTGAGGATGTAAATACAGAGTGCAGCAATGCCTGTAAGTGTTGCAGCCAGAATATTGGGCTCCACTACCAGTGTAGCAACTACCAGAACACCAAAAGAAAATCCAATGATCAGTAACCCTGGCGGAAGACCTTCCCTGTACATGACAATAAAAAAAGAAAAATAAACCAGTGCCAGTCCTGTTTCATTTTGAAATACGGATAAAGCGGCCGGTGCCAAAGCAATAATACCTCCGATTACCTGCGACTTTACTTTTGTAAAATCTGTTTCCTGGCGTGACAGGAATTTGGCCAACGCCAAAGCTGTAAAGATCTTACACAGTTCTGCGGGCTGTAAATTAAAACCTCCACCCAATGGAATCCAGCTCTTGGAGCCATTAATGGTTTTACCTACCACAAATGTGGCCATCATGAGCAAAATACCAAAAGCATACATGAGATTGGCAAAGGCTGTAAATAATTTACTATCTGCCAGCAGTATAAAAGTGGCCATCACTACACAAATACCCGTGAACATAAGTTGCTTGCTGTAATTGGTTTTCCCGCCGATAAATGAAGCGGCCCAATCTGTTCCCTGCCTGTATTCAACCATAAAGATGCACAGGATACCTATGCCCACCAGTATGGCATATAACCAGACAACCAGCCAATCAACGCCTTGCGATATATTGTTATTCCTGTTATTCATGGGTTAGGCCTTAATGTTTTTCTTTCTCTTTTCCTCATCAGTTGTTAATGCTGCCAGGTTGCGGATATTTTTCTTTTTAGAAGTATCTTTTTTAGGCACCGGAACAGTTGGTTGGGCTTGTTGTGGTACCGTATTTTTTATTTCAGGAGCTAGTTCTTCTTCAGCTGCAGTATCAACCGGCTCTTCTACTTTTTTCTGCAATGATTGTAACTCTCTTGCCTGTTTAATAGAATCTCTCTTCGCCATAGCCACTCGCATCAAATAAGGGATCAGGTTTTTATTGGCAAACTCTTCCATCTTGGCTTTACGCTCAGGTCCTGCAATAGAATCACGTAAATATTTTTCAACGATAAAACTGGCAATAGGTGCAGCAGCCCAGGCACCTTGTCCGGCATTCTCACAAATCACCGCTATGGCAATTTTAGGATTATCCCTGGGAGCAAAAGCACCAAAGAAGGAGTGGTCTTGCTGTTTTTCCACTTTCCCATTCACCTTGGCATAGTTCTCTACCGTTCCTGTTTTTCCGCACATAATAATACCCGGTATTTTCGATCCTGCTGCCGTACCATATTCTACCACGGCCTGCATACCATCCTGAACGGCATCAAAAATGGAATCGGGGATTCGTTTATCCGTGAAATGTTTTTCTTTAAAAGCATCTAATAAGTGCAGTTCATCACCACCATCAATTGAATCTACCACATGCGGAGTATAATACCATCCCTTATTGGCAATGATAGCCATTACATTGGCTAACTGGATCATGGTGGTTTGAACTTCACCCTGGCCTATGGCATTGGAAATGATATTGCAGGAATACCACTTCGGTCCAAATATTTTCCTGTAATATTTTGAAACGGGCAGGTTACCATTCTTCTCTGAAGGAAGGTCTACACCCAGCCTATGCCCCAACCCAAATGTATAGGCATACTCGTTAAAAGCCGATAAGGCACTGTCGGCACCACCAAACTTCGGCTGGTCTAAAAACCTTTTGTACACAGTGGAGAAATAAGTGTTATCGCTATGTGCTACAGCATCTTTAAAATTAAAAACCCCTTTGTCTAAACATTTAGGTTTCCCGGTTCCGCAACCAGTAAAATAACCCGGGCAGGCAATGGTGGTTTGCTCGGTGATCACTCCTTCGGTTAAACCAATGATACCGGATACCGTTTTAAACGTAGAACCCGGAGAATATTTATTGCCCAAAGCCCTGTTATTGAATGGTAAACGCGGATCAAGCAATAATTCTGAAAAATGCTTTCTTCGCTGGCTTCCTGTTAAATAGTTGGGGTTATAGGTTGGAGCACTTACCATGCATAATATACCACCTGTTCTGGGGTCGATGGCTACAATACTGCCCACTTTATTCTGCATCAGTTTTTCACCCAGTTGCTGAAGATCTATATCAAGACTCGTATATAAATTTTTTCCGGCGATGGCCGCAGTATCATAAGCACCGTTCTCATAAGGCCCCTGGATACGGCTTTTATTGTCTTTAATAAAACGTTGCACCCCTCTTTGCCCCATCAGTACCTTTTCATAGGTTCTTTCCAACCCGGTCATACCTGCATAATCCCCCATTTCATAACCTTCCTCTTTATGCCTTCTAAGAAAGCTGGTATCTACTTCGGCAATATATCCAAGCACACTGGCTCCGATATTGTAGGGATAGGTGCGGGCTTTTCTTTCGCTTAAAATGAATCCGGGAAATCTATACATATTCTCATTCAGCCGGGCATACATTTCATCTGAAAGTAAAGGCTCAAAAACGCTGGGTCGAACGGAAGTATTCTTAAAAATGATCTCCTTCATTCGCTTCCTGTATTCTGAAGTATCAATACCCAATAAGCTGCATAAGCCTACGGTATCCGTTCCTTTGGTTTCGGAAGGGGTAACTACTAAATCGAACATCACCGTATTTTGAAGAAGGCTTCTTTTTTTTCTGTCGAAAATGATACCCCTGTCCGGGTAAACCACTTTTCTGAAAATAGCGTTACTCTCTGCCGCAATTTTATATTTCGGAGAGAACATTTGCAAGTGTATTAACTGGCCAATAATAATAACAAATACACTGGTAAAGATGATCTGGATAACTCTGCTCCTGCTTTGATTGAATACCGGCATATTGTTGGGTGTAACAGTTTAGATATACGGAGTAATGTACACGATGTACAAAATTGCTGATAGTTGGCTGATGTAACAATAATGTTTTGCAAAAACTTATACAGTTATGTGAACATATGATACAACCTTGCTTTAATTAGTGATGTAAAATTAGATCAGGCTGCGTTGGTTTTGAATTTTGCTTTTCTGAAAAAAAGGATCTCTGTAATAAAGATCAATAAGAGGCTGATACCTGTGGTAGCTGCTACCTTGGTAATGAAGTAAAGGAAATTGCCAAATTGCAGCCATTCAATCAATACAAGATAAAAATGATGTATGAAGGTAAAGAGTGTTACGTATAAAGCATAGGGCGCTGCTCCCATACTTTTGATGGATGGTTCAATATAGCTCTGCTCCGTTGTTTCCTGTGGTATCAGCAGGTTTAACAGGAATGGTCTTAGAAAAGCAATAAGCGTACAGCAGGCGGCATGTAGTCCCGGGGTTCCTGAAAAATAATCAAGTGATAAACCGAATAAAAATCCTACCAGCAATAAAACAAACCTGTTGATATTGAAAGGGAGCCAGAGGATATACAGGAAATACACATAAGGAACGATGAATTGGTGCAAAGGCGGTACCTTATCCAGTACAAATACCTGTACCAGGATGAAAAGAATAAAGCGTATGATATTTTTTACAATGCTACTCATTCGCTTTGGGCTTTATGGCTTCCAATTTCATTTGTTCTTCGTAACGTGTGTTCTCCACAAGGTCAACGTACTGAAGTGTAAAGAAATCGGTTGCGGTTTTTATTTTAAGCGTATAAAAATTAGAGGAAGCATCTGAACTGATGGCAGCTACTGTTCCAATCACAAAACCGGGCGGAAAGTTAGCTGAATAGGTGCTCGTTACCACCGTATCGCCTTTGGCTACTTTAGCACCTTTTGAAATATTTTTCAGAGTAAGGTAGTAGGGGCTTGTTCCATCCCATTCAATACTGCCAAAGTTGTTGTCTTTCTTCAGCATGGCGCTTACCTTACTGCTGCGGTGCAACAAACTCATGGCTCTACTGAAATTATCGCTTACATCTATTACTACACCTGCTATACCATTCGGGCCAATCACCGCCATTCCTTTTTTTACACCTTGTTTTGATCCTCTTTCCAGTATGATGTAGTTGGTTTGAGAGCTGATAGAATTACCAACCACATAAGCCGGAAGGAACCTGAATTTGCGGTAAGTGCGTGCCGATGAATCTTTTTGTAAAGAATCTATATATGTTTTGAAAGAAGAATCAGGTGCTGCATAATCCTGTTTCAGGAGGTTGCGTAAATGGCTGTTTTCTTCGGCCAGCAAACGGTTATTTTCTTTCAGTGAGAAATAGGTACTGAAATTACTGTATTGCTGGTTTACTCTTCCTGTAACCTCGTTCACCGAATTGGTAAAGAATGCTTCATGTGTTTTACTCGACCTGCTCAACATTACAATACACAATACCTGTAATGCCACAAAGCATAAAAAGGTAAAGTATCTTCTAATGAACAGGAAAATATTACGCATCGGTTACTTGCTGGTAAAGTAAAGCACTAAAAACCAAACGAAATAGCTACAGGGTTTAGTTTTTAGTGCCCGGTATTCTCGAAAAAATTATCTCATGATAAATGGAAAGCGCTGGTAGTTTTTCAGTGCCAGTCCTGTACCTCTTACCACACTTTTCAGCGGATCATCCGCTACATGAACAGGCAACTTAATTTTAGCACTCAAACGCTTATCCAGGCCGCGTAAAAGGGCGCCGCCGCCTGTTAAATACAGGCCTCTCCTGTAAATATCTGCTGCCAGTTCGGGGGGAGTGGTTTCGAGGGCTTTTAAGATGGCTTCTTCTATTTTGAAGATACTTTTATCCAAAGCTTCTGCGATTTCCTGGTAGCTGACCATAATTTGTTTGGGGATACCTGTTACCAGGTCACGGCCATTTACAGGTATATCATCCGGTGGATTATCAAGGTCTTTCATTGCTGCGCCTACATTGATCTTGATCTGTTCTGCTGTTCTTTCACCAATGAGTAAGCTATGATAGCGGCGAAGTGCTTCCATAATATCAGCAGTGAATTCATCTCCGGCAATACGGATCGATTGGTCGCACACAATACCTGCCAGTGCAATTACGGTAATACCGGTTGTACCACCACCAATATCAATGATCATGTTTCCAACAGGTTCTTCCACATCTATACCAATACCCAGGGCCGCTGCCATTGGTTCATGTATCATGTACACTTCTTTCGCTCCGGCCTGTTCTGCACTATCCCTTACGGCACGTTTTTCTACCTCAGTAATGGAAGATGGAATACAAATCACCATTCTCCAGCTGGGGGGGAACAAAGGTTTTTTAGGGTATACCAATTTGATCAGTTCCCTGATCATCAGTTCAGCGGCGTTAAAATCTGCAATTACACCGTCTTTCAGAGGCCTTACGGTGCGAATACTTTCATGCGTTTTTTCATGCATGAGCAACGCTTTTTTGCCTACAGCTAAAACTTCTTTGGGGTTATTTCTATTGAGGGCCACAATACTGGGCTCGTTTACAACAATCTCATCGTTATGTATAATCAGCGTGTTTGCTGTACCCAGGTCCATTGCAATTTCCTGGGTTAAAAAATTAAATAATGCCATGTATATCTTGTTCTCTGAATGTTAAAAATTAGGGTATGCGCAAAGGTGAACGAAATTAATTGAAATGCAAAGCCCAAAAGGTTGATTTTTCAGGACTTTTAAGCCCTTATGCACAGTGCAGCCGGCTTTTTGGTAAAAGATTGTATTTGGCTGTATGCGGTTAATTGTTTAATCAATCCATTTTACGAAAAGGAACCCATTGTTATTCATTTCAAGAAACCCGCAGCATTTTCCCGCCGCTATTCAGAAAGAATCATGCCAAAAAGATCAGGCAAACTCATACCCAATATCCTTGCGGAAGTACATGCCTTCAAAATGAATCTGCTCCAATCCGGCTTTTGATTGTAAAACTGCTTCGGTAATGCTATTGCCCGGGGAAGTAACTGTTAGTACTCTACCGCCATTGGTAAGGAGGGTTCCATCTGTTGCCATTTTTGTACCGGCATGAAATAAGAGACTTTCTTTAGGGAGGGGGGCTTGTACTTCAATGGGTTTATTCTTTTCATAATCACCGGGATAACCGCCGCTTACCGCCATCACTGTAGCAAAGTAGTTGTCATGGTAAGAAATATTAGCATCGGCTAATGTGCCGTTATCCATGGCAGCAAATAATCCCACCAGGTCTGTTTGTAAACGGGGCATCACTACTTCTGTTTCAGGATCACCCATACGACAATTGTATTCAATTACCAACGGTGTTCCATTTACGTTCATTAATCCGAAAAAAATAAAACCATTATATACTAAGTTTTCCTTCGTTAATCCGGCTACCGTTGGTTTAATAATCGTCTCTTCTACTTTTTGCATGAAAGCATCATCCATAAAAGGAACGGGGCTTACACAGCCCATCCCGCCTGTGTTCAAACCGGTATCTCCTTCACCGATACGCTTATAATCTTTAGCATGCCCAATTACCTGATAATCTTTTCCATCAGTTAAAACGAATACACTTACTTCAATGCCGCTTAAAAATTCTTCTATTACTACTTTGCTCGAAGCGCTGCCGAATTGCTTGTTAATGATCATTTCTTCAAACACCTGTAATGCCTCTGCATGGGTGTTACTGATAACTACTCCCTTGCCTGCGGCTAAACCATCCGCCTTTAATACAATAGGAAGTGAATGGTGTGCGATGTACGCTTTCCCTTCTTCAAAATTATCTACTGTAAATTCTGCATAGCCGGCGGTGGGAATAGTATGCCTTTGCATGAATTTTTTGGAGAAAGCTTTACTGCCTTCCAGTTGAGCTGCTTCTTTGGATGGACCTACCACAAAGAAGAAGGGCTTCTTTGCTTTGATGGATGTGGAGGCCATCAGGTAATCGTAAATGCCGTTTACCAAAGGCTCTTCCGGTCCAACTACCACGATGTCTATGGCATTGTCAACACAAAATTGCTCGATGGACTGAAAATCTGCCAATGCAAGCGAAACATTGGTACCACATTCGGCTGTACCAGGATTGCCCGGTGCGATGTATAATTGACTGCAATGATAACTTTTTGAAATTTTCCAGGCCAGTGCATGCTCACGGCCACCGGATCCGAGCAATAATATGTTCATATTGGTTGTATTCGGCTGCGAAAGTAAAATGTAATTTCCAATTTCGGATTTATCGCTATTTTGTCGTCTTAAATACACTAACGAAAATCAACTATATGGATCAAACCCCTCCCCGAAAATCCCATCCCAAAGGATTGTATGTTTTATTTGCAACGGAAATGTGGGAGCGCTTTAACTACTATGGTATGCGTGCCATTTTGGTTTTATTCATGACCAAAGCGCTTTTATTCGATAAAGCTTTTGCTTCTAATTTATACGGCAGTTATACCAGCCTTGTTTATCTTACTCCTCTGTTGGGGGGCTACATTGCAGACCGTTACTGGGGTAACCGGCGATCCATCATTATTGGAGGAATTGTAATGGCGCTTGGAGAGTTCGTTTTATTTTTTTGTGGCTCCACATATGCTGCTTCTCCCCAGTTTTCTTCTGTTTTGTTTTATTCAGGATTAGGGTTAATGATCGCAGGTAATGGTTTCTTCAAACCCAATATATCTTCTTTGGTTGGGCAGTTATATCCGAAGGGTGACAGACGTATTGATGCTGCTTATACTATCTTTTACATGGGTATTAATGTAGGCGGAGCCATTGGCCCTTTTATTTGCGGACTGGTGGGTGATACCGGTAATCCTGCCGATTTTAAATGGGCTTTTTTAGCAGGTGGAATTGGAATGTTGTTAGGCGTTTTGGTGCAACAGTTCTTTCATAAAAAATATGTGACTGATCCCGATAATAAAGTATTAGGCTTAACGCCGGAAACTTCTTCAGCAAAATGGATCAACCCGGTATCTGTAGTTATTGGTTTGGTATTGTTATCCGGTGCTATGATCGGTTTGCTGTACATTGATCTTAAAGTGGTCAGCTATTTAACTTACTTACTCATTGCTTCTGTGCTGCTGATAGCTTTTGTTGTTTTCTCAGATACATCTTTAAGTAAAATTGACAAGCAAAAGATAGCCGTCATTTTTATCGTTGCTTTTTTCGTGATCTTCTTCTGGAGTGCTTTTGAGCAGGCCGGTGCTTCTTTAACATTCTTCGCTGAAGAGCAAACGAAAAGAGACCTTGGATTTTATGTGGTGCCTGCCAGCTTTTTCCAGTCGCTTAATTCCATCTTCGTTGTTTCATTTGCACCCTTATTTGCATGGCTCTGGCTAAAAATGGGCAAGCATGAACCTTCTTCTCCATTTAAGATGGCAATGGGTTTATTTTTATTGGCTTTGGGTTATTTATGGATCGCCTTTGGTGTGAAGAATGTACAACCCGGCATTAAAGTAAGTATGATATGGTTAATAGGGATGTATGCCTTGCATACCTGGGGAGAGTTGTGTTTATCGCCGATAGGATTATCATTGGTAAATAAATTGGCTCCATTAAAATTCGCATCATTACTTATGGCTGTTTGGTTCCTGGCCAATGCTGCCGCCAATAAACTGGCAGGTGTATTAAGTGCTTTATATCCTGATAGCGGCCACACTACCGTATTTCTTGGTTACCACATGAGCAACCTCTACGATTTCTTTATGTTGTTTGTATTTATGGCGGGATTGGCTTCTCTCATATTATTTTTTATTTCAGGTAAATTGAAGAAGATGATGAATTAATTGTATCGTTATGCAAATGATAAAAGCGATGTAATGCACATCGCTTTTTTATTATATTAGCTCACTGAAAAAAATTATCTATGGCTGAGAAATCCTTTCAACCTTTCGTGGCGCCGGAAGCCAAGATGAAAGAACTAACCTTCAAATCTATCTTAGTAGGAAGTTTATTTGGTGTGATCTTTGGTGCTGCCACGGTTTACCTGGCTTTAAAAGCAGGATTAACAGTATCTGCATCTATTCCTATTGCTGTTATTGCAATAACGCTGGGAAGAAAGTTTTTAAAGACTACCATTCTTGAGAATAATATCATTCAAACAACAGGTTCTGCAGGAGAAAGTATTGCAGCCGGTGTTGCATTTACGCTGCCCGGTTTTTTATTTTTATCATCACCTTCCAGCGCTGAGTATTTCAATTACCTCACCATCCTTATACTTGCTATAGTGGGTGGTTTACTCGGTACCTTACTGATGGTGCCTTTACGAAGAGCATTGATCGTTAAAGAACATGATAACTTACCATATCCTGAAGGAACCGCTTGCGGCGATGTGCTGAAAGCCGGTGAGAAAGGAGGTGCTTTTGCCCGTACCGCCTTCTGGGGATTAGGCGTATCACTGGTGTATGCACTATTGCAAAAAGTATTGCATGTAATATCCGAAGTGCCTGTATATGCTACTAAACAGGCCAATAAGTTTTTCCCTTCCGCAACCATCAGCGGTGAGATCACACCCGAGTACCTGGGTGTGGGTTATATCATCGGTCCACGTATTGCAGGAGTATTAGTGGCCGGTGGTGTATTGAGCTGGTTGGTATTTATACCCTTACTGGCTTCTATTGTTCCCCCCGATACCATTGCCCTTCAATTGGTAAAGCTGGGTTATTTAAAAGCTTTTACTGTAGCGGGTGGCAAAGGCAACTGGAATCCTGTTACTCATACATTCTCTGATTACTCCGCTGCGATTTATTATGCTTTTATCAGGCAGATCGGTGCAGGGGCAGTAGCAGCCGGCGGTATCATTACTTTGGTAAAAACCATCCCCACTATTATTAAATCAGTAAAGGAGAGTATCGCTTCTATAAAAAGTAATAAGGGCAGTGGTGTATCTTCTGTGCTGCGTACGGAAAAGGACCTGAGTATGAAGATCGTTGGCCTGGGTAGTATTGGCCTGATTTTATTAATCACCTTATTACCACAGGTACCGGGTAATGGCTTTCTCGAGAAATTACTGATCGGTATTTTGGTGGTTTTATTCGGTGCTTTATTTGTTACTGTTTCTTCACGTATTGTTGGTTTGATAGGCTCCTCTAATAACCCGATCAGCGGAATGACCATCGCTACTGTGATGGGTACCAGCCTGATCTTTTTAAGCGTGGGGTGGACAGGTGTTTCATTCGAACCCTTAGTGCTTGTGGTGGGAGGGATGATCTGCATCGCAGCAGCCAATGCAGGAGGCACATCGCAAGACCTGAAAAGCGGTTATATAGTAGGGGCCACGCCACGTAACCAGCAGATCGCACTGTTTGTTGGTGCCATTGTTTCTTCTATCGTAATAGGTATTACCGTTAGGTTCCTGGATAAACCTTCTGCTGAGATGTTGCAACAAGGTATTCAACATGCCATAGGAACTGAAAAATACCCGGCACCACAAGCTACCTTGATGGCTACGCTGATCAAGGGGATATTATCACAAAACCTCGACTGGCAATATGTTTTCGTAGGTGTATTTGTTGCTTTGGTGGTTGAGCTATGTGGTATCAAAGCACTGAGTTTTGCTGTTGGTGCTTACCTTCCGTTGAGTACCACGTTACCCATTTTTATTGGCGGCGCTATCAGGGGATTGATAGAACATAAACAGCAAAAAACGGATGAGCAGCAACTTATACAGGAAGAAGAATTGGGTAGAGGCAACCTGTTTGCAACAGGACTTGTAGCCGGTGGTGCCGTTGCCGGTGTATTGATTGCCTTTATTGCAGGAAGCAGTGGTGGTGAGCGTTTCCTTGATGCCGTAACCCAGGAAGACAGGCTTACAGCTTTTTTATCGGCTGGGGGTTATGATCTGCTGGGGGTACTGTTCTTTGCCATGATGAGTATCATACTCTACCGTGTAGCTTTGAAAAAGCATAGCTGATGAGAAGAGATCTGCGGAGAAGTAAATATTATTTACTGTATAATGCCAGTCCCTTAGTATAAATATCAAGGCACTTTTTATAATACGCTTCAGCACTGTAATACTTTTCGTATACGGCCAGTAAACGTTGCTTCAATACTGTTTTATCTAATTGCTCTACCTGTTGAATGCGGTTGCTCCATGCCTCCGTTTCAAAATTAGATAAGATCAATTCAGGTAACTCTGTTATTACCTGGTGTACTACTTCCCCTGTTTGGTAGGAGAGAAAAGGAAGTTGTTGTGCCATGTATTCTATCAATACCAAAGGGCCACTTTCCGAGGTGGCAGTATGTAAGGCCATATCGTATTGATACAATATTTGCTGTACGTCGTCACAATGATGTATGATGGTAATGGCAGCTTCTAATTTTTTTTCTTTGATCAGTTGTTTTATTTCCTCACAATAAGTCGTGTCTGCTTCCTGGCCGATAATGGTTAAATGCACATCCCTATTTTTTCGAAGTATTTCTATTAATACAACGGCAAATTCAATATGCTTGGCTCTTCTGAAATTAGCGGTGAGCAGCAGTTGCAAAATGGGATCTGTATTCCTTATATGTTGTTGGGGTATCTCTTTTTTTACAACGATATTCGATAATTGGTATATCCTGTTTTCCGGCATTTTCAAATCGTTTAGCGCCCATGCAGCTATCTTTCTCGACACAGCAATTAGTATTGTTGAAGGAAAGATCAAACGCTGACTCCAGTGAACACTTCTGTCGGTTTCTATATTCCCAAAATGATGATGGAAGAAAATGGGTTTGCGGAGAAAAAAAATTTTGAAAGCAAAAAAAACATAACGGAGATTATGTGTGGAATGTACGTGTACAAGACCAAAATGCTTGCAGGCTTTCACTAACTTGTACATGGTGCCCGGATTCCATTTGCTTTTACGATACAGGGATTCTACTTCAATACCTTTATGCAACTGTTCAGCAAGTGGTCCGGGTGCAAGGGTAGTAAGCACCTTTACCCGGTGACCATGCATATACAAAATATTTGAAAGATCTATCAGAACTCTTTCTGCACCACCGGGTGCTAACGTATCAATCACTTGTATAACAGATGGTTTTGCTTCACTCATGCTGCCTAATAAACGAAAAAACAATGGGTGTATTGCCCATTGTTTTTTACTATTGTTATGATCAGCTTGGTACTTTTAGCGACTGGTATAAAAGTGTCCAAAGATATTCCGTATCTGTGGAGAAAACAGTTTGTAATGGTGTATCCACCGGTATCCAGGTGCCTTCAGCTATCTCATCTTCCAATTCATGATCATCCCACCCGCAGTAGCCGATAAATAATTTAACATCGTTTCCTTTCAAAGTTTTGTCATTCATGTACTGAACGGCTTGTTGAAAGTTGCCTCCGAAATAAACATTGCCTGTAACAGGCTTACCGTTGGCTACCAAATCAGGTCTTTGATGCAAAAAGAAAAGTTCTTCTTTTTTTACGGGGCCCCCCATCCATAATGGGAAAGCAATACTGTTCTTAAACTCTACCAATTCATTAAACTTCCTGTGAAAGGGTTTATTGATGATGAATCCCAAAGCGCCCTTCTCATTATGTTCTGCCACGATAATTACGGCCCTGTCAAAAGTAGGGTCGCCATGCATGGTAGTGTTACTAATTAGTATGGAACCAGGTGTAAGTATCATAAGAATAGTGTAAGATACAGCTTGCTGCTGTAGTTCAAAAGTAGGAAAATGAAGTACTGCGTAAATTGATGCTATACTTAAGTTATTCAGTCTTCCATATTTTATTGATCTCGTTGATCTCACCTTCTTCTATGCTCACTGAATAATAATATTTCAGGGCTTCCAGGTTAACCACCCAAATATCCCTGCCATCACCCTTTAAGTTAATGGCTCTTGTGATGGTACAATCTTTATAGGCTGAATGAACCTGGTCTTTTATTTCATCAGGAAGGTTATGTTCATGGCCAAAACTGATATCATATTTCATATACCCGTTCTTAGTGAACAAGGCGTTATGGTCCATGTCTTTGAGGATGAACTTAGCCAGGAAATCCTTATCCAACTGATACCAGCGAAGTTGTGTGGCTTCAGGGAAAGCTGTTTTAAAGGCTTTATCAATTTGTTTGTTCACCATGGCTTTAGAAGTGATGGTAACACCCGGCAGGGTTACCGCACTTGTGTCTTTATCCTGCGCCAGCAACAGGCTGCCGGAAAACAGTGTGATACACAATAACAGGATGAATTGCTTTTTCATAAATACTATTTTTTGGTAAGAAGATTGCTTGGTTACCCTAACTAAAAGGCTTTCTTGTGGGGTATCATTGAAAATCCGTTGCAAGGTAGAACAAGCGAAATGGCAGAAAAATGATGCTGATCAAAGCAAGTATTGATTGTGATCAGCATCATACATGGAAGAGGCGGGAGGCTCTTCTATGACTTTAATCTTGTTGTTTAAACGACTAATTAAATAACTAAAAGGGGCACTAAGCAGTAACAGGTCCCCGGTAGTTGGCAAACTGCTGGTATCCTTGTATAGGAAACGTAGGATTGGAGCCTACCTCCTTTATGGGAATGGATCTGAAATAAAAAATGGAATAATTCATATTGGCTAAATCTAAGTTCCTACTGACTCCCTTGGGCGTATTTCTTCAAAGCAATGGGATCTGCATTTTAAAATAGCTCAATCTATTATCGTTATTGTTTTGAAAAATGAAAGAATAATAGCGATAACATAATAGGTATTTCGAAATAGGGAGTAGAAATATCAATAGGATGCTGAAATTTTATTTGTAATGAAATCCGCTAAAAATAATATCGAAACAGTGTATTTATATAAAACAAATTAGCGTAAGAATTTTTCGGTTGAGTGACTTTCCTTCTTGGAGGGAAGATGATTTTCAAATACTTTAAAATAAAAAAAAACTGATATTATTTTATAACCATTTAAAAAACGTACAAATTTTTATGAAAAATATTTACATAAATAAATAAACAGAAATAAGCTTAAAATGAAGACATATAAACCGATAAATTGAGTGTTTATCCTAAACTAGGATGGCTTAAAATATAATCATATCAATGATTAGTGTAAAAATCAAACTAGAAAAATTTTCAAAAATATTTTTTAGAGTTGATATGTGAATAAATTATAAATAAAACAATGTTTTATAAATACATATAAAATTAAAAATAGTAGTAAAGAATTTATAATTAGGTAAATGCTTACCTCTTAAATTAAATTTTTTGTGATCAAACTTAGTAGAGAAGCAGTTATTTATAGTATATTATCTGCATGTATAAGCCAGGTATTGAAAAAACGAATCTCTGGACATTTTATTGTGTTTGAGGTAATGAAAATTGTAGGAAGATTCCTCTTTTTATGGCTGTTGAAGAGATAATTTTAATCGATTATTCAATATTTTCAATCGGGCGACTTCCGGCTTTTTAGGGAGCAGAGTACACAATCATCCCACCTGACTTAACGCATTGTTTGGCAAAGGCAGGGGTAGTAGGAACTATGCGGAATGAATGTAGAGAGCGTTAGGCAGGGATGGGTATATTGGTTTCAGTTTGTTCTTTTGGTATTAATACCGAAACCTAAGCATTGTAAAATTGTATCTGTAAGTCTTGTTGCCCGCCATGGAGTGTTGCTTATTGCAATCTACCCATCGCTAAAATGGCTGCCGGTAACCATTCCTGCTGCTCAAGAACTTTACCAGCGGCAGCTATAAACTCGAGTGAAGCCACCACGATAGCTATGTTGTTATCCGGGTGGGATACTGAAAAGAGCATATCAACGGGAGCTAACTGGCTGTTGGTATAGTTGAATGAATACCGCTGATGGTAGTCGAGCGGGGCACCCGTTTTTTCACCGAAGGGAGAGGTAATAACGGTTAAATTCAGTTGCACTTGACGTGTACCAGCCGGGGCTTTCATACTTTTTAACGGGGAAAAAGCAGGTATGGAAACTTTTATTTCCCCGTTTCCCATATCAATAACAGAGATGGGAAGAAACAAAAAATTACGCAGGTCTGCTTTTTTATTTAACTGGCACATATGGCTTCCCTGTGCTTCAAGAGGCCAGGTTGTATCTGCACAATAGGCTTTGTATTGTTTCAGTATCCAGCCACGCATACTGTTATAACCGTACCGGCCTAAGGAGAAGCTGATATGCTTTTTCAACAGTGCTGCTATTGGCGAGGTATGTGTTGATACCTGCCCGAATGAACGGGTATTAGGGTTTTTCCGTTTCTTCCGTTTTTGGCTCCCCTTACCCGGTTTTAACCGTAAATAGGTTTCACCATTTACCTTATAAAATACGATGTTCCCTAAACTTCCGGAGAATCCGTCTCCTGATAATCTTGCCATAGAATGTAGGTTTAAAAGTTAATAATAATCGTCTCTGTATACCTATACCGGCGCCGGGTAAGCAAGCATACAAATTCATATTAAACATACATTAAAAATACATTATAACACATTTTATGTGACTTGATGTGCTGTTGATGTGGATTTGATGCAGTAATGCATTGAGGACAAGTAGATTAGGGAAAAGGTAAAAATGTAGTAATAAGATCAGCTATACAGTTAAATGCAGGCATTGGATAGCCTTTTACGTGTGGGTATTGTTTGTTAGAGGCTTTAGGTGAATTATTAGTTTGAGCGAGATGATTAGATAAATACAGCAGAATAGAGAGAAGTAGAACTGTATAAAGAGGATAAGAGTACAGGCAGCATAAAGAGAGTAATTTCCTGTATTATAAGACTTTGAATGTATATCAGAATGTTTCTTATTTGTATCTATAATACCAATAGCCAAACTGTATCATAGAATTTCAGTAGAGGCTCCGGCATTCAACTACTTTTATAAAGCTGAGCCCGTTAAACCGTTGTTTAACGAAAAAATAATCAGGCTGGTTCGGGAATTGACATTGAATTTTCTAAAAATTTCATCTCTGTGTCTGTCCACTGTTTTTATACTAATGTTGAGTTGCTCTGCGATTTGACCATAGGTTAGATCCCTGCATAAAAATTGAAAAATTTCATTTTCTTTTAAAGTGAGTTTTGGCAAATGTTTTAGTTTTCTTTTAGCCTCTCTCACCCATTTATTAATGTGAAAACCCTTTTCGTACACATCCGTAATAGCAAGGTACATATCTTCCGGCTCATCATTTTTCGAGATAAAGGTATCTGCTCCTTTTTCAAGTACCATATTGATGGCATACTCATTATCATAACCTGACAGAGCAATAATTTTTGTATCAGGGAAATGTTGTTTAAGGTAAGTAATTGTTTCATAGCCATCCATACCAGGCATCCTGATATCGACGATAATTATGTGAGGAGGATTAGTACTAATTTTAAAAATTAGTTCTTTCCCGTTTTGAGCTTCTGTAAGCAGGGAGAGCTGTTTAAAATTTAATAAGGTGGCAATAAGCGTTTTCCTGAATAAAGTATGGTCATCACATACAGCAAAGGTGATTGTTGCGTTCATAAACGAATAGTATTCATGCAAAGGAGTTACAAACATAACTAATACTTGTTTGAATGAAGATGATTTTTATTTAATGTTAATTTAATATAAAATGGGGTAAAATCCCCATTTGTGTAATTGAGTTGTATTATAGTTTTGGTCTATACCGGTATGCAGTTTTATTCCTTAATTAACCTGATTTGCTAGCAGATTGTTTAAAAAAAAGACGTTGACAGTTAACGAAACTGTTACGGGATTAGTAATGAACAGCCGTGCATAAAAGCAACTGTAAACCTTGCAGTACAAGCAAGTAAATAAACCGCTGAGCATTAACGAACCATGGCGTTAGACAGGACTTTAAAATAAAATTTTTAAAAAAATGAATGTTTTATCTTTAAATCAAATGGAACAAATTGAAGGCGGTTTCCATTGGAAATGCCTACTTGGGATCATTGGAGGGGCTTTATTGGGAGCATCGGCAGTTTTATCTGGCGGATCTTCATTAGCAATTGTAGGAGGAACTGTAGGTGGTGGATTAGCTGGTGCCGCTGCTTCATGTTTTAATTAAAATTACCCAAAATATATCTGTAGCTAGCCAAAGAGAAATATAATGCGTAGTTCTCTAATCATGCAAATTAACTATTTTATAATGATATAGATAAAAAGTTTAATACATATAAGCCAGCTTCAGGTATTAAAAAGTGACAGGTAGAGGTAGTGTTTATAATTTAAAATAAAATATTTTAAGTATGAAAAAGTTGACATTTTTTTTAGTCTGTATATTTTTAGTGAATAGAGTAATGCCTCAATTAAATCCTGCTACTACTATTTTCCTTATTACACATAATCCTGAAAATAAAAGTTACATAGGAAACATAATCTTGGCAAATGGAGATACATTAAAAAATAAAATAATTAAATTAAATTATTCTAAGAAAAATAAAAAGGGAGTTTTATTAACAGGGCATAACGCTAATTTTATTTCTACTGAAAAGATAAAAGAAGTACAGATGGCAAATCTGTCAGATAGCTGTAGGTTGGAAGAATCAGGGTTTAAATACACAAAAATTTTTACTCTTAAAAATACCAAAGGGGAGGAAAGAATGTGGAGGATGTTATTTACCGGAAAGGCAAACATCTATGACGATTTGTTAATTCCGTTAAATAGTTCTAATCAATTAGGTGAGACTTTTTTAATTATGAAAAAAAGTATTCCACTTAATACACAATACAGCTTTATTGCTACAGGTCTGTCTTTATCTAAAAAAGAAAGATTTGTAAATTATATAAACAAAACATATCAAACGAATTTTAAGAAAAGTGATTTTAAAAACAAAGAAGCTGCATTGAAATACATTGCTGAAAACGGGTAATATCGACTATTTGTAATGCTAAAAACATTGTAAATCTAATGCTGAACTGTGTTTTCCCTGCGAAAATGGAAACTGTTGGAGATATAAGTCCATGATATTAAAATCTATGAAATAATTCTTAAAAATATTGCGCATAAAATAGAGTTTACTCCTTAATTAACTCTTGGTTTATTACGCGTATAAACCATAAATAAAAAAAGGACGTTGGCAGATAACGTTACTGCTGCGGGTTTAGCTATTACAGCCGCTTAGAAATATAAAACTGAAAACCTTGCAGTAAAGCAAGTCGTACCATTTATGGTATGATGCCGATTTTTCGGTATAAATAAAACCGCTGAACATTAACAAACCATGGCGTTAGACAGGGGAAAAACTTAAAAATTTAATGCAATGAATACTTTATCTTTAAATCAAATGGAAAATTTAACAGGAGGAATGTCTGCAATTCAAAGAGCTTGTAAAATATATGCTGGAGCTCAAGCTATTTATGGATGGGGTATCTTAGCAGAAGCATGGAATCCAGTTGGTGCAACAGCTACCGGTATTATGTTATTAGGGGATGCTGCATGTTATTTTTTAAGCTAATTTATCTAAATTTCTTTCGAATGTTTTCTAAAATTTTTATTTTAAAGATAATAATTGCAATACTTCTATTATACTCATCAGTTGTGATCGTTTTTTCATTTTTCGTTAATATCGATAAGCGAATGATTTCATCGACTTACATTATTCTCGGTATTGCAATAATTCTGTTATCAAAATACGGAAAGAGATTTAAGAATAAATAATTTAGTATCATTTGAGATATATAATTTATTTAAAATTAAATAAGATTAAAGGATATTTTAAAATATCCTTTAATCTTTTAAATTTTTTCTCCTTGAAAATTGAGAAAGATGTTACATATACATAAATCGTTATGCTAAATATTTATGCTTTTAATAGATTGACAATCTATATTCTATTCGTTTGTTTTCTTATATCTCTATCGTGGTTTTCAAACAAATACATACTTAATGATACTTTTTATTATTCCATATTAGAGAATAATTTTAGCGAAGAACGAGTTAGGAATTTTGTTGAGTTTAATGATAAATATCAATGGCTGAATTATATGATAATTCCGATTATGCTTTTGTTTAAATGGGTAGCATTATCTGGCATTCTTTATATAGGGCTATTTTTTTATAATCAAAATGTTGCGTATAAAAATTGTTTTAAAATCATGCAAATGGCAGAATTGGCCATGCTATTGGCTGCATCTGCCAAATTAATTTATTTTATTTTTAATACTCCCCAAACTATACAAGATGTGCAATATTTTTACCCACTTGCAATAACACAATTCTTTACGCTTAAACAAATAGCTTCATACTTAGTATATCCTTTGCAGCAGTTTAATCTATTCGAGTTGGGGTATTGGGTTTTGATTACTTCAGGTATTCAAACATTTACGCAAAAAAATTTTTGGCAGTCTCTAAAAATTACCGCTTCCAGTTATGGTGTAGCCATGTTTATTTGGTTATTATTTATTGTGTTTATTCAATTACAATTTAGTTAGGCAATGAAAAAAATAATTGGTTTAAGTATTGCAATTGTATGTTTGGTTTTGTTAGGATACTTAGGTTATAAAGTATTTATCATTATACAGCAAAAACAAATAGCAGAAAAAAATACAGCACTATTACCCACATTTTCTTTTGTAGCAACAAACAATAAAACATTTAAAAATGCAGATTTAGAAAATGTAAATGGTAGAATTATCTTTAACTTCTTTAGCCCCACATGCGAGCATTGCCAAAACATGGCAACACAATATTTAAATAATAAAGAGCAAATAAAAGATATAACTATTTTAATGGTAACAATTGCAGATAGCATTAGCGTTGCAAAATTTAAGAATGATTACCAACTAAATACTTTACCAAATTTGATCTTACTAAGAGATACTAAGTTCCAGTTTTATAAAATATTTGGTACAGCAACAGTACCTGCCTTTTTTATTTACGAGCACCAAACATTAGTCAAAAAAATTATTGGTGAAACTAAAATTGAAAATTTGATAGCCCCTTTTAATTCTCCTGAAGGAGAAAAATAAAATACTACTTCCTACATGCAAGCTAAAGAACTTCAGCAATCATTTATACTTCAACAAGGCGAAGCCGATTGTGGTGTTGCTTGCTTATTATCCATCATACGTTATTATGGCGGCAACAATACTTTAGAAAATCTACGCAAATTAAGCGGTACCAATATTACCGGAACAACATTGTTAGGGTTATATCAGGCTGCGAATCAAATTGGTTTTACTGCCGAAGGCTGTGAAGCAGATATAGCTGCATTAATTCAGCATCCAAGCCCGTTGATATTGCATGTAGTTATTGATAAACAATTACAGCATTATGTGGTTTGTTTCGGTACAAAAACTCAGGGTAATGAATTGAAATTTGTTATTGGCGATCCTGCTAAAGGGATTGTTTATTTATCGCGTAACGAACTGGCTGCTATCTGGCAGTCAAAAACATGCTTAACCTTAGAACCCAATAAAGATTTTAAAAAAGCAGCAGTAATTACCAATCAAAAAAAACAATGGATCAAACAATTGATTAGAGAAGACATTTCGCTTTTATCTATTGCTGCTGCGATAGGTGTGGGCATTGCGGTATTGGGTATTGTAATGAGTTTGTTCTCCCAGCGTTTAATTGATGACATATTACCAAAGAAGAACTTTGTTAAGTTAAACTTAGGTATTGCATTGGTGTTTTTATTGTTGTTGGCAAAAGAAGGTTTATCGGCTTTGAGGCAATATTTTTTATTCAGGCAGGCTAAAGATTTTAATAACCGAATTATCAACAGTTTCTATTCGCGGTTATTACGATTGCCAAAGGCTTTTTTTGATACCCGTAAAATTGGGGAATTGACGGCAAGGTTAACAGATACATCAAGAATACAAAGAGTAATCAGTCAATTGGCTGGCAATGTTGTAATAGACGTATTGGTAACATTAGTAGTATTTGGGTTTTTATTCTTTTACTCATGGAAAATAGCGTTAGCATCACTGTTGGCATTGCCGCTTTATTTTATACTCATTTTCAAGCATAACAAAAGTATCATTGATGGTCAAAAAAATATTATGAGCAGTTATGCTATGAGTGAAGCCAATTATATTTCAACGTTGCAAGGAATAGAACCTATAAAAAATTACAGTAAACAGGCGTTGTTTGCAAACACCAATCATATTATTTATAGCAAGTTCCAGGATAGTATTTTCTCTTTGGGAAAAATTCAAATTAAGCTTGGTTTTATAGCCAATGGTTTTGGCATTGTTTTTTTATTAGGAATTCTTTTACACAGCAGCTATCAGGTATTATACGGTCAATTAAAGGTAGGTGAATTGATGGCAATATTAGGAATGTGTTCTACTTTGTTACCAAGTATTGCAAATCTGGCATTGGTTTCCATCCCTGTAAATGAAGCTAAAATTGCATTCGACAGAATGTTTGAATTTACAGGTATTGAGCCTGAAAAAAATAATGAAGCTATTGAAATAACACAGTTTGAATCTTTAAAGGTTGAATATATTTTATTTCGCTTTGCAGGAAGAAGTCCGGTTTTTAATAACGTTTCTTTCGAAGTTAATACGGGTGAAATTGTTGCTATCATGGGCGAAAACGGTAGTGGTAAGAGTACTATTTCTCAAATCATTCAGAAGCATTACGAATGTGAGAATGGAAATATTATAATTAATCATACCGATTCTCTAAAAGATATATCATTCAACAGTTGGCGCAAAATTGTGAGTGTAGTTCCCCAGCAGATACACATTTTTAATGCGACTGTTTTAGAAAACATTGCATTTGATGATGCAGCTACAAAAACACAGGAAGTAATTAAGTTTTTAAATGAATACGGTTTTGGTGTTTTTATGGATAGCTTACCGCAATCGGTTATGACATTAGTGGGTGAAGAAGGTATTAATTTATCTGGCGGACAAAAACAAATGATTGCATTAGCAAGGGCTTTATACCACAGGCCTCAACTTTTAATACTTGATGAAGCTACTTCTGCCATGGATAGAAATTCGGAGCAATTTGTTTTAGGGTTATTGAAAAGATTAAAACAAGATATGGCAATTATATTTATTAGCCATAGGCTCCATGTATTAAAATCAATTTGTGACAGGATATATGTGCTTGATAATGGAACTACTGTTGTATCAGGAAATCATTTAGACTTATTACAATCCACAAATTTATACAGCAATTATTGGAACGATTTAATTAGTCAACATTCAAACAGTTCAATATGAAACAACTCTCTTTTTTATGCTTAGTCTTATTGGTAGGTAATACAGGTTTTGCACAAAAAATTGCCGTAAGCGCAGGACAAAAAATTCACCAAACTACACAATCAAATGGTGTCATCCACCAGACAGTAGCGGGTAATGACATGGAAATCAAATCGGATATTACCCTGGATGCTGATATTGTAGTGAAAGCAGTAAGTACCGATATAACCTTAACCAACACGATTACACGTCTGCAATCGAAAACTGAGATGATGGGTAACAGCAGGAGTTTTGATTCTGATAAAAAGGAGGATATGGATGGACAAATGGGCCAGGTTGTAAAAGATATTATCAATAAACCATCGGATGTTGTTTTATCGTATGATGGAAAAGTGAAGAATACAAAGCCAACGAATTCTTCTAAAACAGATATGCTGAGCTCTATTGTAGGTTCTGGTATTGGGGAGCTGGTTGCACAAAGTTTTTTAGCAGTTCCCGAGAAATTACAGGTAGGAGATACTTTTACAGTGTACAATGAATCAAAAGAAGCAGGGAAAACCCAAAGCTATACTTATAAAGTAAAATCAATTAATGGAACGGATGCAGTTTTGAGTTTTAGCGGTACAGAAAACACCAAGACAACCAAAACTGTTCAGGGCATGGATGCTATTGTTACGGGAACCAGTTCAATAACCGGGGAACTAACTGTTAATACTGCTACCGGAATAATACAAAGTAAGAAAGGAACAACAGAAGGTAAAGGCACAACGCAAGTGATGGGCCAGGAAATTCCTTTTTCTACAGAGCAGCATTTTGAAATAATCGGTAAGTAGTTAGTGTAGGTGTTTACTTTTTTTAAGTTAAAAATTAAGTTAAGTGTATGCCTTATCAGTGAAATTTATACTACTAAAACTACAGATATAAAACACTAGTATGATGCCGGGTGGCAGTAATAAAATAAAAAAGAGCACGTTACAACGTGCTCTCCTGGTATAATGTTGATAGCTTTAGAATACTACAATCTTCCATTCTTGATCTCATCTACGATGGCCGGATCTAAAAGAGTAGTGGTATCGCCAAGATTTTCTACTTCTCCTTCTGCTATCTTTCTTAATATTCGTCTCATGATCTTACCACTGCGGGTTTTGGGTAAGCCACTTACAAACTGGATCTTATCGGGTTTGGCAATAGGGCCGATGATACGGGTAACGGTTTGTAAAAGGTCTTTCCGTATCAGGTCTGCCGTACCGTGGGTATTTTGCTGATGAGAACCTGTGTATATCACAAAGGCATAAATACCCTGCCCTTTGATCTCATGCGGATAGCCCACCACAGCGCTTTCTACTACACCGGAGTGCATGTTGATGGCATTTTCTACTTCGGCTGTTCCAATACGGTGACCACTTACATTCAATACATCATCTACACGGCCTGTAATGCGGTAAAAACCTTGTTCATCTTTCAAAGCACCGTCGCCTGTGAAATACAGGTTAGGATAAGTAGCAAAATAATTGGTGCGGCATCTTTCATGATCACCATAAGTAGTTCTTAAAATAGAAGGCCATGGCTGTTTGATACACAGATTGCCTTTATATACACCATCTTCCATGGTAGTAATTTCATCCCCCTTTTCATCTACCAGTACTGGTTCTACGCCAGGTAAGGGAAGGGTTGCCCAGCTTGCTTTGGCGGGTGTAACACCTGCCAGGTTGGAAATAAGAATGCCACCTGTTTCGGTTTGCCACCAGGTATCTACTATGGGGCATTTGCCTTTACCAATATGCTCATGATACCAGTGCCATGCTTCCTCATTAATAGGCTCACCCACAGTTCCCAATATTTTTAAGCTGCTGAGATCATGCCCGTGTACCGGACCTAATCCAAAACCCATTAAACTCCTAATGGCAGTAGGTGCGGTGTATAAGATATTTACCCTGTACTTATCAATAATATCCCAGAACCTGCCTGCATCGGGCCAGGTAGGTACACCTTCGAACATGAGGGTGGTGGCACCGGCGCTTAAAGGGCCATAAACAATATAACTGTGCCCGGTGATCCAGCCGATATCTGCCGTACAGAAATGAATATCTCCAGGTTGGTATTGGAATACGTTCACAAAAGTGTAGTTGGTGTATAACATGTAGCCTGCGCAACTGTGTACCACCCCTTTGGGTTTGCCTGTTGACCCTGAAGTGTATAAGATAAACAAGGGGTCTTCTGCTTCCATATCTTCTGCGGCACAATCATTCAATCCGAGGGTCTCAATTTTTTTAATTTCATCTTCCCACCACACATCTCTTCCTTTGATCATGGAAACAGGCGTACGGGTACGTGTACAAACGATCACTCTTTTAACGGTTCTGTTGCCGATCAATGCATCATCAATTACACTTTTTAACGGTATATCCTTTGCACCGCGGTAAGCACCATCACAGGTAATAATGTACTCGGCCTGGGCATCATAGAGCCTGTCGGCAATACTTTGGGCAGAGAAGCCTCCGAACACAACAGAGTGTATGGCACCAATGCGGGCACAAGCCAGTACGGCAATGGCGAGCTCCGGTATCATACCCATATAAATACATACGCGATCACCTTTTTTAACGCCATTGTTTTTTAACACGTTGGCAAACTGGCAAACTTTTTCATGCAATTTTTTATAAGTGATGATGCGGTGATGCTCTTCCGGATCATTCGGTTCCCAAATGATCGCAGGGATATCGCCCATTTTTTCAAGATGCCTGTCTAAACAATTTTCCGTGATATTAAGGGTAGCGCCTTTGAACCATTCTACTTTAGGTTCTGTAAAGTTCCAATTCAATGGATTGTCCCATTTCTTTTTCCATTGAAAATGCTCAGCAATGTCAGACCAAAAGCCTGCGGGATCTTCTATACTCCTTTTATAATCTTTCTGGTATTGTTCAAAACTCTTGATCTGGTAAGGATATGACATGGCAATGTTATTTTGAATTCAAATTTAAGTACTGAACTAACTAAAGAACAGAAAAGTTATTTAATCTTTTGTTGCATTCAGGCTTCTTCTGATATGCCTGAAAAGAAAAATACCCTGCGTGTTATAAATACTGCAGGGTACTGGTATGCTTTTAATTAGGTAATTGGTAAGGCTTATTTAGCGCCTACCGGAAGGATGGTTTTTCCGTACACTTCATTCAGCAATCCGGCAATACCTGTATAAATGGCTGAGCCACCGCACACAATTCCCTCCCATCCTGTAAACTGTTTCAACGCAGCGTTACCGGTAGCATCGCCGGCTGCTAATAAAAAGAATAAAAGGGTAAGTGTGGCAAATACAAATTGTAATGCTTTGCTCAGCTTTAAGGTACCGATGAAGAGCAGTAGTGTAAATATCCCCCACATTACCAGGTAGGCGATCATGCCTGTTTCAGATGTGGCGGTGATCCATCCCAGTTTCGGCATTACGATCAAGGCTACCAATGAAAGCCAGAAGAACCCGTAAGAGATGAAGGCGGTCATCCCGAAAGTGTTATTCTTCTTCGATTCCATGATGCCTGCAATTACTTGTGCCAGGCCACCGTAGAAAATACCCATTCCCAAAATCATGGAATTGAGTTCATAAATGCCTGCATTGTGCAGGTTTAATAAAACAGTAGTCATTCCAAATCCAAATAATCCCAGCGGAGCCGGGTTGGCTGAGTTGTCTTTGATGAGGATGTTTGTTTGCTCCATATGGCGGTTAAGTTTTAATGATTGTACAATATAGCAGTTCCTGTGTTGTATTAAAAATAGTTTAAAGAAAAGTTTTGAGAACCATGAGTATTTAGCAATCCACAGAAGACTATGATATAGTAGAAATTATGCGGATGATGCTTAAAAAATGAAATAAATCCGGCTTATTTGTTAAGCAAAACTTATCAATTTGTTTTTTATAATTTTTTAAGGCAGGTAGCTGTAGAGGCTTATCTATCTTCAGTTTCAGCGCTTGAGTCATTACTTAATCGTTAATAACCTGTTAAGTAAAAAATGCAGGCAACGTTTTAATAAAAAATATCATCTGCCCTGAAAAGTAGTTATCAACTATTCCTATTATGAATAAGTTTTTCATCCCCCTGATCTTAGGTTGTTTTGTAATGTTGTCATTCACGGTATGGCACAACAATTTTGAAGAAGCAACGGTTTTAGCCAAAAAAGAACATAAGCATATCCTATTGAATTTTTCCGGGTCAGACTGGTGCGGTCCCTGTATCAGGTTGCATAAGGAAGTATTGGAATCTGATGCTTTTCAAAAATTTGCAGATACATCATTGGTAATGGTAAATGCAGATTTTCCACGCATGAAAAAAAATCAATTACCTGCACAACAGCAAAAGGTCAACGATCAGCTCGCGGATAAATATAATTCCAAAGGAAGTTTCCCTTATACCGTATTGTTAGATACCAATGGTAAAGTATTGAAGGAGTGGGACGGCTTTCCCAAAGAGAGCCTGGATGAATTTATAGATGAAGTGAAGTCTTTGATCGACGCTGATAAATAAAGGATTGATGCAATTACAAAAAGTATATAAAAAGTCGATGAAGCTGATGGGTAATCAGTTTGAGATTAGTGTGGTTGCCGATAAAGAGGCATGGGCTTTTGATAAGATTGATAAAGGGGTTGCAGAAATTCAACGGATAGAGCGTTTACTTACAACCTATAAGGAAGATAGTGAAACCAATGCCATTAACAGGATGGCGGGTATTGCTCCGGTGAAAGTTAGTACGGAGACCTATCAGCTGGTTGAGCGTTCCCTGCGTATATCACAGGTTACACAGGGTGCTTTTGACATCACCTATGGTTCGGTAGATAAGCGTTTGTGGAACTTTGATACTACCATGAAAGCCTTACCGGATAAAGAACTGGCAAAACAAATGGTAAGACTGATCAATTATCGTAATGTGATATTGAACCCGGAAGAGCAAACTGTTTTTTTAAAGGAAGCAGGTATGCGGATCGGTTTTGGCGGCATAGGAAAAGGGTATGCGGCAGAAATGGCCCGGCGTGTGATGATAGCGGAGGGAGCGGAGAGTGGTATTGTAAATGCATCGGGTGATTTAACTACCTGGGGACTACAACCTGATGGTTCGCAGTGGACCATTGGTATTGCACATCCTGATGTATCGAATACCGTGTTTTCTTACATGCAGATCAGCGGACTGGCTGTGGCTACTTCGGGTAATTATGAAAAGTATGTAATGATTAACGGGAAGCGATATTCCCACACAATCAATCCTCGTACAGGCCTCCCCGTTAGTGGCATTAAAAGTGTAACCATTATTTCTACCAATGCTGAGATCGCAGATGCGATGGCAACACCCGTAACCATTATGGGAGTTGTAGCAGGACTGGATATGGTGAACCAGATAAAAGATATAGAAGCTATTATTATTGATGATGATAATCAAGTTTACACTTCCAATAATATTCATATTAAAAAATAAACTTAACCCCATGCCCACAAAAAAAATCGCTTATGTATTGCTGTTGATGCTCAGTGCATCCTGTGTACATGTGAAAGAATACCAGAAAAGCAGGATCAATGATTCTGAGATGCAGTTAACCAGTCGTAAAGTAGAAAAAACAGAATTGAATTTTGAAACCTACCGTGAAGGAGCTGCCGGGGCTAATGGTGGTAAAACAGGTGGTGGTTGCGGCTGTAACTGAATATAAAAAACTCAAATCATTTTGAATGAAAAAAATCTGTTTAACTGTTATTGGTTTATACCTTACTTTCTTACATGCATTTTCACAAACAACTTCTGATGATAGTACCTACCAGGCTAAGCCTTTGAAACTGGAGGAAGTAAATCTTGTGTCTAGTTATTATTCGCAGAATGGTGATCATTCAGCTATAACGGGGGGGATAGGTACGGAGAAAGTAACCGATATATCCAATGGTATTGAATTGAAATGGGTAGGATACGATTGGTACAAGCGTAAGCACACGGTAAGTGCCGAACTGGGTATCGATCATCATACTGCAGCTTCTTCTGCGTATGTTTCCAAATCTGGTGCTTCCAAAACCGGGGGTACACGTGTTTATCCGTCTTTAGACTGGACCGTTGAGAATGAACAGAAGGGAACCACTTTTGGCTTAGGTACTTATCTTTCTTCAGAATATAATTACAGCTCTTTTGGATTAGATATGCACGGCTCCGTGAAAACAAAAAACAATGGGGAATTCAATGGTAAGTTCTCTGCTTTTTTTGACAAGGTTAAACTTATCTATCCATCTGAATTAATACCTAATTCTTCCAATTCAAGTGGTCCTACTTATATCACCACAGCCAGCGGCAGCACTGTGGGCCTTAGTTCCGGCGGTGGTCATAACATTCCTTCAGCGCAGCGCTTTACTTACACTGCCTCTCTTGCTTTTGCACAGGTTGTTAATAAGAGAATGCAGGTTTCTGTAATGACAGATCTTGTTGGGCAAAGTGGTTACCTGGGTTTGCCTTTCCACAGGGTATATTTTTCAGACGGAACAGTACATGTAGAGAACCTTCCTGATATTCGTTTGAAACTACCCATTGGTTTTCGTTTAAATTATTTTGCGGGGGATAAAGTGGTAATTAGAACTTATTACCGTTTTTATACTGATGACTGGGGATTAACAGCGCATACCGCTGATGTGGAAGTACCTTTTAAAGTTACACCCTTCTTCTCCATATCTCCTTTCTACCGGTATTATATTCAAACAGCGGCAAAGTATTTTGCTCCTTATGCCGCACATACTTCAGCAGATCAGTATTATACCAGTAACTACGCTTATTCTGCATTAACCAGTCATTTTTTTGGAACAGGCATGCGTTTGTCGCCTCCGGATGGCATTATGGGTACAAAGCTGAGCACACTTGAACTAAGGTTCGGGCACTATATTCAATCTACCAACCTGGTATCGAATGTGGTGTCTGTAAATATGCAGTTTAAATAAACAAGCTTACATTGGGCAATTGGGTTGAAGACATTATGTTAATGTATTCAGCCCATTTTGCATTATATAGTATTTTCGGGCAAATAAAGTGATGGTATGTCTATTGAAGTAACGCAATTAACGAAGCAATATGGGGAACAGAAAGCCGTGAATAATATTTCTTTTTCACTTCGTAAAGGCGAGATCGTTGGATTCCTGGGGCCGAATGGTGCAGGGAAAAGTACAACAATGAAAATGATCACCGGCTACCTTCTTCCCGATAAGGGTAATATTACCATCGCAGGTGTTGATGTGCAGCAACAGCCGCTGCAAGCCAAGCGAAAAATAGGTTACCTGCCTGAATCGAATGCTTTGTACTACGATATGTATGTGAAGGAATATTTAAGTTTTGTTGCAGGTATTCATCAAATACAGGGTGTTGCCAAACGCATTGCTGATATTATTGAATTAACCGGGCTTCAGGTGGAACAGCGTAAAAAAATAGGACAACTTTCCAAAGGATATAAGCAAAGGGTAGGCTTAGCCGCCGCTCTGATACACGATCCGGAGGTGCTGATACTGGACGAACCCACCAGCGGCTTAGACCCGAATCAAATCATTGAGATCAGGAATGTGATTCAGCAGCAGGGACAGCACAAAACCGTTTTGTTTTCATCTCATATTCTCCAGGAAGTAGAGGCTATTTGCAGCCGGGCCATCATCATTCATAAGGGTGTAATCGTAGCCGATGCCCCGTTGTCCACACTGCAAAAAGGTACTGCGGAGAAACATTTGCTTACCATTCAGTTCGAGGCTGTACCCAATGAAGTATTAATCTTGTTGCGGCGAATAGAAGGCGTTGAGAATATTTCGGTTATTCCCATGCAGGGTTCTGCGGTAATGCTGCAGGTGCATACATCCCATCCCGAACAGGTACGTAAAGAGGTATTAGCCCTTTCTTTGCAACATAACCTGAATATTGTTTCTTTGCAATCCGAAGTGCAGAAGCTGGAAGATGTGTTTAGATCGTTAACCGTTAAAGCCTGATAATTATCATTTATATTACAAAGCCCATCTTTTTTACCTTTGCGCTGCAAAAAAAGAAGCGCTTGCTAAAAGAACTTAACTATCAATTAAACTAAAATCAAGCAATCATGAGTTACATTGTTGAAGTACATGCCAGGCAAATATTAGACAGTCGCGGCAATCCTACCGTTGAAGTAGATGTATTAACAGATGACGGCGCCATAGGCCGGGCCGCTGTACCAAGCGGAGCCAGCACCGGTATTCACGAAGCCGTAGAGTTACGTGATAATGATAAAAAGAAATATGTTGGTAAAGGTGTATTGAAAGCCGTTAAAAATGTTAATGATATCATTGCCGAGGCGATCGTAGGTTACGATGTATCTCAACAGGCTGCTATCGACCAGGTGATGATCGCTCTGGACGGCACTCCCAATAAAGCAAAACTGGGCGCTAACGCCATCCTTGCAGTAAGTATGGCCGTTGCCAAAGCTGCTGCAGAAGAAGCGGGTCTTCCTTTATATCGCTATGTGGGCGGAACAAATGCTAAAACATTACCAGTACCCATGATGAACATCCTGAATGGGGGCGCACATGCTGATAATAAAATTGATTTCCAGGAATTTATGATCCAACCTGTAGGTGCTTCTACTTTCAGTGAGGGTTTGCGTTGGGGTGTTGAAATTTTCCATGCCCTGAAAACAGTGTTGAAGAAAAAAGGATTCAGTACCAACGTAGGTGATGAAGGTGGTTTTGCACCCAATATTCAAAGCAATGAAGAAGCGATTGAAACTGTATTGGAAGCGATCACTGCTGCCGGTTTCAAAGCTGGTTCTCAAATCACTATTGCTATGGATGCTGCCAACAGTGAGTTATGGGATGCGAAAAAGAAAAAATATGTTTTCCATAAGAGCAGCGGTAAAGCTGTAAGCAGCGATGAATTGGTTAAATTCTGGGAAGGATGGGTGAAGAAATATCCTATCGTTTCTATTGAAGATGGTATGGCAGAAGATGATTGGGCCGGTTGGGCTGCTTTAACTCAGGCTATCGGTAACAAAGTACAGTTAGTAGGTGATGACCTGTTTGTTACTAACGTAGATCGTTTACAAATGGGTATCGATAAAAAGATCGGTAATGCTTTGTTGGTAAAAGTAAACCAGATTGGTACGATCACAGAAACGATCAATGCTGTTACACTGGCACAGCACAATGGTTATAATACCATTATGAGCCATCGCAGTGGTGAAACTGAGGATGTTACCATTGCAGACCTGGCTGTTGCTTTGAGCTGCGGACAAATTAAAACCGGTTCTGCTTCCCGTACAGACAGGATCGCTAAATACAACCAATTGATCCGTATTGAGGAAGCATTGGGTGAAACAGCAATCTACCCCGGTAAAAAATTAAAGTTCACTAAATAATTCCGCCGGATATTATAACGTTCATAGTTAGTGGTTTGCACAGGTGTTGGTAACCTTTGTGTATGGCCATTAGCTATGAACTTTTATTTTTGGGTTATGAAGAAAATTTCATCTGTACTTTTTAACAGGTATTTCTTGGCTACTGCATTCTTTGTAGTATGGATGCTATTTTTCGACCAGCGCGATTTTTTTTATGTACTGGAACAAAAAAGGCAGCTGAAAAACCTGGAAAATAAAAAACACTATTACGAGCAGGAAATAGAAAAAGCTAAGAAGGACCTTTCAGACTTACAGAACAACCCGGCTGCACTAGAAAAGTTTGCCCGTGAGCATTATATGATGAAAAAAGACGGAGAAGATATCTATATCATTGAAGATAGCACTACCGCAAAAAAATAAATACTCCGCAATAATTCTTTTCATCTTCCGTTTAAGAAACAGACCGTGTTTTACCCTCCGAAAGCAGTATATTTACTATTGCAGTTTCAAATTATTTATGCAAAAATTTACACAGGAACAATTGATGCTGTACCTGTATGGCGAAGCATCCCCCATACTTACACTGGCCATAGACAAAGCATTGAAAGATGATGCTGAACTGGCCAATGAGATTAAGGTATTGAAGCGTATGAAAAAGCAAATGGAAGACCTAAAAAAGCAAAATAATACGCCCAGCGATACTACCATCGATGCGATTTTGAAATACGCGAAAACACAAGCGGATAAAAAACAAGAATAGAATTTATCCTCGCTGCACGCTTTCGGGAAAATATAATTACAGCATCTATTTAGGTTCTGGTCGCTTCAACTATTAATCCACTAAGATGTTACCTATCTTTATCGAATTAGTATTGAAGTATGACCAAAAAAGAACGCTACAAATTTGTAATTGATTACTTCCAGCAACATTCTCCGAATGCTGAAACAGAACTAATCTACGATAATCCTTTTCAATTACTGGTGGCTGTTATATTATCGGCGCAATGCACCGATGTGAGGGTTAATTTAACTACGCCTAAGTTGTTCGAAAATTATCCTGATCCATCTTCCCTTGCTCAAGCAAGCTTTGAGGAGTTGTTCCCACTTATCAAAAGCATCTCTTACCCTAACAATAAAACCAAGCACCTGATCGGTATGGCTAATATGTTATTAGCCAAATTCAACGGAGAGGTGCCTATGACAGTAGATGAGTTGGTACAGCTTCCGGGTGTTGGGAGAAAAACGGCTAACGTGATAACCAGCGTAATCGACCAACAACCTAATATGGCCGTTGATACCCACGTATTTAGAGTAAGTAAGCGATTGGGGTTGGTAACACAAACAGCTAATACGCCTTTAGCTGTAGAGAAACAACTAATTAAAGAAATCCCGGAAGGGCTAGTTCATAAAGCGCATCATTGGCTGATATTGCATGGACGGTACACTTGCCTGGCACGTAGCCCCAAGTGTGATGAATGCGGATTGAAAGAAGTGTGCGTTTATTATACCCGGAAGGGTAAAAAATAAGTTTATTTTTTACCTCGTACCAAAGCATACGAGTCATCAATCATTTGTAAGATTTGTTTTTTGGCAAGCATACCATTAACCAAGATTGTATTCCAGTGCTTTTTATTCATGTGATAACCTGGGAGAATACAATCCGGATAACGTTCTCTTAACTCTATGGCCATGGCAGGATCACATTTCAGGTTCAACTGAAGCGGAAATGTATCGAGTGACACCAGTATAAACATTTTCCCCAATACTTTACAAACCCATACATCGGGTCCAAAGGGAAGTGCTTCTTCCGCATCATCTTTCTGCAAAGCATATGTTCTCAATTCTTCTACATCCATACATTGAAAGTATATAAAAAGTTACTGAACAGCATTCATCTATACATTGAAATTGAAAGTATCTTTATCAACATAAGATGGATTACATTAAAGAATATAAAAGCTTTATCAGTAGTTATTATTTAGCTGAGGGTGTTAGGAAAACAGTGGGTATACTGCTGCCTGCATTGGTGTTTGGTTATTTTAATGCTTTGCAGATTGGGATAGTTATAGCTATTGGTGCATTGTGTGTAAGCATTACTGATAATCCCGGTCCTATACTGCATCGGATGAATGGTTTTGTAGTATGTGCCTTTCTTGTGTTTTTATTTTCTATTATTACCGGTTTTGCACATACGATCCCCTGGTTATGGCTCATTTTGCTGCCCCTTTTTTGCTTTTTCTTTTCACTCATTACTGTATATGGGGCCAGATCTGCAGCCATTGGTGTGGCAGTACTACTTGTAATTGTTTTGGAAACACAATACCAGTACACGGGCTGGAAAGTATTAAGCAATGCAGCTTACTTATTGGCCGGCGGAGTTTGGTATATATTATTAAGCTTGCTATTGTACAAGATGCGGCCCTATAAACTTGCGCAACAGGCATTGGGAGATTATGTGCTCTCTATTGCAGATTATCTCAGGGTAAAAGCTGCTTTGTATGATAATGATGTAGATTATGAAAAGATGAAGCAGCAACTGGTGAGCACACAGATTGCGATACAGGAGAAGCAAAACCTTGTTACAGAATTAATTTTTAAAACGAGAAGTATTGTCCAGGAATCTACTCATATCGGGCGGGTACTGGTGATGGCTTTTTTAGATGTGACCGATCTCTTCGAGATAACGATGGCTTCTCACCAGGATTATGAAAAGTTACATGAACATTTTGAACAAACGGCTATTCTTACAGAATACGGCGAATTGATCCGTTCGCTGGCCAAAGAATTAGATGCGATTGGTTGGGCATTACAGAGTGGGAAGAAATCAGTGTTCGACGAAACGATTACCATTCAGCTTGTAAAAGAAAGAGAACGTTTGGAGGCATTGCGTAAAACGATCTTATCTCCCGGCAATGTAGAAATGTTTATCAGCCTCAAACATATTCTGGATACGATGGATGATATCTCAAGAAGAATCCAAACATTGCACCACTATACTACTTACGATAGAAAACTTCGCCGTAAAAAAGTACAGATGCCTGATCCGGAAGATTTTATTTCTCACCAGGCCATCGATCTCAAATTATTATGGGATAATCTCTCTTTTCAGTCCAACATTTTCCGTCACTCTCTGCGTATCGCGATGGCCGCTGCCGCCGGTTATTTAATTGCAAGGCTTTTCATTGTGGGGCATAGTTATTGGATTTTACTCACCGTTGTTGTGATCTTAAAGCCTGGTTATAGTCTTACCAAAGAAAGAAACATACAACGTATATCCGGTACCGTTTCAGGTGTAATACTTACAGCTTTGTTGTTATGGTTTATTAAAGATAATACAGTGATATTGGTTACGCTTGCCATTTGTATGATCATTGCATTCAGTTTTATACGGAGGCATTATTTTGTTGGGGTATTTATGATCACGGTGTATGTGTTACTGATGTTTCATCTGATCGGAACAGGTAATTTTTCAACTATTATGAAAGACAGGCTCATGGATACGCTTATTGGTTCAGTGCTGGCATGGTTGTTTAATTATCTTATTCCGCCGATATGGGAGCAGAACAATATCAAAGCCCTGATGGAACATATGCTGCAAAGCAGTATTGCTTATTATAAGATCGTTGCAGATACTTTTACCGGGAAAAATTTTGTAAAAGCAGCGGTGAGGGTAGAACGCAAAAACAGCCTCGTTGCTTTAGCTAACCTTTCGGATACATTTAACCGTATGTTATCTGAACCTAAGAGCAAGCAGGAACATATTGAGCAGATACACCAGTTTGTTGTGTCTGTGCATATGCTCACCTCTCATATTGCCACGCTAACCCACTATGCTCATTCGGTAGAAGAAGAATTTATTGTGGAGGATTATAAACCTTTGATCACATTAACGCAGGCTCATTTGCACGAAGCCAGGAACCTTCTGAAACAGGGAGAGCAGGAAGGTAAAGCATCGATTGCAGAAACTGATGCGAATATTAAAATGCTGGATGAGAGAATTGGCCGTTTATTGCAGCAAAGAAAGACTGAATTGGAAGAAGGTAAAATAGAAAGCAGTACCCGGAAAAAATTGTCACAGTTTAAATCGATTGCAGACCAGTTCTATTTTATTTATAAGATCACTGTTGACATTAATAAGATCGCAGATAAAATAAAAGTTGTTGCATAAAAAAGAGCTACAGCAAAACGCTGCAACTCTTTTATAAGATAAAGTAAGCTGTTTACTCACAGTTATTGCTTACCCAGTTACCATCAATCATCACTTTGCACACTTTTGTGAGGTATTCAAATGGATCTCCGTTGTATAACACAAGATCTGCATCCTTCCCTTTTTCAATACTGCCAACATGGTTATCAATGCCTAATAATTTTGCAGGATTGATAGTGATCGCTTTCAGTCCATCTTCAAAAGGCAGGCCGTTAGCCACTGCTATAGCGGCTTCCCAAAGAATTACCCTTGTTTTAGGAACATACGCTTCATAACCGCTTTCTATAGAAATGGGAATACCTGCTTTGGTTAAAATAGCAGCGCTTTCTCTTGTCATGTTTATCATATCGCCGCCGTTTCTTGCCATAGTTGCATGTAAAATCACTTCTGCATGAGCAGCTTTAATTTCATCGGTCAAACGGTAAGCTTCTGCAGCACCATCAATTACCAATTGAAAGTTGAATTCTTTTGCCAGGCGAATGGCATTCATAATATCATTCGTTGTATTTACGGTAATCAATGCCTTCATATCATGCGTTAATAATTTTCCCAGCATCTCCAGTTTAAGGTCTTCGGCGGGCCTCTTTGTAGAATCTTTGGCATTCATTTTTTTAAGGTAGTCCTGTGCTTTGATCAACTCCGTACGCAGCATGGCAATTTGCTTGGCCTTGGTTCCGGGAGATGGGAAATTTCCCTGCACAGCCGGGCCGATGGTCATGGCCAGCATTGCAGCGGGTATGATAGTTACATGATCCACGGTGCCAGGTTTGGTTTTTACTACCATGGTTTGTCCACTTACCAGTGCCCCTATGCCATGACCTGTGTGCAATGTAGTTACGCCATTATCCCGCACATATTTTACCAGTTTATCTTCCGTGTTGTACGCATCAATAGCCCGCAGGTCGGGTTGGATGGGAGATGATTTTTCCAGTTGATCCTGGTCGGAGGGAATGTTTAGTGGTCCGGATAATCCTACCACACTTCTTGCATCAATTAATCCGGGTGTTACCACTTTTGCTTCCACTACTGTATAGTTGGAAGGGATCTTTATGTCTCCTTCTTTGCCGATCTTTTCTATTTTCCCGTCTTTTACAAGGATCACTCCATTCTGAATAGCACCTGCGGTAACGGTGTACACTTTTTCAGCTTTGATAGCCGTTTGGGCTAGTGTAAAGGAAGGTAATGACAGCAGAAGAAAGAAGTTTAAAATAGTAGTTGCTTTCATTATAAATTAGTTTGAATGAGTTTATTGATTTTCTTCATCGTCGTGATGATGGGTAAATTCTGCTCGGTCACTTGAGTACACATGATAGCCGCCTACCGCAAAAGCTTTATCGGCGGGATTGGAAAGATCGAATCGTTTTTTTCCTTCTACCCATGTTTGCTCCACTTTTGTGTACACACTAAACGGATCACCGGATAAAATGATAAAATCTGCATCCTTCCCAATTTCCAGCGAACCGATCCTGCTGGAGAGATCTAACATTTTAGCACCGGCAATGGTCAAAGCTTCCAGGGCTTTTTGTTTAGACATGCCTGATTTAACCGCCAATGCTGCTCCCCGAATGAGTAACCTTGAGTCGGTGATACCATCATCGGTATGAAAAGCGGTTAGAACGCCGGCTTTTTCCAGCACGGCACCGGTGGTAAAAGAGTAATCCATGGCTTCCAGTTTACCGCCTGGAGCATCGATCACAATAACAGAACAGGGCACATTGGCTTTGGCTATTTCATCTGCAACTTTCCAACCTTCAGAAACGTGGTGTAATACTACCCTGAAGCCAAATTCCTTACTTAGTCTTATGGCCGTTAAAATATCGTTTTCCTTATGTGTATGAAAATGAACAATACGTTTGCCATTCAGCACTTCTACCAAAGGCTCTAATCGCAGGTCGCGTTCAGGCATTTTAGTAGAGTCTTTTGCAGCAGCCTCTAATTTCTTTTTATATTCCTGTGCCTTTACAAACAATTCTCTCACCATCGCAGCACTTTTGGCTCTTGTGCCGGGAAACCCTGCTGTACCCCGCATGGGATTGGTTCCGTTGGCCATTTTCATTCCACCATATACTCCTTTTTCATTGGTGATGATGATATCTTCCATCACTTTTCCTTCCCTCATTTTTACGTACACGGTTTGTCCGCTCATAAGATGACCGCTACCCGGCATGATGTTGATCGTGGTAATGCCACCTGCCAGTGCTTTTTTAAAGCCATCACTGGTAGGATTGATTGCATCAAATGCCCTTGCATCGGGATTCAGTGCTGCGGAGTTATCGCCACCTTCCGGTCCGCCCAGGTGAGAGTGTGTGTCAATGATCCCGGGCATCATCACTTTCCCTTTCACTTCAGTTACAATAGCATTTTCGGGAATTTTCAACGAAGCATCGCCAATAGCAATGATCTTTCCTTTTTGAACAATCAATGTTCCATTTTCAATCGGAGCTCCCGTAATGGGGTAAATGAGGGCGCCTGTAAAGGCCATCGGCTGTTCCTGTGCAGAGAGCTGCAAGCACAGGAAAAAAGCAGCAGCAATGGCCACCAATTTTTTTCTCATAAGTAATAGTTGTGGTGTTTATATATGTGATGAATATACAAAACACTTGCTTAATACAGAAGCTTGTTACGAGTTGTTGCAGTAGTTACCGCAATAAAAAAGAGCCACCTTAACAGGTAGCTCTTAACGTTTATAGAAAAAAAATTAAAGCATTTTCTTAATGGCCTCTACCAGTTCACCTTTGGTGATAGGTATGCCCATGATCTTATTGTATCCTTTGGCATCTACCAGGAATTCATCACGAATGATTTTGATGAGCTGACCATTGTTGATCTCCGGGATCAGCACTTTTTCAAAGTTCTTGATGATATCACCTAAGTTTTTAGGGAAAGGACGCAGGTAACGGATATGTGCATGGCTTACAGAATGGCCTTCTGCCTGTAATTCCAGTACGGCACTCTTGATGGCTCCGTAGGTAGAACCCCAGCCTAATACCAGTACTTTTCCTTTTTCTGCGCCGCTATCAATTTTTTGTAAAGGAATATAATCGGCGATCATATCTACCTTAGCCTGTCTTGTTTTCACCATATGCTGGTGATTATCGGCGTCATAGCTAACGTTACCGGTGATATCCTGTTTTTCTAATCCTCCAATACGGTGTTCTAAACCGGCAGTACCGGGAACTGCCCAGGGACGAACCAGTTTTTCATCACGTTTGTAAGGCTGGTATTTTTCTTCTCCTTCCGCTAATTCTTTTTTGAATTCAACTTTAATGGGTTGCAGGTCTGCTGAAGATGGGAAACGCCAGGGTTCAGCACCATTGGCAATGTATCCATCACTCAGTAACATAACCGGCGTCATATGCTGCACTGCAATTCTTACGGCTTCATAAGCTACATCAAAACAATCGCTTGGAGTAGAAGAAGCGATCACCGGCATAGGGCATTCGCCGTTTCTTCCATAATATGCCTGTAATAAATCACTCTGTTCCGTTTTGGTAGGCAAACCTGTAGAAGGGCCACCACGCTGGATATTTATTACTAACAATGGAATTTCAAGCATCACTGCCAAGCCCATAGCTTCTGTTTTTAAAGCTACACCCGGACCTGAAGTTGTAGTGATACCCAATGAGCCGCCATAGCTTGCGCCGATTGCAGAAGCGATACCTGCAATTTCATCTTCTGCCTGGAAAGTTTTTATTCCAAAAGCTTTATGCTTACTAAGCTCATGCAAGATATCTGAGGCTGGAGTGATAGGGTAAGTACCGAGGAAAATAGGTAAACCGCTTTTTTCAGAAGCAGCTATCAAGCCATAAGATAATGCCTGGTTACCCATGATGCTTCTGTATACACCTGCGGGTAATTTGGCTTTTTCAACTTTATAACGAGTAGTGAACGTTTCGGTAGTATCGCCATAGTTATAACCTGCCTGTAATACTTTGATATTACTTTGAAGGATCACATCTTTCTTGCCAAATTTCTCTTTCAGGAAGTCGATAGTGTTATCCAGGTTACGGTTATACATCCAATAAATAAAACCAAGAACAAACATGTTTTTGGCACGGTCTCTTTCCTTCACCCCCAGTTCGGCAAAATCTTTCAATGCTTCACGGGTAAGCTTGGTAACATCTATTTTTATTACTTCATAGCTATCGAGGCTACCATCTTCCAAAGGATTCACTCCATCGGGATAATTAGCCAATCGAAGGTTCTTCGTATCGAAGCCATCAATATTGGCAATAATTTTTCCACCGGCTTTTAAACTTTTCAGGTTAGCTTTTAAGGCCGCAGCGTTCATGGCTACAAGCACATCACAAAGGTCACCTGGTGTAAAAACCTTATTGGAAGAAAAGTGGATCTGGAAACCGCTCACACCGGCTAAAGTACCTTGTGGAGCACGTATTTCTGCGGGGAAGTCGGGGAAGGTGGCAAGATCGATTCCTAAGAGGGCGGTGTTATTGGTAAACTGCTGTCCAGTTAGCTGCATACCATCACCACTGTCGCCTGCAAACTTGATTACCACATCCTGAAGCAATTGTTCTTGTCTACTCATTGGAATAAAAAATTGGGTGCTAAGTTAAGTATATTAAAAACTCCAGAAGGGTGATATTTCGCATTTTTTTGAACATTTAAACGCCATCGATTGCGTTAAGGCATATATCTTGCATCTTCCTTGCTTTAATAATGGGCTATATGGGGCACTGTAAAAAAAGAAGTATGATTAGTTTTTTCTGGTGGATGCTGCTGAGCGGCCTTTTCAGTTGTAATACAATCAATGGCAACAATGCTTTACCTGTTTCGGCTAAGATAGTAACAGATACTGCAAACAGGTTTGCGTGGAAACCTGTTCACTACGATAGTTCTAAAACATATATCTACCTCACTTTTGATGATGGTCCGCAACATGGTACCATGGCTTGTTTTGACCTGTGCCGTCAGATGGGTGTTAAGGCCACTTTTTTTATGGTGGGCCTGCATGAGCAAAAGAAAAGCGATGGAAACACCATTGTGGGGAAAATAAGAGATGCCTACCCTCAGATTTTATTGGCGAATCACAGTTTTACACATGCCAATGATAAGTACATCTTTTTTTATAAACATCCGCAGATGGCAGAAGAGGATTTTTACCAGGCCCAGCAATCATTGCATGTTCCATATAAAATTGCCCGATTGCCGGGTAACAGTGCCTGGGTAAGCAAGGGGAGGATAAAAGCGTCCGGACTGGTGAAACCCGTGTGTAATTTATTGGATAGTGCAGGCTATAATGTGATTGGATGGGATTTGGAATGGAATTTCAATCATAAAACAGCTAATCCTATCCAGAGCCCTGAAAAGATGATGGCGCTGGTAGATACCGCTCTGGTGCACAACAGAATGCATACAGCAAAGCACTTGGTAATTTTATCTCACGACAGGATGTTCAGAAATCCTCAGTACACCGATTCACTGGCAAAGTTTATCAGCTTACTGAAACAAAGGCAGGATTTTATATTTGAAACAGTGGATCATTATCCGGGCTTAAAGCCTTTTTAATTTTAACGATGTATATTTTGCTAAGTCTATTAACTTTATCATTGCAAAAAATTTAATTATGGCATTATTTGAATCAGGAAATCCAACCCTTTCTCAAAAATTTTTTAACAAAACAGCCAATGCTTCTTTACAGGCACAAGGCATTATGAGTGTTCGCGGTACACTGAATAAATTCGGTTTTTTAATGATGATGGTGATCGGTGGTGCTGTATACACCTGGCATTTGTATGATACCGGTAATCCTACTTTAATGAGTACCCTAATGATGGTGGGCATCTTCGGTGGCCTGATCGCAGCCCTGGGTATTACATTCAAACCTACCTGGGCAGGTTATTTAGCCCCCGCTTACGGTATACTGGAAGGTTTCTTCATCGGCGGCCTTTCTGCTGTTATGAACGATGCTTTCAAAGAAAAATATCCCGGCCTGATCATGCAGGCAGTGGGTTTAACCTTTGGTGTTGCCATCGCTATGTTCCTGCTGTACAATTTCAGGATCATTAAGGCCACTGAAAAATTCAAGAGCATCATTATCACAGCTACTATGGGTATTGCAATTTTCTACCTGTTGTCAATGGTGGTTCGCATGTTTGGCGTGAATATGCCTTTCCTGTACGATGCAAGTCCGCTTGGTATTGGTATCAGCTTATTTGTAGTAGCCATTGCTGCTTTGAATCTGATCATCGATTTTGATATGATCGAACGTGGTTCCGAAATGGGTGCTCCCCGTTATATGGAATGGTACGGTGCTTTTGGTTTGCTCGTAACGCTGGTGTGGTTGTACATTGAAATTCTAAAATTATTAAGCCGTTTCGCTAAGAGAGACTAGCTATAACAGTTGACAATTAAAATCACGAAAGCCATTGCCTTTGCAGTGGCTTTTGTTTTGGTGCAAAACTCCGTTTTCGTGCATCTTGCATTACAAGTAACTTAGATGAATATTCTTTCAACCATGCAATTCAACAGAGTAGGTTTATCGGACCAGGAATTAATCGATGTATATAAACATTTGCTGTTGCCAAGAATGATCGAAGAGAAAATGTTAGTGCTGCTGCGGCAGGGAAAGATCAGTAAATGGTTTAGCGGCATTGGGCAGGAGGCTATTGCTGTAGGGGCCACACTGGCTTTGCATTCCGATGAGTGGGTGATGCCTTTGCACAGGAACCTGGGGGTGTTTACCACCCGTAAGATGCCACTGCATCAATTATTCATGCAATGGCAGGGAAATAAAGAGGGATATTCAAAAGGGCGGGAAAGAAGTTTTCATTTTGGGAGCCAAGAACATTTTATCTGCGGAATGATCTCGCATTTAGGACCACAGCTGGCAGTTGCTGATGGAGTAGCCTTAGCATATCAACTAAAGAAGGAAAATAAAGTAGCGTTGGCTTTCAGCGGGGATGGAGGCACCAGTGAAGGTGATTTTCATGAAGCATTGAATGTGGCGGCAGTATGGGATCTGCCTGTGATCTTTTTGATTGAAAATAATGGCTATGGATTGAGTACACCGGTGAATGAACAATATCGTTGTGCCAGTCTGGTAGATAAAGCGAAAGGCTATGGAATGGAAGGTGTGCAGATAGATGGAAACAACGTACTGAGCGTTTATGATACGGTGAAAGGCGTAAGGGAATACTGCATAAGAGAACAGAAACCTTATTTGATAGAATGCATGACTTTCCGGATGCGTGGCCATGAGGAAGCCAGCGGTACCAAATATGTTCCGCAGGAATTGTTTGAGGAATGGGGAGAAAAAGATCCTATCCGGAATTATGAGAGCTGGTTGATGGAGCAAAATGTTTTTCAACAGGAAGAAATCGATATAATTAAAAATGAGTTCAGGCAATATATCGAGACGGAACTATTGCTGGCCAACCAGTTTAAAAAACTGGAACCTGATACTGAAGAAGAACTGAAAGATGTATATGCTCCATTACCTGATGCTGTAAAACGTTTACCAGTACTACATGAAAATAAAGGAACCGAGGAGACCCGTTTCATTAATGCGATACAGCAAGCACTTCGTCAAGCCATGGATCGTTATGATAATCTGGTATTGATGGGGCAGGATATTGCTGCATATGGCGGTGCCTTTAAAATAACGGAGGGATTGGTTGGTATTTTCGGAAAGCAGAGGGTTCGCAATACGCCACTCTGCGAAAGTGCAATAATTGGTTCAGCTTTAGGACTTAGTCTTGAGGGCTTTAAGAGTATGGTAGAAATGCAGTTCGCTGATTTTGTAAGTGTTGGGTTTAACCAGATCGTAAATAACCTGGCAAAGATTCATTACCGCTGGGGCCAACATGCTGATGTGGTTATTCGTATGCCTACAGGGGCCGGTGTTGGTGCAGGGCCATTTCATTCTCAAAGTAATGAGGCCTGGTTTACACATGTGCCGGGCTTGAAAGTGGTGTATCCTTCTAATCCCTTCGATGCAAAAGGATTATTACTCGCAGCGTTTGAAGACCCTAATCCTGTTTTGTTTTTTGAACATAAAGCATTGTACAGGAGCACCAGCGGTATGGTTCCGGAAGAGATGTACACCGTGGAAATCGGGAAATCTGCTATTGTTTCAGAAGGAACGGATATCAGTATCATCACTTATGGGATGGGCGTACATTGGGCCATAGAATATGCAAAGGAGCATACTGATATTTCCTTCGACATTACCGATCTCAGAACGCTGCAACCGTTGGATTATAAAATGATTTCCCAATCCGTTCAACGTACCGGGAAAGTATTGATTTTGCATGAAGACACGTTAACAGGAGGGATAGGTGCAGAGATCAGTGCCTGGATCAGTGAACACTGTTTCGAAAGCCTGGATGCACCTGTTTTGCGTTGTGCCAGCCTGGATACGCCTGTACCGTTCAATAGCGAACTGGAGAAGAATTTTCTTGCCAAAGCAAGATTAGATGCTTGTGTAAAAAAACTAATACAATACTAATCAGGCCCGTACTGGAATAAGGCTAATTTATTCACTGCAAACATTTGCAGAAATGGTTATGTAATATTTAGCTTACATTTGCCGCGATTTAGGCTTGCTTGCCATATTATTTCACCAGTGTATTATTAAACATTAACTGTATGGCAAACGAAAAATTAAGAAATGCTTGTTTTAAAGCTTTCGAAACCTTTAAAAAAATCAATGACCCTGCCTATTCCGATATCCAGTCTAAACTGGAATTTGTAGTGGGTAGTTACGACTACGACCAGAACCCGGTTGGGTTATACGAGTTCGGGAATGCGGCGTTACCCCTCTTAAAAGAGATCAAAGAAGCGAATCCAAGAAAAGTAACCAAGCAATTATTGACAGATCTGGAAAAAGCATTAGCGAATTAATACAATATAGGACTTATCATTCCCCGGGATGGTAAGTCCTTTCTGCATGCTGTAAAACATCTTCCTTGTAAAAGCATACGGGTTTAAGCAGCCCTTTACTGTACATCAGCGCCTGGTCTGTAAAGTGCTTAGAATCTATGTGCCCGCTTTCACCACCTGCCAATAAAGATTTGGCTGTAATCCTTTTACCAAATTCAACGGCACAGATAAAGCTGTTCCCATTTACGCCGTATAATTTTCTTGTATTGGGGTAAGTGCGGCTGGTATAAGAAGGGATTTGCCCCCATTGCGAGGATGTAAAACCAACAGGGATGCTGGGTTGCTGATCATCGAAGGATGGGTCTACAGTATTACTGATCCTTTGAAAACGGTTGATCTCTCCCCATTCCTTATTCCATGTGCCGTATCGGCTGATCAGATCATTTACAGCTTTGGAAAATTGTTCCAATAACGCATGGCCGTTAGAAGAATTACCTGCGAATGAATTTATTCTTGTAACAATATCATACCCTTTATCATCTACCAAAGTGCTAAGGCTAATAATATTTCTTAATTGCATTCCCCATGTTACTGCCAGTGTTGTGGCAACGGATGATTCCCCTGAATGCAAATTCCATTGCCTCATTACTTCAATGGGAGCTTTCAATGTTGCAAATGAATCGTAACCGGAAGATTGATCATATGCTTTGAGTAAGGCAGGGATTAATTTTTCAAAGAAGGCAAGGTAGGTATCGTAGCCAGTGTTGATCACTTTATCCAGTGTATAATTTTTTTCTTTATCCAAAATTCTTACTGCGTTAACACCTCTGAAATTTTCACCATCAGGTGCCATGTATGCAGGATAGCTTTCTTTTTTAGGACTTGTTATGCCTGTAACGGAAAAGGGTGTAGAGTTGCAATTCTGGATCCAGCCGTTAGCGGGATTGATTACATGCACTATTTCATTTGTTGTATGTAAACCTTTCCATTCGGTAGCTGTAATAGTGCCATCTACAGGTTTGTTCCAATCGAATTGCTTGTCTCTTACAGGAACATAATTTCCATGCCAGTATGCAATATTTCCCTCTGCATCCGCATACACGGTATTATTGGAAGTATTGCCTCGCATATCGAGTACTTTTTTGAAAGCAGCAAAGCTGTTCGCTTTTGTTCTGAGCCAGCTTTGTTCGAGGCTGATGATAGAGCGGTTGAAAGAACGAACACTGAGCCATTGCCCGTTTTTCCTGGCCATTACCGGTCCATGATGGGTGAATAATGTTGTGAAACCTTTTTCAAGAAGCCTGTTGTTTTCTTTGTAATGAATAGTAATGTTTTTTTCTGTTACTGGTTTTTGGGTATGCTCATATTCATATATCCACCTACCGTTGAGATTTTTTATTCTTTCAATATAAGCATCTGAAACATCTACCTGGCTGGAGGTATGCATCCAGCCGCAATGTTCATTGAAGCCCTGGTATACAAAAAACTGTCCCCAGGTGACAGCGCCATAAGTATTCAATCCTTCTTCACTGATCATATGTACTTCCGGCCGAAAATAAAAAGTTACATGCGGATTGATGTATAAAATTGCATGGTGGTTTTGTGTGATGGAAGGCGCAAAGGCAAAGCCATTAGAACCGGTAGGGTTTTCTTCTCTGCTAAAACTCAGTGTACCTGTTTTAGTAGTTTTAATATCTTTTTGAGATGTTGAAAGCGGATTACCATAGAGGTTTTCGAGATCCTTATCCGTTAATCCTGCCGTACTGATAGCTCCAATGCTACCGTCAGTCCATAATAAAGGATACCAGGGTTTGAAATGATGTAATAATGCAGGATGTGTTTCAGGATGTTTGTATAAGTAAAAATTGATACCATCTGCAAAAGCATCCAATAAACGGTGCAGCCATAGCGGGCTATTTTGATAATCTTTTACTGCATCTGCAGAATCAATCACAAGGCGGGTTAACAGGTCATTGTAAATATCTTTTGAGCCATTCACTTCAGCGAGCCTGCCAAGCTTCTCGATATAATTCATTTCTACACGGTTGAAATCATCCTCACACTGTGCATACATCAACCCAAAAACCGCATCTGCATCTGTTTTGCCGTATATATGTGGAATGCCCCAATTGTCGCGAATAATCGTTACATACTTCGCTTCATTTTCACAACGTTGTATATCCTTGCCTGTAAAATGTTGTGCGGTTAGTTGTAGGGGGAACAATAAAATGAGGATCATTTTTTTCATAGCTTATCATTCTTTTCTTAAAGCTTTCCCGTTGCGGGCGCCATTGTGTTTTCCATTATCGATGGTTACCTGTCCGTTTACTAACACATATTTGAAGCCGGTGCTGTACTGGTGAGGTTTCTCATAAGTAGATAAATCTTTTACGGTAGCGGCATCAAATACAAGAATATCAGCTGCAAAGCCTTCACGTAACAATCCACGGTCTTTTAACTGAAATTTCAGTGCAGGCAAAGAGGTCATTCGTCGGATGGCTTCTTCTAAACTAAATAGGTGTTTTTCTCTAACGTATTCACTAAGTATTCTTGCAATGGTGCCGTATCCTCTTGGGTGCGGGGCACCTTGTCCAAAAACCCGTATACCTGCATCGCTGGCAAACATATTGAAGGGGTATTGCATAATTCTTTCTACATCTTCTTCTCCCATACCATGAAATACCATTGCAGCACCACCTTGTTTGATCATTTCCATTACGGTAAGAGTTTCCTGTTGGGCATTGTGTTTTCTTCCTTTCAGCATATTAATGGCTTCGATACTTTTCCCGTTGTAAGTAGTATCTGCTTTAAAGTAAGCGACTACCGGATAGTTGAAATGTTTCAACTTTCTTTTCTTCAGTTTGGCAAGCATGTAGCGGGTTACCTGTTTTTGTATGGCAGGATCATTAAGCCTGGCGTTCACAGAATCCTGGCTATCGGCTAAAACCCAGTCAGGCAGTAATGTTCCAAGATTGGTACTGCTGGCGGTATAAGGGTATTGATCGATTGTAACATCAATCCCTTCTTCCCTGGCCTTGATAATCATTGGTAAGGTTTCCTTGCTTCTTCCCCAGTTTTGCTGGCCGCTTAATTTAAAATGCGAAATTTCTACGGGCATCTTTGCCTCTTTTCCAATATACAGCGCTTCATTAATGGCTTGCGTTACGCTGTCGCCTTCATCCCGCATATGACTTGCATATACGCCATTATACTTAGCCGCTGCTTTAGCCAAACGAAGCACTTCTTCCGTTGTACTGTAAGTGCCTGGTATATAGATGAGCCCTGTTGAAAAACCTACAGCACCATCTTTCATAGCCTGTTCAACGATTGTTTCCATCTGCTGCATTTCCTGTTCTGTTGGCGCTCTCATGGCAGTGCCCATCACGGCTTTACGAACATCATTATGACCGATCAGGGAGGCTGTATTGATGGAAAGATGAATACTGTCGAGCGTTTTGAAATACTGCCCGATATTGGTGTACGATGATCCGCAGTTACCGGTGATCACCGTAGTAACGCCATCATATAAAAAATTTTCTGCCAATGGATTTTTCTTCTCATCTCCCTCGCAATGCGTATGCACATCAATGAACCCTGGAGCAACAATAAGGCCGGTAGCATCAATTTGAGTGTTTGCCTGCCAGGTTTCTAATTTGCCCATAGCTAAAATTTTTCCATCTTTTACGGCTATATCACCATAAAACCAGTTATTTCCCGTTCCATCGATAATCTTTCCGTGAAGAATCAATATATCTGCTTTTTGCGAATAACTATGCAGGTATAATAATGTGAGGATGCACAGTATCGATTTTCTCATAAAAGTGTTTGTAATGCATCAAATTAAGGAATCATTGGCGTAATGCCAACCATCCATAATAAAACTATACTTTTGCCAACTGAAAATTTTGAGGAATGTTAGATAAGCTTGAAGCTATAAAAGCCCGTTTCGACCAGGTAGGTGTTGCCCTTACCAACCCTGAAATCATTAATAACCAGAAAGAGTTTGGTAAACTGAGCAAGGAATACCGTTCTCTGGAAAAGATAGTGAAGCCTTTTGAGGAATATAAAAAAGTGCTGGATGACTATTCATTTGCCAAAGAAAGCCTGAATGGCACTGATGAAGAGATGAAGGAGCTGGCCAAGATGGAATTGCCGGAGCTGGAAACCAAAAAGGATGAACTGGAGAAAGAACTTACCAAATTACTAATACCCAAAGATCCGCAGGATGATAAGAATGCGATCCTTGAGATCAGGGCGGGCACAGGTGGTGATGAAGCGTCTTTGTTTGCCGGCGATCTGCTGGGTATGTATTTGCGGTATTGTGCCAAGAAGGGTTGGAAAACGGCAATCGTTAGTGAAAGTGAAGGAACCGTTGGTGGCTATAAAGAGGTAGTGGTGGAGATTACGGGTGAAGATGTGTACGGCACACTGAAATTCGAAAGCGGCGTTCATCGTGTGCAGCGTGTGCCCAATACTGAAACACAGGGCCGTGTACATACTTCTGCTGCAACAGTAGCGGTGATACCGGAAGCAGAAGAAGTGGATTTTGAGTTGAAGGAAAGCGATGTGAAAATGGAAACTGCCAGAAGTGGTGGTGCTGGTGGACAGAACGTAAACAAAGTAGAAACAAAGGTTTTCCTAACGCATATTCCTACGGGAACGGTGGTGGTTTGTCAAACTGAGCGTACGCAGTTGGGCAACCGTGAAAAAGCAATGCAGATGCTGCGTACCAAGTTGTATGAAGAACAGGTACGTAAGCAGGAAGAAGAGATTGCCAGGCAACGTAAAACCCTGGTAAGTACAGGCGACCGAAGTGCGAAGATCAGAACCTATAACTGGCCACAGGGAAGGGTTACAGACCATCGTATAGGATTGACTTCTTATAATCTTGATGCTGTTATCAATGGTGATATAGAAGAATTTATAGAGGCGTTGCAATTAGCAGAAAACACCGAGAAAATGGCAAACCAACAATAAGTTTTCATCTTTTCATAGAAATAAAAAGCCTCAAATAACTTGAGGCTTTTTTGTTTAGATTAATTTTTTATTTCGTTAGATCGGTCGCGGTCTTTAGTTTCTTTTCCCATTCCCATGCAGAACGCATCATTTCTCGTAAATCGTATTTTGTTTTCCATCCCAGCGATTCAACAGCATAATTATTGTTCGCATAAATGGCTACCACATCACCGGGCCTGCGTGGGCCTATCTCGTAATTCAACTTAATACCGCTCACTTCTTCAAACATCCTGATCGCTTCCAAAACGGTAACACCGTTACCGCTACCTAAGTTGAAAGTATCACACTTGGTTTTGTTGCGGCCATCGATCAAATATTGTAATGCTAGTGTATGTGCATGCGCAATATCGGAAACATGAATATAGTCGCGTACACAACTGCCATCTCTTGTGTCATAATCAGTTCCGTACACCAGCATCTTAGGCAATTTGCCAATGGCTGTTTGTGTAATAGCAGGAACAAGGTTCATGGGTTTACCCAACGGCAGTTCTCCGATTTCTATAGAAGGATGAGCACCTACAGGATTGAAATAGCGAAGTAAAATGGTATTTACTTTCTCTGCTTTACTAATGTCTTCGATCATGCGTTCACCCATTTGCTTGGTAGCACCGTAGGGAGATTCTGCAGGTTTTGTAGGAGATTGTTCAGTTACGGGAATGATATCCGGACTGCCATACACGGTACAGGAAGAGGAGAAAACAAAATAAGGTATATTGAATTCTTTTACGCAGTTAAGAAGATTGATCAGGGAGAACATGTTGTTCTCATAATACATCAAAGGTTTTTCTACTGATTCCCCAACTGCTTTAAAGGCTGCGAAATGGATGATACCGGTGATATCAGTATTCTCGCTGAACACAGACCTGGTAGCATGGTAATCCTTCAGATCGATGGTATAGTTCTTAATTTTTTTTCCTGTAATTTTTTCTATTCCCTTTATGGCATAGTCAGTAGAACGGGAATTGTCATCAATTGAGATAACATCAAATCCATTTTCAATCAGGTCAACTATGGTGTGTGAACCAATGTAGCCGCAGCCACCAGTTACCAATATTTTTTTCATTTGCAATTGTATTGTTCCAGGCATATTCTTTTTTAAGAAGCCATGCAAGGATAAAGTGATGTATAAAAATAAATACGGCAGCAAAGTAACGTATTTGCTGCCGATAAAATACTGATTTTAATTATATCTATTTATATAAAAAGCTTGATGATGTAATAGATGCCGCCTGCTAACAGCGCCGATACCGGAATGGTTAAAACCCATGCCCATAAAAGGTTTACGGTAACGCCCCATCTTACGGCACTTAATCTTTTGGTTGCACCTACACCAATAATACAACCGCTGATGGTATGCGTAGTGCTTACCGGTATGCCCATTCCTTCTGTAAGGATGAGTGTACAGGCGCCTGCTGTTTCTGCTGCAACGCCTTCCAGCGGCGTTACTTTGGTAATTCGGGTTCCCATGGTTTTAACGATCTTCCAGCCTCCACTCATCGTTCCTAATGCGATGGCGGTATAGCAGGCTATCGGTACCCAATCAGGCATTGCTTTTACATTAGGAATAATATTTTCCGAAACCAATGCAACAGAGATCAATCCCATCACCTTTTGGGCATCGTTTCCTCCATGGCCCAAACTGAAGGCCGCAGAAGAAAACAATTGCAATTTTTTGAACCATTTTTCTGCTTTATAGGGGTTTGCTTTTTTACAGGAATGAACAATGATTATGGTTATGAAAAATGCCAATATCATACCAATGACCGGTGAAAGGAATAAGAACAATACTGTTTTGGTAAGATTGGATAATACAATCACATTCAGTGTACCCACTTTTGCTATGGCCGCCCCTATAAACCCTCCGATTAATGTATGTGATGAACTTGATGGAATACCAAACCACCAGGTAAAAAGGTTCCAGCAAATAGCGGCTATAATACCTGCAAGGATGACATAGAGATCAATAAATTCTGGATAAATGGTTTTGGCGATGGTGTTGGCTACTTTGTGGTCTTTAAAAATAAAAAAGGCTACAAAGTTGAAGAATGCCGCCCAAAGCACTGCCTGAAAAGGAGTAAGTACTTTAGTAGAAACGATGGTTGCTATTGAATTGGCAGCATCATGAAAGCCATTTATAAAATCGAATACGAGCGCCAGCGCAATAATCGTAATCAGTAAAATCATAATTGAGTTATCTGGATTTGAAATAAAAAATCAACATGCACTTTAGTACGAAAGCGTATTATGCATATTTGATAATGATTGACTCAATTACATTGGCTGCATCTTCACATTTATCGGTAGCAATTTCAAGTACCTGGTAGATCTCTCTTTTCTTGATCACTTCCTTGAAATCATTTTCCTGTTGGAATAGTTTTTCAATGCTCATATCAAAAACGTCGTCGGCCTGGTTTTCAATGCTGTTCACTTTTACCAATGCCTCTGTCATTTTTCTAAGATTCTTCATATCACGTAATCCATGTACGGCAATCTTAATTTCGCTACACCCTTGTTCAATAAGGTCGGCCATTTTTTGAATACCGCTATCGTTAGGATTTACTTTGTAGAAGTTGATTTTTTTTGCTGAAGCGAAGATGTAATCGGCAATATCATCTAAAGAGGTGGCCAGGTAGTGGATGTCTTCCCGGTCGAAAGGAGTAATGAAGTTTCTGCCTAACTCGGTAAATATCTTGTGGGTATGGTCGTCATTCTTATGCTCGAGGTCCTCAATTTGTTTGATCAGTGGAAGTCTTTTATCATGCTCCGGTTCGGCTACTACTTTTTTCAGCATTTGTCCCATTTCACCAACCGTTTCTGCTACTTGTTCAAACAATTCGTAAAACACCTTGTTCTTTGGCATGAAGATTCGGCCAATTGTGTTGATACCCATTTTTTCTGAATTTTTGTCAAAAGTAAAGTTATCTTTTCGTTATTTTTTGTGAACTGAAAATTAATATTTTGGTCACGTTCATTCAACGGTTTGAATTGCTGTAGTTATTGGCTACCGGGTTTGAGTTCTTTAGGTGTATTTGTTAGCGAAAAAAAGTGAGCAGCCTTGTTAACGGGCTTTTAATCTTTACGTGCATCCAATGTAAATCCAACAGTGGTTCCCACATCCAGTTTACTTCTAACGTGGATGGTTTGTTGATGTGCTTCAATAATATGTTTGCAAATGGCTAATCCCAAACCGGTACCGCCAACATTCCGGCTTCTGCCTCTGTCGGTTCTGTAAAAACGTTCAAAAATCCGGGGCAGGTGTTCTTCCGCTATTCCAATACCATCGTCGCTGATTTCTATTAAAACATGTTTACCATCGGTATTATATACACTGGCTACAATACTTCCATTTTCCTTACCGTATTTGGTGGCATTTACTACAAGATTATTTAATACCTGTCTTATTTTTTCTTTATCGGCAAAAACAGTAATGGGAGGTTCACATCCTTTTTTAATACTGCATTTAATATGTTTTGCCCCTATTTTAATAGAGAGTGTTTCAAATACTTCTTTTATAAGATCCTGAATAATGAAGTTTTCTTTGTACAAAGGTTGTTCGCCGCTTTCCAGTTTTGATATTTCATCAAGATCTTCTACCAGGTTTACCATCCTTGTAACATTACGAGCCGTATTCTCCAGAAATTTTTTACTGATCTCGGGGCTTTCCATTGCACCGTTCAATAAAGTGTCTACATAACCTTGTATGGCAAAAATGGGTGTTTTGAATTCGTGTGCCAGGTTTTGTAAAAATTCTTTGCGGTATGCTTCGTTTTGTTTAAGTAATTCGATCTCGGCACTTCTTTGTTCTGCCCATTTTTCAACATCTTCTCTTACTTCATCGATACCTTTTTGGGGAAGGATGTACTTGTAATAAGTTTCTTCCCTTTTGGTAGCTTTTGTTTGATAAATGAATTTATAAATGAGCTTTATTTTCCTGTAGATAAACCATTCGAGAACGAAACGGATTAAAAAATAAGAGCCTGAAAAAATGATAACCCAGGCAATAAGCCCAAACCACCAGTTTTCAACAATTGAATACCCCAGGGCTATTGGTGAGGCTAAAAACAGTGCAGTTAATAAAGAGAGCTGTTGCGGAGAAAGGTTTTTTGTTTTGAACATTAATCTAATTTACAACTAAGTTTTTTTGACGTGCAACATTACTTCCGGCATTATTTTACAGATCGAATTTATAGCCTACGCCTTTAACAGTGGTAATACAGTCGATGCCCAGTTTTTGCCTTATTTTACGAATGTGTACATCTATGGTCCGGTCGCCTACAATTACATCGGTTCCCCAAACCTGGGAAAGAATTTCGTTGCGTAAAAAAACACGGCCCGGTTTAGATGCCAGCAGGTACAATAGTTCAAACTCTTTTTTAGCCAGCATAACTTCTTCTCCGTTGATCTCTACGATAAAGCGAATAGGATCGATACTGATATTGCCTATTTTCAGTGTTTTGCCATCTGTTTCTTTGTGTGTTCTTCGAAACAATGCATTTACGCGGCTGATAAGTACTTTGGGGCTGATGGGTTTGCTTACGTAATCATCGGCACCCATTTCCAATCCTTTGATATGCGACGACTCATCACTCAAAGCGGTTAAGAATATGATCAATGTATTTTCGAACAAAGGCATAGAACGTAATATCTCACATACCTCAAGTCCCGTTTTATAAGGCATCATAATATCCAGGATGATCAAATCCGGGTTTAATTGCTTTGCTCTTTCAATAGCTTCATTTCCATCTTTAGCAGTGTAGGTTTCATATCCTTCCTTGATCAAATTATAGCTAATGATCTCTAAAATATCCGGCTCATCATCTGCAATTAAAATTCTTTTAGCCTTTGTTTCCATGATATTGATAACATTATGTTTACACAAATTTAACATCAAGCCACTGCAATTCCTTTTTTTTAACGGGTTATCTAATTGTTAACTCATTTGCAAAGCCTTAACTGAATTGGCAGTATTTTTGATTTTTCAATGAAGATGAAGAAATTATACTCAGTTTTTATTTGTTGTGCTTTTTACTGGAATGCGATCGGACAATCTGAAATTCCTATGCCCGCTATTCCGCAAATGCGGCAGCTTTTTCATGAAAAAATTGACCAGTCTCAAAATGCTATTCTTTCCATGTTGGGGAAAAATGGTGTTTTGAGAGTAAGCGATGATATAGATGTAAACCTGCAAATAACACAAATGCTCAAAGTACGTGTAAATAACCTGCAGGCTTCTATTGAAAGAGATAGTACGATTAGTGAGAATGATAAATACATTTGGTTAAGAAGTGTGAATGATCTGCTGAGCGATTTTATAACTGCTTATAAAAAGCAGGAAATAAAGGGGTTAGATCTGGGTGATCTATTAGAAGCCTACGAGCAGGCAATGCAGGCAGAGTTGAAACATCAATCTATTGCATCTATTGTTGAGGCTCATGGTTTAGATGTAGGAAACGTATTACTTTCAAACAGTGTGTTTCAAAAAAATAATGGATTGCACCAGGCAAACGATTTGTTGGTTTTAAAAACCTGTGAGCGGTATCCAGAAAAAATATTGCCCATTCTTTCCCAGCACATTAATAACCCATTTGTAGATAGTCTTGTTACTGCCGTAGCGCATCGTAATCCCGAGGACGTATATAACTATGCAGGTGCCGGCAATGTATTCAGTTATCGTATCGCAGCTATTAAAGATCCCCTGGTAAGAAGTATTTGCAAAATGGCGGCAACCTCTTCCGGAAGATTTTATTTCCCTTTTTTAGATGAAATCTATCACAATAAAATCAGTATCGATTCTATTGCAAAAATCAGGGATGATGATGATGCATATTACAGGCTGCTTGTAAAAACAGAAATAGAATATGCCGGGAGGCGAAGAAGAGGTGATACGCCTTATGTAATGAATGTACTCACAGAAAAACTTCAGTCAAAAGCAGTAGAAGTATATATCAACGAGATCAATGCCCTTCATGATGAAAAATCAGAAGCGGTTCGTTTCAGAAGGATAGAAAACCTAACGCCACAGGAACTTTATTATTTATGCGTATTGGGCGAAGAAGATATTTACACAAGCAGCTACATGGGTGTGTATGCAAGGATATTTCAGCGTATGAAAGTGCAGCGCTCCGATAGTTTGCTGGAAATGGTGAATTATGATTTTTATAAAAAATTCATCCGAATGGCCGCTGCATACAATGAACTGGATGATTTTTTAAAGAAAATGGATACACAAAAATCGGAGCAGGTAATGAAAAGTTTCGTGGATGGGCTTGATACAAAAAATTCTCTGGAAGATGCAGTGGACGTAGCCGATTCTTATGCCAGTATAAACAATCCCGAACTAAAAAAATTAATGATTAATGAAGTGCGGGTGAACCTGGCGAAATGCAACAGGGAAGATAACCGCCGGGGACAAACGATTTATGGATTACTGAATACTATTTTCGATTCGAAAGAGGAGCAAGGAGGTGCTAAAGATGCTTCTGCGTCATTAGGTATATCAACAGTTTACCGTATGCCGATAGCAGAGCTGAAAGATGCTTCCGGTAAGATCATCATTCAGCAATTTTTTTATGGAGATAAAGACGGTAAGAATGTGTTTAATTCATTTTTAGCCGCTTTCAGTAATGCCTATTGGAAAACAATCGTAAAGCCTGAGTGGGTGGAGGTTCGTTCAACAAGAGGAGTACCCATAGTTATCTATGCCAATAAGCCTTTGGATGAAACGAAAGATTTAGATGCCCATGCACAGGCCCATCTGGCAGAATATTTGGATTCTCTCAATATTCGCCCTACTGTGGTTATTCATCGTGGGCATAGTTATTATGTAAAATCAACCATCAGTCAATTGGTACCTTCTGCCAAAGTAATACTCCTGGGTAGTTGTGGCGGTTATCATAGTTTGAATGATGTGCTGAATATTTGTCCTGGTGCACATATCATTGCTTCCAAACAAGTGGGTACCGGGGTTGTGAACATTACATTGATTGATATGATCACCGAAACCCTGCGTTCGGGTAAAGACCTCGATTGGCCATTACTTTGGAAATCATTGCAGCCCCGTTTCAGCGGAGACTATAAAGAGAAATTTGATGATTATGTTCCTCCGCATAAAAACCTGGGAGCCATCTTTATCATGGCTTATAACAAGGCTATGCTAACTTCAAAAAGTAAATCCTGATCAGTTATTTAAAAAAGGGTTGTTTTCTTTTTCATAGCCAATTGTAGTAGTAGGCCCATGGCCCGGATATACAACTGTTTCATCTGGCAATACAAATAGTTTTTGCCGGATATTGCGAAGGAGTGTTGCATGATCACCGCCGGGCAGATCTGTTCTTCCAATACTATCCCTGAACAAAACATCGCCTCCAATAACAAATTGTTGACTACGGCAGTAAAAGCAAATGCTGCCGGGAGAATGCCCCGGTGCTTCTATAATTTCCAAAGCATCATTATCAAGATAAACCGTATCTCCTTCTTTAAGAAAATGTAAGCGGCCAGTGTAGTTATCGAACGGTAAACCCCAGCGAGCACCAGATGCAGGGGCAACCTGCAAAACCTGTTCTTCGTTTGGATGAATATATGGTTCCAGGTTAAATTGTTCATGTATCCATTTATTACCAAACACGTGATCTAAATGGCAATGGGTATTTAAAAGTTGTACTGCTTGCAAACCGTTCAGTGAAAGAAAAGTTTGTAAGGTTTCTCTTTCTGCAGGAAAATAACATCCGGGGTCGATAATAATCGCTTTTCCCTGGTTGTTATAAAGGATATACGTATTTTCCTGGATAGGGCTGAAAGTAAAAGATTTGATGTGTAACATGGCCTCTTTTTTAAACAATGATTTACGTTAATTACTTAATTTTAACAAGTATTGATAAGATGTAAATGAATTCAACTATAACTTCACTTTTTCGTTAAAGGAACATCTTTTCAAACTTCAAATATTTATAAATCCTCTGAGGATATGCAAATGAACAGAATTAATTATAAATGGCTGGTGGCGGTGATTGCTTTTTTACCTGTGCTGGCATTGGCTCAGGTAAATACGGTTGAGTTTGGAAAGAACAGGCTGCAGTTTAAAAAGTTCAAATGGAAATTCTATCAATCTCCTAATTTCAACACTTATGTATCCCAGGGTGGAACTGAACTGGGCAAATTTGTTGCGCAGGTTGCGGAAACAGAATTGCCGCCACTTGAATCATTTACTGAATATTCATTGCAGCGTCGGGCAAATATTGTGGTGTATACTACTTATGATGACTATAAACAAAGCAATATTGGCTTAGGCATCGATTGGCAAAATGCAGGTGGATTAACCAAACTGGTGAACAATAAAATTGTAGTGTATTTTGATGGCAACCATGAGCATTTAAAAAAACAGATCAAAGAAGGCATTGCCAAAGTACTTACAGATAACTTATTGTTTGGAGATGATATAGGTGAGTTTGCCAGCAATCAGGCTTTACTCGATTTACCTAAATGGTTGACCGATGGTTATATTTCATACGCTGCAGAAAACTGGAGCACACAGAAAGATGATGAGTTGAAGAGTGCTATGCTGAGTGGTGATTATAATAATTTTTACCAGTTTGCATTTGCAAAGCCTCTTCTGGCCGGGCATGGGTTTTGGTATTATATTGCCGAGAAGTATAAAAAAGAAAATGTTACTTACTTTTTATACCTGGCCCGTATTTACAAAAATCTGAATAGCGCCGCTTTGAAAATCTGTAAAAAGAAATTTAAAGAAGTACTTGCTGATTTCATGCAGTATGAGCAGGACAAGTATTTCAAAGATATTCGCCAGCGCCGCAATGCTCCCAAAGGCACTTTAAGTGTGAGTGAAGATGTAAGTAAGAATGATTATTTCCGTTTCCAGGCTAACCCTAACCCACGTAATAATAACTATGCAGTTGTTGAGTTTAGCAAAGGTGTTTATAAGGTGAAGTATGTTGAAAATTTCTGGGACACGAAGATCCTTCTAAATAAAGGCGTAAAAACACGGCAGGGAGATATCAATCCCAATTATCCCATTCTGGCATGGGATGTAAAAGGAACAAGATTGCTGGTAATTTATTGGGAAGAAGGGAAAACGAAAATGTTTATTTACGATGCGATAGCGAAGTATAAGCGTTTTAAACAAAATATTGAAGGCTTCGATCAGATCCTAGATGCCTCCTTTATGTTAGATGCGAATACTCTAGTGTTAAGTGCTGTAAAAAATGGCCATTCTGATATTTTCATTTATAAAATTGAAGAACAGAAAATAGAACAGGTTACCAATGATGTGTATGATGATTTGAACCCAACTTTCGTTTCTTTTCCTAACAGAAGTGGAATTTTATTTTCATCCAACCGGCCTTCACCAACTGCGCCGGGCGGAGATACTGTTCTGCCCAGTAAATATAGGTTCAATATTTTCATGGTTGATATCCTGAATAAATCAGCCAACAAGCAGATCACGCAACTAACTAATCTTAAGTTTGGGAACGCTTCTTATCCTATGCAATACAATACCAATCACTTTACCTATGTATCCGACCAAAATGGTATTGCCAATAGGTGGGCGGGTTTTTTCTCTACTAAAAGGGCAGGGCTGGATACATTGTATTATGTTGGTGATGAACTGTTGCGTAATCCTTCTCCCAAAGAGTTAGATTCAACATTAACGGCGTGGAGAAAGCAGGAAGCAGATAGTATCAGTTATTTCCAGGTGTTCCAGGATTCAACTTATACATTTCCTATAACCAACTACCAGAGTTCTTTATTGGAAACACGTATTGCCGGTAATAACGGACAGGTAAGTGAAACAAGGCAGGAAGGCGATGTTAAGTATCTGTATAAACTGAAAGTTAATGAAGATGCTTTAAACAAGCGAAATGTAAATGCTCGTCCAACAGAATACATGAAGAAGCTGATAGATCAGCAAAAAATGGTAGAAGGTAAAGCTACAGTATACAATAAAGTCATAAATGCTGATACCGTTAGAAAGAAGCAGGCAGATTTTTTTCAGAGCGAATTTGCCGGTGAAAAAGTGGATTCAGCTAAATTATTATCCGAACAACAAGCGTTGCTTCCTGCTAAAAAAACAGGATGGCTTGAAAAAACAAAGTTATTCAATTACAGGATGAAGTTCAGTGCCGATTACGTGCTGGCCGGATTTACAAATAATATCCTGGTAAACCGCTACCAGCCTTACGGAGGTGGTTATGGCCCTATTCAATTAAGTAATGGCAGTGATTTTAACTGGAGCTTCCGTACAGGTGTGAGCGACTTGTTTGAAGATATAAAATTTATTGGTGGCTATAGGTTTGGTACCACTTTCAAAGACAAAGATGTTTTCTTTTCTTTTCAGAATTATCGCAAACGTGTAGATTGGGGCTTTACATATTATCGTAGTACAGTTTCTAATTTCTTTCCGGCAGGTGGTTACGATAATATGTTATATACCAATTTGTATCAGGCAAACTTCTCTTATCCTTTTGATGAGATACGCAGTCTGAGAGCTACTATCGGGTACAGAACAGACAGAGGTGTGATTAAATCCCAAGACCCGCTTTCTTTGCAAACACCTGATACTCTTTCCAAATATTTTGTTGGAAGAATCGAATATGTGTATGATAATACTCTGAATCCCGCTCAAAACATTTGGAATGGCCTTCGCTGGAAAGTGTATATGGATTTCAGTAAGCCAGCCTCTGCGGGTAGTGGAAATAATATCACTTATGATTTGGGTTTTGATACCCGTAATTATGTAAAGATCTACCGCAACTTTATCTGGGCAACACGTGCCGCTGGCGATTTTAGCTGGGGAACACAAAAGATCATTTATTATTTGGGAGGAACAGATGGTTGGATTTCTCCTAAGTTTAATGATATCAACAGGCCCGCACCGGATCAAACATATGCCTTCCAATCTTTAGCGTTGAATATGAGAGGATATCAGCAAAATGTAGCTAACGGTAACAATGCAGTTGTGATCAACAGTGAACTGAGATTGCCTGTATTCACAACATTCTTTAACAGGCCTATCAATAATGCTTTTCTGAGGAATTTCCAATTAGTGCAGTTCTTTGATCTCGGTACTGCGTGGAATGGAAAATACAATGGTATCACAAGGCCATCGGAAGTGTATGGTTCCGCCAGTAGCAATAACCCTGTTGTAGTTAGGATAGATGCAGGTGGTTTAGGGCCTTTTGCGGGTGGTTATGGATTTGGGGCACGCAGCACATTACTTGGTTATTTTCTAAGAGGAGATTTAGCCTGGCCAATGAAAGGCATATTTAAGGGAAGCCCAATCTTTTATTTCTCTTTAGGATTAGATTTTTAAGCAAAAAAATAAAAGTTGCACATTTTATGAGCCCTGCATTTGCAGGGCTTTTTATATCTGGAACATGTAGTAAAGCTACCCTGTTATTTTCGGTATAAAAATCAGTAAACCAATCACCACACTTATTATGCTTGCCAGCAAAACGGCTCCTGCGGCTATATCTTTACAGATTTTAATAAAATCATTGTGAGTAGGATAACCTGCATCACAAAGGGCTTCTAATGCGCTATTGATCATTTCTAAGCATAAAACGGACGCAATACACAAAAAAATGGCTATCCATTCAGCAATACTGATTTTCAAAATAAGTGCTACTAAAAGGGTAACTATTGCAATGATAGCCTGAATCTTTGCATTTCGTTCATTTTGAAAAAAGTAACGAAGTCCGGCGAATGCATTGATCAGTGCCCTTCCGAAAGACTGCCTCTGCTTCATTTATTATAAATTTCCTTAAAGATAAATTGAAGAATGCTTAATAAAACTGGCTTTTAGGCCGCAGAGCGGCTTCTTCACAAAAAAATATAAAATATGCGGCAGCTTATCGGTATCCAAATGGTATCTGTTAATTTTGAAAATTAATATGAGCAGAGTGGCAAGCATCCGAAAGCAGTTATTTCTTTTATGGGTTGGAGTATGCACAGCTTTAACGGCATCAGCACAAGTTAGTCTTATACATGGTGTGGTGAAGGACAAACAGAGTGATGAACCTATTCCTTTTGCCTCGGCGGTTTTCAAACAAAGCGGCAGGGGCGCTCTAACTGATTCTGCCGGTCATTTCATTCTCTATGCAGGTTCATGGACAGCCCATGATACTTTACAAATTTTAACTGTTGGTTATAAACCCGTACTAATTCCCATTAGCTTTTTTAAAGATTCTGCAACTTTTGTTGTTAAGATGGAATTGCTTCCTCCCTCAACCGGTGTAACTGTAAAAGCAAAATATAACAGGGCATTATGGTTTTGGAGAAGAATTATTAAAAATAAACCTCAGCACGATCGTACTTACTGGGATAATTATTCTTATGAGATTTACAATAAACTCGAAGTAGATCTTGAGAATATCAATACAAATAAGCTTGGCCAGAACAAGCTTTTAAAACCGCTGAATTTTGTATTCAATTATATAGATTCTACATCTGAAGAAAAACCTTTTTTGCCTGCTTATCTCACAGAAACATTATCGGATTATTACCACGAAAAAAATCCCTCCCGTTCAAGAGAGATTATTAAAGCCAGCCGTACCAATGGCATAGATAATGAAAGCCTTATCAAGCAGTTGGGAGGTATGTACCAGAACGTAAACATCTACAGTAATTTTATTCCTGTTTTTGATAAGCAGTATGTGAGTCCGTTTAACGACCGGGCTGATAATTATTATAATTTTAAACTGCTCGACACCCAATATCTCAATAAAAAAAGATTGGTACATCTTCGTTTTACTCCCAAGCACAAGGGTGAAGATGTTTTTGAGGGAGATTGCTGGGTGCACGATACTACCTATGCTATTCAAAAAATTACACTTCGGCCTGCTATTGATGCAAACATCAATTTTGTTACAGGGTTGAGTTTGATACAGGAATTTAAACAGGTAAAAGATTCTATTTGGTTCTTGTACAAGGATAAATTCGTAGTAGATATCTCGCCGCTTGGGCAATCGAAACTATCACTAAAGGGGAGAAAAACAGCTACATATAAAAATGTGGTGTTAAACGATTCGTCGGTAATAAAAAAGTTGGATGAAGCAAAAACAGCTGAGCAGGTAGATATCATTCCCAATACTAAAGATCTGCCCGATTCATTTTGGGTGAAGAACAGGCACGAGGAATTGAGTAAGAGTGAAAAAACCGTGTATATATTACTGGATACTTTAGAGAAGAATACTACATATATCCACTACCGTAATGCGATTCAGTTCCTTACAACAGGAGTAAAAGATCTTGGAAATTTCAGAATTGGTCCCTGGTATTATTGGATGAGTGGAAACCCATGGGAGGGGCAACGTTTGCGTTTCGATCTCTCCACTAATAAAGATTTTGATAAGCATTGGTATATGCATGGTTACATGGCCTATGGTACACTGGATAACGCTTTTAAAGGTAAAGCTGAAGTTAGGTATGAGTTTCAGCGGGATCCCTGGGGATATATCAACCTTTCTTATAAAAATGATCTGGATAATGGACAAATGTATCACGATCAATTAGGAACAGATAATGTGTTCGCAACTATTTTCAGAAGGCCTAATATACCTTTCAAATATCAAAAGTCTGAAGAGAAAAAACTTGAGTTCTACCAGGAAACCAATAAAGGTCTGGGTTTTGGATTAACTGTTAGCAGCAAACAATACCAGGCATTGATCAATCTTCCAGGGGCTGAATTATTCCCTGTTTCAAATGGAGGAGATCCTTTCAATAGTTTTGAAACGGCTTTTCGTGTACGCTTCGCTTATCTTGAAAGAAATATTTATGAGAATTTCGATAGAACCAGCCTCGGCAGCGATTGGCCTATTGTTGAGTTAAAGTTTGCTCACGGTTGGCCGGGCGTTTTAAAAAGTAGTTATGAGTATAACAAAGTAGATGCTTCGGTTTCCGATTATTTAAAAATTCCTCCTTATGGAAGTATTTATTATAACTTATTTGCCGGCAAAATATTTGGTACGCTCCCCTACCAATTGCTGGAGATACATCCTGGAAACGAATTGTATTACTATAACCGGTATGCTTTTAACTTAATGAATCGTTATGAGTATATCAGCGATCGTTATGCAGGGTTTAATATTGAGCATAACATAGGAAATGGTTTGTTTCGTTTTATTCCTTTAACACGCAAATGGAAGTTCAGGCAATTTTGGAGTGCAAGAGGAGTGATCGGAGATCTAAGCGATGCGAATAAGCAAATGAACTTTGTAGGTAATTATCCATTCCATTCATTGAATGGCAACTGGTATACAGAAGTTGGAACCGGAGTAGATAATATTTTTAAATTCTTCAGGGTTGATTTTGTATGGCGTTTATCTCCACAACCCATGCCCAATGAGGCTGTAAATAAGTTTGGCGTATTTGCAAGCTTCAGAGTTGCATTTTAATTTTTTGATACCAACGGTATTGCATCTATGAAGCATCTGTTGCGTCGCACTCTTGTACTGTATCGGGTACTTCACCTGATATCTTTTTCAAGCGGAATGGGAAGTTTTATGCCTAATGGGTTATAATAATTTTCTTTTACGGTACTATAAAACCAAATTACATCGGCTATATTGGCATGGCCGTGAATATCTGCGAGTTTAAACAACAACAAGTATAGTAAGCCGGCACCTGGTATTGTGCTAATATTATTATTGATGTATTTCCATGTTTGGAAGGAAGGCACGTGGGCCTTTTTAATGTATTCCCTGAACAAGCCATAAGAAATATCATGTTGTTCTATCGTCCAGTATATCCTTAATTTTTCATCATTACTAAGCGAAGTTTCATTTCCTAGAATATCTATTGCAGCATTTACGCTGGCTACAGGATGCCTGTATAGAACAAGCTCTCCGTTCAATGGATGATCAACATACAAAGATTTATCATCCTCAATTTTACCAATATCATGCAGCATGGCAATGATGAGTAATTCTTCCTTCACTTTTTCAACACTAAGCTTCAACACCTGTAATAACTCAAACATGTTGTGCAGAAAGAGGTTATGCGGCTGATTGAATAATTCTCTAACATTTTCTGTAACTGCTATCAAATGATCTGTAAGCATGATGCCATCAGATTCGTCATAATGCCTGTCAAAGCATTGCGTTGCTTTCTGCCACCAGTCAGAGTTTTGTATTTTCTCAAAATAATTCATTGTGTCAGCCGTCAACAGTTTGATAAGTAGGAGATGGTTAGTACCTGTATTTATCTTTCCATCTTTCTTTTAAAAATTTTCTGATTTCATTTTCTCTTGCATTATTACCGGGTGTATATAAGGTGGTTCCTGCAATTTTATCGGGTAAGTATTCCTGTTCAATAAAATTATTTTCTCCCAGATGCGAATATTGGTAGTTCTTTCCATAGTTCAGGTCTTTCATTAATTGAGTAGGCGCATTTCGAATGTGTAAAGGCACGGGCAGATCACCTGTTCTGCTAACGATCATCGATGCAATATTAATTGCTTCATACGAAGCATTGCTTTTAGGTGAAGTAGCTAAATAAATAGCACATTGTGATAGAATGATTCTTGACTCTGGATAACCGATTTTATTAACTGCATCAAATGTGGCATTAGCTAGTAATAAAGCATTTGGATTTGCATTGCCAATATCTTCACTGGCCAAGATCAGCATTCTTCTGGCTATGAATTTTACATCTTCCCCGCCCTCAATCATTCTTGCCAACCAATATACAGCCCCGTTAGGATCGCTGCCGCGAATACTTTTGATGAATGCAGAAATGATATCATAATGTTGCTCTCCGTTCTTATCATATAAAGCTATCTTTTGTTGTGCTACGGCCATTACATAATCATCCGTAATAACAACTTTTTCATTTTTTGAAGAAAGCACTACCAGTTCAAAAAGATTCAGCAGTTTACGGGCATCTCCTCCGGAAATATTAATAAGAGCTGCTGTTTCTTTTAATGTTATTTGTTTACTGCGTAAAAGTGCATCTTGCTCAATTGCATCTTGCAAAATTTGTATCATGTCTTTTTCTTCCAGTGGTTTTAATACATATACCTGGCAACGGCTTAACAAAGCAGCATTTACTTCAAAAGACGGATTTTCTGTTGTAGCGCCAATCAATGTGATGATGCCTTTTTCAACTGCACCTAATAAAGCATCTTGCTGGCCCTTATTGAAACGATGAATTTCATCAATAAATAAAATAGCTTTTGTATGATGTTTAGCTTCTTCTATAGCTTCTCTAACATCTTTCACCCCGCTGCTAATTGCACTGAGTTGAAAGAAGGGAACTTGTAAAGTTTGTGCAATGATATTGGCAATAGTTGTTTTTCCAACACCGGGAGGTCCCCATAAAATAATGGAGGGAATTCGTCCCTGTTCAATTGCTGTTCTAAGAATACTTCCTTTGCCTGTTAAATGTTGTTGGCCTGCAATAGAGTCTAATGTCACAGGTCGCATTCGCTCTGCCAACGGTGCATTTGTATTCATACAGGAAAAGTAAGAAAAATTGGAGTCTTACTCTTTATCAAAAACATGGACATAAGCTTTTAAAAGCCTGAAAGTGATGGATAAATGAATCAACAAAATACCCGAAAAAGTAAGCAGGAAATAAATTGCACCTCTTATAATCTTCATCAAAGATTCTATGGTGTAACCCGCAGGAAGTGAGGCTCCCTGCATGGCAATAGAATCTGTAATAACTTGTTTAACTGTTGCATCGCTGCGTAAGAGCCCAATGGCTTGTATAATATTTAAAGCAACAAATCCAACAGTAACGTAGGCATTTACTTTCAGCCAGTCTTTTGTTGAGGGCTTTAAAGGAATAGATCTTTCAATGCCTTTACTTAAAAAAATAAAACTTATGAAAACATAGATGACCATCGCCGCTAATATAAAAACCCCAAGCAATAATGCAGGCTGTGCTAAGCCGGCAAAAAGAAATAGAACATCAATGGCGCCGAATATACCGGCAATGGGTAGCAGTATGTAAGTTAATATGCGATAAAGTGATAGCATTTTCATGTAGCAAAGTTAATGGGTGCAAAGTTGTGATAATTTTTTTATTGCTGCTGTTGCCCTGTAAAACTCTCATCCTGTAAAGTAGTATCTGAATTAAATGGTTCGGCTTGCATTTGTACGTTATTCTTTTCTTCAAAAATGTGACCATCTTCATACCCTACCGAAACATATACATATAACTTTTGCCTGGCGGGTCCTTTGAAAGTTCCCTTAATTGGGGTACAATCATTAAAATGATTGCCCACGGCCAGTTTAACATGGTTATTGGTTACCCAGATATTGTTAGTAGGGTCAATACCTGCATAGCCAAACCCGGGAATGTAGGCCTCTACCCAAGCGTGGGTTGCTCCTTCTCCACGCATGCCATTTTTATTAGGGCAGATATAACCGCTTACATAACGGCAGGGAATATGTAATGTTCGTAATAGTTGTAGCATGAGGTGTGCGAAATCTTGGCATACTCCTGATTTATGACTTAATATTTCATCTACTGTAGTTTCAATGTTGGTAATGCCTTTTATATATTTAAACTGCTTGAAAATAAGTTCACTGCAGGCTTCAACGGTAGCTGCTATGCTTTTGCCGGCAGGTTGTATAATTTGTATTAAATCATCAATAGCAGTTTGCGATTTAATATTGTCCGGGTTGCTTAACTCTAACAATTGTAAGTTACTGGTTACTTCTTTTTTTAGTTCGTCCCAACCTGCATGGAAGTTTAATCTTAGTTGAGAAGACCCTGTTGTTCTTACAAGTAATTTGCTTTCTATTACCAGTTCATTATGCAAAGGTAATAGGTTAAATATGCCGGTTTTGTTTCCCCAATAGTCATTATATATATGTATATCCGGCTCTTGTGTGATGAGCAGTTCATGTTGAAGTACTTCCTGTTCTGAACACTGATAAGGAAATATTTTTATTTCGTTAATGCTTTCTTTTACGGGCCTGTCGTACTCGTATTGGGTAATGTGATGTATCTTAAATATAGGCATGGTTAGATATCAAAATTAAGCATACGAAAAGAAATGCTGTGCCAGCTGATTGCTGAATTGCAGTAATTCTTTTCTAATTTCTTTGAGATAGGATTGTAAAGTAAGTGCATTTAGGGAATTGAAATCGGTGTATTCCACTTTACTTAAAAGTCTGCCAAGTTGTTTGGTCAATGTTTGGATTTCCGCAGAAGTATCATGCTCAATTATCAACTGAAAATATTTATCAATTCTTTTCAAGGTATATAAAACACTCCTTGTAAAGTTAACATTGAATAAAACCTGGTGTAATGCATTTAAATTATGGGTACCCGTTCTATAGGTTTTTAAATGCAGCTCGTAACCGGAAAGCGAAAGTAATAAAGGCCTCCATTGTAAAATATCTTTTTCATTATCCAACTGGTATGCTACCTGCCCAAAATAAAGGTCGGTCATTTCAATAGTCAATAAGCATCTTTCGATATGTCTTCCTAAACTCATAAAACTCCATCCCATACCTCTGGGCATAGTTGTATCAGCAACGCCATTGTATAAAATGCATTCCGTTGATAAGCGTTCTATTGTTTCAATAGCTTCAAACCCTTGTAGTGAAAGAGGTTGATTGATCAGGTGGTATAATTGGTTCACCTGCTCCCATACCTCTTTTGTAATATGATCCTGTACTCCTCTGGCATTTTCCCGTGCTCTGTGAATCATTACTTTTAGCGCATTCGGATTATTTATATCTAACAAAAGGGCTTGCAAAGCATATTCTGTGTTATGCTTCAATAAGGAAAGCTCACTGTTATTTTTATTGGTAAATATTTGTAATACAGGTTCCCAGGAAAGATGTTCATTCACCCCCTTATCTAACATTAAAATATAATGGGTTTGTGTGCTGCGAAGTAAGCCATCACTTCTTTCCATATAGCGGCTTAGCCAAAATATTGAGTCTGCAATCCTGCTCAGCATAAAGAAAAATTATTTTAATGGGTAATCAGCTTTTTTTTCGTTGTACGACTTAGGTTGTATAGATATTTACTTTATGTCCTTTATTATCATAAATACTTTGTAGTTAGTCAATGATCCAGGTGTCCTTACTTCCTCCTCCCTGTGATGAATTTACTATCAATGATCCCTCTTTTAGAGCTACTCGTGTTAATCCTCCAGGAACTATTTTTACTCCTTTAGGTCCACATAAAGCATAAGGTCTTAGATCAACATGTCTCGGTACAAATTTGCCGTTCAGGAAACAGGGAACAGTAGATAATTGAATGATTGGTTGTGCAATAAAACTTCTGGGATCTTCTTCCACAGCGGCTTTAAATGCATCGATCTCTTCTTCATTGGCTTTATTGCCCATTAACATTCCATATCCTCCTGATTGATTGGTACGTTTGATCACCATATTATTTATATTGGAAAAAACGTACTGCCTTGCTTCTTCATTACTAAGTTCATAAGTCGGAACATTAGGAAGTATAGGATCTTCATTTAAATAATATTTGATCATTGAGGGAACATGGTTATAAACAGCCTTGTCATCCGCAACTCCATTACCCATTGCATTTACAATAGCCACATTGCCTTTTCTGTAAGCCCCTATAAGCCCGGGAACTCCTAAAACACTATCCGGCCTGAATACCAGAGGATCTAAAAATTCATCATCTACTCTTCTGTAAATCACATGTACCTGCTGTAAACCACGGGTTGTTTTCATAAAAACTTTATGGTTGTCAATCATTAAGTCTCTTCCTTCAACCAACGGTATACCCATGGTTCTTGCCAGGAAAGTATGTTCATAATATGCAGAGTTGTAAATACCTGGAGTAAGTAAAACCACAGTTGGGTTTGATATTTGTTGCGGTGCCAGTGATAATAGTATCTCATGCAGTAAGAGTGGATAGTTATTTACCATTCTTACTTTATTATTGGAAAGCATTCCGGGGAATAATCTTTTTGTTACTTCCCTGTTTTCCAGCATGTAGCTTACGCCGGAGGGTGTACGAAGATTATCTTCTAAAATATAAAAGGTACCATCCTGCCCACGTATAAGGTCAATACCACTGATATGAACATAAATATCGTAAGGTACTTTTATACCAAACACTTCACGTGTGTAATGCGGACAAGAGGCGATGAGCTCTGCTGGTATTATCTTGTCTTTGATAATCTGCTGATCACTGTATATGTCTTTTAGAAAAAGATTGAGTGCTTTTAAGCGTTGCTGTATTCCGTTTTCAATATGATCCCATTCATTCGCAGCAATAATACGGGGTATGATATCGAAAGGGAAGATGCGTTCAATTCCTGCATTATCAGTATATACCGTGAAGGTGATGCCCTGATTCATAAATAACTCGCTGGCAAGTAAATCTTTTTGCTCCAGGTCCTGAACAGAAAATTGCTCAAGGGCTTTTACCACTTGTTGGTATTGCGTTCTTATACCATGCTGATTAAGCATTTCATCCCACAGCGGGGAAGCAATATTGTATTGCGCTAGCAGTTCTTTGCAGTTCATTGGCAGGAAGTTTGGTATATAAAAAAAGATTGCATCCATATATAATGGCGGGCAATCTTATATGCTCAATTTAGGAATAAATGAGTACAAAATGGAAAATACTTTTAAAGCAGATGTGTTGACCTGTAAGGTAAACGATCCACAGGTAAGTCTGAAAAAAGAAAAGCCTGCAATTAGCAGACCTTTCAATAGTTTATCATGAAATGGTTATTGCTTCAGATCAAGTTTTATCTGTAATTCATCAAACTGTTTAGCATCAATGCTCGAAGGTGCATCCAACATTACATCGCGACCGCTATTATTTTTAGGGAATGCAATAAAATCACGGATGCTTTCACTACCGCCTAAAATTGCACATAACCTGTCGAAGCCAAAAGCTAAACCTCCATGTGGCGGAGCACCATATTCAAATGCTCCGAGTAGGAACCCGAATTTATGTTGCTGTTCTGCCTCATCCATACCTAATGCTTCAAACATTTTTTCCTGCAACTGGCGTTGGAAAATACGAATAGAGCCGCCACCAATCTCGTTGCCGTTTAATACCAGATCGTAAGCGTTGGCCTTGATATTAGCATAAGGATGTTCCAAATATTTGGAAGCATCGGTAATAACAGGAGAGTTGTTGATCATTGTTGCAATATCACTGGGCTTAGGGGAGGTGAAAGGGTGGTGCCTTGCTACCCAACGATTTTCTTCTTCTGCGTATTCAAACAGCGGGAAGTCCAATACCCAAAGCAGTTTAAACTCATTGTCTTTTCTCATTCCCAAACGTTTACCCATTTCCAAACGCAGCTCACTCATAGCTTTTCGTGTACGCTCTTCAGTACCTGCAAGAATTAATACAAGGTCACCTGCCTTAGCACCTGCAGCATCAGCAATAGCTTTCAGCTTTTCTTCACTGTAAAATTTATCTACGCTGCTTTTATACGTACCATCAGTATTTACTTTAATAAATACCAATCCCTTCATACCGATCTGCGGACGTTTTACCCACTCCGTAATTTCATCTGTTTGTTTGCGGGTGTACTCACTGCAACCCGGAACAGCAATGGCAATAACGGTTTCAGCTTCATCAAACACTTTAAAATCTGCTCCACCCACTAATTCCGACTGGTCTTTTTTGTTTACATAAACAGAGGCAGGTTTTTTTATGTTGAGTAGTGGCATGCCAAAGCGAATGTCCGGTTTATCATTACCATAATTCCACATAGCATCCTCCCAGGTCATGCGTTCTACTTTCTCTGAATAGTCTATATTCTTTACATCTTTAAAAATTCTCTTTACCAGACCTTCAAACATATTCAGGATGTCTTCCTGTTCAACGAAGCTCATTTCACAATCTATCTGTGTAAACTCCGGCTGGCGGTCGGCTCTCAGGTCTTCATCACGAAAACATTTTACAATCTGGTAGTAACGGTCGTAACCACTTACCATTAATAATTGCTTGAATGTTTGTGGCGACTGTGGTAAAGCGTAGAACTGGCCGGGGTTCATACGGCTGGGTACTACAAAATCCCTCGCCCCTTCTGGGGTTGATTTTATAAGGAAAGGGGTTTCAATATCCATGAAGTTGTTCTCATGCAGGTAATTGCGGGTACTTCTGCTCACTGCATAACGCAACTCTAAATTTTTCTTTACTGCATTACGACGTAAATCAAGATAGCGGTATTTCATACGAAGATCATCGCCACCATCGGTTTCATCGGTAATCGTAAAAGGAGGTACTTCCGATTTGTTCAGTATCGTAAATGCCGTTACCGTTAGTTCAATATCTCCGGTAGGAATATTTTTATTTTTATTGCTCCGCTCAGTTACAATACCGGTTACCTGCAACACAAACTCACGTCCCAGTGGGTTTTCATCGAGTTGTTTATTCAGTTCTTCTCCAAACAGCAATTGTGTAATACCATAACGGTCACGCAGATCAATGAAAGTGATACTACCGAATTTACGAACGGTTTGCACCCAGCCAGCCAGGGCTACCGTTTGATTCACGTGTTCAATTCTCAGCTCTCCACAGGTATGCGAACGATACATTTTAATGAGGGTTTGAAATTTATGATGTAAAGCTTCTTTTACTTTTTTTGTTACCGGCTTTTGTATTTCATGGCATCGCCTGTTGTGTCACTCACTTGTACTTCCTGTTCAATAGGGATCGAGGTGTTGCAGTGTGCGACGCAACGATGCCTAATGGCTGTTCCGCCTGACGGGAACAAAAGCTTGGTAACGGGCTGCAAATATAGGCGAAATGGCAGTTTAAAGGAGGGTGCTTAACGTAATGATTAAACATTGCATCTTTGCAGGCGTTATGACAGAACTTCCCGCTGATAAGCAGCAGTTAAGAAAATACAGGTGGGCTTTATTTGTATTCTTTTTTATTTCAGGGTTACGTTTTGCCAGCTGGGCAAGCCGTATCCCGGATATACAGGCCCATTTACATTTAAGCGATGCAGGTTTAGGATCTGTATTGTTTGCATTACCCATCGGCTCAATGGCAGGCTTACCGGTTTCGGGCTATTGCGTTACGCGTTTTGGTAGCAGAAAAACCTTGCTTATCGCGGCATTAATTTTCCCGGTAACAATGATCGGAATTGGCTTGTCAGACACCGTTGCTACTCTTTTTACCCTTCTTTTCTTTTTTGGCTTATCGAGCAACCTCCTCAATATTTCAATGAATACCCAGGCCGTAGCCGTAGAAGCATTGTATAAAAGAAGCATCATGGCCAGCTTTCATGGAACCTGGAGTTTAGGTGGTTTTACAGGGGCTGCCTTTAGTACGTGGATGATGAGTATGCATGTTAATCCCCTGCATCATTTCATTATTATCAGTAGCATAAGTTTAATATCTATGCTGCTGGTATATTCCAATACCATAAAACAGGATGTGGGCAAGAAAAGTAGCGGTAAGATATTCAGTAAGCCTGATAGGTTTTTACTGTTGTTGGGTATCATTGCTTTCAGCAGCATGGTTTGCGAAGGAACCATGGCCGACTGGAGTGGTGTGTATTTCAGGAAAATATTGCATGCCCCAGCCGGTTTGGTTACGCTTGGTTATGTAGCATATATGAGTATGATGACCACAGGGCGTTTTCTTGGTGATCGTTTTGTATCGCGGATGGGTGTTTCAAAAGTAATTAAATGGAGCGGATTGGTTATTGCAACAGGTTTGCTGATAGCTGTTACAATGCCTTATATTGCTACTGCAGTGATAGGTTTTTTATTTGTAGGAATGGGGGTTTCTTCTGTTGTTCCTCTTAGTTATGCGATGGCAGGACGTTCAAAAAAAATGACTCCCGGTGTGGCTATTGCTGCTGTATCCAGTGTGGGTTTTCTGGGTTTTTTAATTGGTCCGCCAATGATTGGCTTTATAGCACAGGCGGCGGATTTGCGTTGGGCTTTTGTACTGATAGCCATACTGGGTTTAGGTACAACAATTGTATCGGGAAAGCTGAAGGAAGTTTAATTACGTTAAAGAAAATATAAATACTTCTGCCGCTGATGCTTTGCTTATTTCTGGTGAAGGAATTGCATAGGTACACTTAACAACATTTGTTGTTTTCAATGTAACCCTACAAAAAATAAGCTATGAAATCATTTATACGTTTTATCCCTTTTGCAGCTTTGCTTTTATTTTTAGGCGGATGTTCAAAGGCTGTTGTAATGCCGGTAAATCCTGTTTCCGGTTCATGGGTATTAACAGATGCCGTACAATACTATGGAGGCGGATGGCAACATTTTGCCACCGGGCTTGAAAGCGGTGTATTTGATTTTTATGATAATGGTGCTGCCGGTTATAATGATGGGAATATTTACATGAAAGGTAACTGGTATAGTAATACTGTGGTAAGTGGTTATTATGATCAGTATGGTAATTATTATAATGATAGCCATCAGACATTTGAAGTGTACCTGTATGACAGTTATACCAATACCAGCGCCGATATTTATTTTGATGATGTGTTCTTTACCGGTAGCCAAATGATTGGTACTGTATACACCAATGGGGTAGTTGAAAAATATGTGTTTAGTAGATATTGATCATTACATAGTTTCAATTTCCCCTTTATGTACAGGCTTCCAGTAGGCATAAAAGTAAGTAAGTATCAAAACGCCGATCACAAAGGGAATCATCGCCAGTTGTTTATAGTGAATGTTTCCATACACAATTTTATCATCAAAATGCAGAAATTCACTGATCATCCAATAAGAGTTGGCTGTTATCCAAACGGTAATGGCAAGATTGTGGCAAAGCTCAGAAACATATTGGCGGGTTCTGTATGCAATAATCACTGATATAATTAATGTAGGAAATATCATTGCAATTCCCAGCGGCCGCCAAACCATGCACCAACTGATATCTTTAAAAAGCCAGAAAACAATATGCAGGTTTTCCATTCTCCTGAAACTGATGGGTATAGTATACTGTAGCTCTTTTTGATTAATGATGGGTAGTTGTCCTTCATGTTTAGAATTACTCATATTCATGTGCAAAGTTTTGGAGCAGGTAAAATACAACTTAGTTTTTTTGCTTGCGTTTACTTACTCAAAATTCCAGAAAACCTTTTCACATCAGCATTGGGATGAATTGGCGAACCATGAATAATATGGTGGGATAATTGATACGCAAAAAAGGGAGCCAGCGAACAACCTTTAGTGCCCATACCATTTAAAATGCCTATGGTATGATGAACAGGGTGAAGTCCGACAAATGGCCTCCGTTCAATATTTGCAGGGCGAACACTTGCCCAATGGTCAACTATTTCGAAAGGCAGTTTCAACCATTGGCGTAATTGAGTTTCCACTTTTGTTCTGAAACCTTCTGATGGATTGGCATCAGCAAAATTCCATTCGTAGGTGGAGCCAATCCAAAACCGGTCATCTTTCCAAGGAACAATACTAAGTCCTTGTTTAAAAATGTTACTGTTAGGAAGACCGGGAATTTTGGCAAGTATTGCTTCACCTTTATTTAATGCAAAGGGGAGAAGATGAAAGAAAGGATTGGTTGCTCCTCCTGCTCCATCGCAAAAGAATATTTTCTCCGCCGTGATGTTTTGATATCTCACTTTGCTTTTCTCAAGCACCAATTGTTTATGGTCAAACTGCTGTTCCAACAAACAGTTTCTTTCCCGTAATCTATTGCACCATCCATCCAGTAAAGAATGCAGATCAATTAGCCAGCAGGGATTTGTTTCTCCTATGGCAAAAGGGTAGTTGAAGTAAGTGCGCCAATAATCGGCACTTTCAGGGATGCGTAAATAGTCTTCCGTTGGTAATCGTTCGTCAAAAGCCAGCTGCATTTGAGCAGTAGGATGAAAATCGAGAATATTACATTGCCGTACCAACTGCTTATCTGTTTCCCGGCCTAATTGTGTATAAGCTTCCACTGCAAATGGCATCACTTCTTCAATCATCCAGGTTCTTACAATTCTTCTTCCTGTAACAGGATTAATTACACCGCTTGCTACTTTGGTTGAAGTATGAGGTTGGTTGGCATCAATGACAAGAATTTTCTTTCCTGGTTTATCAAGATAGTAGCTTAAAAAAGTGCCGCAAATACCTTGTCCAACAATGATATAATCTACCTGTTGCTCCATTTTACTTTACGGGAATGATTTGTGAAACAGAGTCTTTGAAGGCTCCACAGGTAGCTTTAATAATAAGTTGCACTTTTCCTGTAAAGTTACCCGGAACCGTGAAGGGAAAATTAGTCTTGAATTTTTGTCCCGGCGTAGCTGTAAAATACTGAAAGGGAAAAATATTCAGAAACCAGCCATCCACACTGGTATGGGTTTGGTAATTGAATAATTCAAATGTGATATTACCGGTTGTTTCATCGTGCAAGCGATGTTCTATTTCAACAACTAATTGTTTTTGTTGATTGGGATGAAGCACAGAAGGGAAATGGCTATGAATAGAAAGTGCTTTTCCTGATGACTGGCAATAACCTGAGCAATAGATAGTGGTAAAAAAAATGAATAGGCAAAATGGCTTCATAAAAATAGATGCGGGTAAAAGTAATCAATCAGGTATAATAACAGTAGCGTAAATATCATAAAAAAGCAACACCATTGCTGATGTTGCTTAATAAAATGCTCGCAGTGGACACTACAAGCCTACCCCCATTTGAAATTTATTCCTGAATGCAATATTAATTTTTTTAACTCGATCACCAATACCCATTTTGGGGTATTTTTTTAAAATACAAATGCCTCCCAAATAGAGAGGCATTAATATATCAGTAGTGATTTTTTACTTTTTCAGGGCAGCTGCCATTGTTTTGCCAATATCTGCAGGGCTGGCTACTACATGAATACCACATTCAGCCATGATCTTCATTTTAGCAGCGGCTGTATCATCAGCACCACCTATGATTGCACCGGCGTGGCCCATTCTACGGCCGGGAGGTGCAGTTTGACCTGCAATAAAACCAACAACGGGTTTTGTAGCATTCTCTTTGATCCATCTTGCAGCATCAGCTTCCATGCTTCCGCCAATTTCACCGATCATAATAATACCTTCCGTTGCAGGGTCGTTCATTAATAATTTAACCGCTTCAACTGTTGGAGTACCAATGATCGGATCACCTCCAATTCCAATAGCAGTAGTAATACCTAATCCGGCTTTCACCACCTGATCTGCAGCCTCATAGGTTAATGTACCTGACTTAGAAACGATACCAATTGTTCCGGGTTTGAAAATAAAGCCGGGCATGATGCCCACTTTAGCTTCTCCGGCAGTAATAACACCCGGGCAGTTAGGGCCAATTAATCTTGTATTTTTACCTAAGAGGTAGTTTTTCACTTTAACCATGTCCTGAACCGGGATACCTTCAGTAATACAAACCACCAAACCAATACCGGCATCAGCTGCTTCCATAATGGCATCGGCTGCAAAAGCAGGCGGAACGAAAATGATGCTCACATCAGCCCCGGTTGCCTTTACCGCATCAGCTACTGTATTAAAAACAGGCCTGTCTAAATGCGTGGTTCCACCTTTATTCGGAGTTACACCACCAACCACATTGGTTCCGTATTCGATCATTTGTGAAGCATGGAAAGTTCCTTCAGTTCCGGTAAATCCCTGAACAATGATCTTGGATTGTTTATTTACTAATACCGACATGTTAATGAAGATTAATTTAAGATGGCGCAAAAGTAAATGATATTGCGATAGAATCAGTATTTAACTAAAGTAATTGAGGCTGAATACATAGCCCTTATGCTTTTTTAACAGGATGCTAAAACCTGCTAACAGAAAACGGGTTTTGCCATCACAGCAAATAACTCTGCCTAAGACTTTGTATTTCCGCTCCATTCCCTACTTTTGCGCCACTAAATTTTTTTTATGGCAACAACAGCAGACATCAGCCGTGGTATGGTGCTGAAATTAGATGGAAGCCTTTACAGCGTGGTAGAGTTTGGAGAGAACAAAACTGCCCGTGCCGCAGCTAAAGTATGGGCCAAATTAAAAGGCGTAGACAATAGCCGTACCATTGAAAAAACATGGAACAGTGGTGAAAATATTTATCCTGTTCGTGTAGAGAAAAAGCAGTTCCAGTTTTTGTATAAGGATGATAGCGGTTATAACCTGATGAACAATGAAACCTATGAACAAATTGCCATTGCAGAAGAGATGATTGATGGTGTTCCCTTTTTAAAAGAAGGCGGAGAGGTGTTCGTGTTGATCAATACCGAGAACGATCAGCCTATCGGTGCGGAGTTACCCGAAAAAGTAATAATGAAAATAACTTATTGCGAACCAGGTTTAAGAGGTGATACTGCTACACGTGCTACCAAGCCTGCAACTGTTGAAACAGGTGCTACGGTTCAGGTTCCTCTTTTTGTTGAGGATGGTGAGGTAATCCGTGTGAACACCAGAACAGGTGAGTACGTAGAAAGAGTAAAAGAATAATTACATATCATTCAAGAGGTAAGCTTCGCCTTATAAGCGGAGCTTTTTTCTTGAAATTATAATTCCATTGAGATTTTCAAAAAATGCCTTTTTTTATCAAAAAAAGGCTATTTTGCCCCTCTTTTCAACCAAAAACAAGCTTTTTTTCACAAAAACTTGCCAATTATGGACTTAAAACAAATTCACGAATTAATTAAGATCATTAATAAAAGTAACATAGGCGAAATAAGTATAGAGGATAAAGATGGTAAAGTAACCATCAAGCAAAAAGAAGAGCAAGTAGTAACTGTAGCTGCTCCGCAGCAAGTGTATAACGTAGCACCTCCTGTGGCTGCTGCAGCACCTGTGGCCCAGGCACCTGCACAAGCACCTGCCGCGGCACCTGCAAAAGCAGATAACCTTGTTACCATCAAGAGTCCAATGATCGGTACTTTCTACCGCAAACCTTCTCCGGATAAACCCAATTTTGTGGAAGCTGGATCGGAGATCACTCCAGGTAAAGTAGTTTGTATCATTGAAGCGATGAAGCTGTTCAATGAAATTGAAGCAGAAATTTCAGGAACCATCGTGAAGATATTGGTTGAGGATAACAGTCCTGTTGAATACGATCAACCTTTATTCCTGGTAGAACCGGCATAATTTGATGATTAACCAATTCGCCCTGTGCAATTGGTTTTTTTTGTGCCTGATTGTTTAATTGTCGAATTATCAAACTGAATTCATGTTTAAAAAAATATTAATCGCTAACCGCGGGGAAATTGCATTGCGTGTTATCAGAACGGCCCGTGAAATGGGTATTAAAACTGTTGCTGTTTATTCTACCGCAGATAAAGACAGCTTGCATGTTCGCTTTGCAGATGAAGCTGTTTGTATTGGAAAACCTGCCAGCGGAGAGTCTTATCTGAATATCCCTCATATTATGGCTGCGGCTGAAATTACCAATGCCGATGCGGTACATCCAGGTTACGGATTTTTAGCAGAGAATGCCAAATTCTCTCAAATATGTGCCGATCATGGCATTAAGTTCATTGGCCCCACGCCTGAGATGATCAATGCCATGGGTGATAAAATGACCGCTAAAGAAACGATGATCAAAGCCGGTGTACCTGTTATCCCCGGAAGCGATGGCTTATTGGAAAGTTTGGAACAGGCGAAACATCTTGCCAAGAATGTAGTGGGCTATCCTGTGATCCTGAAAGCTACTGCAGGTGGTGGTGGAAAGGGGATGCGGGTTGTATGGGAAGAAAGTGAGCTGGAAAGAGCATACAATACCGCCAAAGCAGAAGCTGGCGCTGCATTTAAGAATGATGGAATTTATATGGAAAAGTTCGTTGAAGAACCACGGCATATTGAAATACAGGTGGCAGGCGACCAGTATGGTAACGTTTGTCATTTGAGTGAGAGGGATTGTTCAATTCAGCGAAGGCACCAAAAACTGGTGGAGGAATCACCTTCGCCATTTATGACCCCTGAACTGCGTGAGAAAATGGGAGAAGCTGCAATCAAAGCTGCATCTGCCATTAACTATGAAAGTGTGGGTACAATTGAGTTTCTGGTGGATAAGCATCGTAACTTCTACTTCATGGAAATGAATACCCGTATTCAGGTAGAGCATTGCGTAACTGAAGAAGTAGTGAGTTTTGACCTGATTAAAGAGCAAATCAAAATTGCTTTGGGTGAAAAAATTTCAGGAAGAAATTATTTCCCGCAAATGCATGCTATCGAATGCCGTATCAATGCAGAAGATCCGTATAACGATTTCAGACCCTCTCCAGGTAAGATCACAACGCTGCATACTCCCGGCGGACACGGTGTTCGTGTAGACAGCCACGTATATGCAGGCTACGTTATCCCCCCGTATTACGATTCCATGATCGGTAAACTGATTACAGTTGCCCAAACAAGGGAGGAGGCAATAGATACGATGTACCGTGCATTAAGTGAATATGTGATTGAAGGAGTGAAGACCACCATTCCTTTCCATCTTCAGCTAATGAAGAATGAAGATTTCAGGAAAGGTAACTTTACTACCAAGTTCCTCGAGACTTTTAAAATGCAATAAATCTAATTGATACAATGTGTTTAAATAAAAAACCTTCAGCTACTGAAGGTTTTTTTATTGTGTGAGGGAGGCAGATCGAATACTAATTCTGTCCACCGCCAAAGCCTCTGCCACCTTGCTGCATTCTCTGCTGGCGCTGCTTTTCGTAATAGTCAGCTACTTTTTTCGCTAAGTCTTCATCCTTTAAAGCAGATGCCCATCTTTTCATCCTTGCTTCGTTCAGTTCTTTCATTTTGCTTAGCCTTTCATCCTGACTTAAATCTCTCATACCTCTCATTTGCATCATCATTTCCATGTTGATGGATACAACTGAATCGGCTTGTTCATCTGTTAATTTCAGATCGGAGTTTTTTAGTTGCTGGATTTGCCTTGCTTTCATGGCCGCAGGATCAAATCCCCTGCCACCACCAGCAGGAGGTTGCGCCATTACTGTAGTGAAAGCTGTTGCAGTGATGATAGCTGCCAGGAAAAAAATCTTTTTCATATGCTCATTTAGAATTTAGATACTGAAATTAAAAGTAAGTACCGAATACCGGTTGATTTAATCGGTAGAGTGTTTTAATAAATGGGCTGATCGGTTAAGTAGGAAATAAAAAAGCCCGGGGAAGCATATTGCCCGGGCTTTTCTTATGTATGAATCAGGTAACTATCTCAGAAAAAGCATTTCCCGATACTTAGGTAAAGTCCAGTGTTCATCATCCACAAGGTGCTCCAGCTTATCTACATGATAACGGATATCATCAAAGAAAGCTTCTTTTACCTGCGTGCAATAGGCGATCGCTTTTGTTCTTGTACTTTCGATATTATTCGCAATCTTTCTGGCTTCAACCAGTGCGTCCACTTTTTCATGAACCTGCTGAATGTGTTCACTGATCTTGGTAAGTATCTGCAGCTGGCTCTTATAAGCACTTTCAGGTAAACCTGCAGCTTTCAATCCGTTGATATTTTGGATCAGGTCGTTCTGGTATTTGATGGCTGAAGGGATAATGTGGTTCAGTGCAAGATCTCCCATTATCCTGGCTTCGATTTGAACCTTCTTGATGTATTTTTCCAGTTCAATTTCATGCCTTGCTTCCAGTTCTGCATGAGAGTAAACTGCATTGCTTTCAAATAATTTTTTAGCCTTAGGAGTAATCATTGCATCAAGAGCAAGGGGTGTGGTTCTAAGGTTGGGCAAACCCCTGCGTTCTGCTTCTTTATGCCACTCTTCGCTATACCCATCTCCTTCAAACAACACTTTTTTACTATCCACAATGTATTTCTGGATGATGTGCATGATAGCAATTTCTTTCTTCTCACCTTTTTCAATCAGTCCATCCACATCCTTCTTAAATACTTTTAAGGTTTCAGCAACTATAGTATTTAAAACCGTCATTGCATTGGCGCAGTTGGCAGAAGAGCCTACGGCACGGAACTCAAATTTATTACCGGTGAAAGCGAAAGGAGAAGTTCTGTTCCTATCGGTATTATCCAATAATAATTCGGGGATGGAACGATGGATGTCCAGTTTCAAAATAGCTTCATCCTGCTCGTCGAATTTTGCACTTACACGGGATTCGATTTCATTCAAAACATTTGCCAGGTACTGTCCAACGAATACTGAAATGATAGCCGGAGGGGCTTCATTGGCGCCAAGCCTGTGATCATTTCCGGCTGAAGCAATAGATGATCTCAGTAAATCAGCATAATCATGTACCGCTTTGATGGTATTCACAAAGAAGGTAAGGAACATGAGGTTGGTCTTAGGTGTTTTACCCGGTGATAGCAGGTTTACACCCGTATCGGTGGCCATGCTCCAGTTATTGTGTTTACCACTACCGTTGATGCCGGCGAATGGTTTTTCGTGCAACAGTACACGCAGTTTATGACGGCGTGCAACACGATCCATAATATCCATCAGTAAAGCGTTATGATCTACAGCAACACTCACTTCTTCAAATATCGGGGCTGCTTCGAATTGGGCGGGAGCTACTTCATTATGCCTTGTTTTTAATGGGATACCCAACTTATAACATTCCACTTCAAAGTCACGCATAAAAGCATATACTCTTTCAGGAATAGAACCAAAGTAATGATCCTCTAATTGCTGGCCTTTAGCAGGAGCAGCACCGAATACGGTTCTTTCGCATTGGATCAGGTCGGGCCGTGCATTAGCCAGGCTTTCATCAATCACAAAATATTCCTGTTCCCATCCGAGTGTGGCCGTTACTTTGGTAACGTTCTTATCAAAATAGTTACATACATCTACAGCTGCCTTGTTTAAAGCTTCCAGTGCTTTTAAAAGAGGAGCTTTATAATCGAGCGATTCACCGGTATAGGAAACGAAAATGGTGGGTATGCATAAGGTTTTACCATGACCGATTTCAATAATGAACGCAGGTGAAGATGGATCCCAGGCCGTATAACCTCTTGCTTCGAAAGTAGCACGTAAACCGCCGCTTGGAAAAGAAGAAGCATCGGGCTCTTGCTGTATCAACGCACCGCCGTCAAACTCTTCAATTGGGGTACCATCACTTTTAATGGTAAAAAAGCTATCATGCTTTTCAGCTGTAGTACCCGTTAATGGTTGAAACCAGTGTGTAAAATGTGTTACGCCTTTGGTTTCAGCCCAGGCTTTAATGCCATTTGCTATTTGGCCGGCAACGGTTCTGTCTACTTTTTTAGCTCCCCTGATACTGGCAACCAAACTTTTATAAGCTTCGTCGCTCAGGTACTGGCGTGCTGTTTTAAGAGTGAATACATTTTCCTGGAAGATGGCTGTGATCTTTCCAACAGGAACATCCTGTTTTTCATCAGGTATACTTCTGAGGTTGCTTATGGCCTGAAAGCGTAATGACATGTTTTTAAATTTAAGTATAGCAAATATAAATTTTTATAGTGCCTGTAATCATTAGCACAACAAGTATTTCCATTATAAAAAAACCTCTTCCTGTTGAGGGGGAAGAGGTTTAAAACATCATCTATGTTAAGAATTAAGCCTGAACTGATTTTACAGTTTTGATGATACGAGCAGCCACTTTGTAAGGATCAGCAGCTGAGTTAGGACGACGATCTTCCAGGTATCCTTTCCATCCTTTCGCAGGAACCATTACAGGGATACGGATAGAAGCACCGCGGTCAGAAACACCATAGCTGAAATCATGGATACTTGCAGTTTCGTGCTTACCTGTTAAACGTAAGTGGTTATCTGCACCGTACACTTCAATATGTTCTTTTACTACAGGGCGGAAAGCTTCACAAACTTTATCGAAGATTTCTTTGCTGCCTGCATTTCTTAATAATGAGTTAGAGAAGTTAGCATGCATACCGGAACCATTCCAGTCTAAGTTGCCCAAAGGCTTACAATGCCAGTTAACAGCTACTCCGTATTTTTCACCAATTCTTTCCAGTAAATAACGAGCGATCCAGATTTGGTCGCCTGCTTCTTTAGCACCTTTAGAGAAAATTTGGAATTCCCACTGACCAGCAGCAACCTCAGCGTTGATACCTTCTACATTGATACCTGCTTCGATGATCGCATCTAAATGTTCTTCAACGATCTCACGACCGAAAGCGTTGTTAGCGCCAACAGAACAGTAGTAAGGTCCTTGAGGAGCAGGATAACCTCCTTCAGGAAAACCTAAAGGTTTGTTGGTAGCCGGATTCCAAAGGAAATATTCTTGTTCAAATCCAAACCAGAAATCATTATCATCATCATCAATCAAAGCACGTCCGTTAGATGCATGTGGAGTGCCATCAGCATTCAATACCTCACACATTACCAGGTAAGCGTTTTTACGCTGTGGATCTTTCACCACATACACTGGTTTTAATAAACAATCTGAAGAGCCGCCAGGAGCCTGTTCAGTAGAAGAGCCATCGAAAGACCACATAGGCAATGTTGCCAGTGTACCATCAAATTCTTCTGCTTTTACAATTTTAGTTTTACTGCGGAGGCTTTGTGTAGGCTTGTAACCATCCAGCCAAATGTACTCAAGTTTTGTAAGTGCCATGGTTTGTTGGTTTGAGGTATTAATAAAAATTAAATGTGTTGTTTTTTAATTAATTTTCCTATTTCGAGCAACAAATGTAGGGCATGATTATTTAAAAATTGATTTTTTTCTATTTTTTTTCGAGTATTGTTTAATGTTCTAAAAATATTATTTATAAAAATAATTTTATTTTCTCCCGCTTTTAATGCAGGATTGTATATTATGTTAAAAAATGATCATGTTAATTATTTAAATAGGCGGGTTGTACTTATTCACATTTTTTAGTCAATTTTAAGCTTTCGGCACCGGTTCTCATTCCATTTCCTTAAAAATCATTCCCTTTATTCCGTCTTCTTCATTGCCCCATAAACCGCCTTCCTTACTTTTGCGGCGTCGGAGTAAGGGATTTTACTTTATTTTCTTTCTAACCGTTAACTCATCAAATGGATATTACAGTTAAAACAGCCGAAGAACTTCGTTTAACCGCTGAAGAATTTGAACTGATTCAACAAAAGTTAGGGCGTACTCCCAACTTTACAGAGCTCTGTGCCTTCAGTGGCATGTGGAGTGAACATTGCAGCTATAAAAATTCTATTAAATGGCTGAAAACATTACCCCGCAGTGGTGGCAGGATGCTGGTGGCAGCAGGGGAGGAAAATGCGGGCCTGATGGATATGGGTAATGGTTGGGGTGTTGTATTTAAAATAGAAAGTCATAACCACCCCAGTGCCATTGAACCTTTTCAGGGTGCGGCAACCGGTGTGGGTGGTATTCAGCGTGATATCTTCACCATGGGGGCAAGACCTATCGCTTCTTTAAATAGTCTTCGTTTTGGCAATATCACCGATAAAAAAACGCAACGCTTATTAAGTGGCGTGGTAAAAGGCATAGGTCATTATGGTAACTGTTTTGGGGTACCAACAGTGGGTGGCGAGGTGTATTTTGAAGAATGTTATCATACCAACCCGCTGGTCAATGCGATGAGCGTGGGTATTATGCAGGCCAATAAAATGGTCAGCGCTACCGCAAAAGGAACAGGAAACCCTGTGATCTACGTAGGAAGTGCAACCGGTAAAGATGGTATTGGCGGTGCTTCGTTCGCATCAGCTAATATTACAGAAGAAAGTGCTGAAGAATTACCGGCAGTACAGGTGGGTGATCCTTTCCAGGAAAAGAAACTACTGGAAGCCTGCCTGGAGGTGATTGAAACAGGTGCTGTGGTAGGTATGCAGGATATGGGTGCTGCGGGTATTATCTGCTCTACTGCCGAAATGAGTGCAAAAGGAGAAGTGGGAATGCGTATCGACCTGGATAAAGTGCCGATGCGTCAAAAAAATATGAAAGCCTGGGAATTGTTGTTGAGTGAAAGCCAGGAACGTATGCTGATGGTAGTAGAGAAAGGCAGAGAGCAGGAAGTGATCGATGTGTTTGAAAAATGGGATTTAAGTTGCAGCACTATCGGCGAAGTAACAGATGATGGCCTGCTGAAGTTTTATATGCATGGTGAACTGGAAGCTGAAATACCTGCCTATGAGCTGGTCTTAGGTGGTGGAGCGCCTCAATACACCAGGGAGTATAAAGAGCCTGCTTACTTTGAAAAGATCAATGCATTTGATATCAATAACGTTACCGATATAAATGCTGCTGATATCAAGGCAACTGCCGAGCAACTGATCCAAATACCCAATATTGCCAGTAAACGTTGGGTGTATACGCAATACGATAGCATGGTAGGTGCTGCCAATGCCAGCACCAATGCACCTAGTGATGCCGCTATTGTATTAGCAAAAGGGACAGATAAAGCCCTGGCCGTTACAGTAGATTGTAACAGTAAATATGTTTTTGCCAATCCTTATGTAGGTGGCATGATCGCTGTAGCAGAAGCTGCCAGAAATATTGTTTGCTCCGGTGGTGAGCCGCTGGGTGTTACCAATTGCTTAAACTTTGGTAATCCTTATAATCCTGAAGTGTATTACCAGTTTGTAAAAGCTGTTACAGGCATGGGGGATGCCTGTAAAAAATTCAATACGCCAGTAACGGGCGGTAACGTTAGTTTCTATAACCAAAACCCCGAAGGTCCCGTATATCCTACACCAACCATTGGTATGGTAGGTGTGATCGATGAATTTGAAAACAGGATGACGTTAGATTATAAGCAGGCTGGAGATGTGATCATATTATTAGGTAAGCAGCAAAATGATATCGCCTCATCTGAATACCTTCATAAGCTAAAAGGTGTTGAATATTCGCCTGTGCCTCATTTCGATTTAGATAAAGAGTTTGCCTTACAACAATTCGTTGCAAACATCATCAAAGAAAAACTGATCAACAGTGCACATGACCTCAGTGAAGGCGGTTTATTGATTGCTTTACTGGAAAAGGGTTTCAATAGGGATTTGGGTTTTGAAATCAACGCAACAACAGATGGTATCAGAAACGATGCATACTGGTTTGGTGAAGCACAAAGCCGTGTGGTGGTAAGCTGTTCCAAACAACAAGCTGAAGTACTTCAACAAAAAGCAAAAGCAGCAGGTATTGCATTTACACAACTAGGTACGGTAACAACAGACGCTATTACCATTAACAACGAAAGCTGGGGAAGCATTACAGTGTGGAAAGAAAAATATGATACAGCCATTGAAAAACTTTTGAAATAAGCAAATGAATCATTCTTTAAATAAAAATGCATCGATCATAGTTACAGGTGCTGCCGGTTTTATTGGCAGTTGCATGGTTGAATTTCTCAATGAGAACGGCTATGAAAATTTAATATTAGTGGATGATTTTGGTATTGAAGCAAAGCGAAGAAATTGGGAACAGAAGAAATACGCCAGTATCGTTGAACGGTATAACCTGTTCGACTGGCTGAAAAAGGAAGATACTGCCATTGCTGCGGTCATTCATTTGGGCGCAAGAACTGATACCACCGAATTCAATTATGCTATCCACGAAGAGTTAAACGTGCAGTATTCAAAAGATATCTGGCACTATTGTGTAGAAAAAAATATTCCTCTTGTCTATGCCTCTTCTGCGGCTACTTATGGTGCCGGTGAATTGGGATATGATGATGATCATGCACTCAGCGAAAAACTAAAGCCACTCAATCCCTACGGTATCAGCAAAAATGAATTTGATAAATGGGCATTACAACAGCAACAACAACCACCTTGCTGGACGGGCTTAAAGTTTTTCAACATCTATGGTCCTAATGAATATCACAAAGGCCGAATGGCTAGTGTGATATGGCATTCCTTCAACCAGATCAAAAAGGATGGTATTGTAAAGTTATTCAGAAGCCACAGGCCTGATTTTAAAGACGGAGAGCAGCTGAGAGATTTTGTATATGTTAAGGATTTGGTGAAAGTGATGTTATGGATGTGTGAGTCAATGCTCAGTGATCAATGGGGTAAAGAGCAAAACGGCATTTACAATTTAGGAACAGGTAAAGCCAGAAGCTTTTACGATCTTGCCGCAGCCACTTTCAGAGGGCTTGACCTGGAACCCAACATTGTTTTCATCGATATGCCCGAAGACATCAGGGATAAATATCAATACTTCACCGAAGCCAATATGAAAAAACTTAGGGCTGCGGGATATACTAACGAATTCTACAGTTTAGAAGCAGGGGTGGATGATTATGTTCGCAACTACCTGCGTAAAGACCTCAAAATTTATTAGCCATCTTTCAAAACAATTGTATGAGCAAGAAAATAGCCATCATTGGTGGCGGTAACCTCGGAACAGCGATCGCAGAAGGATTGATGAGCAGTGGTTTTGTTCAACCGCAGCATATCATGATCACCAAAAGAAATGTGGCCACTCTCGATATGCTTGCTGCTAAAGGTGCTTTGGTGAGCAGCGATAATCTCGAAGCGGTTCGCTTTGCTGATTTTATTATTCTTGCCGTTAAGCCTTTCCAGCTGAAGGAAGTCATATTGCATATTAAGCCTGAGTTGAAAGCAGGGCATCACGCACTCATCAGCGTAGTTACAGGTGTGTGGATCAAAGAAATGCAAGACCTCGTAGGTAACAATTTCGCCATATTCAGGGCCATGCCCAATACGGCGATCGCTATACAGGAAAGCATGACCTGTATTAGCTCGTTTAATGCCACGGTAGAGCAGTCTGCATTTGTTTCAGACTTGTTCGATCAATTAGGAAAAACGGTAACAATCGATGAGAAACTGATGGATGCTGCAACAGTATTGGGTGCCTGTGGAACTGCATATGCCATGCGGTACATCAGGGCCAATATCCAGGGTGGTATTGAAATTGGGTTTAGTGCTAAAGTAGCTTCGCTGATTGCCGCACAAACGGTAAAGGGCGCTGCTGAATTATTACTGACTAAAAACACACATCCTGAACAGGAGATTGATAAAGTAACCACCCCCAAAGGATGTACCATTGCCGGCTTGAATGAAATGGAGCACCAGGGCTTTAGTTCATCCCTCATTAAAGGTGTTATAACCAGTTATAAAAAAATTATAGATGACATGTAAAATAATGTCACCTTAGGCAACGGGAATATGGTAGTACTGTATCTCCGTGTTATTGTATGCTGATAAGTTAAAAAATTGAAAATCAAATTAATTCCTTTATTCCTGCTTCTTTTCAGTGCAACGCTCTTGTATGCACAAGACAGCACTTCTATCCCTGTTTTATCGAAAAGGGATAGTATGCAAATGGAATTTTATAAAAAAGAGAGGGATATAAGGGATGTTTTCCGACACTCGAAAAAAGCACATCAGCAATCTGTTGATTCGGAAACAGAATCCAAAGCGGGTAAATATCTTTTCTCAATCGTACCTGCAGCCGGCTATACCCTGCAAACAGGCTTTGCGGCCATACTAAGTGCCAATCTCGCCTTTTATAACAGTACCGCTTCCGATCAAAAACTTTCCAATATAGCCACCAGTATCACGTACTCGCAATATGAGCAAACGATCATTCCGTTTACCGTGAATATATGGACGAAGAATAATAAGTTTAATATAATTTCCGATAATAGGTACATAGAGTACCCTTCTGATATTTATGGATTGGGGGGGGTGAGGTTAAGCGTTCCGCTTGCCGATTCTATCGCCAATAGTGCTTATACGGTAAACTTCTCCGGTCTCAAGCTGCATGAAACCTTTATGGCAAGAGTGGCTAAAAACACCTACCTGGGTGCCGGTATTTTCTACGATCAGTTTTGGAACATCAACGCATTGGATTCTTTGCACAGGAATATGGCTCGCCTGCTTTCCAGGAACCTGGGTACAAGTGAAATGGCGGTAGGTATGGCTTTCCGGTTTTTATACGATTCAAGATTGAACCAGATCAATTCCGAGAATGGCTGGTATGCGAATCTTTTGTTCCGTCCTAATTTCAAGTTCATGGGTAGTGATGAGAACTGGAACGGCTTGCAAACAGATGTACGCTGGTACACACATTTCCCCAAAGATTCAAAGAATGTGTTGGCCTTCTGGAACTTTAACTGGCTAACACTGGGGGCACAACAACCGCCTTTTCTACTATTGCCCAGCACCGGATGGGATGACCAGTACAATACAGGCAGAGGCTATATACAGGGACGCTTCAGAGGAAAGGATATGGTGTATTACGAAAATGAATACCGTTTCAGGTTAACCAATAACGGCTTATTGGGTGGTGTTATTTTTGGCAATATTGAATATTTCTCTCCCAGCTATGTAAACCAGAAAGATATTTTAAGCGTTGGGTATGGCCTGGGACTGAGAATAAAAATTAATAAATATTCAGGCACTAATCTCTGTGTAGATTATGGCTTTGGTGAGAATGGCTCCAGGGGCTTTTTTGTTAACCTCGGCGAAGTGTTTTAAATATTCTTCTGCATAACTTCTTGTACAAACTTTTACACCGCAAACCATTGCAAGGCATTAAAAGCGTTGCTTATTTTCTCTAACAGTGTAACTTTCCGTTCCTAATTCATAAGCTGTATGAAGCACTATTTTATTGCAACGATTGCTGCAGCCATCTGCTCGGTGGTATCTCATCAACACAGTTTCGCTCAAACATCATCCATGAATAAAGAAAATAACCGTCAATGGTGGAAGGAAGCCGTGGTGTATCAAATCTATCCAAGGAGTTTTAAGGATAGCAATGGGGATGGTATCGGCGATCTGAAAGGTATTACTTCCCGTCTCGATTATATCAAAAGCCTGGGTATAGATGTAGTATGGCTCAATCCTATTTTTTCTTCCCCGAATGCTGATAATGGCTATGATATCAGCGACTACCGCGGTATTATGAAAGAATTTGGAACAATGGAAGATTTTGATGAATTACTCAAAGGCATGCACCAGCGGGGAATTAAAATGGTCTTAGACCTTGTTGCCAACCATAGCAGTGATGAACATGATTGGTTCAAGCAATCACGTAGTTCCAGGAATAATCCTTACCGCGATTACTATCATTGGTGGCCTGCTGAAAAAGGAAAGCCTGCACATCGCTGGAGTTTCTTTGATGTGAATGGAGATGCCTGGAAATATGATTCTGTAACCAATGCCTATTACCTGCATTATTTCAGTTACAAGCAGCCAGACCTGAACTGGGAAAACCCCAATGTTCGGAAAGAGATCTTTGATATGATGAACTTCTGGTTTGATAAAGGCGTGGATGGTTTTAGAATGGATGTGATCCCTTTCATTTCAAAAGACACTTCATTTCCTGAATTACCTAAAGAATACCATGGTGATTATGTTACTTACTACGCCAATGGCCCGCATTTACACGATTACCTGAAAGAAATGAACAAAGAAGTGTTGAGTAAGCACAATGTAATGAGTGTGGCGGAAGGTGCCGGAGTAACTATAGAAACAGCACACAATTTTGTGGATGAAGACAGGCATGAACTGAATATGCTCTATCATTTTGATGGAGTAGGTTATGGATATGTGCCCGGTAAATTTAAAGTTCCTGAACCCGGTGGGTATAAACTGGTTGGCTTTAAAGAAATATACAGCAAATGGGATAGTGTGTTTGCTAAGAAGGGATGGGGAACGATCTATTTAGGCAACCACGATCAGCCGCGTATGCTTACCCGCTGGGGCAATGATGCTCCTGCATACAGAGACGCTTCCTCTAAAATGCTAACTACATTTCTGCTTACCATGCGTGCCACGCCTTACTATTACTTTGGAGATGAGTTGGGCATGAGTAATATTAAATTCGATAAAATCGAAGATTATAAAGACATAGAATCGATCAATATGTACCAGCAGATCAAGAACCATGGCGGCGATCTGCAAGAGTTTATAGAAGCCCAAAAAATTTCAGCACGTGATAATGGTCGTACTCCTTTTCAATGGGATGCTTCGGCTAACGCAGGCTTTACCACCGGAACACCCTGGATAAAAGTAAACCCTAACTACACCACAGTAAATGTGGCGGCAGAAGAGAATAATCCTAATTCCTGCCTGAATTATTTTAAGAAAGCAGTACAACTGAGAAAGAGCAACAAAGTGCTGGTGTATGGTGCCTATACTTTACTGGATAAGGCCAATGAAAAAATATATGCCTATACAAGAGAGGAAGGTGCTGATAAAATGCTGGTGATCTTAAACTTTAGTAAAGACAAAGTGAACTGGAAATTACCCAAGGGCATATTGTTGAAAGGGAAACCCCTGTTGAATAACTATGCTTCTTTCATGAACATCAATGGGTTGGTTAGTGTAGAGCCTTACCAGGCCATTGTGATCAGGTTGAAATAATTGTAAGTGCTTATCATAAAAAAGAGCCTTCAGCTTATATGCTAAAGGCTCTTTTATTTTTATGCATGTTTGCTTAATGTGCTTTCAGGAAAGCAATGGCTTTGGTATGGGCATCTTCCGTAGCTTCTTTATTAAATGCCGGGTTGCTGGGGTTGGCAAAACCATGGCCTGCCTCATAGCGGTATACCTGTATATTTTTACCTAATGCTTTCATATCATTTTCAAAAGCGGTTACTACTTCCGGTTTAATACCCTGGTCTTTATTCCCAAAGAAACCGATCACATCGCAGTTGATGGTTTTTAATTTCTCTTTATCCGTCTCGGGCCTGCCGTAATACATTACACAGCCTGCGGCCTGTTTACCGGCCAGTATGGTGCTTTGTAAGCTCCAGCCACCACCGAAACACCAGCCTACTGTATAAATTTTCGCATTACTGCCTGCAAAGCTCAATCCGCCTTTGATAATAGATTCCAGCCTGTCGGCCTTTGCACTTCTCATATATACCATGGCACTATCAGGTGTGGTAGCTACTTTTCCATCATACATATCCAGGGCCAGTACATTTACATCGCCCAATTCTTTGTAAAAAGTTTCTGCCTCTCTTTTAATATTATCGTTTAGTCCCCACCATTCCTGTATCACCAATAACCATTTGTTGGTTTTCTTTTTGGCTTTGATGAAATAAGCCGAAGCTTTGTTGCCGTCGGGTGAGGCAAAAGTGATCATATTACCCAGCGGGTTTACCAGAGTATAACGGATCGGATAGGGATGCAGCGCTGCGAAGCCGGGCTGGTCAGCATCTTTTTGTATCAGGTCGCGGGTTTCTGCATTGAAACAACTGATATAACAATCAGGGGTAAGCGGTTTAGGCTCGGGCCTTTTAAAAGTATAGCTTAATAGGGCGGCAGTACCAAAGGCAGCGGCGGATAGTAACAACAATTTTCTCATAAAATAAATTTAGTTGGTAGAAGATGTGCACCTCAAATTAACAGAAATAGCCGGCAGTTGTTGTATAGTTGCCTTGTGATTTTTTTGAAATGAAAATTTGCCGTAGGTTTGTACGACCTCCGAGAGTTATTCATCACTTTTATTTTCCATTTCTCTTTAAGGTCAACAAAATTTAGTCGCACAATCATTGTTGCGTAGCGATAAGAACGTATAAGTGTGCGACGCAACCGGTGCTGAGCGTAGTAATAAAGCAGACTACATAATTTGTATATATTTTTTGAATGTTTAAATCCTGTCTCTAAACGGGCAGGCTAAAATTTTTTTTATGGCGAAGTATATTTTTGTTACGGGTGGCGTAACCAGCAGTTTAGGTAAAGGAATTATTGCGGCGAGTTTGGCAAAACTGCTGCAGGCAAGAGGTTTCAGGGTTACCATTCAGAAATTTGACCCGTACATTAACGTAGACCCCGGTACTTTGAACCCGTATGAACATGGCGAATGTTATGTTACGGAAGATGGTGCAGAAACAGACCTTGACCTGGGGCACTACGAACGTTTCCTGAACATTTTTACTTCCCAGTCGAATAACGTTACCACAGGAAGGATCTACCAAACGGTGATCAATAAAGAGCGTGCAGGCGATTTTTTGGGAAAAACAGTACAGGTGGTACCGCATATTACCGATGAGATCAAAAGGAGAATGTTGTTGTTAGGCACCGAAGGCAATTACGATATTGTGATCACCGAGATCGGCGGAACTGTAGGTGATATTGAGAGCCTTCCTTTCATTGAAGCCGTAAGGCAATTGCAGTGGGAACTCCCCGATGAAGATGTGGTGGTGGTGCATTTAACACTGATCCCTTACCTGCGTGCTGCCAAAGAACTGAAAACCAAACCTACCCAGCACAGCGTGAAGATGCTGAGTGAAACAGGAGTGCACCCTGATATTATCGTGTGCAGAACAGAAGAGCCTTTGGGTAATGATATCAAACGCAAGATCGCTTTGTTCTGTAACGTAAAGCCGGAGGCCGTTATCGAAGCAATGGATGCTTCTACCATTTACGAAGTGCCTTTGCTGATGTTGCGTGAAAAGCTGGACCAGATCTGCCTGCGCAAATTGAATGTTACCATTTTCCCCGAACCCGACCTTACCAAATGGAAAGGCTTTTTAGATAAGCTGAAATACCCCAAGAGCAAGGTTTCTATTGGTTTGATCGGTAAGTATATTGAATTGCAGGATGCTTATAAATCTATCCTTGAAAGCTTTATCCATGCAGGGGCCATCAACGAAGTGAAAGTACAGGTGGTGAATGTGCACAGTGAATTCATCACAAAAGAAAATGTAGCCGAAAAATTACAAGGCCTGGATGGATTATTAGTAGCACCGGGCTTTGGCTTAAGAGGTATTGAAGGCAAGATCATTGCCGTTGAATATGCCCGTGTGAACAAGCTGCCTTTCTTTGGTATTTGCTTAGGTATGCAGATGGCAGTAATAGAATATGCAAGAAACGTATTGGGATTGAAAGATGCTCACTCCACTGAAATGGATACGGCTACTAAAAACCCGGTGATCAATATGATGGAAGAGCAGAAAAAGATCAGGCTGATGGGGGGGACCATGCGTTTGGGATCTTATCCCTGTAAGCTGAATGAAAACTCACTCGCTCATAAAATTTATGGTGAAACGGATATTACGGAAAGGCATCGCCACCGTTATGAATTTAATAATGAATACCTCGAGCAGTTTGAAAGCAAGGGCATGATGGCCAGCGGTAAGAACCCGGAAACAGGGCTTGTGGAGATCATGGAAATACCTTCGCATCCTTTCTTCATTGGGGTACAATACCATCCTGAACTGAAGAGTACGGTAGAAAGGCCGGCACCATTATTCGTCCATTTTATTGCTGCTGCCAAAGAATACAATGAACAGCAGGCTTCTGTATCAACAGCCGCATTGCAGGATGCACTGATATAATTATGCTTATGTTTAACCAAAGGAAACGCTGCCCTTATAAGGCAGCGTTTTTTATTGGGGTTGGTATCGCATATTTCAACAGATAACATTACTTTCATGTTTAATAAAATCACTTACATGAGAAAAGTTCTATTGCTGTTATGCGTATTCTTATTACAGGTTGTTGTTGTGATGGCCCAACGGCAACATGGTGTTAAATGGTCTAAGAGTGGCAACAGTTATTACGTGGTGGAAAACGAGGCCATTGTTGAATATGCACTCCCTTCCTTTACCAAAAAAGTTATTGCCACGGCACATGAGCTTACGCCGCAGGGCAAGATGAATGCGCTGATCCTGAAGAATTTTTCTTTCAGTGAAGATGGCAGTAAACTATTGCTCTATACCAATTCAAAAAAAGTATGGCGTTATGAAACAAGAGGAGATTATTGGGTATATGATGTTAAGGCGGGCTCATTAAAACAGATAGGAAGGGCAAGGCCGGCATCCTCGCTCATGTTTGCCAAGTTTTCTCCTGATGGCAAAAAAGTAGCTTATGTAAGCAAGCATAATTTATTTACGGAAGACCTGGCAACAGGAAAAGTAACACAACTGACCAAAGATGGCACCGACCGCATGATCAATGGTACTTTCGATTGGGTATATGAAGAAGAGTTTGGCTGCAGGGATGGTTTTAGATGGAGCCCCGACAGTAAGAGTATTGCTTATTGGCAGGTAGATGCCAGGAAGATCAGGAACTACCTGATGCTGAATACCACCGATTCAATTTACTCTTTTGTGGTGCCGGTAGAATATCCCAAAGTAGGCGAGAACCCTTCTGCGGTAAAAATAGGCGTTGTAAATATTGCTACGGCACATACGCAGTGGATGCATATCCCCGGCGACCCGCAGCAGCACTACCTGCCCCGCATGGAATGGGCCTATAATAACAGCCAGTTGATTGTAGAACAACTGAACCGTAAGCAAAATGAAAGCCATATTTACCTGTGCCAGGTGAAAACTGGTAATGCTGCCGTGATTCATTCTGAAAAAGCAGATACATGGATTGAAGTAAAAAGTTACTGGAACAATGATGACCCATCCGGATGGGATTGGATCCGTAACGGTAATGCATTTCTGTGGGTGAGTGAGAAAGACGGCTGGCGGCATATCTATGCGATCAGCAGGGATGGTAAAACAGAAACCAGGATCATCAATGGTAAACATGATATGATCAGTATTAGTGCCGTGGATGAGCAGAACGGTTATGTATATTATTTTGCTTCGCCGGATAATGCCACACAGAAATATTTATACCGTGCGAAATTAGATGGCAGTTCTGATGGCGAAAGAGTAAGCCCCGCAACAGAATCGGGTACCCATGAATACAGCCTTTCTCCCGGGGGGCGTTATGCACAGCATTCTTTCTCTAACGTATCAACAACGCCAACAGTAGAATGGATCAGCCTTCCGGCACACACTGCGCTAAAAACAATTGTAAAAGGTAATGCTGCTCCTTCCAACGTGGCGTTTATTCAAATAGAAACGGATGATCATGTATCCATGGATGGATGGCTGATCAAACCGGCACATTTTGATTCTACCAAAAAGTATCCCATTGTATTCTATGTATACACCGAGCCTGCTGCACAAACTGTGATAGATAGTTATGGGGCGGCCGGTATGTTTTTATACAATGGTGATATGGCGGAGGATGGTTATATACAGGTGAGTTTAGACGGACGCGGCACCCCTGCCCCCAAAGGAGCAGCCTGGCGTAAATCCATCTACCGTAAGTTAGGAAGAATGAATGTACGTGACCAGGCGATGGCTGCTCAAAAAATACTGCAATGGAAATATGTTGATACCAGTCGTGTTGCCGTATGGGGCTGGAGCGGCGGCGGTTCTACTACCTTGCATCTGATGTTTCAATACCCTGATATTTATAAAACAGGTATTGCTATTGCACCTGTATCCAACCAATTGTGCTACGATAATATTTACCAGGAAAGGTATATGGGTTTGCCGCAGGAGAACAAGGAAGACTTCATCAATGGATCCCCCGTTACCTACGCAAAGAACCTGAAAGGGAACCTGCTGGTGATACATGGTACCGGTGATGATAATGTGCATTACCAGAACACGGAACTGTTGATCAATGAGCTGGTGAAGTATGGTAAACAGTTTTCTTTAATGAGCTATCCCAATAGAACGCATGCTATTTCAGAAGGGGCCGGTACTTCCATGCATTTGGTGAATTTGTTTACCAGTTATTTGAAAGCACATTGCCCGGGGGGAGGAAGGTGAGTAGTAAGTAATAAGTAATAAGTAGTAAGTAGTAAGTAGTAAGTAGTAAGTAGTAAGTAGTAAGTGGTGGAGGCTAGATGATAAATGCTGAAAGCGAGGGTCATCACCTGAAGAGATAACGTAAAGAGCCGGAAGGATTCCTTCCGGCTCTTTGTATAAAAAAGGCAACTCATTTATTGTTGTACAAGATACTTACAAATATTCCTGGCTATGGCCGGGCCTTCGTAAATGAAGCCGGTCCATACCTGTACCAAAGCAGCACCTGCATCCAGTTTTTCTTTGGCATCCGCACCGGTAAAAATCCCACCGCTGGCGATGATCGGTATTTTATGTGCTGTTCCTTTTACCAGGTATTCCAGCACTTCTGTGCTTCGCTGTTGTAAAGGTTTACCACTTAATCCGCCGGCACCGATGCTTTCACTTTTTTTAATGGAAACAGCGCTAAGTGGTGCTCTCGCAATAGTAGTGTTCGTTGCCACCAGTCCGTTTAACTGCACTTCGAAAGAAAGGGAGATGATATCATCCAACTGGGAGGTGGTAAGGTCGGGTGCGATCTTTAACAACAAAGGTTTGGGAGCTCGTTTCGCCTGGTTGATCTCCTGCAGGTTAGACAGTATTTTCTTCAACGAATCTTTTTCCTGCAGTTCACGCAGGCCGGGTGTATTAGGAGAGCTAACGTTCACCACAAAATAATCTACCGCATCAAATAAGTGCCTGAAACAGGTATCATAATCTTTCCATGCCTCTTCATTGGGGGTTACTTTATTCTTACCAATATTGCCCCCCACGATCAGTGAAGTACCTGTTCTTGCTTTTTGGTTATTCCAGTTGTCCAGCCTTTTGCGGATCACTTCCACCCCGTCGTTATTAAAGCCCATCCGGTTGATCAGTGCTTTATCCTGCGGCAGCCTGAAGAGCCTTGGTTTATCATTACCGGCCTGGGGTTTAGGGGTTACCGTACCTATTTCCACAAATCCAAAACCCAACACATCCAATTCATTCAAATAGGCTGCATTTTTATCAAAGCCCGCACCCAATCCCACGGGGTTTCTAAAATGTAGTCCCAATACATCTTTAGAAAGGGAAGAATCCTGAACGGAGAGCTTGCGTTTAATTGTGTTCCTGATGAAACCAACATTACAGGCGGTTTCCAGGTTATGCATGGCAAAATGGTGAACAGCTTCGGGGTCGAATTGAAATAAAATATTCCTGATAAGCGGGTAGATCATGCGGCAAAGATAAGCCCGGGGAGTAGTAAGTGGTAAGTAGTAAGTAATACGTAGTAAGTAATACGGAATGCGTAATAACCAGTAAGTGAGTAATGTTATTCAGCGGGTTGGAGTGTCGCGTGCCGGGCTTGGAGAAGATGGAAAGTGATATTTGATAGTGAATTATTTAATATGTAGTAAAAACACTACATTGTTCGGATCGCGATTTTGAAAGGCTTATCCGGCTTAGCTTTCAGCATTTTTGTTCGATACTGATCCGAACATCGTTCGGATCCGCTTCGGATCGATCCGAACACGATCCGAAGAAGTATCGAAGAAATATCGAACAAAGGGTAGTGTCTTGTACTGTCTTGTACTGAAATTACTTTACAGTTATACGGTTATTCCTGAATAGGCTTTACACTGTTTGAAGGCGTATTAACGCAAGCATGATGGTTAGTTACTAATCTATTGATTACTAATTATTTACAATTATTCTACCTGCTTAGTAGAATACTTAAGTATTGATTATCAGCGATTTGTTGTTTTCATGAACTCCATACGGCTTATGTAGGACGTATCTAGGGAGTAACAAGGAAGGGAGGACAGATTGTCTTGTACTGAAAAAACTTTACAGAGAGATAGGTTAATACTGATATTACTTTACAGTAGGTGCAATACTACTGAATAGACTTTACAGTTGATTAAATTTATTGTCGATTGGTCATTTTTTTGTTTTTCCATTTTTTAATTAATGGTTCTTTAGTTAAGTGAGCCATTTGAGGAGTAAGATTACTTACGCTCATATGTGGCCTCAAGCAATTGTAAGTATCTACAGCGCTGCAAACAGCTGCTAGTGCTTCAGCATAGTTTTTGAACACCTTGTTAAGTCCTAAGTGGTATTTTAAAATACCATTTACCCTTTCGGCAATGGCATTGTCATAAGGACTTCCTGATTGCGTCATGCTGATGGCAATATTATTTTTTTGTAGCATCGTTACATAAGGTTCGCAGCAGTATTGTATGCCTCTGTCCGAGTGGTGAATAAGGGTTCTGTTTTCCTTTTCCCCTGATAACCCGCTTACAGCTTTGTTAAGTGCTATTATACAGCCGCTGGCTTTTAAGGACTGGCTTACATGATGGCCCATGATCTTTCTTGAATAGGCATCGGTAATAAGTGAAAGGTAAACAAAGTCATTTTCTGTACGCAGATATGTTATATCGCTTACCCACAGTTGCTCTATCGCCGTAACAATGAGATTATTATCGGTAAGGTTAGGCCATTTGTAGTAAGGATGATTGGAATTGGTGGTTACCATATACCGCTTCCTTCTTCTTACCTGTAGGTCATATTTTTTAGCAGGGCAAAGAAGCTATCTCTGCCAATAGAAAAGATAAGATTTGAAAGTAAAAATAAATTTGACTTATCCCAAATGACACTGCATGAATTGTTAGAGAAAGTCGGAATAGAAGAATAAAACGGCATACAACAAGTGCATTGCTGAAAGCGTGGCTGACATTTCGCAAAATCAGCATTTGTAATTCTATTAAGCTATATATCCATCGTGACGTAAAGCTATTGAGCATTTATTTTTAAACTCATCTTTTGTTTATTAATTTAGCTTCAGCATCGGCTGACAAAGCGCTATTACCACGCCTTCAACAATGCTTTAACGTTTGCAGTAAGCCTAAAAAAAAACAGAGGCAAAAAATAATAACTTTGAAACGAATATGAGACCACTAACTAACAATGATATTGAAAGCGAATTAAGCTATGCTTATTTACACGCAGTGGCTTCAAAGGTCGGGGCTTCATGTAGCATTGCTAACAGGGCACTTGACGGTAATGGCATTGATGCTGCTATTACAGGTTGGGGTCCTTTCCCGGGCGGTGGATATTTAGAGGAAGTTACCGTTCATGTTCAATTAAAAGCAACAGTATCTGTTCCCGTTGAACAGAATGGATATTTGTCTTATTTTCTAAGCGAAATTAGGTGTTATAATGATTTAAGGGCTGATACCATATCTGTTCCGCGAATCTTGGTTGTTATGTTTTTACCAGCCGATGCTGCTAATTGGCTGACTATTTCACCAAATGAACTGATACTAAAAAAATGTGCTTATTGGACGAGTTTAAGGGGAGCCGCAGCATCCACAAACAAAACAGGTGAAACGGTTTACTTGCCAACGGCTCAGATTTTGGATACGACTAATTTGACTGATATTTTCAAAAGACTATCTCGAAACGAGATTTTAACATATACACAGCCATGAGTTATTATATTTCATCTGAATATTTTGGGGAACTAAAGGAAAAAGAAAGGCAAATGCTTTTTGGTAAAATTCCTGCGGCTGATTTGAGAGATTATTCAAAATTGTTAGGTTGGATTTTTATACCTGAAGCAATAAAAGATAAACTTTTCGTAGCGAGTAATCCAAACTTTGCAAGAAGGCAAATCAATTTCCCAATAGAATCAACCGCACCTGATTATGCAGAAGCCATTCAATTAGCTGTATCAAAAATTGCCGAACTGCAAGGTAAATCCATCGCTACTGTAATTTCTGAAATTCAAGAACTCAAAGACGACACATTAAGGTTTAGAGTAATTGACACAAGAAATGAAGATAGCTTTATTCCTCTTTCTTATGCAGTGTCCGCAATTAATGGAGCAAAAGAGCTATTTGTTTCAGCTGCTTGCTCTGTATTAAAGCCACAGGCACATCATCCGAGAATGAACCGTTCTGAAGCATTAGAATTAATAGAGAAATCACGGTTTAGACACACAGAAAAAGGCAGTTTCATTTTAAAAGTTTCTAGTCCGTTAAAGGCAGTAGATATACAAGCCAATTTATTTAGTGATGAAACAATGCCATTTGTAAGACAAACAACATTAACCATCAATAAAGGATTAAATCAATTGGTAACAGCAATTCAAGCGGATACTTTGACCAAACTAGTTGATGAAATTAAAGATGGTTCAAATCCTTATATATCGTCCAATCTTTGCAAAGCAGTTACAAATTTTCAAGAACAGCACGAAGATTTTGATTTATGGATTGACTTTAATTTTGCAGGTTCTTTAGCATTG
>JAGWUV010000007.1 GCA_028875875.1 Bacteroidota bacterium
GTAATCAACATTGATAGGGTTACAATAACTTGTTTGTTGTGCAACAGACCGTAACCCTACAAAAATCATCAGTATTAAAACATATTTTTTCATCTATCTCTATTTATTCATCTTACCATACATATGTACCAACGGCCCCCGCCTGTAAGGTAACAGTTGCCCAATTATTGTTATAACGTATATTAAAACTGGCAGCTGTATTACCATCATTCTCTACAATAAGTACTTTCTTCCCAGCAGGTGTTATAAAAGCAACATTATTAATACTGCCTGTTATGTTACTCGCAATTCTTGTAGAACCTGCCGGTACAAACTTAGAAGCATGTGCTATGATATAATAGCTTACATTTCGAATGATAGATGAACCGATTGTTAAAGCACCTTTACAAGTGTTACATCCACCGTTTGTATGCGGACTATAATATACATCATTGGCCAGGTTCCATTCCAATGCATTACGGCTCCAGTTTCTCATTGCACCTATTACCACATTTTTCATGTGCCATTTTAAATCACCGGAAAAATCACCTGTTGATGCTGTGTATTGTTCTGTAAAATACAGCTGCTTATTGGGGAAAGCATTGTGTACTGCAGTCAACGCACTAATATCCCCTGCATATAAATGAAATGCTGAACCGTTAATAAAAGGATAAGCTGCTGCATCCGCTAATACCGTAAGCGGATAATTGGGCTGGTCACAATTATGATCGTACAAAATAATTTTTGCTGAAATATTTGCCGCCTGAAATGCTGGCCCAACAAAGTTCTTAATAAAGTCGGTCTGCTCTGCTGCAGACATCAGCATACTTGGATTATTACTTGGATTCAAAGGTTCATTTTGTAAAGTAACTGCATCGATTGAAATACCAGCTGCTTTCATTTGTTGTATATACTTTACAAAATACTGTGCATACACATTGTAATATTGCTTTTGCAAATGGCCTCCTATACTACTGCTATTATCTTTCATCCATACAGGAGCAGACCATGGTGTTGCCAATATTTTAATGGCAGGATTGATAGCTAATATATCTTTAAGTAAAGGGATTAAATCAGTTTGGTCATTAGCTAAACTAAACTGCTGTAAAGAAGTATCTGTTTGGCCAGAAGGCATGTCATCATAGGTAAATACAGATGCATTCAGATCTGAGGCACCAATACTGATACGTAAATAGCTTATACCGATTGAGCTGGTACTATTTCCAAATAATTCCTGTAATAGATTAGTTCTATCCGATGGGCTTAGTTTATTAATTACATAAGCACTTCCTCCGGTTAACGTATATCCAAAGCCATCAATGGTTTGATAAGATTGAGAAGAATCAACATCAATAAAATTGTAGTTATTACTGGTGTTAGTAAAACTAATACCTGATTGCTTTTGTAATAAGGAAGATTGATCTCCTGCGGTGACCCAAGCATCCATTACGGCATTGGAAACTGCAGGTGGCGGATTTGCAGGTCCATTATTATTAGATGCATTGCTTTTTGTACAGTTTTGGATAACAAAAGCGATCAGCACCAATGATATCGCTATATAAATTTTTCTTTTCATTATTCTACTTTAAGCATTACAAATAAGGAGCGGTGAAGCCAAGATTTTTTAAACCAGTTTTTACTTCCGGACAAGAAGTAAATAGATTCCACAATAACCCTGTTCTATAATTCTCTATCATTACGATCTCAGGCCCCTGGTCTATAGCAAGGTATGAAGAGGCATACCACAAAGTATTCAGGTTAAAGGCATCAGTAAATCCGTATTGCCCCCAGATCTTATCCCCCAGTTTATAATAAAAGAACCGTAAGGCATTCATAGATTGAACCGGTGTATATGGCAACGAAGAGATGGCCGCCGTGGGTGCAATATATCCACCATCATTAGTAGGTGAACTTGCTGTATAACCATTCGCGATATCACTTGCCGTTAAGCCCCAGCAGGAAGTACTATAGCCATTATAACCCAAAGGATCGGCAACACAGTAATTATAATTAATCTGACTGTGTGCCACATTTTGCTGCCAGTAGTTTGCGTAAGTATCACTTAATCCGTTCGGATTGATTCCCAGGAATGAATAATGAGCAAAGAATAACGGCCCGCCCATAGACGGCCCTAAAGGTAACGTTACACCATAATAGGCAGCACCATTTTTCATTGCACCATTCTTTGCCCAACCATTATCATACACCGCTTTTGTAATGCCATGCGTGGCAGATGAAGCTGATAACACATAAGTAATCAATGCCTCGTTCCAGCCTGTTACTGCTATACTCCATATATCGCTGGTATTGGTATATGATGGATTGTATTGCCAGTATAAAGATTGCTGTGCACCGTTTTGTGTGAACCAATTCCACTCAACCGTATTCCACAAAGAATTAATACTGTCACGTAAGGCGGCTTCTGCAGGTGCCGTTGTATTAAAGTATTGTCTTGCACATAATAAACCTGCAACCAGATAAGAGGTTTCAACGATATCTGCACCATTGTTATTTCCAAAAGGAACTATAGCACCTGTTGTACCATTGATCCAGTGTGCAAAAGCACCATGCCAGCGCTGTGCCTTTGTTAAAAGGAAATTGGTAATAGTTGTTATTCTGTTGAGGCCATCGGTTCTTGTAATAAAGCCACGGTTTACGGCAGCTACCATACCCATAATACCAAAGCCCGTACCACCTGTAGTAACCACATCACCCGAAGTATTTCTTTCCCTCGCCATTCCACATATAGGATGACCAAAATCCCAGAAATACTTGAACGTTTGTTGCTGCACAAGATCTAACAGGGCACTATCGGTTATTCGCGGGAATTTGTCTGTTGAATCTATTTGTGTAACAAAATGAAAATCCACACCACTTGTGAGAGAACCTCCTGATGCAGATTTTAAAGCTGTTGAAAGCGAAACAGCATAAGTAGAAAGATAGTGCAACGCTGAAGCAGGTTGAGCTACTATGGTACTATCGTTATTTTCGTAAGAAAGTGTAGTGCTAACCAGTGATCCATAAGCATCTTTTAGTGAAAACGCTCCAGCAGTTGTTTGCCTGTTTACTTTTGAGGATAATTGTATCTTAATAACGGGGATGGCATTTATGTTGTAGATGTTTGATCCGGGGTTACTGCCATTGATAGTGTATGTTACCACAGTCATATTTTGAGGTGTAACCGGTTGGGTACTGGCATTATCAGATTTTTTACATGCCTGTAACAATAAAAAAATATACAAACACCTTATTAGATCAATACTTGTACTCATAAATTATTTTACTGGTTTATAAAACTCTATTCTGCTGTTATTTTTGGCTGCGATCAGTACATCTCCGTACTTAACCGTATGAATCCATTTCAAATCTCTTACTTGTCCTTTAATGTCTATTAACGATGTATGTGTAACTGCGGTATTATCTTTTTTACTACTTATATCAAATACAGATAGCGAAGCAGCATCATAAAAACCTTCATATGGGGGAACATCAAAAAAGTTACCGCCTGCAATGTACCTGTTCTCGTTTTTGAACTTTTGAAAAGAGAGAATGGGAGATAACTGCAGATCAAAAGGTAGTTCTTGCTTAGTAAAATTTCCTTTACCATCATTGATAAAACAGGCTGAACCCAAGGTTTCAGCTTTCAGTTCTGTATAATCCTTGAACAGATCATAGAACAGATATTGAACCGTTTTACCAGCTACTTCACGATAGGTTACATACGCTTTTCGTAAAACCGGCAATGCTTGTTCCAGCTCATCTTTAGGTAGAAAGGTGTACTCATTTCCGTCTATGGTATATGTCATTACCTGTTCAATGATACCATTGTTATCAAAATCCTTTACATATAATTTAACCGGCCCATTTTTACCTGCCCATAGTTTTGAATTATGTCCCCAGTTACCACATAAAATATCCGGATTACCATCATTATTCACATCGGCAACAAATGCACTTTGCCACAACCCCGTAGAAGAAGGAATATCAGTTTCGCTGAATTTACCCTTATTGTTCATGTATATTTTAACCGGCATCCACTCGCCAGCAACAATTAAATCAGGCCATCCATCCTTATTAAGATCAGTAAAAGATGCAGCGGTAACAAACCCGATATTCAGAATATTCATTGTGCTGTTTGGTGCTATGCTAAACTTACCTTTTCCATCATTAATATATAGGTAGGAGCTCTGCGGGATGCCAAACTTTTGCTGATCACTAAGATGCCCAATGAATACATCCAAATCACCATCATGGTCAATATCTGCAACGGCTATACAAGATTTATTTTCATACTCCTGCTGAAAGGCATCCGCAGCTAAAGCAAAATGACCTTTCCCATCATTCATATAAAGCCTATCTGCATTTGCAATACCGTTTGCCGGCATTTCATTTCCTCCACTTACTACCCATAAGTCTAGAGCACCATCTCCGTTGGCATCAAAGAAAGCAGCATCTACATCCTCACAAACAGCAAATTTGTTAAACAATGTGGTGTCAGACGATTTGAAAGATCCATTAGGCTGTTGAATCATCAAAGCACCCGGTTGTCCTTTTGCACCGCATACATAAAAATCTTCCAACCCATCTTTATTCACATCACCTACTGCAACCTTGGGGCCTCTTGTACTTTCCTTGTGAGGAATCAGGTATTGAACATCAAAATCATTAAAGTTATTTTCCTTATGTTTCCAGTTGCATTCTATATTATCAGTTATATTCTCCAGTTCCGGTTGTGCAGGAGGAAAGAATGTTTTATAATTAAACCCAGACATTGCATTCTTCTGCTCCACAGTTATCATTTGGTTGGCCGGAATGTTTTTTAATACCTGGTATTTCTGATCAGGCCAAACTATTAGAATACTGTCTATTGAAGTGACCTGACCTAATCCAAAATGCAGTCGAGGATCTGATGATGACTGAAAGCCTCTTGTAAGCATCATCTCTTCATACTGCATTTTACCCTTGCTAAAAACATAGGCCTTTGTACCTATACCGGTTTTATTAAAACCCTCTCCTTTAAATGCAATCGTAAGATGATTAGTTCCTTTTGTATTGTTTTTATAAATGAATGATTTTGCATTCAGTGTATTCACAACAATATCAAGGTTACCATCATTATCAAGGTCCACATAAGCGGCACCATTATAAAAACCTTTCTTATCGGTAATACCCCAATCTTTCCCAATATCAGAAAAATTACCTTGTCCATTACCTTTAAACATATAACAGTAAGAACTTCCTTCAGGCATTTTTTCTACGGTCATATCATCATATTGCGTAGAAGAATTCCTGTTTACCTTAGCTGCCAGATCCGATACAAAACGAACATAATCCAAATCTACCGGACGCTTCACAATACCACTACTTATGAAAATATCTTTATTACCATCGTTATCAAAGTCGGCCATTAACGGGCACCAGCTCCAGTCTGTAGCAGAAACACCTGCTATCAACCCGATATCACTGAAAGTTTTTCCATTACCGTTATTCCTGTGTAAGCAGTTACGCGAAAATTGTGGTTGGTAACCATTGTGTGTGATCTTAAAATCGTAGATATCATTATGCTCATCACTGCCATAAGTTTTTAATGTTTTTTCGTCAGGCGGCAACATATCTACCGTAAGAATATCCAATTGCCCATCGTTGTTAAAATCAGCTATATCATTACCCATACTAAACCTTGAGTAATGATTGAAATGCTGAGCACCTTCATCAGTAAAAGTACCGTTCCCATTATTAATGTAGCAATAATCGTTTTCATGAAAGTCGTTTCCAATATAAATATCATCCCAACCATCATTATTAATATCGGCAACTGCTAATCCTAATCCATATCCCAAACTGCTCTGGCTGATGCCTGCTTCTTTAGAAACATCAGTGAACTTACCAGTTGTGCTAACATCATTTCGCAACAAGTAATCTCCTGCATTCTTATCAAAACCTCTTCGATGACTAGTATCTACGATATTCTGATAGGGTTGCTGGGATTCATTTAATATAAAGCAATCGAGATCTCCATCATGATCATAATCAAAGAAAACAGACTGAACTGTAAAGCCTGAAAAATCCAACCCATACTTTTTCGAACTCTCAGTAAAAGTTCCATTACCATTATTAATAAAAAGTTCGTTATGCCCTTTTAAACCAAAAGCATTATTTACAGAAGAAACGTAAATATCCAATAACCCGTCACCATTTACGTCCGCCATAGTAGCGCCCGTACACCAGTCTGAGGAACCAGCTACTCCTGCCTTATCTGTAACATCTTCAAACTGAAAATTGCCTTTATTGATATACAGTTTGTTATGCCCCTTACTGTTAGCAGTAAAATAAATATCTGGTAATCCGTCATTATTAATATCTCCTGTAGCTACACCGCCACCATTATAATAATAGAGATAATACAAAATACCAAAGCCTTCCCGCTTCTCTAAGGTATTTTGGAAGTTTATATTAGTTTGAGAGGATGAAAGTGCAGTAAAAACTTTATCAGAACGCTTACAGGAAAATGCTATAGCACAGAAACAAAAGCTTACTATCCATTTTTTAACTGTATTCATATAGCCTTTTTAACGATTGATGTGAATGATGAACAGTTCTATCCTTTATTCTTTCTGGTTACCAAAAATTTATGGGTCGCCTCTTTATCTATTCTTATAAAATGCGATCGCATAGATGCAGATACAGGAACATTGTTCCCCTGCAACAATACCATGATAGCTTTTGAGGGCTGCTCAGGCATATGGCAATCGATGCAATTATTTTTGATTTCCGAAATACCTTTCACCGTACATGCATACCCGTTGGTGCTATGGCAATTCTTACAGCGCTGAGAATACAATTCAGTTTTTCCGGTTTCGTTTTCATGAGCGCTATGACAACTATTACAAGTCATTTCACTCATTTTAAAACACTTACTCGCTGCCAGCATTCCATATTGATTACCGTGTACATCCATATCGGCTAAATTGGTAATTGCCGAATCCATTTTAAAATAGTTACTCAATTTATCACCAGCTTTAAAACTGAACGAGGGTTCTGTTTTCGAGAGTCTTCCTCCATGGCATAGTCTACACATCTCAAGGCTTTGTACTCTTGAGAATGTAGCCGGATTGATTATGAATTTCCCTTTTTTCTCCTGCGGGTTCTTTGTGTGAAATGCTACGTGTTCTGCGGCAGGCCCATGGCATTTCTCACAACTCACACCGTAAATAATATTCTGTGTTGAAAATTTTTCAGGAAACGCATTGATACTGGATAACGATTGAAAATAAGTACTATGGCATTCCAAACACCTGGTTGTAATAGGTCGTTTAAAGGTAATTCTATTGGAATATCCCGGGCTGTTCGTCCATTGATCTAAAGATGTAAAATAAGTAAGGGGCAATTGCATCAAATATCCGTCATTCCAGTATAAGAAGGTTTGCCCTCTTTTGCCGGACCCTACGGTTATATCAATGGGTTGTGCAACTTTAGCAATGCCGTTTACATATTCTGTTTGATAGTATGTATCATTTTTCTTCTCCACTTTTACAGTATACTGGTCACTATAATGAAACTCATTCTTCCCTTCTTCAATACTTCCCTTGATATTCTTAGCATCGGCTTTACGGGATGTTTGAAAATGTGCAGTATGCATGAATGAGTTGACAATATCTTTATGACAGCCCATGCAACTAGCTGTACCCGCATAACTACTGAAAGCAGCCGGTGTGATTAATGGTTGATTTTGCTGAGGTTGATGGGGCTGATTATTACTAGTGCAGGTTACAAACAAAAAAACAGAAAGGATAACAAAAATGAATACCCCAATTGATTTTTTGTATGTGATCCTATTGAACATCGTTAGAATAATTTCATCAAATTCCGTAAAGTACAGGAGCGATACAAAAAGGGCTGAACCTTTACATTCAGCCCTTTAATTATAAGTGTATCTTTTTATTGTTTGTTGGCATAAAGTGCTGCCACTTCTGCAGCAGAGAGTGCTTTGCTGTATAACCTGAATTGGTCTAAAGCACCATCCCAGGATTGCCCCCAGCCTAAATCTTTAATACCTCTATTGCCACCGATATCAAAGCCTGTAGCCTTGGTAGCATCCATATTTGCACCACCATGAGAGCCCCAGCTTTGTGTATAACTGTTAGCTACACCATCTACATATAAAGTCATTACAGAAGTAGTAGCATCATAAACAAAAGCTATATGGTGCCAGTTATTATCCATAATTCCTTTAATACGATTGTTGCCTGTCCACTGAAACCAGTTATCATTCATATTGGCATCAACAACATCCATTTTAATAATAGCTGAGTCATTTACTGTTCCCCAATCGAATAAACCGAACATAGATGTATTTGCCCAGTATTTATTAGAAGAAGGAATATTAAAGAAGAAGGAAGCGTTACCCTGTGGTGCACCGTTACGCTTTTCCCAACAGGCAATAGTAAAGCTTTGCGCTGTTGATATAAAATCATTTGCACCAGCATATTTGATAACTTTTACACCATCACCCTGTACAGCATGACCCGAAATACCGGTGATTGATGTGAATGGATTATCTGCCGGAAAGTTTGCCCTGATACTATCTACTCCGTTCATCAATGGATTAGAAGTAGTTCCATCGAAAGCAACATAAAACTTTAGTGGGCCACCGGGAGGATTGGCATCTTTAACATAGTTGCCCAATGCAGGCCTGTCCATTTTCTGACATCCGCTTATTCCTATAACTGCTATCACGGCAGAAAGAAGAACTGCTTTAGTTGACATATATTTTTTAAACATAATAGTAAGATTAAGATTAGAAGAATTAAATGATCATTACCATAAAGGATTTTGCTTTAATACACCGCCTGATAAATCGATTGCCTTTTGCGGAATCGGATAATACTGGCATCTTGGTGTATAGCCTAACGGTGCTAATACTGTTGGCGCATCACCCCATCTTACTAAATCATAAAAACGATATCCTTCCATTGCAAATTCCCATCGGCGTTCATCTTTGATTGCCTGGCGCATTTGAGCCTGATTAGAGAATGCTATGTGCGGAAGTACAGAACTGTTTCCATTTCTGGCCCTCGCTCTTACCATTTCAAGATATTTTTCTGCAGTGGCGCCATCGCCTAATTCATTAGATGCTTCTGCTAGCATCAACAACACATCTGCATAGCGAAGTATTCTGTGGTTGATCCAGTCTGCACCACCACTTCCATTGATTTGGCCGGTGTATTGACGCATGGCAGGATCTGAATATACTTTCTTGTTCCAGTAAGGCTGATCCAAAGAACCTGAAGATCCCGGAGAGGCTGCGTTATACGGAGGCAATGTAGCACCATAACCACCTTGTGCCGGACCACCATCAAATTGGCCTGAGTAAAGGATTGTCATTGATTTACGAGGATCAGAGTTATCCCATGCACTTACCAGGTTCTGTGTAGGTGTGTTCCATCCCCAACCTAAATTCCAGGAAACATCAGCTCCGCCCTGTCTTACATTCTGGCTGGTTCCCCATTGTGAGCCGTTCCAGTTTGTACCATTGGCACCTACTAAAGACTGCATTTCAAAAATTGATTCTGGACCATTTTTACCGGCTCCATTCAATCCATCTTTCCATATATCGGTAAAGTTGGTACTAAGAGAATATTGGCCTGAATTAATTACAGCATTACATAATGTAACCACTTTGGCCCATTGCTGCCTGAACATGTAAGTTTGAGCCCATAGTGTGTTAGCAGCACCACTGGTTAATCTTCCGGGATAGCGGTTAGTGCCTCCTACATTCCAGTTCAATGGTAACAATTTTGATGCAGAATCAAGGTCCCTGTCAATTTGTGCATAAATATCTGTTACTGTAGATTTAGCTTTGATACCATCTGCAGCACTGGTATAATAATAGTTGATTAATGGTACTTCACCATAGGCTTTCACCAGTTCAAAGAAAGAGTAAGCCCTGAAGAAATGTGCCTCACCTACATTTCGTAAAGAGGCATCATCAGTAACCTTTAATGAATCAGCCCAGTGTAATTCTTTGTTACAAAGGTTGATCATATAATAGTGATCGTTCCAGTAGGTATTGGTGGCCCAATCATCTTTAGTATACTGGAATGTTTCAAACTCTGCATTGATCTCTGCACCATCAGTTAAGCTACTTCCTTTTTGTGCATCATCATCACGGATACTGTTAAAGTCTATCCAGGGTAAAGTAGAAAAGCCTGCATATGCTCTTAAAGTATTATAAAGGCCAAGGCTTTGTGATTCGAGTGCACCCTGGTTAAGGTCATTGAGCGTTGCGGTTAATGGTTTACGATCCAGGAATTTGCTACATCCTGATCCTGCTATCACAATGGCAACCAACATTAGCAAGCTGCCATAAATATTTTTATACGATTTCATATACAATAATTCGTTTTAAGAATATTATTAAAAAGTAACATTTAACCCTACTGTGGTAATCATTGGAATAGCACCACCACCATTGTCATAACCAAAAGCAGTAGCATCTCCACCATACTCAGGTGAATAACCTAAGTTGTGTTTCCAGGTTTTCAGGTTTTGAACATTTGCAAATATTCTAAGAGCGGAAATCTTATATCTTGATAAAAACTTCTCATCTACAGCGTATCCTAACTGAATGTTACGGATTCTGAAGTAGCTTCCATCTTCAATATTATAAGTAGAACCATTGTAGTTGAACCTGTCGGCCTGACTGATAATTGGTTCCCAGTTAGATGTTCCTGCACCATGCCACCTGTTCATTTTAAATGCAGGATAGTTTACCCTTTGGAAAGGAGATTCAAGTGAACCCCATGTTCTAAACACATCATTACCATATACGCCTCCCAGATCAACACCTAAACTGATTCTCTTATAAGTTAAGTTCACAGAAGTTCCGTAAATGAATTTAGGAGTTGGGTTACCAATTACAGTTCTGTCATCGGCAGTAATCACACCATCTTTATTTACATCCCTGAATTTGAAATCACCAGGTCTGTAAGAACCAATAGAAGAAGCTACAGGAGAGGCTAATATATCTGCATAAGACTGGTATAAGCCATCTACAACATATCCATAGAATGAACCAATAGGTTGGCCCACCATAGTACGGCTTTCGGCACTACCATTATTCATAAAGCTTCTTATCAACACACCTGTAGGAAGATCTTTGGCAAGACTTAACACTTCATTTTTCATGAAGGTGATGTTACCATTAACGCTTAAAGTAAAATCTTTATTTAAATTTTGAGTCCATGTAGCAGATAATTCCTCACCCCAGTTCCTTAAGCTACCACCATTGATCAATTCGTTGGGCAAACCGATGGAAGATCTGTCAACATAAGTCATCAGGTTATTGGTAACCTTGTTATAATAGTTAGCCTCAAAATGTAAACGGTTTTGGAAGGCATTTAATTCGATACCAATTTCTGAAGCATTCACAGTTTCCCATTTTAAGTCTGGGTTAGCTATGTAAGCCGGTTGTGCTGCTGCGAAAATATTGGTTCCGAAAATAGCATTGATACCTGTTTGCAAATTGGGGTATGCAGGATAGTTAATAGGTGTTCCATCCAGCATACTTGATGTTTGGTTACCCAATACACCCACAGAACCTTTCAACTTTAAGAAATCGAAGATCTTCTGATTTTGCATGAAGTCTTCCTTGGTAATCTCCCAGGCAGCACCCGCAGCCCAGAATTGCTGGTGCTGGTGGTTAGGTAACCTTGAAGAAGCATCATCTCTTAAAGAAGCATTCAAATAATATTTACCCTTATAGTTATACAATACCCTTCCTAAAACAGAAACTGTACTGTATTCACTTTGAGAAGAAACTGTATTGGTTGGATCAACCACACCAAATCCTGAACTCACATACCAGAACCTCTTATCATTAGGAATGGGTAAGCTAGCAGCATCAGTGCCCTGTTTAACCATTACCTGCCTGTTGAAGTTTCCAAAGTAATAAGTAGTGAAACCTGCTGTTGCTGTTAAATTATGACCACCGGAAAAAGATTTCTTATAAGTAAGAATATAATCCTGTTGGAATTTTCTCCAGTCGTTATCATTCTCTGTTAAACTGGTTTGGTTCCTGATTAATGTTGGGTTGTTAGATAATGGATCGTAGTAATAATACAACGGGGCATAAGAACGAACGTTGGTGTTACTCATATCACCATACCATGTAGCCCTAAAATTAAGGTTCTTTGTAAGATTGATATCAGTATACACACTTCCTACATACCTGTACTCAACATTAATTGTTTTATCCCACTCATTCTCCAAAATAAGTAAGGGATTTACTACACCTGAATTTTGTAAAGCAGCATCTAAACCGGAATAAATATTTGCGTTTAAACTATCGCCACCGTAAGGATTCTGAACACGGAATTGTTTTGGACTTGCAGATACCTGCGGCATTACTTTACGTGCTGCATCCAATACCCAGGTTGCGTTGTAAGGGTTATTGGTACGGGAGGTATTGAAGTTCACACCCAGCTTAATAGATTTTGAAACTTTCAGTTCATCACTCAAAGAAAGTAATACTTTATCAAGCTGTTCATGCTTAATAATTCCCTGGTCCCAGATATAGCTTAAACCAAAATTAAACCTGTTTTTTTCAGTGGAGCTTGAAACGCTTAAACTACTGTTACTGAAATTACCGGTTCTTGTAACAGCATCAATCCAATCTGTATTGGCATTTAAAGCAGAATAATCTGGCGTTGGTACATTATTATTGGCGTTTTCTTCAGCGAACAATGTATTGAACTGAGAAGCGTTTGCCATTTTGATTTTATCAACCAAAGTTTTAAAGCCGTAGGATGAGCTAAAGTTGATAACTGTTTTACCCGCTTTCGCTTTTTTAGTTGTGATGGCAATTACACCTGTGGCACCCTTTACACCAAAGATGGCAAGGGAGGAAGGATCCTTTAATATTTCAATCGATTCGATATCGTTTGGATTCAGGTAATCTATGTTATCATTAAAAATTCCATCTACAACATACAGTGGGTGTACCTGTCCTATACTAACGGTACCACGTATACGAATATCAGGTGCCTGACCTGGTGTTCCATTATTCACTACATACAAACCAGCCACTTTACTTTGCAATGAAGCAATAGGATTGGCATTAGGTTTATCAGCTACCTCTTTTCCATCAACTTTTACAATGGAACCCGTTAAATCTCTTTTAGTGGCAGTACCATAACCAATTACTACTACCTGGTCTAACACCTGGGTTGAAGGTTGAAGTCTAATGGCTAACAGTTTTTGTCCTTCCAACCGGATCTCCTGCGATTCAAAACCAACCATAGAAACAACCAAGGTAGCATTGTCTGGCGCAGTAATGGTAAAATTACCGTTGGCATCTGTAGCTGTTCCTACCTTTGAACCTTTAACAAGTATTGAAGCGCCTACTAAAGGTTCGCCGGCGGCATTGGTTACTTTTCCGCTTACTTTAACATCAGTAATGATATTGTCTTTCGAAGAAAGAACAATAAGGTTATCATTTAACACTTTGTAAACCAGGTTTGTGCCTGCAAAAAGCCTGTTGAGCACATCGGTAACATAAGCATTCTCAACATTTACTTCCACTTTTTGATTAGCCAGGGATATGGCATCATCATTATACAAAAAGCGGCAATTGCTTTTTTTCTCTATCTGAAATAATACTTTCTTAAGTTCAACTGCCTGTAGCTTAAGTGTTACTTTAGATTGAGATAGCCCCTTAGCAGATACCTGCATCAATGAAATGAATAAGAGAGCAATCGTAAGTTTCATAACAAGCAATACTTTAAATAATCCGGACCTTCTTTTCCGGGCAATCGCTAGATTGGTTTTTTTCATACTTTTATGTTCTAAGGTTAATCAATAGGGAAGCCTGTACCTGTTTGGCGGGTATTACAGTTTTCCGTCTTATCCTTCTCGGGAAATGTTGCCGCATTTCCCGTTTTTTTTGATTATGATTTTAAGCAGTACTGGTGAAGTTTTGGTTCATATGTTTTATTTGGTGATTGTAATATTGTTTTTACTAATTACATATTTAAAGTCGGTAGTCAATTCAAGGGCATCTAAGGCCTGCGTTATATTTTCCTTTTCAAATGCTCCTGTAAGGTGTTCCTTCTTCAAATTTTCATTGGCAATATTTATGGTAACACCGTACCACCTTTCCATTTTCAGCGCTACTTCTTCAAAAGTTTCGCCTCTGAATACTAGTTTATTTTCTACCCATGAGGTTTCAACCACAGAATTATCTGCCGGCTGATGCGTAATATATCCTATGGTAACCATTGGCTCAGCCAAAATAGATTCTTCTGTTTTTTTCTTTCCGGCATTAGGTTTCCTTTCTGTAATTACTTCGTCATTAATCAGCGTGAGCTTCTCATTAGGTTTCAAATATATTTTCTCCGTTGGCCTGTCTTTCAGTGTAACTTCAATACTTCCGCGTATCAATGATGTTTCTATTTTCTTTTCATCAGGATAACATTTCACATTGAAAGCCGTACCCAACACCCGTATGTCCATTTTAGAAGTATGTATTACAAATGGTTTTTGTGGGTTTTTAGTTACATCAAAGAAAGCCTCCCCGGTTAGCGCAACTTCTCTTAAAGCATTTCCAAACGTGTTAGGATAACTTAACTTGCTTCCTGCATTCAACCATACTTTTGTACCATCAGGTAATGTTAGCCTTGTTTTAGAGCCGTTACGGGTTATTACTTCACTTCTTTGTACCGGTACTACCTTAGTTTCTTTAGCGGGTAATTGGTTAAGATATATACCAGCCATGATCATAATACCCGTAACCGCTGCTGCAATAGCCATTCTCTTTTTTGTGAATGAAAAGATGGAAGTTTTTTTCTTAGGTTCAGTAACGATGCTTACCAGGTGATCTTCTTCAGTGTTATTAAGGCCTTGCATTTGAATTCCAATTTCCTGCATCCGCCGTAGCAGCTCTTTGTACTTCATTTCACTGTGTTGCATACGCTGCTGCATACCGGGCTTCCACAGAGCTTCCATTATTTCAAGTGAATGTGCTTCATCGGTTTGAGATCTAAGCAATTGCTCCAATTCAATCAACTCTGCCTCAGAAGCTTCATTAGAAAGCTTCCTTGCCATCAATTGCCACACTCGTTCGCTTGCATTGTATTCCATAATCAAAGTGTTATGGACACAGCAAAGCCGATAATCTACTAAAGGGGATGAAAATATTTTTTAGTATGCAGGCTTCGATCCCTTGGTAAGATCAAAACTTATGGCGCCTGCAATTTTCTTTACAGCAATGGCCATCTGGTTATCAATCGTTTTAACCGATATGTTCAGCAATTGCGCAATTTCGTTGTATTTTAAGCCGTCTTCTTTGGCTAATTTAAATATGAGTTTACAGCGGGGAGGCAACATTTTAATCGCAGTATTGATCCTATTCACCACTTCCGATGTAATTAATAATTGCTCGGGGTTGTATTGTATTGCATCTGTTTCAATATTTATTTCATCTATCGAAATAACATCTTTCCGGTAATGCCTTGCTAAATAATTAATGGCAGTATTTTTTACACTGATGTATAAATACAATTTCAGGTTATCAATTTTCTCCAGGTTCTCCCTATACTGCCAGATTTTAATAAATACATCCGAAACAATTTCTTCTGCGAGCTCCTTGTTTTTTATGATGGATTGTGCAAACTGTAGCATCTTGGGCATAAAAGCCATATAAAGCTTACCAAAAGCATGCTCGCTGTTATTGGCGCAAATATTTTGTTGAAGTAGTTTTATTTCTTCTGGAGCAAGCATGCAGAAAACACTTTGTAGTTAGACAAGCGATGTAAAAGTAATTATTCCGATTATAATAATGACACTGAAATTTTAAAAGCGTTGCATGAAATAAGTAAAGTACTAAGATTAGGGAACGGGATCATGTCCGTGGCCACCCCAGGGATGACAAGAAGAAATACGTTTTATTGCCAACCACAAGCCTTTAAAAATTCCATACTTTCTTAATGCTTCTACGGCATATTGCGAACAAGTTGGCGTATACCTGCACTTAGGACCAATAGCAGGCGATATAACATACTGGTAAAATCTGATTAGTAGTATGAAAGGATAACTAAGTATTTGAAGTATTTTTTTCACTCACCTGATTTGCAAGTTTATCTAAAGCTACCATCATTTTTTGCTGAACTATTGCCAGCGAAGGCAATGTTTTATCTATATAAAGAAAGAATACCGCTACCTGCTTTTTTTCGTCAGTTATTTTTTGAAGTAATTCCTTTTTATTTAACCGGTAAGCTTCTCTCAATAATCGTTTTATCCTGTTCCGGTCTGTTGCCTTTTTAAAATTACGACTGCTTACACCAACTCCCGTTTTTAGTGGAAAGTTTAACGGCTCATCAACAAGTATGTAAAACACTTTCAACGGGAAAACAGAAAATGATCTTCCTTTCGTAAACACTTGTTCGAGCAGTTTACGACTTTTCAGTTTTTCAATTGCACCATATGAGAAATCAGATTTCATTATATATCTATAAAACTAAAAAAGCTTCACTGATTGTGAAGCTATATTTTTACTGTTCAATTCCGTGAAGGATGAACTGTATATTATTTCAGTCCTTTCTCGTCAGAAACAGTCAGTTTCTTACGGCCTTTCGCTCTGCGGCTCGCTAATACCTTGCGACCATTAGCAGTTTGCATACGCTTACGAAAACCGTGAACAGTTTTGCGACGACGCTTATGCGGTTGAAATGTACGTTTCATGATAAAAATATTTTACTAGCCCAACAATAAAATTTCAACAGAAACTGTGGTCACCATACCACCGTTTGTGAAAGGACGGCAAAGGTAAGGTTTCGAAAGAATAATTCAGCATTTATCAACAGTTTTTTCATAGATAAAGCCGAAAATGACTAAAAAGTCCTCCCTATTTCTATACTTCGAATATCAGTTTTGGGGAATTACAGCGTGTTTTGACTGCACCGGCCTACCAAAAAAAACAGCGGCCTGCTGGTTAAAATCTTCTGTAGAATCGGTAGTGAAAAAATCCACTGCTCCGGCCTTTACACAGTTTTGTTCAATTTCCGGGTGGCGCAACAGGTAGTCTTCAAGGCTGGTAGCCACAATTTCGCCCTGCGATACCAATTGAATATCTACAGGTAAGTATTCCCTGATTTTATTGATCAATAAAGGATAATGTGTGCAGGCTAGCAATACGGTATCAATTTTATCTGATTGTTTCATCAGTCCTTGAATATGCTTCTTCACAAAGTAATCAGCTCCTTTGGAACTGTGTTCATGGTTCTCAACCAATGGAACCCACATGGGACAAGCTTCCTGGAAAACCTGGATATCGGGAAAGAATTTAGCTATTTCTATAACATAGGATTGCGATTGAACAGTTCCAACTGTACCCAAAATACCAATATGTTTAGACTCTGAAAAACCGCCAATAACTTCAGTAGTTGGCCGTATAACACCGAGTACTCTTTTATTACCATCCATCCCCGGCAAATCATTCTGCTGAATAGTTCTGAGCGCTTTTGCAGAAGCGGTATTGCAAGCCAATATTACCAGCGGGCAACCTTTTGCGAAAAACCACTGTACACATTCCAGCGTGTAATGATACACAGTTTCGTAACTCCTGTTACCGTAAGGCGCCCTGGCATTATCACCCAGGTACAAATAATCGTATTGCGGAAGTTTGGCAACAATTTCTTTTAGAATGGTTAAGCCGCCATAACCACTGTCAAAAATACCTATGGGCCCTTGTGTAAGCATATACCAAAAATAAAACCATCACGCCATATTAACGTGATGGTTTTATAACTAAGATAAGTATTTATGATCCTTAATTCTTTCCGCCAGCTTTAGTTGCAGGTTTGGCAGCAGGTTTTGTAGCAGCGCCACCTGTTAATGCTTTAACCTGGTCTTCAATTTCTTTTGGTAATGGTATTTTTAATTTGGCCAGTACACGCAATGTAAATTCATTAGCTTTTTCTGGTTCAAAGTATTCAAATACATCAGGCTTGAATACATGTGTATATTTCTGTTCTGTTACAACTGCCTGGAAAGCTTCTCCTATCTTTTCAAGGTATGGTTTCAGCAATTCGCTTTGTTTTTGCTGTACCATTTGGTTTTGATATTGCTGCCAGTTTTGAATTTTGTAGAAATGTTGAGATAATTCTTTCTGTACAATTTGTTTTTTAGAAGGATTCATAGTAGCAGAATCTTTCTTGTACATACTATCAATTCTTTTAAACTCATCCAATTCATAATCATATTCTGTTTTCAATGAATCCTGAACATATTTTTGAATTAAAGAATCTACTTTTTGAATACCAGGCATTAATCCTAACACAGTTTCGCGATCGAATAAGCCTATTTTCACTTGTGCTTTCGTGTTATTGGCAAAAACAAGTACAGATGTAATAGCCAAACACACTGCGAGAATTTTCTTCATTGTTGTGTTTTTATATTTAGTTGTGTTTTAAAAAATTTTAAAGTTGAATGCCCATTTCCCTAAGCACATCATCGCTCTTATCTAGCTTTGGGTCGGCAAATATAACGGTAATTCCTTCACTTTTATCCAGAACAAAATCATATCCTTTGGCTACTGCAATTTTCTGAATAGCGGTATAAACCTTATCCTGAATTGGCTTTATAAGCCTTTGCCTTTCTTTAAAAACATCTCCATCATATCCAAACCTTTTCTTCTGTAATTCCCTTACTTCCTTCTCTTTCGCAAACAATTCAGCCTCTCTTTTTTTCTTCAGTTCATCACTCAGCATTACTTGCTCTGCATCATAATCTTTATACATTTTATCGAGTTCAGCCTGCTTGGTATCGATCTCTTTCTGCCACTGCTCGCTGATCTGCTGAATCTTCTTATCTGCATCTTTGTATTCGGGCAGCTTGTTTAAAATGTACTTCGTATCAATCACTGCATAACGTTGTGCATGAACTGCTACAGCACTTACCATTAATAAAAGAGCGAATACTATTTTTTTCATACAGAAAGATTTAGACTGATGAATAGTTTTTATTCTGGTTCGTAACCAAGCATGAAAGTAAAGCGGGCCGCATCTTTCAAACTACCTCCGGGAGTTATCCTGTCTAATCCGATACCATAATCAAATCCTAACAATCCGAACATTGGCAGGAAGAATCGCATACCCACACCTACTGCACGCCTTAACTGGAATGGATTGTACTCTTTGAAGTCGTACCAACCGTTCGCTGCTTCGAAGAAAGTTAACGCATAAATGGTACTGCTTGGGTTCAAACTCAAAGGATAACGCAACTCCAGGGTATATTTATTGAAGATAGTAAAATACCTGCTGGCACCTGTTTGATCGGGGTTAACCCTGGGATCTGAAGTTTCATATACCGGGTAACCTCTGTGTGCAATGATATCATAACCGATCAACGCATACTGGTTACTCATACCTGCATCACCCAACTGGAACCTTTCAAATGGTGAAATATCGAGGTTGGGATTATATCTTCCCAGATAGCCGTATTTAGCAGCCACTTTCATTACGAGCTGCTTGTTGTGGTCTTCACCACTACCTTTTGTTAATGGCACATACCATTCGCCATTGAACCTCCATTTATGGTATTCTATCCACCTGTATTTACCACCGCCAACTGTTTCTTTAACAATGTTCGGGTTAAGTAACGAATAAGGTGGCGTTAACTGCAAGCTCAGCATAAAGTTAGAACCGGTTCTTGGAAACAACGGTGCATCGATTGATGAGCGTTGTAATGCGATTTTGAAGTTAAAGTTGTGGGAATAACCATTATTAAAATCAGGCAATGTATACGGACTGATATAATAGTTAACCAGCTTATAACGAGTGAAGTTTAATCCTAATGATAATGAGAAATAGTCATCTGGCCATTGCAGCTGTTTGGCTAAACTTACAGAAGCACCGGTTGTACGGATATAGGAGCTGTTGGCTGCAGTACTTGTATATGTACCTGTTAACGGATCGTACGCATTGGCAAACTTGGTATCATATACCGAGAAGGCTAACGTATTACGCTTTCTTCCCCCTAACCACGGCTCGGTGAATGAGAAGTTATAGGAACGGAAGGCCCTTCCATTACTTTGTACACGAAGGCTTAGTTTTTGTCCATCACCCATTGGTAAAGGATCCCAAGCAGATTTATGAAATAAATTCTTAGCTGAGAAGTTATTGAACGTAACACCCACAGTTCCTGTTAAACCGATCATACCACCCCAGCCGGCACTCAGCTCTAACTGGTCACTCGATTTTTCTTCCACCGAATAATTAATATCCACTGTTCCATCATCAGGATTAGGTACAGGGTTGATACCAATTTTTTCCTGGTTAAAGAAGTTTAACTGAGCTATTTCACGTTGGGAACGGATCAAATCTGTTCTGCTGAATTTTTCACCCGGTATTGTTCTGATCTCTCTTCGGATCACATATTCTTTCGTTTTATCATTACCGGTGATACGCACGTTTTTAATAGTTGCCTGCGGACCTTCAACGATTCTTATTTCATAATCGATGGTATCGTTATACACTGCTGTTTCTACAGGATCAGCTCTGAAGAAAAGGTAACCATCATCCATGTATAAACTACTAACATCACCGGTTTCAGAAGCACCGCTCTTTCCTAGCTTTTTATTCAGGGTTTCCATATTATAGGTATCACCCTTTTTAATACCCAATATCAATGTTAAAACAGAATCCGGGTATTTTGTATTTCCTCTCCATGCGATATTGCCGAAATAATAGCGATGTCCCTCACTTAAAGCAATATCAATATTAATATCCCCTTTTTTATTACTGTATACTTTATCTTTTACAATCGCTGCATCCCTGTAGCCAATTGAGTTATAAAAATCTAACAAGGTCTCTTTATCTTCTTCGTACTTCTTTTCGCTAAACTTAGCTGAAGTGAAGAATTTAAAACGAACGTATGGATCGAGTACCCTTCTTGTTTTTGTGAAAGTTAAGAATCCTTTATCGGCAAGGTATTCGTCGAATGTATATTTTTTAGGATTGATAAATCCGCCAGCGTCATCTTCAGGGAATAAGGTTAACCTTGTTTTTTCTTTGGTTCCTTTCAGTTGTTTTTTAAGCTTCGTATCTACAATAGTGTTACCATCGAAGTTGATGTTATTGATCTTAACCTTTGTACCCTTATCAACATCAAAAACAAGTGATAATGAGTTTTGAATAGAAGTATCTTTTCTTTCTTCAATAGTTACTTTGGCATTCTGAAAACCTTTCTCAAAATAATATTTTCTGATTGCTTCAGAAGCCGTACGCTTCATATTTTCAGTAACCACACGACCAGCTACCAACCCTGTTTTACCTGTGAGGTCATCGCTCTCTCCTTTCTTCACACCTTTAAAAATAAACTTAGCCAACCTGGGTCTTTCTGTTACATCGATCTCTACGTTAATAGTATTTCCTTTTAAACCAATGATGTAGATTTTTACATCACTGAAATAATTCTGGCTCCAGAGTTTATTGATCGATTTAGAAAAATTATCACCACCGGGGATCATTACCTCATCACCAACACTGATGCCTGCAATTGATAAAAGCAGGTTTTCATCAAAGTATTTATTGCCGGTGATTTTAATAGAAGCAATTTTATATTTTTTGGGAGTTTTCTGATTAAAGATATTAATCAGATCAGCATTGATTGAAGTTATAGTAGTATCAGAACTTTTTTCCTGTGAATGGCCATATACACAAAGAACGCTCAGCAAAAACACCAGGGCTATTGATTTGTAAACTTTCTGCATTCCGGTTTCGGTTTATAAAATTCGAATCTGCCTGATTTTATTGATTTTTTGCTTTTCGGCAGTCGATTTTGCTTTTAAGTTGGGCAAATTAAAGGGAATATTTAAAAGTCTTTGTTAAATCAGCCCACATATTTTTTTGTTATACGGGTTGTTTTTCATTCTGTAATTGTTGGCCGGTTTTACCAAATCTTCTTTCCCTTCCCTGGAAATCGATGATGGCCTCGTATAAATTTTCTTTTCTGAAATCCGGCCAGCGGGTATTTGTGAAATACAATTCGGCGTAGGCGAGCTGGTAAAGCAGGAAATTACTGATCCTGTACTCACCACTGGTTCTGATCATTAATTCAGGATCCGGAAAATTGCTGGTGGTTAAATAGCGTTGCAGGGTATGTTGATCTATCATTTCAGGGTTAATTTTACCAGCCTGTACATCCAAACCGATTGTTTTCACGGCATTTACCAGTTCCCAGCGGCTACTGTAACTCAATGCCATAATAAGGTTCAGGCCGGTATTTTTAGCGGTCATTTCCAGGGCTTCCTGGAGTTCGTTATAAGCATAACCGGGTAGCATAGACATATCACCAATCACATGCAGCCGGATATTATTTTTATTGAGAATAGGAACTTCTTTACGGATAGTTTCTACCAATAATGACATTAATCCATCTACTTCCTGCTGGGGACGATCCCAGTTTTCGGTGCTGAATGCATATAAAGTAAGGTAACCTACACCCAATTCAGCACATCCTTCCACAATATTTCGCACACTTTCTACCCCATGAAAATGGCCGTACAAACGCTCCTGGCCTTTCTCTTCGGCCCAGCGCCCATTGCCGTCCATAATAATGGCGATGTGTTGGGGTAAACGTGATTTATCTATTTGATCTGCTAATGATGACATGATGTTACCTTCTTATTGCAACGGCAAAAGTAGTAAATCGTTTTGGATGCTTAAGATTTTTACGCGGCAGCCTCTTTCTAATGGGTTGGGCAGCGGTAAGATTGAAGGTTGAAGGAAACTCCCACCTGGAAAGAAGCATAAGAATCTTTCTGGGTACTGGTTCCTCTTTGGCGACCTTTGATACCTATGGGGGTTCCGGTTTCATAACTCCTGTCTTGCAGCAGGTACCAGGTAGAAGGATTTCCCGATGCATCTGTCGCCGGAAAAGCATCCGGCGCATAATTTCCGCTAACATCATCCAGGTAATCAGTGGTAGTAAACCGGTAAGAAACTTCTGCAAACAAGTTCATCTGCTGGTTTAAAGCATATTTAAAACCAAGAGTTAAAGGAATACACATGGCTGTATTACTGTAAGGTTTTAAATTAGGATATAAAGGACTTCCCTGTCCCTCCGTGCCCAAAGGGCGTAAAAAAATCTTTTGCCCAGCCAGGTAAGTGTAAGGATCATAGGAGAAAATTCCTACCCCTAAACCCACATAGGGTGTGTACCGGTATTCTGAAAAGCCGGGATAAAATTTGAAGAAATTGAAGATGCCGCTTACACTCATCTCCCATACATTGCTGTTAAAGCTAAGGTTCCTCCTGCGTTGTACCGGGTTTTGGCTATATACATCCGAATAACCCAGAAACAGGTAATTACCCGATATTTTTACACCTACATAATTATTGAATTGCTTCTGGTAAAAAAGCCCGGCAGCAAATTTTGGTTTGTTAATTCTTCCGTCTGGATTTAGATCTCCAAAATAATGGCCAAACCCTATAGATGCACCCAGCTCTCCCTGGTGCACAAAACTTTCATACATCTGCGATTGGGCAGCTCCTGCGAGCAGCATAATAATGAACAGCGAGGATATTTTTTTAACCATCAGTTTAGAGATATATTGCTGTAAATATAGATACTTAGATACTGACAACCATTTAAATGCTGCGTACTATTTTAGTTTCTTTTATCTAAGCCCCAGGTAAGTTTATCACGCAGGGTTGATAAGAAACTTCCCTCATTCAATTTAAGCAAATTAGCTGTAAATTTTTCTTTCTTCACTGCCAGCTGGATAGATTTATCTACAATTTCTCTCCTGGCATCCATTACGCAAATAAACTGATCGGCCCTGGCTTCAACCTCAAAGGAGATCACACTGGTATCGGCCACTACGATAGAACGTACGTTTAAGTTATGCGGTGCTACCGGAGTGATCACAAAACTGGATGATTCGGGGAAGAGTATCGGCCCGTTACAACTCATATTATACCCTGTAGAACCCGTTGGTGTGGATACGATCAAACCATCGGCCCAGTAGGTATTGAGGAATTCACCATTAAGATAAGTGTGAATTTTGATCATGGGAGACATATCCCGTTTATGAATGGCAAACTCGTTCAATGCAAACGGTGCATTCTCAAAAACAGGCAGGCTGGCATCTACATGAATGAGGCTGCGTTTATCGGGAATAAGGGTTCTGCTTACCAATGCATCAATGGCGCTGATCAGTTCATCAGGACTGATATTAGCAAGGAATCCCAATCGGCCAAAATTAATACCGAGGATAGGAATATTACTGTCTCTTACCAATGTAACAGAATCAAGTATCGTTCCATCACCGCCCAGTGATATGAGGCATTCTACATCATCATCCAAATCTTCCGAAACCTGGAAAGGGGTGATATTGGTAAGCAGTTTGGATGATAAAGGATATTGACTGAGCAATGGCCTGTATAAAAGAACTTTTATTTTATGTTTGGCAAGTTGTTCTAACAATAATTGTAAAGGGCTCTCCTGATCTACATCCAAACCTCTACTGTATATAGCAACTTTCATTTGTTTTTTATTTGATGAAAACAGTTGGGAACGATGCAGTGTGCGACGCAACGGCAGCATAATCGATGCACTACAGCTGGTTACATACACTTCTTAAAAATCGTTCCGGGCATGTAAATATAAACCATTGTATCCGAGTTGGTTGAACGTGAACTCAAATTTGAAAACGAAATCATATATAGAAACCACATCAAGGCCCACGCCGTAAGAGTGCAGCAGTGTGTTATTTAGTAAATTATTGGTTACATAAGGATTGTAGGCATATCCTACATCGGCATATGCTTTCAGGTAGAAACGGAAAGGAATCTTATCGTGTGTTTTGGTTCGAATGGGCGGATGAAAAATATATTTAAACACTTGCCGGTTGAAAGAAATTTTTCCGATGCCGCCGGCCATTCCATCTACGACATAGTATTCAAGGCCACGCATAAAACTGTTGCCATAACCGAATAATCCCTGGCTGAAGAAATAAGGATTGTAGGGAAACTTAACACTGGCAATGCCTTCGAGTGTCATAAATGTTTTGGCATTGAACGACTTTGCATAAATGGCATGTGTACTGATTTGCCAGAGGTTGGTAAGCTTATCCAGGCCACGTTTATAAATACTTCCCTCGAAGAGAATACCTTTTGTAGGATACACATTATAATCTGCATTGAGGTAACGATAAGTATATGCAAAATCTATATAGCTGATCTGTGTTCGTTGTTCGGGATAGAACATGGGGTTTATTTTCAATACCGTATCTGCAACAGACTGGTGCGTATAGCCGATACGAAAATAGTGCCTTTGCCTGAGATCAGGACGATAAGAGTAGGTGATGTCTCCGCGTAAGCCTTCGATAATGAAATCGGGTGTATCAAAGAACAATTGTTTGTTATCGAGACTAGTGGCATAGTTCAATTCGTGCTGCCTGGCATAGGAAACACCTACATTAATTCCTTTGGTAAGGCTTTTATTAAAGAAGGGCAGATCGTACCTCGCAGTTAACTGGTGTGTATAGCCGGTAATAAACCATAGATTCAATTTATCATTCTGGCCGGTGGTATTACTGTATGTAAATTTCAATCCATAATTTACCCTTGCCAGGCTTCTGTTTTCCTGTACCCACCACTGGTTAAAGTTCCGGTCTACCAACCTGAAATACGGTAAAGGGAAGAAATACCACCGTTCCTTAACATTGATCTTAATGTATACAACATTGCCCTTTTGTGATGCAACATAAAGGCTGTCATCTACAAAAAGAGCCGTATTGTAAATCAGTTGTTTTGATTCGACTAATTTTCTGTTCAGGTCAGACAATAAAATCTTATCGCCTTTTTTAAAAGTCATTTCCCGGAGAATAATGTATTCTCTTGTTTTTTTATTGCCTGAAACTTCAATACCTCCTATAATAACAGTGCTGTTAGGGGTTAAAAAAGAAGTATCAAAAGTTGGAATTGTATCTGTAGTTGCAGGAACATTAAGTGCATACCCCTTTACTGCAAAGCAGAGTAACAGTAATACAAATGATCGCTTCATTACAGTAAGGGAAACGCTTTTTGGTGAGCGGTAAAAATAAGTGATTGGTAAATAAAGATACTGTTATATGTGAAAAATTAACAAGCAGGCTACATGTTCAGGTAAGTCATGAGCAAATTATAATTCTCCTTTAGTTCATTGGTATATTGCTCTTCGCCAACATAGTAGCGAACAACATAATCATATCGCTGGAAAGTAGAGAGAATATCGCTGATCTCTTTTTTATTGATCTTGACAGTTACCAGTACCAATCCGGTTTCCGGTTCGGTATATGTATTCAGCTGCGTAATATAGGCATCGTTGGTTTCAACCAAGCGACTGATTTCTCCAAAAGAGTAGTTTCTTTTGTCTAACTCAAGTATTATAAAACCGCCGGGTTCTTCAACGCCTGTAAAAGTGGCCAATTGTTTCAGGAGCTGACCGGCAGTGAGTACCCCTTCTATGCCATACTGGTCATTGACCACCACCACCAGGGATAACTGCTCTTGCAGCAACTGCTGCACTGCCAGCATAAAGAACGTATCAGGCTTAACTGCTTGCTGAATGAATAAATGTTGCAAAACAGCGATTGTAGATTCTTCGTCGGTATCTAGCAGATCATCTTTGCTTACCAACCCTACATACTTTTCTTCACTTTGAACAGGCAGATGTTGCACTTCGTAATCTTCCATCCATTGCAATACAAGAGCAACCTTATCGGTGAGGTTAATTACAGGATAATCTTTTTGTATTAAGGTGGAAGCTAGCATTTATTTTAATCAATCTACTATACAGACACAAAAACTCAAGCAATCGTTGCTGCCGGTTGCCTCATTTTTGTTAAAAATCTGTCCAATATTTCGTTAAACTCACCAGGTACTTCCATCATAGGTGCATGGCCGCATTTATCAATAAAATACAACTCGCTGTTGGGTATCAGTTTATTGAATTCACGGCCTACAAACGGTGGTGTAATGGTATCATTATTACCCCATATCAGTAAAGTAGGTTGTTTAATCTGGTTTAATTCTTCGCCGAGGTTACTGCGTATGGCGCTTTTTGCCAATGCAATAATTTTGATAACTTTTAAACGGTTATTGGTTATTTCAAATACTTCATCTACCAGTTCTTTGGTAGCGACCGCAGGATCGTAAAAAGTAACTTCTGTTTTCTTCCTTATGTATTCGTAATCACCCCTTTTTGGATAGCTATCGCCCATTCCATTCTCAAACAAACCTGAACTACCGGTGAGAATAAGCGATTTTATCTTTTCGGGATGCTTCAGTACATGTACCAATGCCACATGTCCCCCTAAGGAGTTACCCAGTAAATGAATATTATCATATCCACGTACTTCTATAAATTTTTGTACGTGTTTTTCCAGCCCATTAACTGTAGTGTGAAAAATATCCAAATCGAACAATGGCAATAAGGGCACTACCACTTTGTATTTATGCCTGAAGTGTTCAACCAGGTCCTTAAAATTACTTAAGGCACCAAACAAACCATGCAAAAGCAATAAGGGTTCACCCTCACCTTCTTCTATAAACTTAAACTTATCTACTGTTTTTACTTGATACTCCATGATTAACTCTTATGCAAGCGAACGTTTTCTTGACCAGTTACAAATAAATGAAAAATACTTCTAAAAAAGCAAAACTATCCATCTGTTAATGATGCGATAACCAGATGTTTGCTAAATTACTTTTTTTATTCTATAAAATGAACACTCGCCAACAACCCGATGCGTTAGTGTGCAGAAACTGACTCAAAAAAAGATCCAAGCTGTGCAAAAATATCTTTACAGAAAGGAATAATATTTCCGGCTATGCGAAACATTGCAGGTGCCCATGGTTGTATGAATGCGTAACATTTGGAATCCTGTATGGTTTCCGGTTGCAGGATATGCATTTTTTCAGCAAAAAAAACAACTGCACTGCACACCGTAGTATACAATGCAACATATAAAAGAATACCTCCAAGCCTGTTGAGCCAGCCCATCATTAACCATTCAGCACTTTTCTGTAAAAGGCCGGCGCCTATTTTTATAAGTATTATCACAAAGATCATTACCAAAGCAAATGACAAAAAAGGTAACCATTGCGAAGTGACCTTTGTACTGTTCTGCAGCCATGAAGCAACCGTTGCTGATAATTTCATGGCAGCGATTAATCCAATTATAACTGCAACAAATGAAAATACGGACACAATCAGCCCGCGGCTAAACCCTTTGAGTATTGCAATAGCTAATAATACAATGTATAGTACATCTATAACCATGTAAACAAAATAAACAAGCTGCAACACAACAAAATGTTACAGCCTGTTTTAAAAAGGCATTTTTATTTGTTCAACAGTTCTTTCACTACGGCAGAGATAGCTTTACCATCGGCTTTCCCGGCCAGTTGCTTGGTAGCTGCTCCCATTACTTTGCCCATATCAGCAGGTGAGCTTGCTCCAACTGCACTAATAATACCGGCCACGGCTTCCTTCAATTCAACTTCACTCAATTGCTTAGGCAAGAATTTTTCTATCACCGCAATTTCTTCCTGTTCTTTTTGTGCGAGGTCGGGCCTGTTTTGCTGGGTATAAATTTCAAGCGAATCTTTGCGTTGCTTTACCAATTTCTGCAACAGTTTCAGCTCTCCGTCCTCTGAAATCTGGCCATTGGCACCAGGTTCTGTTTTTGCTTTGATGATCTCGGCTTTTATGGCACGCAATCCGCGTAAAGTAGCTTCATCTTTGGCTTTCATGGCATCTTTCATTTCGGCCATGATCTGTGTTTCAAGACTCATACAATCTATTTTAAACCGTTAAAGGAAATAATTAAGAAAGCTTGTTTTCTTTCAGCTGCTGTTCCCTGAACTTCTTGTAGAAGGTCTTAGCAAATTCTCTCAAATCATTTACCAGCTCATGATTATGCGTGGCACGATCGTACGCATCGGCCATCCCCATCATAGTTTGATAATAGAAATCTGCCATTTCATCCACCATCATATCCTTCGTCCACAGATCAATACGTAAAGCACTTTTATCAACGCCATCCCAGAAAGAAAGCATCATTGCTTTGGAGCGTTGCATATCATCGGCGGTACTGTCTGTGGCAGACCAGTTGATCTGTTCAGGAACTTTATTGTTATCAAGATGAACATCAATTGTAATAGTTGAAGTTGCCATAATACTGCTTATTCTTTGATCATTAAAGTTGCAAATGTAAGGTAAACTAAGCACGGGCAGTTGCCATAAGGCTTTGCCAGAGCAGGTCTGCCGTTTGATCCCAGCTGAAATGTACAGCCCTTTCAAATCCTTTTGCAATTAACAGGTTTCGCAGCCCTTCATCCTTATACAACCTGATCATATGTTGCGATAAGGCTTCATTATCTTCAGGATCTGCAAACAAAGCCGCATCTCCCGCTATTTCAGGTAAACTGCTGGTATTGCTGCTGATTACAGGCACACCACTTTGCATGGCTTCAAGCAAGGGTACACCAAAACCCTCAAAATAAGAAGGGAACACCAATGCATAGGCAGAGGCCATAATCTCTGCCAACGTATCTTCTTCCACGTAATCCAGCATTACCACATCTTCCCTGTATTTATACGTTTTAAGTTTTTTAAGGATATCATCGTATTGCCAGGCCAGCCTGCCCGCTACAAGCAGTTTCATATTACTGCGTTGCCATTTCTTGAATTTTGAAAAGGCTTTGAGCAGCGTAAAGAGGTTTTTACGGGGATGTATGCCCCCCACAAATAAAAAATACTCTCTTCCGTCTGCAAAACGGTCTTTTACCAATTGTGTCTTTTCAAAACTATGTATCGGCTGAAACACAGTCTTGGCCGCACTGTATACAACATCAATTTTACCAGTTGCTGTTTTGTAATGCTGTATAATATCCTGTTTTGAAAATGCAGAAACGGTTGCCACTCTTTTGGCTGTACGAATAAATGAACCGGTAAATAATTTATAATACCAGAGATGATGTTTGGGAATGAATTGGGGATGATGGATAAAAGCCAGGTCATGCACCACCAGTAATTGCGGAACACGGGAGCTGCTACTGCAAAAACCATAAGGCTGCAACACTACTTCGGCCTTTACAGAACGTAACACCATAGGTAATTTAACATCGTACCACCACTTGAATGACAAAGCATGCCTTGCTTTGGGCTTTACCACCAGCGCTTTTACATTATCAGAAAAAATAAAAGAAGGATCATACTCACGGTCGAATAAAAAAATAAATTCATGCTCCGGATGTTGCAGTACCCAACGCCTGCATACTTCCTGTACAAAGTAACCGTAGCCTTCTAATTGATCTTTTTGTAAAAAAATGGTATTGACTGCAATTCGCATGTGGCAAAGGTAACAGCCTGCCGTTTTACAGGTTATAGAATACTGTTAATAGGTATAAAAACCTTTGCCTGTTTTACGGCCCAGTTCGCCTTTTTCTACTTTCTGCTGTTGAATAATGGAAGGTTGCAATCTTCCGGGCTTACCCATGGCTTCCCAAACAATGCAGCTTACGTTATAATTAATATCCATGCCAATAAGGTCCATCAACTTAAAAGGGCCCATTTTAAAACCTGCGGCTTCCATCACTGCATCTGCTTGCTCTATGGTTGCCAGTTCTAACTCAACCAGCTTCATGGCTTCGAGATAATAATGGCGGGCCACACGGTTTACAATAAAGCCAGGCGCATCTTTACATAATACCGGCGTTTTATTCAACTGCCTGCACAGGTTAAATAATGTGTCGATCACCTCATCGGCAGTATGTTCTGTTTTAATGATCTCTACCAGTTTCATGATGGGTGCCGGATTAAAAAAATGCATTCCGGCAATTCTGGAAGCGTTTTCCATTCCTTCTGCAATAGCATTCACCGAAATGGAAGACGTATTGGTAGCAAAAATGGTATGTGATGAATTTTGTGCCGCCAGTTTTCGAAACAACTGCTGCTTCGCTTCTTTATTTTCAATAATGGCTTCAATAATAATATCTGCTTTACAGTTTGTAACTGCAGAAGTATAGGTAATACTTTGCAAGGCTGTGGGTACTGAAACAGTGAGTCTTCCCTTTTGAGCCAGGTAATCAATATTTTTCTCAATGGTACTTCTGGCTTTTTCCAACATTGCTTCATTCACATCAAACAAAATAGTTGCAATACCTTGCTGGATACAGGTTTGGGCAATGCCGCTGCCCATGGTGCCTGCCCCACACACAACTATTGTTAACGACTGTTCCATTATTGCAAGATACTTACATCTTTTCCACTTACGCACAATTACGCTTACACAGCTATAATAGTTTTCTACTTTTACAGCATGGCATTACAACAGTTAGACCTTTTTGCTGCTTCACAGGAGCCCCTTAAACAAGAGGTGGATAATAATGTTGTTTTCTCTGATGAAAAGATCAAAGTGAAGGTGAAACTGAAAACAACAGCACCGGTTACAAAAGAAGAAACACCTGTTGAACCTGTTACCGAAACAGCTTCAATAGAACAGGCTTCCATTGCAGAGGAAGCTGCAGCTATACCTTCTGCAGAGATCGTAGCCATACAGGATGAAAAAGTTGAAACTATTATTACCACACCTGAAGAAATACAAGTACAGCAGGAAGAGAGTACTGTCACAGAAAATATTGTTACAGGGGATTCCCCCTTATCCAGCATTGAATTTATCAGCGAACAGAAAGAAGAAATACCGCTTACATTTTCCGATACAGCTGCTAAATCCTCTAAAAGAGGCAGGAAATCTTATAAAGAAGTTTTTGCAGATGCCAATGATATTGAATTACCTGATGATGAAACACTCAATCAAAAATTGTATTACAGCATCAGCGAAGTGGCAGGATGGTTTAAAGTGAATGTTTCACAAATACGCTATTGGGAAAATGAATTTGATATCTTACAACCCCGTAAAACGCGTAAAGGCGACAGGCTTTTCAGAGTAGAAGATATTAAAAATTTAAAACTGATCTATTTCCTTCTGCGTAACCGAAAATTCAGCATTGAGGGTGCGAAAGAATACCTGAAAGCCAATAAGCATAAGGCCGAAATGAATGAACAATTAGTGGCTTCATTAACAAAGTTCAGGTCTTTCTTACTGGAGATGAAGGCCAATCTCGAATCCTAGTCCGGGGTTTATTTATTGCTAACCACTACAGTAGTATTGGCTGCGGCCAGTTCAATTTGTAATTGCTCCATCAACTCTATTATATACAAATTAATATCTTCTCGTAATGCATTGAACGCTTCTATTGGCTGGGCAATAGTTGTGAAACAATCTATGGCAATCACATGAGCATTCTTTCCCGTATCCGCAAAGAAAACGGTATTGTTTTCCACGGCCTCTTTTTGCTGAAGATACTCCTTAACAGCAGCCACCAACTGTTTAATCTGGGTTTTAGAAGTACTTATGCTTATTTCCAATCGCAATTCAATTTTCCGTTGTGTACGCAGGCTCACATTATCAATAATGGTATCTACCATTTGCTTATTGGGAACAGTAATAAACGTTTTAATATCTGTTCGTATACGCGTACTCCGTAAGCCGATCTTTTCTATGGTACCCGTAAAGTTTTGCACTTTAACAATATCACCCATAGCAAAGGGTTTATCGAAGAAAATAATAAATGAAGCGATCAGGTTTTCCAGGCTTTCCTTTGTTGCCAGTGCAACGGCAGCACCCACAATACTTAAGCCTGTTAAAAGGCTGGTAATATCTTTATTAAAAGCTAAACGCAGTACCAGCAACACACCAATAATAATAAAGATGACTTTGAAAAAGTCTTTAAAAAAAACGATAAGCTGGTTTTCGCTCTTGTCAACACTCAGGCTTGCTTTCTCCTGCAGGAAAACAGCAATGAATTCAGTGACCCTGATACATAACCTGATAAATACCCACACCCAAACAATGGCTGCAAGACTGTGTATGATATCTGAAGAAGTTACTTTATGAATATCAAAATCCAGTTCATGCGGAAAATTGAGTTTATCAAAAGAGGCAAGTGCAATGGAGATGAGTAAAAATCTTTCGATTGGGAAAACTACCAGTTTTAGAAAAGCATCTTTTCTGAACGATTGCTTCCTCTTTGTAATCAGGCTGATGAGCTTATCTGCAAGAAGCCTTGAAATAAAACGCTTAATGAGGAGCGCCAGCAAAATAACGCCCAGTACATAGAGATACGAGAGTATGCTGTTATCTAAAAAACGATAATGTAGAAACTGCTCCATACAAATTCATTTAACGGGTCCACTTCTTCAATTCCACTTGTTGCCCGTCAAAGGTAGCATAAGTAAAATTTCTTATCCAGTCGCCCAGGTTAATGTAATGGCTGTTTTCCTTCAAAGTAAAATCAATTGGATAATGCCTGTGGCCGAAAATAAAATAATCGAAATGCTGTTGTTGTAGTATTTCTTTACAGTAAATGATGAGCCACTCTTTATCTTCTCCTAAAAAATGTTCATCTGCAGAACCGGTTTTTTCCCTGCTTTTTCTACTAAAATAATTGGCCAGTCCTATACCCCAGGTGGGGTGCAGCTGCCCGAACATCCATTGGCAGATCTTATTCCTGAATATTTTTTTAAGAAACTTATAGCCATGATCGCCGGGGCCTAAACCATCTCCGTGCCCTATATAAAATTTCTTCCCGTTCCATTCAAATACTCGGGGTTGAAAGTAAACAGGAATGTTCAGCTCTTTCTGAAAGTAATCTACCATCCACATATCGTGGTTACCAACAAAAAAATGGATACGTATACCCTTATCCGTTAGTTCAGCCAGTTTTCCTAATAACCGCACATAACCTTTCGGAACTACTTTCTTGTATTCATACCAGAAATCAAAAATATCTCCTACAATAAAAATTTCTGCTGCATCGTCTTGAATCGTATCTAAAAAAGATACTATTTTTTTTTCTCTCACGAGACTGCTTTGATAATCGGGGGCTCCGAGATGAAAATCGGACAGAAAGTATATTTTCTTATGCGCCGGCAAACTCATTTTGTTAACCCTGTTTAAGCTTTGACTGTAAATATTCCATTACATCCCCCGATGCGATATGCGGTTTATGACCCACCTCCTGGTTATACCAGTACACCCACGCCATTTTTTTTTCGCCTGTATCATCTAACAACACTTCTGTTAATTCCCGGGTATACAAAGCAGTTTCACCAACTTCCACATGCAGCCCTTCATAATCATCCAGCTGCTCTATTGCCCATTCAAACGCATCCTCATTCTGAATCACATAAAGCTCTCCTTTAATAAAACGATCTCCGGTTGCAGGCAATGCTGCCGGGTATTCTCCCATATCGTACAATACACCTTTTATTTTTCCATTTCCTACCCTGGAAAAATAACGACCAATATATTGCTGGTGTGCTTCGCTTGGAAAATCGCTACGCAACGAGCCATATACAAACAAATGATACATAGCATTCATATTAACTTAAAGGTAGCGTTTAACGCTGTTACCTGTCTAACAGGAAACAAAATACTTCTTTAGGACCATGTACGCCTACTACCAATGTTTTTTCAATATCGGCAGTACGGCTAGGTCCTGTGGCTAAACTTATGAGAGAAGGAATGGCATCCTGGTATTTGTCTTTAACCAGCTGAATACCATCTTTAATATCATACACTAACTGATCCGTATAAGCAATACAAATATGCACAGGTGCATACACACTTACCGTTCTGCCACTTTGCTGCCCGCTGCTAAGCAGGATGCTGCCTGTACGTGCTATAAGACATTCGCAGCTTGTAACAGAAGCCTGGCAGGAATGTACATTCACTGCATTGAAATCGGAAAAGCCTGCATCTGCAAGATCCTGTTTCAATACATCTTCCCGGCAATACAGTTTATCCCATTTTCTCGCTGCTATTAATGCTTTTAATTGCACAACCAGTTCTGCTTCATCAGCACAAAAAGAAAAACGCCCCTGCAGTTTAGAAAAATTCTCGGCAAATTCTATCTCCAACTCCTGAATAGAAGGTTTAAAAACACTATCGTGTCCCTCACTTTGAGGAAAGGGAACAGGCACCGGTTGTGCCAGTGCCTGCCTTATCTTTTTTAGAATATTTTCTTTTGCTGTTGTAGCCATTATACATTGTTGTTTGAATCAGGAGCACCAACAGGGTCAGGCATTATTTCTCTGGGAACATCCGTTACCACTTCTTCTTCTACTTCCAGTATTTTCTTTTCTTCAAACGGACGCTTGCCAATCAGTTCCTCCACATCGCTTTGATGCAGTACTTCTTTATCCAACAATGCCTTGGCCAGTTTCTCCACTTCTTCTTTCTTCTCGGTTAACAAGGTTATGGTTCGCTGGTAAGCTTCTTCAATCAGTTTACGTACCTCCTCGTCAATCATCTTACCGGTTTCTTCACTGTAAGGTTTGGTAAACGTGTTTTCCTGCTGTGGGTCGTAGAAACTAACATTACCCACTTTAGGATTCATACCATACATGGTTACCATGCTATAAGCCATTCTTGTGATCTGTTGCAGATCGTTAGATGCACCTGTAGATATTTTTCCAAAGAAAATCTGTTCGCTGGCCCTTCCCCCTAAAGTCATACAGATCTGGTCCATCAGTTGGTCAGTGTCGTACAAGTACTGCTCCTTCGGAGTGTATTGTGCATACCCCAAAGCGGCTGTACCTCTAGGAACGATCGTTACTTTCAATAATGGATACGCATGCTCCAGGAACCATCCGCAGATAGCGTGTCCGGCCTCATGATAGGCAATAACCGCTTTTTCATGTGGTGCGATGATCTTATTCTTCTTTTCTAATCCACCAATCACACGATCAATTGCATCCTGGAAATCACTCATATCAACAGCCTCTTTATTCTTTCTTGCCGCAATCAATGCAGCTTCATTACAAACATTGGCAATATCGGCACCGGCAAAACCAGGTGTTTGTTCGGCCAGTTTATGAATATCTAACGTTTCAGAGATTTTGATCGGCTGCAAATGCACTTTGAAGATAGCTTCACGGCCTTTTACATCCGGTTTATCAATAGAGATCTGGCGGTCGAAACGTCCCGGACGCAACAACGCACTATCCAATACATCCGGCCTATTGGTTGCCGCCAGGATAATGATACCGCTATCCCCACCGAAACCATCCATTTCCACCAATAACTGGTTCAATGTATTTTCTCTTTCATCATTGCTCATGATGGCATTTCTTCCCCTGGCACGGCCAATGGCATCGATCTCATCAATGAAAATGATACAAGGAGCTTTTTCTCTTGCTTGCTTGAAGAGATCCCTTACACGGCTGGCACCTACACCAACAAACATTTCTACGAAATCACTTCCGCTCAAGCTGAAGAAAGGAACCTGTGCTTCACCTGCCATTGCTTTGGCCAGCAAGGTTTTACCTGTTCCCGGAGGACCGATCAATAATGCTCCTTTCGGAATTTTACCACCGAGGGAAGTATATTTTTTAGGATTCTTCAAAAAGTCTACAATCTCCATCACCTCCACCTTTGCCTCATCCAAACCGGCCACATCAGCAAACGTGATGTTCACTTTTGTGCCTTTATCAAATAACTGCGCCTTTGATTTTCCAATGCTGAATATTCCACCGGGGCCACCACCACCAGAAGGGCCGCCCATCTTCCGCATCAGCAGTATCCACAAACCAATGATCACCACCATCGATACAACGGTATTCATAATCGGCCCGAACCATTCTGCTTCATCAGTAGGGTAAGTGGGAACAGGGGCTACCTGCGGATTGTTGCGATAGAAATCTTTCATTCCATCATCAAACACTTTCCAGTCGGTTATTTTAAACTCAAACAAAGGAATGCCCTTCACTTTCGAAGGGTCTAACTTCTGCTTAAAGCGCTGTTCAAAATAAGGTTTAACAATGCTGTCGGGTTTAATATAAACTCTCACCAGCTCCTTGTTACGTACAAGGTCTAAACGTTCTACATACCCTTTAGCAAGCATATCCTGCTTCATCTCCTGTTCGCTGATGCGGGTAGATTCAGGGCTGAACTTGTAAAAAGTAGAGGCAACTAAAAGCGCAAAAATGATGATGTATATCCAGTAAATATTAAATTTCGGACCCCTTCGTAAAGGCTTATCATCGTTGTTTTTGTCGCCAAACGGGAATTTGGGTGTTTTATCTTCTTGTGACATATATCGGTTACTTCAATTCAAATAAATACTATTTCTTGATATCTATTGTTCAGGTTTTGACAATTTTAACATTATAAATCGTGGCCCGTTACCTCCGCATCGTTCCACATTTCTTCCAGCTTATAAAACTTTCTAGCTTCTGGGTGCATCACGTGTACCACCACATTCACATAATCAATCAGTACCCATTGTAAGGCCTGGTACCCTTCCTGCTTGTAAGGTTTTTCTCCGCATTCCTTGTGCAAAAGAACTTCCACATAATCACTGATCGCCCTTACCTGTGTTGTACTTCCTGCCGAACAAATGATAAAGAAATCTGCCACGGCTTCAGGTACTTTTCTCAGATCAAGGCTCACTATGTGTTCCCCTTTTTTATCCTGGATTGCCTTAATAATGGTTTTAAAAACTTTTGAGTTGCGGTTCAGCCTGGTAACTGTATTTTTTTTACGGCTGTTTAAAACAGAAAGCGTTGCCAATAATGAAAAGAATTTTTTGTGATTAATTTTTTTGAGCAGTGGCAACTTTTATCAACGCCTGTTGTGTCACTCACTGCACCGTTCAGAACTTTAATCGGCCTGAAAGCAGTAGGCAAAATTTTGATTTGTTTACTTGCTGCTGCCTGCTGATGTTTTACTTTCGTCAAAAGTAATAATCTTTTGCCATCAATTCCAACCATAAATACCATTGGCGAACCTTTCATAGAACTATCAACCGTTGATAGCACCAATAATTATGCCCTTGACAAAATACAGGAAAATTTGGCTGCACACGGCATGGTAATTTTTGCCCACGAGCAAACTGCAGGCAAGGGGCAAAGAGGTAAAGCCTGGAATACAGCAACTTCTTCCAATATTATTCTTTCCGTAATACTCAATACCACCTCTCTTTCAGTGGCGCAACAGTTTCCGTTCAGTGCTGCAATGGCATTGGGAGCCTTCGATCTTTTCAGTAAATATGCAGGAGATGAAACCAAAATTAAATGGCCCAACGATATTTACTGGCGTGACAGGAAGGCAGGTGGCATTTTAATAGAAACAAAAATGGCGGGTGATGTTTCTCAAAAGACTGCCGGTTGGAACTGGGCAGTTGTAGGAATTGGTTTAAACATCAACCAAACCATTTTTCCTGAACATTTACCTAATCCTGTTTCTTTACAGCAGATCACCGGTAAATCATTCAATCCCATTACCCTGGCCAGAGAACTATGCACTTTCCTTGGCAACCGCTTTGCAGCAATAAACTCCGGGCAGCAAAAAGAAATAATAAAAGACTATAACACCCATTTGTATAAAAGAGGGGAAACCGTTCGGCTGAAAAAACAAAATGCTGCCTTTTATTGTAACATAGAAGCAGTAAATGAAAGAGGAGAACTGCTTGTAAGCGGAACAGCAAAAGATAGTTTTATTTTTGGCGAAGTTGAATGGATCATTTCATAAACAATAAAATATGTCAGCAACAATTAACAATATCAGGCTCACACAATTTTCTCATGGCGGCGGATGCGGTTGTAAAATAGCCCCACAGGTATTGGATACCATCCTGCACTCGCAACTAGCCACCCCCGATCATAAAAACCTGTTAGTAGGCAACAGCAGCAAAGACGATGCGGCGGCGTATGACCTGGGTAATGGAACCGCTCTTATTTCTACAACCGACTTTTTTATGCCCATTGTTGATGATGCTCAAACCTTTGGCAAGATTGCTTCGGCCAACGCCATCAGTGATGTATATGCTATGGGTGGCAAACCTGTACTGGCCATCGCCATTTTAGGCTGGCCGGTAGATAAAATTCCTGCTGAAGTAGCACAACAGGTGATTGAAGGAGCCAGGCTGATCTGCGCCGAAGCCGGTATTCCCCTGGCTGGGGGTCATAGCATCGATTCCCCCGAACCAATATTCGGATTAGCAGTGAACGGATTGGTAAATATTCCCCAACTCAAACAAAACAACACCGCCAAAGAAGGCGATATCCTTTTTCTTACCAAACCATTGGGTGTTGGCATTTTGTCTACCGCTCAAAAAAGAAGTTTGCTAAAAGAAGAACATTTAGAAGTTTTGTTGAAACAACTTACGCAACTGAACAGTGTGGGCGAAGCGTTGGGCAAGATAGATGCAGTACATGCCATGACAGATGTAACAGGCTTCGGGCTCTTAGGACATCTCATTGAAATGTGTGAAGGTAGTAAACTGAGCGCCTCTGTTCCATATGATACCATACCCCTGATTCCGTTCACACCGGATTATGTGGCACTAAAAGCGATACCCGGTGCTACCAAAAGAAACTGGGCCAGCTATGGTCATAAAGTTTCCCTGGCTGGGGGTATTGATGAAACAGCAGCGTATACCGTTTTAGCCGATCCGCAAACCAACGGAGGTTTATTGATCAGTGTGGGCAAAGAAGCGGCAGACCTTGTACAGCAACTACTTTCTACACTTGGCTTATATGCACAGCCGATTGGGCAGGTAACGGCATTGAAAGAAAAATCCGTTTACATTAATAAAGGATAGAATTGAACTTCAGCGATTATATTGGTTTTGCCGGCGTAACCATTTTGCTGGCCGCCTTCCTGTTAAACCTGCTGAACAAAACAGGGAAAAACAGTTTGTTGTACATATTAATGAATGTAGTGGGTGCAGGCCTTGCCTGCCTGGCTTCCTGGCTGATCCACTATATCCCCTTCGTTATACTCGAAGGCACCTGGACGCTGGTGTCGCTGGCAGCTTTGATCAGTTATTACAGGAAGAAGGTTAGATGACTAACATATCGATCTTCTTAGCCAGTGCATGGTCTTTTTCTGTAACCACATCCCCGGCATCATGCGTGTTCAACCATATTTCCACGGTATTCCAAACATTTTTCCATGCCGGATGATGATCCATCTTTTCTGCTTCAATAGCTACCCTTGTCATAAAAGCAAATGCTTCGGAAAAATTCCTGAACTCAAATTTTTTATACAGGGTATTGTTTTGATCTGTCCACATAAGATTGATTTTTTTGTTTCGTAAGTATCAGCCTTCCACCGCAGAGTCGCGATGACGCAGAGCATATCTTAGCGCCTCTCTGTCTCTGCGGTTATTTACACTATTATAAAACAGCTTCTTTGTATCTCTAAAACACCATATTGCCTTTGTTCCTGATCTGCTCATTGGTTAATTCAGCTACCATTTGAACACCTCCAATACTTTTTACCGATTGCTTGATCCAGTTGCATTTATCATCATCTACCCAATCGCCTTTCATCAGCCATAAAAAATCCATATGCCTGAATTCAGGTAGCAGGTATTCTCCATCAAAATGATTGTGGTAGAGGTAATGCGTTAAAAAGCTATTGGGTTCGGCAGACTGGTAAATATTAAAAAAATAATCCCTGCTTTTCTTCTTTAAATGAATCTCAATCTCGGAGTTTAAACGAAAATCAAATCCTAATAAATTATTCAACTGCCAGCAAAACTGGTAATTTTTTACAGGCGCTGTAATGCCCAACAACCTTGTTTCTTCAAAGAAGTCATCATTCAACGAGTCAATATCTAATTTCAGTTTCAGCATGGTTCTAAGGGCTATCAGGTTCCTTTTTTTCTATTCAATATTGCAGGGCGTTCTGTTGTTTTGGTAAAAGCAAGTTTTCCTTTTTCATCAGCAGACTGAATAATATGATAGGCATACTGCACCATCTCCTTTACCGCGGGATAATTCAATTGATTCCATTCATGCACAATGCCTTTTTCATCATGAGTTGCTGCTGAAAAACACAATACCGGAATACCACTGCGGTAAAATATTTCATGATCACTCATCCCACAAGCACTACTATCAAGTTGAACGGTAAGGCTTTTATCATTCACCCATTGAAACAAATTACCCCAAACAGGAGAAGTGCCATAACCGCTGATAGTTAGCATATGCGTACTATCGTAACTGCCGAGTTTATCGAAATTAACCATATAATTCGGAGTACCTGGTATTGTTGGATGCTCTACCCAATATTTGCTGCCTAACCGGCCTTCCTGCTCCCCCGAGAAATGAATAATAAGATAATTGTTATTGGATGGTGCATATTTTTTCAGCATCCGGGCCAGTTCTATTAGTGCAGCCGTACCGCTGGCATTATCATCTGCGCCAATATTATGCTGCAAGGATCCTTCACCGGTACCGCATTCATCGTAATGAGCGCCCAGTACTACTGTATTGGCTGCATGGTTATCGAGATAAGCAACAATATTTTTCGCTTTAATAATCTTTCTTGAAAACCCAACACCTAATGTAAGATTAAATGTAGCCGTACTATCACTGAATAATTTTCGCATGCCTTCTTTGGTGATGTACAATACAGGCAGTGAAAGACTTTGTGCAAGATCTTTTTTATCAAAGGCAAGATGATCCGCTATAGATGAACTATTGAACAATAATAAAGCGGTTGCTCCCTTCTGTTGATCCTTGTCAGCTGTTTTCTTAATATAGGCTTCCAGGTTGAAAGAAGGGTTATCCTGGTTTTCCTCGAGCACATCTTTTACATCGAGGAACCAGGGTTGGCCAACTTCATTCAGGTCTACTGAAGCGGCTCCTTTTACCTGGTTGGTGGCACTAAATGCCAAAGGAAAATAATCGATAACAGGTTGAGCAGCCACCTCATTCACTGAAAAAAAAGTAGTGCCTGTAAATTGTTTGCCTGCATCAATTTCAAACTCCTGCACAAATCCATCCGCACCCTTGGGTTGCAACCCCATCTGTTGGTATTGCTTAATAATATATTGCAGGGCCATTTCTTCACCGTTGCTTCCCTGCAAAGAAGAAAGGTATTGTACATGCTGTTGTAAAGCCTGTGTAACAGTTATATTTTCCTGCGCTTCCAGTTTTGCTTTTTTCTTTTTATGCTGCGCCAGCACCAATCCCGGAGTACACATCAATAACAGCATCCAATGCTTCATAGGTCACCTTTTACTTGCAAAAGTAAACGTACACTGTTACTGCATTGTTATTCAGCCATAAGAATTTTATTTGTATTGCTGACAGTAGTTATAGCTTATCCTGTTTGTCCAACTCTGTATTACCAAGAGGTAATGATGTGGCAAAAGCTGCATATTTGAACGGTATTTTCCATTCAATTAATTCCCGATAAAACTATTTTCTTTTCCCAACCTCGTAAGGGCATGCTATGCTTCGCTGTTACATTTGCCACCTGCGAAATGCAAACATCATCCCTACATATAGCTTTGGTGGGCAATCCCAACAGTGGAAAAACTTCTTTATTCAATGCCTTAACCGGATTGAACCAGAAGGTGGGTAATTTTCCGGGGGTAACGGTGGATAAAAAAACAGGCTTTATAGAACTAGAAACTGATCTCACCGCAGAGCTGATCGATTTACCCGGCACCTACTCGTTATATCCACGTCGTGCCGATGAATGGGTGGCTTATAAGGTTTTAATGAATGCGGATGAAGATATACAAGCCGATCTCATTTTACTGGTGGTAGATGCGAGTAACCTGAAAAGAAACCTATTGTTCTGCAGCCAGATCATAGACCTTAAAAGGCCGGTGGTAGTAGCCTTAACCATGAACGATCTTGCTGCCAGCAAAGGCATTAAAATAGATATCGCAGGGCTTGAGGCTGAACTGGGAGTTCCTGTTGTGGCTGTCAATCCGAGAAAGAACAAAGGGCTTCCGCAACTGAAAAAAATACTGGCACAAACTGCCAGGCAGGTACATAAAAAACCGCTGCGTGATTTTATAGATAATAAAAACCTGGCATCTTATTCTATTGAAAGTGTACAACAGTTATACCCTGAACTAAGCGATTACGCTGCCGTTCATTACCTCATTAATCATGAGCACTTCCCATTGGATGCAGTAATGCAGAACAGGATCGAACAAATTGAAATAGACAATAAATTCAATCCTACTAAAACACAGGCTGAAGAAGTGATGCAGCGTTACCAGCGCATCAAACAGATCATGCAGCAGAATGTGGTAGAACCTGATCCGCTGGAGAAAAAATTATTTACTGAAAAAATGGATAACCTTTTACTGCACCGTACCTGGGGTTATCTTATTTTACTGGCAGTATTATTCTTATTGTTCCAAAGTATCTTTTGGCTGGCTCGCTTTCCAATGGATGGCATTGAATGGAGCTTTAAACAATTATCCGGCTATCTTTCCACCTCTTTGCCTGAGGCATGGTGGAGCGACCTAACCATTAACGGCCTGGTAGCAGGCTTAAGCGGTATTATGGTATTTGTACCGCAGATCATGATATTGTTCGGCCTGATCACCATCCTGGAAGACAGTGGTTACATGGCCCGCATCAGTTTTTTAAGTGATAAGCTAATGCGTAAAGTAGGCTTAAACGGTAAGAGCGTAATGCCTATGATCAGTGGTTTTGCCTGTGCAGTTCCAGCCATCATGACCACCCGTAATATTGAGAATAGGAAGGAAAGATTACTTACTATACTGGTAACGCCGCTCATGAGTTGCAGTGCCCGCCTTCCGGTATATACCATACTCATTTCATTGGTAATAGATGATAAATATTATTTCGGATTCTTAAGCTTACAGGGTCTTGTAATGATGGGATTGTACCTGCTGGGAACAGTGATGGCACTGATCGTGAGTTATGTGCTCAAGGGTTTTATTAAGCTGAAAGAAAAAAGCTTCTTTATTCTTGAACTGCCTACTTACCGTGCACCAAGATGGAAGAACGTAGGTATAACCATGATTGAAAAAGCAAGGATATTTGTGTTTGATGCCGGAAAGATTATCATGATCATCAGCCTTGCTTTATGGTTCCTTAGCGCTTATGGTCCGGGCTCCCGAATGGAGCAAACTGAGAATAAGTATGCCGTATTAATACAGCAACATCCGGCGCAAAAAGATTCACTGCAAAAACATCTGTCTTCCGAAAAACTTCAAAACTCATATGCAGGTATCTTAGGCAAAACTATCGAGCCGGTGATCAAACCACTCGGCTATGATTGGAAAATAGGTATCGCTTTAATTACCTCTTTTGCTGCGAGAGAGGTGTTTGTTGGAACGATGGCTACCTTATACAGTGTTGAAGAAAGTGATGATAGTACCCTCCGTGAAAAACTGCAGGCCGCCAAACGTGAAGACGGCACAAAAGTATACACATTAGCCACAGCTCTTTCATTGATGGTATTCTACGTACTGGCCATGCAATGTATGAGTACACTGGCAGTAGTGAAAAGAGAAACGAGATCATGGAAATGGCCGGTGATACAGTTCTCCTACATGACCATTCTCGCCTACAGCACCAGTCTTCTGGTATACTGGCTTTTCAGATAAATTACTACACGATCAATACACTTTTTTCGGGCAACCGAATTTATTTTTTCCATTGAAAGTATAGGTTACGCCAAGGGAAAAACCATAATACCTGTCGTCATTGGCAGGATTTGCCGCATATTTAAAACCATCGAGATAATCTGTAAAAATGAAGCGGTAATTGAATTCTGCCGCCAGGGCAAACTGCGGGAACAATGCATAACGAACACCCACACCCACAGGTAATACAGGGGTTACGGTAGGGAGTTTATGAAGCGTATCTAAGGCAAGCCCTGTTAAAGTTGATGACTTAGGATCGAACATAGCGGTGTTGATCCTGCTTGCATCCCTTGCAATCTTTAGAAAAGAAAGCCCTGCACCCCCAAAAACATAAGGCGTCAACTTACTGTATGATTCCTGTGGTTGGGTACTGTGAAAATTCCATACCAGCAGGCCACTGAATTCTGATATGGTAGTGCTGAACTGAAAAGCCCTGTACCTCCTGTAGGTAGGGTTGGCGTACAATGCCTCATCGCTGTTTATATTGCCATAAGCAAAGTTTGCCCTTACCGTAAGATTTTGGTTCAAAGCCTTGCTGGCAAAAATACTGAATGAGGTTTTCAGGCATTGATACGCACCAAAATAAGAAGGAGTAAGATCTCCCTGGTACACCAGGGATCCAACGTTTACACCCATTTCATAGTCTGTCAATGGTAATTGAGCATTTACTTTTAAAGTTCCTCCCAACCCAATGCACACAACAGCAAAATGTTTCCATGAAATAAATTTCATTGCAGGTATTTTACATGTGAAGAATAAGATGTCCTGCGTAGAATTTTATTGCATGAAAAGTATTACGTAATAAAAATTGGAAATTGTTACTGAATAGATAACAAGTTATTACATAATGCTGCTAAAGAAATCTTAAAGTAACTGATACCGGTAACTTATTGTCTGATGAGTATATGGATAGCGGTTCCCTTTCCCACAGCACTTTCTATGTTAATTGAGGAATGGATCCTGTTAAGGAATTCCTTTATCAAAGTAAAGCCCAGCCCACTTCCTTTTTCATTGTTGGTACCCGGTGTGGTAAACTGTTCTGTACCATACAACAACTTTTGAATGGCATCACCTGTGATACCGATACCGGTGTCCTCTATTGTAATTATACAATTATTCTCCTTTCGGCTGGTAGAGATACTTATTGAACCGTTTTTGGTAAACTTTATGGCGTTGGCCAGCAGGTTGCGAAGTATAAACTGCAGAATATTTTTATCTGACTGAATGGTTGTATCTTCCTGAATAAGATTAATCAATGTATTTTTCTTTAAAGCTGCCGATAATTGTGCATCTTTCAGCAGTACATCAACAAAGGCTTTCAGTTGGATAGGCTCATTGTTAACCTTATTATCTCTGATAGCAGTATTTCCCCAGTCAACGATATTATCCAGCATAACGGCAGTAGAGTCAAGCACGGAGAAAAGCATAGTTTCCAATTCCTTCTTTTCTGCTTCGTCGAGTTCCATCGTCCTTTGTAGTTCTATTGATGATTTCAATGCCCCGATCGGGCTACGCACATCATGTGCAATGATGGAAATCATTCTGCTTAACAGCAAATTCTGTTGTTCAATTTTATTCCGCTGGGATTCCAACAACTTATTTTGGATACGCAACTCAAGCATCTTGGATACCTGTAGAGCCAGCACTTTTAAAGCGTAAGACTGTTCTTCATTTAATTGATTAGGCTTTGAGTCTAATACACATAAAGTGCCTAATTTAAATCCATTCTTGCTTATAAGAGGTACCCCGGCGTAAAACCTTATATGCGGATCACCTAACACAAGGGGGTTATCAAAAAAGCGTTCATCATCCCAGGCATCCTCGATTTGAAATATTTCTTCATTTGAAACAATTGCATGACCGCAAAAAGAAGTTTCCCTGGGAGATTCCCTATCCTTCATTTCCTTACTAGCTTTAAACCATTGCCTGTGTGTATCTATTAGCGTAATAGTTGACATAGGAACTTTACAAATGCTGGAAGCAAGATGAACAATCTCATCATATTCCTCCTCGTATGGCGTGTCTAATATTTCGTGATTCGCAAGATCCAGAAGCCGTTCACGCTCATTTGCAGGAATGTTTGGAAAAATCATAACGTTTAACGCTGGTTCTCAAAACATACGTAAAATCGCTACAAATAGTTTTAAAAAAAATAGGAACAGCCTGGTAAAGAATTACCTACTGTTCCTTTGTGTTCACCCCTGCCTGAAAAAGTTTATATCGGGAAATATATGTATACTGTTGTTCCTTTTCCAACTTCACTGGCAACATGAATCGTGCCACCGAGTTTATCAATAAAGTCTTTCACCAATAGCAATCCAATACCTTTGGATGATTTATTCTCTTCCACCTGGGCACCATGATAACTTTTGCTGAATAAGGTTTTCAATTGTTCTCCATCCATACCTGCACCTGTATCGCTTACTGTTAGCAATGCATGCTTTTCTTCCTTATGTGCATACACGGTAATAAGTCCATTATTTGTAAACTTATTGGCATTGGAAATAAGGTTTCGGATAATAAAATGAAGGGTTACTTTATCGCAATGCAACTCAATTTCATTATCAACAAGGTTCAATAGCCTATTATTTTTGAAAATTGCATTCAGCTGAAACTCAGTCAGCACCTGTTCTGCAAAAGATTTTAAGTGAAGGGTTTGCGTATCACTTAGTGCGGTATTCACCTGCATCTTACCCCAGTCGAGCAAATTGTTCAATAGCATCAGCGTATTATCCAACTGTTCGCTCAATTGATCGCAGTTTATTTTTTTATCTGCTTCGCTGGCATTGGCAGAAGCCACAATTTTCAAAGCGCTTTTTAATGTATGTAAAGGGTTCTTCACATCATTCTCTATGATATGCAGCATTTGCTTTTGCACACTGGATCGCTGTTTCAGCTGTTGCGATTGTTTCTCCAGTTGCTTATTCGCCATTCTTATTTCAATCATCTTCACTACCTGCCTGCTCAATACCTTCAATGTACAGATCTGTTCATGGCTCAAACTGTTCGGCTGCGTGTCTGCAACGCATAAAGAACCAAGCTTGTAGCCCTCTGCTGTTACCAATGCGGCACCTGCATAGAAACGCAAATGTGGCTCGTTCACAACGAGGGGATGATTGGCAAAACGTTCATCGGCTGTTGTATCATTAACCTGCAGGAAATTGGCATCGGAAAGAATGGTAAATGTGCAGAAAGAAGATTCAAGGGGAACTTCTTTGCTTACCTGGCCAATACTGGCTTTTAGCCATTGACGGTTACGGTCTAATAAAGAGATACTGCAAATGGGAACTCCACACATCTGGGATACCAACTGAACGATCTCATTGAACTCAATCTCCTCCGGTGTATCGAGGATCTCCAGGCTATGGAGAAGGCGCAGTCTTTGCTCCTCATTGATATGGAGAGAATGAGATAACATGGTTTAACAGATATTGGATTTATGGTAAAACTATAGCTCTGTAACTGTACTGCGTATAAAGAAATACCGAAAAGCGTTGTAGTAAATACTTTACAAAACTCTTATCGTAAGCTATTTCTCAAGTGCAGCAAGTATTTCCTCGGCATGTTGCTTGCTTTTGGGCTTTAGAAAAATCTTTTCGATCATACCTTTTTCATCAATCACAAAAGTGGTTCTGTGCAGTCCCATGTATTTACGGCCATACATTTGTTTTTCACCCCATACCCCATATTTATCAATAATGGTATGCTCCGGATCGGCCACCAATGTGAAAGGAAGTGAATATTTATCCTCGAACTTTTTGTGTTTGGTAATATCATCAGGACTAATACCTATTATTACCAGCCCGGCTTTTTGCAGCAATGCGTAGTTATCTCTCAGGTTGCAAGCCTGAACCGTACAGGTAGGTGTACCATCTTCGGGGTAAAAATAGAGGACTACTTTTTTCCCTTTATAATCAGAAAGAGAAACCCAATTGCCATTCTGATCTTTTCCTTTAAACTGTGGTGCTTTTGCTCCTTCAACCAATGTTGTCATCACGTTTGTTTTTTACACATAACCATCCGGGAATCAATATTGTTCATCCTTTTATGAAGAACAGCCTGCAATATAAGACCCTCCTCCATTCAAAAAATAATGGATTGTTTGGGTACACAACCTTACATTTGCACAATTTATTTTTGAGCAATGCCGAAAGACAATTCCATCAAAACCGTTCTTATTATTGGCTCTGGACCCATTATCATCGGCCAGGCCTGCGAATTCGATTATTCAGGTTCCCAAGCTGCCAGGAGTTTGCGTGAAGAAGGTATCAAAGTAATACTGATCAACAGTAACCCGGCTACCATTATGACTGACCCCATGATGGCCGACAAAGTGTACCTGTTGCCCTTAACCGTGGAAAGTATTGAACAGATACTGGAAGAGAACCAGATCGATGCCGTATTGCCTACCATGGGTGGCCAAACAGCCTTAAACCTTTGTAAAGAAGCTGATGAACTGGGTGTTTGGGAAAAATATAATTGTCGCCTGATCGGGGTGGATGTGGCAGCCATTGATACGGCTGAGGACCGCGAAAAGTTCCGCCAGCTGATGATGAAGATCGGCATTAAAGTAGCACCCAGCCATGTTGCCAACAGCTTTTTAGAAGGAAAAGAGTTTGCCCAGCAAATCGGTTTTCCATTGGTGATACGCCCTTCCTTTACGCTGGGAGGAACCGGTGGTGGCTTTGTGCATGGTAAAGACGACCTGGATGCTGCACTGGAAAGAGGTTTAAAAGCGTCTCCTATCCACGAAGTATTAGTAGAAAAAGCGGTGTTGGGATGGAAAGAATATGAACTGGAACTGCTTCGCGATAAAAATGATAATGTTGTTATTATCTGTACCGTTGAAAACCTCGACCCCATGGGTGTACATACCGGTGATTCTATTACCGTAGCACCAGCCATGACGTTGAGCGATACCGCCTTCCAGGAAATGCGTAACCAGGCCATGCTGATGATGCGTTCATTGGGTAACTTTGCCGGTGGTTGTAATGTTCAGTTTGCCCTGAATCCTGAAAATGAAGATATCATTGCGGTAGAGATTAACCCCCGTGTAAGCCGTTCTTCAGCACTGGCATCGAAAGCAACAGGTTACCCCATTGCCAAGATCGCGGCTAAACTGGCGATCGGTTATTCACTCGACGAGTTGAAAAACCAGATCACTAAAACTACTTCCGCTTATTTTGAGCCGGCGCTGGATTATGTGATCGTTAAAGTACCCCGCTGGAACTTTGATAAATTTAAAGGCGCCAACGATACTTTAGGTTTACAAATGAAGAGTGTAGGTGAAGTAATGGCCATTGGAAGAAGTTTTACCGAAGCCATTCAGAAAGCCTGTCAGAGCTTAGAAAATGAAGCTGTTGGCTTGGGCTATTACGGTAAGAGTTTGATGAAGAGCGAAGAGATTGTTGAATACATAAAAACCCCGAAATGGGATCGTATCTTCCGTATTAAAGATGCACTGATGCAGGGTGTTACTGTTAAAACTATTGCACAGGCAACGGGTATTGACAGGTGGTTCCTCTACCAGATCCAACTGATCTGTACCATCGAAAAACAATTGGCTGCCTATTCTATCGATACACTGCCTTTAGACTTGCTGAAAGAAGCCAAGAAAAACGGTTTCAGTGATGAGCAGATCGCCAGGATATTGCACGGCGATTGTACCGATGAGCAGGTATACGAAAAACGCAAAGCAGCAGGCATTACCCGTGTATATAAAATGGTAGATACCTGTAGTGCCGAGTTCGAAGCCAAAACACCGTATTTCTACAGTAGTTTTGAGAATTAATTGAAAGAATATCCTTCCCGATATTGATGAAGGCCACCTTAACCGGGTGGCCTTTCTATTTCTGTTAAATGTGGCCATAAGGTGAAAGACTATAGGCGTTTAGTGTATGACGTAAAAGATTCAGCCAATGGCAAAAACCATCTAACTATTTGATTATCAATACTCACTATCAGAGTGATACTATAATTTTAGGCTATCCTAACGCATTCATCTTCAATACATTACCGGATCAAATCCACATCAAATCCACATCAAGCCACATTAAACCACAAAAAATGTGGTATGCTGTGTTTTTAATCTGTTTTTGAAGTGTACTTGATGGCTTTCTGGTTACAGTAAGACAGAAGGCGGGAACCATAAGGTAGATACGGGATTATGGAAGTACTGCGAACTAAAAGCTAAAAACTATAAGTCGCATAACTGCAATCCGGTGAAAAGTTGTTTTATATACAATGTGATTATTTAAACTAAACATACAACCACATCCAAAAGGTTATAATACATTTGATAGTTATGGCGCATGTTTAATGAAACTTACTAAAAAGAAAGAAGTATCAAATTATAAAAGAAATCATTGTATGGCATTTGATGTATTACAAACAGTGGAAATCATTGAGCTCATGGAGAATTATATTGAGCGAATTAGACCCGCCATCGAGATCAGGGATAAAATTGATATTGGTTACAGGATCGAAGGGCAATCAGTTTTCTTGTTCGAGCGAAGACCTTCCTGGAATGACCCAACAGAAATTATGGATAGCGACTATGCCAAGACCACCTATGACAAGAAAAATAAAGTATGGAAAATATATTGGATGCGGGCTAATGGACAATGGAATACTTATCAACCATGTAAGACAGTAATACAGTTGAAAGAATTTATTAATGAGGTGGAACTTGATAAGTATCATTGTTTTAAAGGATAAGATTTAATTCTAATTCCTTCCAAACAAAATCTTCCCCTTATTCCTTTCTGTGTTTACTTAATCATCTTACTCGCTTTTTGTACAATCGAAAAAAATAATAAAGGCAAATTCAAAAAGCGTACACCGTTACAAATAAGATACGGGTATTCATTGCAGTAGTAGTTAGGCCTGTAACCTTTCCATTGCTACCAGCAATGCCATAAGCAGCAGCGGTCATCTCTACTTCTGTTCCGAATTTAAACTTCCCCGAAATAAAATCACAACGGGGAGCTATTCTCCATAAATTATCAAGTGAATTACCGCCAATGCTGATCCCACGGGCATAACTTGCTACTGCACCACTTTTAGTTGCACCCATGTTTTGGGTATATCCTACAAATATGGCCGGAACAATTTTCTTACCGGTACCGGCAATATCAAGCCATGCTGCATTTACCCTATCCGGTTGATAGGTAATATTGCCATGCGTACCGTAAGCAAAATATCCTCCCAACATAATCATATCATATAAATTTTGCCCGGCAACAAAACCTGTTTTAGCCACAAGTTTTTTGGTTACCAGTTTTGCATAGGTTTCAAAAGAAAGGCTATTCACTTTTGTATGCACGGAATAATATTTTTCATCCAGCGAATCTTTTAAAGCCGGCTGCAGCGATTTATAATCAAGAGCAATACCCCATAAAAAAGATTTGCTTTTATACATGAGTTGTGCATGTACATTGGGCAGTATAGCATTGTTAATATAGTTAGATGAAACAGCAGCAGCACCCAAAGCCAAGCCTGTAGCAGAACCTGCACTACTAAAAACTTCAATCTCCGAGAGTGCCGCAAGTGTTAAGCTCCATTGCGGATTGAGTTGCCTTGTAAAACGAACCTGTGGATTACGTGCAAATGCAACAAAGGGAATACCTACACTGAAGCCTTCGGTTTGCGGGAAACATTCGGGGTTTAACAAAGGATGCCAATACTGGCCGAACAACAGTTGGGATTTTCCCCAATCTAATTTTGCATACGCATGACGCAAATGAAATACATTTTCATTGCCATTTAGATTTCCATAAAACTCTCCTTCCAATACGCCTGATGTTTTTGCACCAAATGCTTTAGGGCCGGTAATATTTGCTGCAGCACGACTGGTAATGGCCAGAATGGTTAATGAAGGGTTTGCATTGATATCATTACCATTCGCATCTTTCACTACAGGTGCAGGGTATAACAACAATTCGCCTTGTGATGCAGGTCGTGAGGAGATCACTTGCCTTGAATCAAAAAAAATGTCATTGCGTATAAAGCCGGAGAATTCAACCTTAACTTTTGTTGAATCTGTTGTTGGCCGTATCGGATTTACCTGCGCTATTCCTTTAGTCACTGTTATGCATACAATGAAAACAAAACTTGCCTGTTTTGTACTCAATAACTTTATCATAAGTCATCTTACATTAAAAAGTGAATTGGCAAGCGATGTAAAAGTGATGCTAAAAAAAATTACATACAATGATTAATGACATGAAAACAATAAATCTTTTTTACATAGGACTTACAGCAGCAGATGGAAAAGAAAGCCAACTATTCGAATACAATGAGCCAATTGCGGCCTTTATATTTTCTAATTAGCATAACAGTACGATGGAGGAATAAATATGTTTATTTTTATTTATTCAATCAATACCTTTTCTATAGTATAGGGGATTAGTTATTCAACTGTAAAAGCACAATATCTCTTTTATAGAAACACAAACTATCAAGTGTAATCAGCAGAGGAAAACAATAGCTATTTCACTCCATAAATCTTCACATTCAAATCTTTCATCTTCAGGTTTATGGGTATTGAATCGGTATAGATCGCCAGTTCAAATACCATGTTTTTATACTTGCGGTAATCACTTAATGTGAACATATCATTGGTAGAAATACTGTTCCATTGCTGCGGAACATAATTATCACCTTTAGTGATCATAACCACGTCCCTGTTGGCCCAGTAAAGATAGTTTCTCCCGTTATTGGTACGGTCTACCAATCCCAACCGAACCGAAGGATGATGATCCACTTCCGGCGAAGGCAGGTTTACATCGGCTGCCATTTCCACATACAGAAATTTGTATTCCATCGGGATTTTAAATTCACGCATCAGGCTGGTATCATTATCGTTATCAAAGATCGTTTTAATAGCGGGGTCTGCATAATCCAGTAATAACTTCTTCTCACCCGGTAAAATAGGTTGCTGCGCAGGAAAGAGCTTATTGTTATCACATACATACGAATTAATGATTTTGAAATTATCACGCAACGCTGTTATATGCGCTTTCATTGCTTCATCATTGCAATCTTCCAGCATAAGGCCGGGCTTCATTTTATACAGCTGGGTACCAGATAAATAGTAGTCTTTATAAATGTAATCAGAGATCTCCCTGCTCCATTCCATAAAAGGCATGGAATGAATGTTACGGAAAGCGGTGGCAGTATCCATTACATCACCGAGCCAGTGAACCTTTTCCGGCTTATGCGGAAGGTTAAAATTTTGCATCAGCATTGCTGTAATGGTAGGTGCAAGGTTATTGTGTGAATTAACAGAATGAAATTTCCTGGCTTCCTTTAGCATGGGGGAATACACGATCAAAGGCACATGATAATCATCTATGCCGCTGGTAGAAGGAAAGGATCCGATATGATGATCGCCGGTAATAAAAAAGATCGTGTTCTTATAATCCGGACGCTTGGCATAATCGGCAAAGAACTTCCTGAAACAATCATCCGCAAACATATACGTAACCAGTACCTTTTTGCATTCGATTAATGTTTTCTTTATTTCCGGTGCCACGGGAACCGTCTTCATTTTTTTATCGAACAATTTTTCGTATAAAGGTTTCTGTTCAAACAAATAAGGCATGTGTGTGGTGGCGGTGTGGTAAATGTTTAAGAGCGGTACCTTGACCCTGAGAGAATCCATTACTTCAAAGCTCCTGCTGAACAATGCATCATCAGGATAGCCCATCGACCAACCTTCTTCCCCAACACCCATTTCCTTGTATTTGGAAGGATATTTAGACAGTACAAAGTCTGTTCCCTGCAAACGGATATACCCGCCCATATTATCAAAATCGGGATTGAAGCCGATCATGAAGTTGGTCCAGTACCCATTTTGGCGAAGGATCTTAATCAACGATAAATGTTCAGGCATTACGTTCATCAATGAAAAACCTCTTTTACCATAAGGTAAAGACCCTGATATCGCAGGATGAGCAGCAAAGGTTCCGGGAGCCGTACTTAAAAAATTATCCCAATAGAGACTGTGTTTTGAAAGAGAATCGAGAAAAGGCGTAAAGCTGCTGGCATAAGCACCTTCACCACTGAAATCTCTCGATAAACCTTCCACCACCAGGATCACAATATTGGGTGGCGTATTATTGAAATGAAAAAAGTTCCCCAACACATCTTTATCAGTATTCTCATGCAGTAAGGGATATTCTTTACTAATAAAATCAAAAGGCTGGTTGGCCTGGTAAAAATCTATCTGCTTAACCAATGCTTCTTTACTCAGTTTAGAAGCATTGAACTGATCCCTGTTCATAAAATACTGGTAGGTATCCTGCAACCAGAAATTGAATTTATTACATACCATGTAATAGCTGGCCGGCTGATCGAACCACTGTTCAGCGGGTTCGGAAAACTTAACAAACGATAAGGATAATATTGATATACCTGTGAGCACCATTACCCAGGTATGCGGTACTACTACTTTGCGAAATAGTTTGTAATACAATAAAAAATAGAGGCCTATAAAAATGATGAAGGGAATATATAACGAGAATCCGCTGGTCATCATTTGCCGGGTAGTTAAAATAGATTCACCCATGTTGCGTGTAAAAAATTCATGATCGAAAGGTGTATTTCGCTCAGAAAAAACCACGATAAGCCCGAGGTAAACAATGATCAGCAAAACATTGATGGCATGCAGGAAATAAACAGGTAGTTTCTTGTGAATGCGATACAGGAGGTAAGCCGGTATGCTAAAAAGGATGCTGTAGATGAGGCAAGTCCATATATCATACAACACCCCTGCCATTTCAAAACGATAGGTATGATTAATAAAGTATTTAGAAGCTATAACATGGTACTCGTAACATCTTATTAAACAAAAAGAAACTGCAAAACACAATACTATCTTGTAATATTGCTGAAGAAAAGCTTTGATAGAAAAAGGCATCCGTAATAGTGAGTTTTTGCAAAGTTAATTTTTTATTATTTTTTAGCCCTGATTTAAACATGAGCACCATTTTTGATGATTGCTGGGCGCTCGTTTTTTAAGGATTTATAATGGTTAACCAGTCACAGATATTTCAAACCCAGTCAGAAACCCGTTGGCAGCGCTTTAAATGGTCGTTCAGGATAATTATATTTCTCAGCGTAATTGCCTTAACCGTTTTATTCATAACCCTCAAAACACTTTGGGAACCAGACATTCCGTTGGGTGAAAGGGCAATGAAAAAGGTATTAACAGGGGCTATTCCACCCTACCGCCAAAGTAATCTTGCCAGAGAATACAGAGGCTTCAGAAAAGCTATAGATAACAGATGGGCAAAAGGATTAGGCTGTGGCCAAATGAGCAATACGCTCAATCTGTCTACATCACCACTTTTTAGTGACAGCCTGGGCATAAGAGCTGCTTTTTATGTAGCCTGGGACCCGCAATCATTCACTTCTCTTGAAAAAAATATCTCCAAAATAAACCTGGTATTCCCGGAGTGGTTTTTATTAGACCCAACGGCTGATACGCTTTACACTACGATTGACAAAAAAGCCCTGCAATTCATGCAAAAGGCCGGTGTTAAGATCATGCCCATTCTTTCCAATAATTACCAGTCTGTTTTTCGCGGCGATGTTACCCATCGCATTTTACACAATAAGGCAAAAAAAGAAAGGCTTATCAACGATATTGTAAGGCTGCTTACCCAATACAATTTTGCAGGTATTAATATCGATTGGGAAGAATTAACAGAAACATCCAACGAACCTTTCACCCAATTCCAGAAAGAACTTTACGAAAAACTACATGCCCAAAACCTGCTGGTAACACAGGATGTGATGCCTTTTAATGAAGATTATGATTATAAAGCATTAACCCATTATAATGATTATCTCGTTCTCATGGCTTATGATGAGCACCATGATGAAAGTAAACCCGGTCCTATCTGCTCGCAGAAATGGATAGAAGCGGCAGTGGATAATATGGCCAAGGATGTTCCCCCCGAAAAAATAATCCTGGGTATGGCCAGTTATGGATACGATTGGCAGCTGCATGCCAAAAAAGCCGAAACCATCACTTACCAGGAAGCATTGGTAAATGCAAGGGAAAGTGATGCCGTTGTTGACTTTGATAACGATACCTATAACCTGCATTACCAGTATTACGATAGCAACGACTCTTTACATGAAGTGCATTTTACTGATGCCGCCACCAATTTTAATACACTCCGCTTTGCCACAGAATATAACCTGGCGGGAACTGCTTTGTGGCGTTTAGGTAGCGAGGATAGCAGGGTTTGGGACTTTTACAATAAACCCATGACCAAAAGGGCTTTACGGCACGATTTTAACTTTGAAGATTTTAATAGTGTAGAAGCCGGTTTTGAACCTGATTATATCGGCGAAGGAGAAATTCTCGATATTGTTTCCACACCAAAACCCGGTCGTATCAGGGCTGAGATCGATGACCAGGCCTGGCTGATCAGTGAAGAATATTACGATACACTCCCGTCTACGTATGTGATCAGGAAATGGGGTAAAACGGATAAAAAGAAAGTAGTACTCACTTTTGATGATGGACCGGATCCAAAATACACACCGCAGATTTTAGATACACTGGCAGCCTATCATGTACCAGCCGCTTTTTTCCTCGTAGGCATACAGGCAGAAAATAATATACCGCTGGTGAAAAGAATTTTGCGGGAAGGGCATGAAATAGGCAACCATACATTCACGCATCCGAACATGGCGGAAGTAAGTACCAAAAGAGCCTTGCTTGAAATGGATGCCACGCGGCTTTTGATAGAATGTATCACAGGCAGAAGTACCATCATGTTCAGGGCACCTTTCAATGCAGACAGTGAGCCCGGTAAAAATGAAGAACTCATACCCGTTGCTTTAAGCAGAACCAAAAATTATATCACCGTAGGAGAAAGTATCGATCCGGAAGACTGGCAAAAAGGAGAGATACCCGGCTTTAATGCCGATACCATCTTTGACCGTGTAGTGAGCATTTACAATAAAAGAATGAGAGAATCTACGGATACGAATGATATTAACGGAAGCATCATTCTGTTGCATGATGCAGGTGGCGATAGAAGAGAAACCGTAAAAGCCACAGGCAGGATCATTCGTTTCTTCCAAAGCAAAGGCTACGAGTTTACTACCGTTGCCAACCTCCTGGGTAAAAAACCCGATGATGTAATGCCCCCTGTTCCCAAAGGAAGCGGCTATGCTTTATTACAATTTAACTATGTACTGGCAGAGATAGGTTCTGTAAGCGGCCATTTCATCTATGCCCTTTTCCTGGTTTTTTTAACACTAAGTGCCATCCGCATCTTCGTATTGGGCTTTCTTGCCATCAAGCAGAAACGCAAAGAAAAACTATTGAATACAGCAGAAGATGTTCTCACTGCCAATCATCCCCTGGTATCTATTATTGTACCGGCTTATAATGAAGAAGTGAATGCTGTTAGTTCTATGCAGAATTTATTAAAATGCGATTACCCTTCTTTCGAAATCATCTTTGTAGATGATGGAAGCAAGGATAAAACATACGACAACATATTTGAAGCTTTTAAAAATGAGCCGAAAGTAAAAGTGTTTACCAAACCCAATGGCGGTAAGGCTTCAGCACTTAACTATGGTATTATGCAAAGCAAGGCAGATTATGTAGTTTGTATAGATGCAGATACCAAGTTAGCACCGGATGCAGTAAGGATGCTGATGATGAATTTCAGGGATGAGCAGGTAGGGGCCGTTGCAGGTGTTGTAAAAGTGGGTAATGAAGTTAACATGCTCACCAAATGGCAAAGTATAGAGTATACAACCAGCCAGAATTTCGACCGCAAAGGATTTGCCTATGCAAATGCCATTACTGTAGTACCCGGTGCCATTGGCGCATTTCGTAAAGAAGCATTGGAAAAGGCCGGTGGTTTTACAACAGATACGCTGGCTGAAGATTGTGATATTACCATTCGCATTTTAAGAGCAGGCTACATTGTGGCCAACGAACCCAAGGCTTATGCATATACAGAGGTGCCCGAATCACTGAAACAATTTTTCAAACAACGCTTCCGTTGGAGCTTCGGCGTGATGCAAACCTTCTGGAAACATAAGGATACACTCTTCGTTTCAGCCTATAAAAACCTGGGATGGGTAGCCATGCCGGATATTTTGCTGTTCAAATATGTGATCCCTTTCTTTTCCCCTTTAGGTGATCTACTCATGATTTTTGGTCTCCTCACAGAAAACCGCGGTAAAATATTTCTTTATTACCTCGTGTTCCTGCTCGTGGATTCCCTCATCGCCGGGCTGGCATTTCTATTCGAAAAAGAAAAGCCCTGGAAATTGGTATGGCTTATCCCGCAACGCTTAATTTACCGTTGGCTGATGATCGCTGTTCTGTTCAAAGCATTCAGAAGAGCGCTCAAGGGAGAATTACAGCATTGGGGTGTATTGAAAAGAACAGGGAACGTGAAAGATGTGGCTGCCATTTCGTAAAGAAGCTTTATAAAATCAAGGCTTCTTAGGTTCAATTTCCCTTACTTTGCAGCAATTTTAATGAAGGTATAATGAAACTTAAAGACATCCAGGTATTAAACGAAAAAGAAACCCGTGGCGGTTTTGGTGAAGGGATCTACGAAATTGGTAAGGCCAACGAAAATGTGGTGGTACTTACCGCCGACCTCGCCGGTTCGTTTAAGTTAGGCCCTTATATTAAAAATATCCCGGAACGTTTTATCCAGTGTGGTATTGCTGAAGCAAATATGATGGGTATTGCAGCGGGTTTAACCATTGGCGGTAAGATTCCTTATACAACCACATTTGCCAATTTTAGTACAGGCCGTGTGTACGATCAGATCCGCCAGAGTATTGCCTATAGTAATAAAAATGTGAAGATCTGTGCATCACATGCCGGTTTAACATTGGGTGAAGATGGCGCTACACACCAGATCCTGGAAGATATAGGGATGATGAAAATGTTGCCCGGGATGACGGTGGTGGTTCCTTGCGATTTTAATCAAACCAAGGCGGCAACCATGGCCATTGCTTCTTATGAAGGCCCGGTTTACCTGCGTTTCGGAAGGCCCAAATGGCCCAACTTCACCAAAGAAGACGGCAGCGATTTTGTGATCGGTAAAGCCCAGCAAATGAGTGAAGGAACTGATGTTTCTATTTTTGCCTGCGGGCATATGGTTTGGAAAGCCATTGAAGCCGGTAAGATATTAGAAGAAAAAGGTATCAGTGTTGAGTTGATCAATATCCATACGATTAAACCATTGGATGTTGAAGCAGTGGTAAAATCAATCAGCAAAACCAAATGTGCCGTTACGGTTGAAGAACATAACATTATTGGTGGATTAGGCGATTGCATTGCACAGGTGGCAGCGAAACATTGCCCTGTACCTATTGAATTCATTGGTACAAATGATACATTCGGTGAAAGCGGTAAACCCAATGAACTTTTGAAGAAATACGGTTTAGATACACCTAACGTAATTGAGGCTGTAGAAAAAGTAATGAAGAGAAAATAAATATCATTTTTTAGCGATAAAAAAAGCAACCTTTTCCGGGTTGCTTTTTTATTTGTGCATCAATAATTTTAAGGGGCCAGGCGTTCCAGCTTCCATTGGCCATCCGCCTGAAGGCTGTACAATAACCGATCGTGCATACGACTACTCCGGCCTTGCCAAAATTCTATCTTCTGAGGCTTTACCAAATAGCCGCCCCAGTGTGGGGGACGTGGGATATTGCCATTGTCAAATTGTTGCTCATACCTGGCATAGTTATCTTCAATTACTTGCCTGCTCTCAATTACCGTGCTTTGTGGTGAGGACCATGCTCCTAACCTGCTACCGGCTGGGCGTGATTGGAAATAATCGTCGCTATCTTTTGCCCCAATCTTTTCAATAGTGCCACTGATACGTATCTGGCGTTCCAGTTCCTTCCAGAAAAATAATAAAGCCACTTGCGGATTATCTGCTATCTCATTTCCTTTAGCGCTTTGGTAATTGGTAAAAAATATGAAGCCGCGTTCATCAAATCCTTTCAATAAGATAATTCTTGCCGCCGGAACTCCTTCTTTCGTTGCTGTGGCTACCGTCATTGCATTCACTTCATCAATCTCACTTTTAATGGCATCCTCCCACCACCTGGCAAACTGCTCGATAGGGTTTGCGGCAACATCTGCTTCATTCAAAGATTGCAGTATATAATCCTTCCTGATATCCGCGATAGATCTGTTCATAGTATAATTTTCAAAACAAAAGTATTGTTCTAACAAAGAATAAGGCCTGATGTTTATCACAAAAAAAGCAGCTTTTCAGCTGCTTCCTTTTTATTCGGTGATGTTAATGTGTTTCGTTTTATGTTTTCCCGAGATAAAAGTGTACACTGCGGGGATCACAAACAGTGTTAAGATCAATGAAAATAATAAGCCACCAACGATCACAATACCCAATGGGATACGGCTGGTAGAAGCAGCACCTAAACTTAAAGCAATGGGTAAAGCACCAAGAGAGGTAGCGAGGCTCGTCATTAAAATGGGTCTCAACCTTTGTGTGGCCGCTTCAATTACCGCCTGCATTTTGGTCATTCCCAACTCTCTTTTCTGGTTGGCAAACTCTACGATCAGGATACCGTTTTTGGTTACGAGTCCAATCAGCATGATCATACCGATCTCAGAAAAGATGTTAATGGTTTGATGGAAGAGATATAAACTTAACAAGGCACCTGCCAATGCCAATGGCACCGTAAGCATGATGGTAAGCGGATCGAGAAAGCTTTCGAACTGGGCGGATAATACCAGGTAAATAAGAATCAATGCCAGGCCGAAGGCAAAAAGAATATTGGAAGAGCTTTCTGCATAATCCCTCGAAGGCCCGTTAAGGGAAGTTTGAAAGCTTTCATCAAGTAATCGCGATGCAATGGCATTCATGGCTTTGATACCATCGCCAATGGTTTTACCTTCTGCCAGTGAAGCCGATATGGTTGCTGCTTTATACCTGTTAAAGTGGTATAAAATGGCAGGGTTACTGCTTTCTTCCAAATGTACCACGGCATCTAAAGGAATTGCATCTCCATTTTTATTGCGTACATATAGTTTGTTGATATCCACCGGCTTATTACGGTCTTCCCTGTCCACCTGTGCTATTACCTGGTACTGGTAGCCATTCATAATAAAGTAAGCCAGGCGGCCGCCGCTGAAAGCAGCCTGCACAGCACTGATCACATCATTGGTAGATAGGCCGAGATCTTTCACTTTCATCCTGTCAACCGTTAATTGCACTTCTGGTTTGTTGAAGCGAAGATTTACATCCACATTGGCAAAAGTTTTATCCTTTCTCGCTTCTTCGAGGAATTTAGGGATGATGTTTTTCAATTTGGAGAGATCCTGGTTTTGCAGGATGAACTGAACAGGCAAAGAACCCCTCGATGCCAATCCTACTGAGATGGTTTGCTCTTGTATGGCGAATATCCGGCCATCATTGAACCTGGAGAGTTTTTTCTGAAGATCATTCGCTATTTCCATCTGGGTTCGTTGCCGCAATTGCGGATCAATTAACCCGATACGTGGTTGTGCTGTGTTGATAGAAACACTTCCCCCACCAGAAGGTGTTCTTGCGAAAACAAAATCCCTTTCAGGCACCGAATCCATTAAATAATCTGCTATGTTACTGGTAAGGTTTTGCATCGCAGCAAAGCTGGTTCCTTCGGGTGCATTTACAGTAAAACGAATACTGCTCCTGTCTTCCAGCGGTGCCAGTTCACTTTGCAGGTTACGCATTACAAAGAAAATAATTACCACGCAAAGTGCTACAATCACCCAGGCCATCCACCTGATCTTAACAAAAGCGGATAATAATTTTTTATAGCCATTTTCCATGCCTGTAAAGAAGGGCTCTGTTACTGTATAGAACCATCCGTGTTGCGTATTTTTAGAAGTAAGATACACGTTGAGCACAGGGGTAATAGTGAGTGATACGAATGCAGAGATCAGCACTGCCGCCGCAAGTGTTACCCCGAATTCGCGGAATAAGCTTCCTACAAAGCCTTGTAAAAAGATCACCGGCAGGAATACTACGGCCAGTGTGATAGAAGTGGAAATAACGGCAAAGAATATTTCTTTACTTCCCTCGAGTGCGGCCTTTCTAACGGGCAGGCCTTCTTCTATTTTCCGGAAAATGTTTTCCGTAACTACGATACCGTCATCCACCACCAACCCTGTTGCCAGCACGATGCCCAATAACGTAAGGATATTGATGGAGAAGCCGGCCAGGTACATGATGAAGAAAGTAGCTATGAGGGAAATAGGAATATCGATCAGCGGACGCAAGGCGATCAGCCAGTTGCGGAAGAAGAAGAAGATCACAAGCACCACCAGTGCAAAAGCGATAATCAGCGTTTCTTTTACCTCATCCAATGATTTACGAATGATAACGGTGTTATCGATCAGAACGTTGAATTGTATATCCGACTTACTGGATTTCTTGATCTGTTCCAGCCTTTTATTGAATTCATTCGCAATTTCAATATTATTGGCACCCGGCTGGGGAATGATCGCAAGGCCAACTGCATTCACCCCGTTATATTTCCATGCCAGTTCGGGGTTTTCTGGTCCTAATTCCACTTTCGATACATCGCTTAAACGAACAATTCCGCTACTATCCTCCTTAATTATCAGGTCACGGAATTGCTGTTCGGTAGTTAACCTTCCCAAAGCCCGGATGATCAATTCTGTTTTATTACCATAGATCTTACCGGGAGGTAGTTCCACGTTCTCATTATCCATGGTACTTTTTACATCTGAGAAAGTAACCCCATAGGCATTCATCTTATCGGGATCGAGCCAGATACGCATGCTGTACCTTTTCTGGCCGAAGATGGCTACTGAGCTTACATCTTTAATGGTTTGTAACTGCTGCTGCAACACATTCTCGGCATAATCGCTCAGTTCAAGAAGGCTCTTGGTTCTGCTTTGAATAGCAAGAATAAGGATGGGATCACTGTTGGCATCAGCTTTGGAAACTACCGGCGGCGCATCAATATCCTGTGGTAAAGCTCTTTGGGCCTGGCCTACTTTATCACGTACATCACTGGCGGCAGCTTCAAGATCAACCCCAAGGTTAAACTCTACTGTTATATTGCTATTGCCCAATGAGCTGGAGGAAGAAATGGTGCGGATACCCGGAATACCATTGATCTGTTTTTCCAGGGGTTCGGTGATCTGGCTTTCAATGATATCAGCATTGGCACCTGTGTAATTGGTGCTCACAGTAATGACCGGAGGGTCGATAGCAGGATAATCTCTCACTGCAAGAAACGTGTACCCCACCACGCCAAATAAAATGATCCCCAGGTTCATCACCGTGGCAAGTACAGGTCTCTTCAATGATAGTTCTGAAATATTCATACCTAAATTCGGTTCTAATGGTTGCAGTTAAAAATTGAATGGCAAGCTTATTTAGCGATCCAGTTGTTTTACGCTTCTTACTTTCAAGGCTGCATTGGGCCTTGCAAATAAAACACCTGTTACCACCACACTATCCCCAGGGTTAACACCTGAAATTATTTCTACGTTATCAGCCTCTCTCACACCGGTTTTTACATTTACAAACCGGGCCTTCCCGTTTTTAACCAATACCAATTGTTTATTCATATCATCGGGAATGATACATCCTGTAGGAACCATTATTGCCTTACTATCTTTAGATGCCTGCACATATACTTTTACAAAAGCCCCGGGGTTGATATTACCATCCTGCATTAATGCCCTTACTTTAAGGTTACGTGAAGAAGCGGTGATCTGTGGTTCGGTAGCGATAATAATTGCTTTTGTTTTTATTTGTTTCAGTGCATCAGTTTCTATATCAACTGATGCCCCTTTTTTTATGATAGAGGCATATTGTTCCGGGATGGTAAAATCTACTTTTATTTTATCTACCTGCTGAATAGTAGCAATAAGGGTGGCAGGGGAAACATAGGCACCCGGACTAACGAGCCTTAACCCTACCACACCACTAAAAGGTGCTTTAATAATTGTTTTTTCTATTAGTGATTGCGTATACGCTATATCTGCTTTGTAACCATTCACAGCACCTAAGGCAGCATCATAATCAGACTGGTTGGCACCATTTACAGCCAATAGTTTACGAAGGCGCACTTCGTTCTTTTCAGCAAGGTCGAGCAACACTTTTGTTTTGGCCAATTGCGCCTGTAAATCTTCATCAAATACTTTCGCAATCAGGGTACCTTTTTCAACAAATTTTCCTTCCGGAACATTTAAATAAGTAAGCCTGCCACTTACTTCCGGCCTGAGCTCTACGTATTCATTAGCTACAACAGTTCCATTGGCCTCTATTTTATTTTCGATGGTTTTGGGTTGTGCAACAATTACATCCACCATGGTTGCGTTGCTCGTATTTTTTTGGGGAGCCCCTTCTTGTTTCGATTTGCAGGAAGCAATAGAAAACACCAACGCAAGCAGGGAAAATAAGCGTATATACATCGATATTAGGGATTTGCTGTAAAAATAGGATGGCTAAGGTAAGTTTCCCGCATTCTTTTGCGGTTTTTGGATGATGGGCGGAAGAAAATCGGTGTACGGAAGATAGTTTATTCAAACTTTCCAATTTTTTTAGTTTTATAATGCTAAAATTATTAGTGTTTATAATTTTATTTTCCTACCTTCACCTCATTATTAATTTTGAACCAAAAGAAATTTTATGAGTAACGCAGAAAAACTGAAGGCCCTTAAACTTACCATGGATAAGATTGATAAGGATTTTGGGAAAGGAAGTGTAATGATGATGAATGAAAGGGCAGAGCGGGAAATGGAAGTAGTGTCTACCGGATCCATTGGATTAGATGTAGCCCTTGGTGTTGGCGGCGTTCCCAAAGGAAGGATCGTTGAAATATACGGACCTGAATCTTCCGGTAAAACCACTATTGCAACTCATATTATAGCAGAAGCACAAAAAAAAGGTGGCATTTGTGCCATTATAGATGCTGAACATGCTTTCGATAGCAGCTATGCTCAAAAGCTGGGAGTAGATGTAGATAACCTACTGATCTCACAACCCGATTACGGTGAACAGGCTTTGGAAATTGCTGACCGTTTAATTCTGTCCGGTGCATTGGATGTTGTAGTGGTTGACTCTGTTGCTGCCCTCGTTCCAAAAGGAGAGCTGGAGGGGGAAATGGGTGACAGCAAAATGGGATTACAGGCCCGCTTGATGAGCCAGGCCCTGCGTAAGCTAACTGCTACCATAAGTAAAACCAACACTGTTTGTATTTTTATTAACCAGCTGCGTGAAAAAATAGGGGTAATGTTTGGTAATCCTGAAACAACAACGGGTGGTAATGCGTTAAAATTCTATGCATCAGTTCGTTTGGATATCCGCCGAACCGCACAAATTAAAGATGGAGACGAAGCAATCGGTAACCGTGTAAAAGTTAAAGTAGTGAAAAACAAGGTGGCCCCTCCATTCCGTAATGCAGAATTTGATATTATTTTTGGGGAAGGAATCAGTAAACTGGGCGAGATCATTGATATGGGGGTTGAACTGGGTATCGTTCAAAAAAGCGGAAGCTGGTTCAGCTATGATAGTAATAAACTGGGACAGGGCAGAGATGCAGTAAAACAGTTATTACGTGATAACCCTGAATTAGCTCAAGAGATTGAAAATAAAATCAGGGCAAAAGTGGCAGAAGTTCAAAGTGGTGCCGCTGCCGCCAGTGAATAGTTTTAAAGTACACAGATTAGTAAGTAAACCGTCATAAATTTTTATTATGACGGTTTTTTTGTGCCACCTGATTAATCTCATCAGCACAGCCTTCTCATTTCAAATAGATTCTCCGGATATTCACGGAAAAGGATATTTTTATTTCATCTTACTGATTAAAAAACATTCGTGCTTAATAAAGCAACAACATATTACAGCCTTACATTTAAAAGCATATTCATCTTCAGTATATGCCTGCTTTTTGTTATACCTGTTTTTTCCCAGCATAAAGACCCCATTACTTTTTCAGTAAAGCCCTTTCGCAATAATGGTTTTTATACAACTGATGATACTAAGATCGGTTGCGTGATTCGCTTATTTAATGATAGCTCGCAAGTGCTGGAAGGAACTGTTCTTTGCCGCGTAACGAATGAAAATAACATTCCGGTTTTTACTGATACAAGTTATATCACAATTAAAGATGGAGGAAGTTTTTATAAAACAATCAGGTTGAACAAGACCCTTTTAAAGCCCGGCATTTATGAGGTCCAGGCATTCTTGAACACACCGGTAAGAAAAGATAGCTTGTATTATGCCATCGGCTACAATGCAGAACAATACCGTTCATCCAACCAGCCACCCAATGATCTTTCGCTTTACTGGCAGGATGCTAAAAAAGAGCTCGCCTCCATTCCACCCAACTATTCTATCAATAAGCGTACAGACCTCGCAGATAAATATTCTGATGTGTATCAAATCACTTTTCAATCTGCCGGGAACATCAACATCAAAAGCTGGCTTACTATTCCTAAAGAAAAGGGTATCTTCCCTTTACTCATGCAGGTACCGAATTTTTTGCAGCCTGCCATACCTGATAAACGAAGAGAGGTAGCGGTTTTCTCCATTGATCCCCGTGGCTCCGGGAATAGTGCCGATCCCATCCGGGCAGATTCAGCCGGTTTTTTGTTATGGAACATCAATCAAAAACAATCTTATATCTTCCGTAGCCTATACCTCGATTGTGTTCGCGGGCTGGAATTTATTTATAGTCAGGGTGCTACTTTAAAAATTGATACTACTAAAGTAACCGTAGCAGGAGAAGGAATCGGTGCTACCCTGGCCGCAGCAGCAGTAGCATTGAATGGAAAGCCCAAAGGGTTATATCTGCAAAACCCGCTGATGATTGATATGCCATCATTGCTGGCCTTAAGCGAGCAACGTAAAGCATTTAGCTGGCCTGTGAATCTATTCCAAAATTATATCCATCATCCCAACAGTACCGATAACGCATCTTCCTTCTTTTATACCTGGCGCTATTTCGATCCATTATACTTGGCCAGTCAAATTCATTGCAATGTGTTAATACAGTTGGGTGGCAAAAGCAGCTCTTATTATTTACCTTGCATCTATCACTTTTACACGAGGCTGAATACATCGCAGAAAGAAATTTATGTATGTCCGGATTGTAATAATGCGTTGAAATCTACGTTTTATACATTCAGGGATATGTGGTTAAATGAGGTATTCTGAGTTGTGAAAATCCATCGCCTAAACAATTGTACATGAAAAAAAGCATCCGTATCTGTTTATTTGTACTGGTTTTAAGTTGTTGTTCTTTTTTGGCCAAAGCCGGTTTTCCTGTTGGAAAAGGCCATTGGCTTTTATCGCCAACCTATAACTATTACAGTGCAAGCGGTTACTGGAATGCGCAAAGAACGTATACAGCTTACACTAATAATGGTCGTTTCAGCTCCAACTATTTCGGCTTATATGGTAAATACGGCATTAACCGGAACTGGGAACTGGTATTCAATGTACCCTTTGCTATACAAACTTATTCCGAGACCAATTACCTTTCTCAAACAAGTAGTATGGGTGATGCAACGGTGGGCTTGAGTTATTATACCAACATGAATGATTATACCAAGCATTTCTCCATTACGGGTTCTTTAATACTTCCGCTTTACCAGAATATCAACTTTGCTCCTACGGGTTCAAATGTTACTACCCCGATCATCGGGTTTCAATCTGTGGGCGGCGAGTTGAAACTGGGTTTCGCAGGCAATGCACAGAACACCAGCAGAAGTGTGTACTATGATCTGGAAGCAGGGGTAAGAGAATACTTTTCAACCTTGGGCCCAACACAAACTTTTTTTAATGCCACGTTGGGCGTACCTCTGGATGACGACTGGAAACTTTTTGGAACACTGAACGGGGTAAGTTCTAACAGTACTGCAACCACTGCTATAGATAATATCAACCGGGATTTCGGCTATTTCAGAATGACGGCAGGCGCCGGCCTTAGGGTTAGTAAAACTTCACAGTTATATGCCAGTGTATTCCAGGATGTAAGTGGCCGTAATATTGGTCGCGGACACGGTTTCTCACTCTTCGCCGTTATCAAGTTTTAAATGATGCTGTTCTTTTCGCTGCCCACATAAACAGCGATCGCTTATCTTCATTCCCAGAACTAAAAAACAAACAATGGCTTCTTCAATAAAAAAATTAGGTAAAAGAAAACGCATTGCACTGGTAGCTCATGATCACAAAAAAATAGACCTTATCGATTGGGCTACATATAACAAAGAAGTATTGGCAAGACATGAATTATTTGCTACCGGCACTACCGGAAAATTATTGGAAGAAGCTTTAGACAGGCCGGTTAAAAAACTACTCAGCGGACCATTGGGTGGAGATCAGCAAATAGGCAGTATGATTGCTACGGGAGATATTGATGTGATGATTTTTTTCTGGGACCCGATGGAAGCACAGCCGCACGACAGCGATGTAAAAGCTTTATTACGTTTATGTGTTGCCTGGAATATTCCTATGGCTTGCGACAGGTCGAGTGCTGATTTTTTAATGACTTCTCCTTTCATGCATGAAGAATACGAAGCCGCAATACCCGACTACTCTCACTACCTTACAAGGAAAATAGCAGCCGATGAGTGAGGTTTTACTCAGGCCATGGAAGAAGGAAGATGCACAAGCTTTGGCAGCTATTGCCAATAACCGTACTATCTGGAACCAGGTAAGAGACAGGATGCCCTCTCCTTACACTGTAACAGATGCGCTGGAATGGATTGAACATTGCAGTAAACAGAAACCCTTGCAAAATTTTTGTATAGAAGTAAATGGTGCTGTAACAGGCAGTATCGGTTTCATACCCAAAGCAGATGTATGCCGTAAAACAGTGGAGATCGGCTATTTTGTTGGCGAATTGTACTGGGGCAAGGGCATTGCTACCACGGCTGTTGCTCTCTTATTACAACATATCGAAAATACGCTTGACGTTGTGAGAATTTATGCAGAAGTGTTTGAACACAATAAAGCAAGCATGCAGGTACTTAGAAAAAATGGGTTCTCCCTGGAAGGTATCAGGAGAAAGGCCGTTATCAAAAATAATATCATCATGGATGATTATGTATGGGTAAAGCTCCTTTAAAAACCTATTAAGTCTCCTTTACAATGTTTTTATTTTTCTCGCAGATGCTTTAACTTACAAGCATGAGAAAATCACTACTACTATTACTGGCGGTATATGTCGGCATTGCCGCAGTGGCACAAGACAGTATCAGCAAGCAAGACATCATATCTGCCGCAAGGCTCATGGATCTTTCTTTTACACAGAAAGAAACAGATACCATGTATGATGGCGTGAAAGATAACTACGAGAACTATATACTCATGCACAAATTAACATTGAACAACAATGTACCCATGAGTCTATGGCAAAGCCCCGTTCTTCCGGGGATGAAACTGCCTTCGCAACAACAACCTGTTCATTGGAATATACCTGCCAACGTACAGGTACCTGCCAACAAAAATGATCTTGCCTTTTATTCTGTATTACAGCTGGCCTCACTGATCAAAAACAAAAAGATCAGCTCAGTAGCACTTACCCAATTTTTTATTGACCGACTGAAAAAATATGGCGATACATTACAATGTGTAATCAGCATTCCGGAGGATATTGCCATGCAGCAGGCCAGGCAGGCCGATGCAGAAATTGCTACAGGTAAATACCGCGGACCCTTGCACGGCATACCTTATGGCCTGAAAGACCTGTTTGCCGTAAAAGGAACAAAAACAACATGGGGTGCCGAACCTTACAAAAACCAGGTAATAGATGAAGATGCTTTTGTATATAAAAAACTAAGAGAAGCAGGAGCAGTACTGGTAGTGAAGTTTACTTTGGGAGCATTGGCGATGGGCGATTACTGGTATGGTGGCCGAACAAAAAATCCATGGAACACCGCTTATGGTTCTTCCGGCTCTTCTGCGGGCTCTGCCTCTGGTACTGTTGCAGGTTTGGTACCTTTTGCCATTGGCACCGAAACATGGGGAAGCATTGTATCACCGTCTTCTACCTGTGGAGCTACAGGCCTTCGCCCCACATTTGGCAGTGTGAGCAGAACAGGCGCCATGACGTTAAGCTGGAGCCTGGATAAAGTGGGCCCTATTTGCAGAAGTGCAGAAGATGCAGCCGTAGTATTTAATTATATACACGGCACCGATAGTATTGATGCCTGTGCCGTAAACAGACCTTTTAATTACAAAAGCAGCATTAACATTAAACAGTTGAGAATTGCTTATGCAAAAAATTATTTTGATAAGATCACAGACACTGCAAGAAGTGAATGGAAAGTGCTTGAAACATTTAAAAAAATGGGCGTGCAGTTAATACCTGTTGATTTTCCTGATAGCGGTGTATACAATTTCAATATTATGAGCGTGGTGATCAGTGCAGAATGTGCTGCTTCATTTGATGCGTTCACCAGGAATAATATTGATGATGAAATGACAAGGCAAACAAAGTACGACTGGCCAAACCAGTTTCGGGTATCAAGGCTGATACCCGCCGTAGAATATATCAATGCCAACAGGCACCGTTATTTGCTGATGCAAAAGATGAATGAACTGATGCGCAAAGTAGACCTGGTAATTTGTCCTACCCGTGGCAGCGGAAATCAAACAGCCATAACCAATTTAACAGGCCATCCGGTAGTTTGTATGCCCACAGGCTTCGATAAAAAGTTTAACCTGCCTACAAGCATAACACTCATTGGCAAGCTGTATGATGAAGCAACTCTATTGGCTGTAGCCAAAACTTACCAGGATGCTACGCAGTGGAATAAAATACACCCTGCTTTGTTCTCAAAATAATGGTTGCCCAATGAACCGAACGCACAAGTGAGTGACACAACGGAGGTGCATTTATGTTATGCAGCCCGTACCAAACAAAAAAACATACATTACCCAAAATAAAAAATACACTACGCATGAGAAAAATGATTGGAGCCGGATTACTTTGTTTTGTATTGGTGCAAAGCAGTACGGCACAAAAACAGATCAGCGGTTTTACCCAGCCCTCCGCAGCTGCAGAAAATAAAACAGAACAACAATTTGATGCTGCATTAAGTGCACAGCATGTGGGTGAAACTATAAAGGAATTGTCTGCCAAACCGCACCACGTGGGCTCTCCCGGCGGTAAAGCTGTTGCTGAAGATATTGTAGCCAAATATAAAAGTTGGGGATGGGATGCCAGGATTGAAACCTACCAGGTTTTATTTCCTACCCCTACAACAAGAGTGCTCGAAATACCCGGTAACAAAAATTATAAACCCTTGCTCAAAGAGCCTGCCTTAAAAGAAGATGCTACCAGCGGACAGGAGGGCCAGTTACCCACCTATAATGCCTGGAGTGCTGATGGTGATGTAACAGCAGAACTTGTATTTGTGAACTACGGCTTACCCGGTGATTATGATGTACTGGCAAGAATGGGTATTGATGTAAAAGGGAAAATTGTAATTGCCAAATACGGAAGAAGCTGGCGGGGAATAAAACCCAAAGTAGCGTATGAACACGGAGCGATAGGTTGTATTATTTACAGCGATCCTAAAGATGATGGATATGGGCAGGGTGATGTGTACCCGAAAGGTGCTTTTAAAAATGAGTACGGCGTACAACGTGGCAGCGTAATGGATATGGTAATTTATCCCGGAGATCCGCTAACCCCTAATATTGGTGCTACAGAAAACGCTAAACGGCTGGATAGATCAGAAGCACCTACCATATTAAAAATACCTGTGCTGCCCATCAGCTACCATGATGCACAACCGTTACTGGAAATGCTGGAGGGCCCTGTTGCACCCGGTGAATGGAGAGGCGGATTACCCATTACTTACCACATTGGATACAGTAAAGAAAAAGTACATTTAAAATTAGCTTTCAACTGGCAGCTGCAACCTGCTTATGATGTGATTGCGATGATCAAAGGATCAGAATACCCTGATGAATGGGTAATACGCGGCAACCATCACGATGCATGGGTGAATGGGGCAAATGATCCTATCAGTGGGCAGGCAGCTTTACTGGAAGAAGCAAAAGCCATCGGGCAACTGGTAAAGAATGGATGGAAGCCCAAAAGAACTTTAGTATACTGCGCCTGGGATGCAGAAGAACCAGGCTTATTAGGTAGTACCGAATGGGTTGAAGACCACGCCGCTGAACTGCAGCAAAAAGCGGTTGCCTATATCAATTCCGATGGCAATGGAAGGGGCTTTTTAGAAGCCGAAGGCTCTCATGCTTTGGAAACGATGATGGGTGAGATCACGAAAGATGTAACAGACCCGCAAACCAATATTTCTGTGTTCGACAGGCTGAAAGCCAGAGAAACCACCACAGCTTCTACCAGTAAAACAAAGAAAGAACTGTTTGGTAAGAACACTTTATCACTGGGTGCTATGGGCTCCGGTTCTGATTATTCTGCCTTTATCCAACATTTGGGTATCCCTTCTTTAAGTATTGGATTTGGTGGGGAAAATGAAGGCGGGGAATATCATTCCATTTATGATTCTTACGATGATTACCGCCGCTTTAAAGACCCGGGCTTTAACTATGGAGTAGCATTAGCTAAAACAACAGGACGAGCAGTATTACGCTTAGCTGATGCGGATGTATTACCTTTTGATTTTAAGAACCTCTATAAAACAGTAAATGGCTATACAACTGAATTAATGACGTTGACAGATAACATGCGTGAAAGCACGGCAATGGAAAATGAATTGATCAAGTCCAAACAATACGACCTGGCAGCAGATCCAATGAAAAAATTAGCCGCACCTGCTGTAAAGGAGGAAGTTCCTTTTATTGATTTTTCTCCATTGCAAAATGCCCTGGCCGCATTTGAAAAAAGCTGTGCACATGCAGCAGAAGCCTGGCAAAAGGCTTTGCAATCCGGCAACACCCAACAATTCAATGAAGCCTTGTATAAAGCCGAACAGCAGTTGTTAAGCGATAACGGACTACCCCGCAGAAGCTGGTACAAGCATACTTTATATGCTCCCGGCTTTTATACCGGCTATGGTGTTAAAACAATGCCCGGCATCAGAGAAGCAATTGAACAAAGAAACTGGACAGAAGCACAGCAACAAATACAGGTAGATGCAGCAGCCATACAGAAACTAAGTAATTACCTGGATAAACTATAATCATCATCATATTTCTGTTAAAGCAGCACCATTGTGTGCTGCTTTTTATTTTCATCTGTACTTTGCAGTAAAGTTTATTTATGAAGTACAGGAGTTCAGCATTGCTATCATTACTATTCATTCTTACTGTGCAATATTCTTATGCACAAAGTATCCGTAAACTTAACTTACTGGGGGAATACGATGTTCCGTACAATCTTTCTTTTCGTAACACAACAGTAGGTGGTTTATCGGGTATTGATTACGATGCTAAGCATAAAATCTATTACCTGATCAGTGACGACAGAAGTGCCATCAATCCTGCCCGCTTTTATACTGCTAAGCTCTTCTTCACAGAAAAAGGGATCGACAGTGTTGCCTTCACTGGTGTGAAATATATGCTCCAAGCTAACGGAACAGCCTATCCTAATTCAAAACAAGATCCTGCCCATACGCCTGATCCCGAATCAATTCGTTACAATGCAACAACACATCAACTGATCTGGACGAGCGAAGGTGAAAGAATTGTAAAAGCAAAAGATACAGTACTTGAAAATCCTGCCATTACCATCATGTCAACCGATGGTAAATTCATTGATAGTTTTCCATTGCCCGTAAATCTCCGTATGCATGCATTTGAAAAAGGGCCCAGGCAAAATGGCGTATTGGAAGGCGCTACTTTCAGTAAAGATTATAAACAGTTCTATGTAAATGTGGAAGAGCCTTTATATGAAGATGGCACAAGAGCAGAAACAGAACCCAACGATGCGTGGATCAGGCTATTCAAATTCAATACAGCTACTAAAAAAAATATTGCACAATATGCTTACCACATCGATCCGGTAGCACATCCTGCCATTACCAAAGAAGCTTTTAAAATAAATGGTGTACCTGATATTTTATGGCTAAATGACCAGCAGTTGCTTGTGATGGAACGATCCTTTTCTACAGGTAGGCTAGCATGTACGATCAAAATATACCTGGCTGATCTTCATAAAGCCAGTAACGTTATGAATAATTCGTCTTTTAAAAAGAACAGTTCATTTGTATCTGCTTCCAAAAAATTACTGCTTAACATGGATACTTTAGGAAGATATATTGATAACGTGGAAGGGATGACTTTCGGACCTACATTACCGAATGGCCACAGAACATTATTGATGATAGCTGATAATAATTTTTCTCCTGTAGAAAAAACACAATTCTTTTTATTCGAAGTGATACCATAAAAAAGAGTGAGCCACTTTAAAAACGGGCTCACTCTAAATATTCACTCGCTAACAACTATAACAAACCTTTACTCAACAAGTACTCTGCTATCTGTACTGCATTGGTAGCAGCACCTTTCCTTAAGTTATCACTCACTATCCACATGTTCAGTGTTTTAGGTTGTGTTTCATCTCTTCTCAATCTTCCCACAAACACTTCATCTTTTTCATGAGCCCACAAAGGCATGGGGTATAACTGTGCCGCATCATCATTTTGCACAACCACACCAGGAGCCGCAGCCAGTAAAGCTTTCACTTCATTTAAATCGAATTCGTTTTCAAACTCAATGTTCACGCTTTCGCTGTGGCCACCCACAACAGGAATACGAACCGTAGTTGCAGTTACCTTGATAGAATCATCTTTCATGATCTTGCAAGTTTCTTTCACCATTTTCATCTCTTCTTTGGTGTAGCCATTATCCAGGAACACATCGATCTGAGGGATCACGTTCAGGTCAATGGGATATTTATATGCCATTTCACCCTCAATACCTTTTCTTTCATTAAATAACTGATCAACCGCTTTTTTACCCGTACCGGTAACACTCTGGTAAGTGCTTACTACCACACGCTTAATTTTATATTTAGCATGTAAAGGCTGTAATGCCACCACCATCTGAATGGTAGAACAGTTTGGGTTAGCAATGATATAATCTTCAGCCGTTAACGCATCAGCATTTACTTCAGGTACTACTAATTTTTTAGTAGGGTCCATACGCCAGGCACTACTGTTATCAATTACTTTAATACCGGCCTCCGCAAATTTGGGAGCCCATTCCAATGAAGTACCACCGCCTGCTGAAAAAATGGCTACAGCCGGTTTAGCAGCAATACCATCGGCCATGCTTACCACTTTGTATTTCTTTCCCTTAAACTCTACTTCTTTACCCACTGATTTTTCAGACGCTACCGGAATTAATTCCGTAACAGGAAAATTTCTTTCTGCTAATACCTGCAGCATTTTAGAGCCCACTAAACCTGTAGCTCCAACAACGGCTACTTTCATTGTTTTTGTTTTTATAAATGAATAATAATTGGTTTGCCATTTTTTATAACCTGTTTCAGCATCGTTGTGTCACTCACTTGTACTTCCTGTTCTCTGCGCAGCCGATGTAAAACAAAACAGCCTTCCCTGTTTGGGGAAGGCTGTTTACATATTATCGTGCATACAAAAATGTTTAAGCAACTTCCCCTTTAGAGATACGTTTCTTAGTGTTTTTTGTATGTTTCTTATTTATCATTGCGGCACGAAAGTAGAGGGAAAACCAATTGAAGCCAAAATTTTTTTCCAGTATCTTCATTTTCTCAAATAAAACGATTGTTATGCCCCGCTCTAAAATTGCAGGTATCGGCATGTATGTGCCGGAAAAAATTATTACCAATAACGACCTGCTACAATACATGGATACCAGCGATGAATGGATACAGGAAAGAACCGGTATTAAAGAACGCCGTTTTGCACATCGTACCAACGAAACTACCACCACTATGGCAGTTGAAGCAGCAAAAATAGCCATTGAACGAGCCGGTATTACTCCACAGGATATAGATTTTATAATCTTCGCAACACTTTCGCCAGATTACTATTTTCCCGGTTGTGGTGTATTGGTACAAAGAGCCATGCAAATGAAAGAGATCGGCGCATTGGATGTTCGTAATCAATGCAGTGGCTTCGTATATGCACTCAGCGTTGGTGACCAGTTTATCCGTTCGGGTATGTATAAAAACATACTGGTTATCGGCTCCGAAAAACATTCATTCGGTTTGGATTTTTCTACCCGTGGCCGCAATGTAAGCGTAATCTTTGGAGATGGTGCCGGCGCCGTGGTACTTCAGCCCACCCACGAAGAGAACCAGGGTATTTTGAGTACACACCTGCACAGCGATGGAGAAGCTGCTGAAATATTGGCCATGTACAATCCGGGCACTCATGCCAACCATTGGGGCACACATAATTATGCCAGTTTTGATGATGCAGAGATAGGTAATATGTTCATGAGCCATACAATGATAGACAATGCACAGAACTTCCCTTTCATGGATGGGCCTGCCGTATTTAAAAAAGCTGTAGTAAAATTTCCTGAAGTCATTATAGAAGCATTAACAACGAATGGCTACAAGCCTTCAGACCTGCAACTGCTTATTCCACACCAGGCCAATCTTCGGATAGCACAATTTGTACAGCAGAAACTGGGACTAACAGATGAGCAGGTGTACAACAATATTCAGCACTATGGTAACACTACGGCTGCTTCCGTGCCCATTGCATTATGCGAAGCATGGGAAAAAGGGAAGATTAAAAATGGTGACTTGGTTTGCCTTGCCGCTTTTGGAAGCGGGTTTACCTGGGCAAGTGCTTTGTTAAAATGGTAATGCCTTAACAACATTCAAGATATATTTGAAGCTGAAAGTATTCGAGTGATAATGGAAAGAAAAATCATTTACCTGATCAACCCTATTTCCGGTACATCCAGGAAAGAAGGAATAAAAAAAATGGTCGAAAGAGAAACTACAGCAAGGAAAATTCCTTTTGAAATAGTTCCCACCAATGCCAATGGTAATTATGATTTTATAAAAGAAAAAATTGCATACGAGCATTTTACTGATATCATCATTATTGGTGGCGATGGTACCGTTAACCAGGTAACACATGCACTCAGAAACGAACCTGTGAGATTTGGTATTATTCCTTTAGGTTCGGGTAACGGGCTAGCCTTTGCGGCAAATATTCCTAAAAAAGCAGAAGCCGCTTTAGCTGTGATATTTGCAGGCAAAGCAAAGCTGGTAGACGCTTTTTTCATTAATAACCATTACTCCTGCATGCTTAGTGGGCTTGGCTTTGACGCACAAGTAGCACATAATTTTGCAGCTAAATCAAAACGTGGATTATTAACTTATACACAGGAAAGCCTTATCAACTTTTTCAAAGCCAATCCCTTTCAGTTTGAAGTTCAGATAGAACAGTTTTCTTTTTTTACCGACGCGTTTGCCATTAGTATTGCCAACAGCAACCAATTCGGCAATAATGTAACCATAGCACCAGAAGCCAGTTTAAATGACGGGTTACTGGATATTGTGATCATTCAAAAAATGAATAAAGCCAAACTACCTTTTGCTCTTTTAAAACAGGTAAGAGGAAATAATAAACTCCAGGAGCTGGTAGATGATATCACTCATAAAAACGTACTTTACTTTCAAGCTCCATCGCTTACGATAAAAAACCTGAAGCACGCTCCTTTACACATTGATGGGGAGCCAAGAGAAACTGCTGAAGAATTTAATGTATCAATTGTAAAAGATTGCTTCCAACTTTTACAACCTTATTGATTTGTTTTTTCTATTTCAGCAATTTGCTGAAAAGCTTTCTTATTAAGCTCATTACTCATTGCATGCAGGATTCCAACTTTTTCAGCTGCCGTTAAGTGAAAACTTAAGCTGGCAGGTGCATCTTCCTTAGAAGGTAGATACTGGAAACAAATTCTATAAAAATTCTTTCCATAACTATCTGAAAAATATTCCAACTGGTCATGCTGGTAATAATCCTGCAGGCGGTACCAATTGTATTGCAACAATAAGAGGGGTTTGGTAAGTAAACTGCTAAAACTTTTGCTTTCGTAAGGTTTATCCCAGTCGCCCAATGGCCTGTCGCGTATTTGTATAACAACCACCTTACTGGTGTTTTCCTTCAGCCAGTCGCTAAACACATCTAAAAAACGAAGGGTTGTTTCCTGGCCAAAATTATCCCGCAAGCCAGCATCCATTACATCTATAATAGGGTTGGTAGGTAACCAAACATTCGGTAATACAAATGGAAAAGTTGCATTCATTCTTAAAGCTGAGAGAACACGAATATCATTACCGTTTAACTTACTGAAGAACGTATTGAAATCTATTGCATCTGCATCGAAAGGGGTGATATGCGTAGGATCTGTTTCGGGCCTCATTAAAAACCTGACAGGATGTGTACTGATCACCATTTTCCTTCCATCACGACTGATCACCGAATTAAAAAACATAAAAGGAATGGTAGCATTTTCTTCTGGTATGGCATATGCTTTCAAAGGCTTATCCAATAAACCATGCGTATTATCATTCAGTTTTTCTTCAAAGGCATATCCCCTGTCTTTTGCATACTTAAAATCATTGTACGTGAATTTCTGAACCGGCCCTACAATATCCCTGGTTACATAAGAAGAAAATAAGGGATTGAGCAGGTCCTTTGAAATATCATCAACATATTGTGGGTCCTGCAGGTTAATATTCTTACCCAATTCCTTTTGATAATATAGTTCCCTGAAGTAAGCAGCACCCAATAATCCGCCGGATGAGCCATTGATAAATAAAGTTTTCTTCATCAATTCACCGTGCATAATACTATCCAACCGTTGTAGCGCATTCATAGTAAATACAGCACTTCTAACACCTCCACCGCTTGTATTTACAACATATAAAACGGGTTTCTTTTCTTTCTGCCTTGCTTTCCAGATATTCAAAATTTTTAGGAAAGCAAGTTTATCTTTTTCCATATTTGCTATGGAAGCCATTTGCATAATATGAGCCCGGTTGTACACTGGCCTGTTTGTCTTGTCCTGGTAATCCAGGCCATAAGCTTTGTTGCGAGGATCTATCCATTCTTTCTGGTAAGAGAAATCGAGAAAGAGGTAAACCGCAAGAATCAATACTATACTCCAGTTACCAAAGAAAAGCGATACTGCTCCTGACACAGCTATCAGCACCGCAAATAAAACAGTAATACTGGCAGCTGCGGGAATCTGGAATAAACGAGTATCTGATGTATACCCTGTAAACAAAAGAAACATAAAAGCAATCATTATAGCAATAACAGCTGCAACATGATGCCGGGTAAAAACATTATCTAAAAATCCGGGGCTATAATGCCTAACGTCCCTGCACTTACGAAGTTTAAGCCTGGCACTCAAAAACCACCTTACTTCTATTTCTGCTTTTTCTTTTGGTAAAGGATTTTTTTGTACAGACTCTTCGTATTGCGTGTTAGCGGTTCGCATCACAGTACCGATCGATCTATAGATTGTTTTATCTGCACCAAAAAAATATACAAAGGCAATAAGAACGGAAAGGAATAAACCTATTGCAAAGCCACCGGCAGAAAAAAGTACTTCTGAAACAGCTACCAGTTCATTTTGTAAGGCATTCTGAAACCCTCTTATAGCATAAAATACAATGAATATCAACGGCAATAAAGCATTATTAATACAATATTTTAAAAAGGGCTGCGATGTTGTTGCCAAAAATTTTATTTGTTTTGCATGCAGAATAAAAGTGGTGATATTCCAGCTCATAATGAATACACCAATCGCAAAACCCACAATAGCCGTGCTGATGGCATTCACCTCATTAAAATATTCAGGGGCAAGAAACAAAGATTCTGCACCAAAAGGTTTTAAGAAATGCCCTGCAATGGTTGCGAAGAGGATATACCAGAAAATTAAAAACACCTGGTATCTTCTAAAGTGAAGAAGAAATAACTGAACAGGTAATGAATACCACAATCCGGCCAGCAACTTTTTCATATCATTAAATGATTGCTGTGCTACATGCTTCGCTGCATGCAACCGCTGTTAAAAGATACAGTAATTTACACTGTATTTTTTTTGAAGCAGAGTAAATAAATAACAGAAATCAAAGAAAGTAATAATAGCATACCTGTAAGCTGGTGTAACTGGGCAAACCACTCAAATATACCAAAGTGGCCCAATATAATTTTCGGGCTATTCAGGATGGATAAGATTCCCAAAACCACTTGTACAAATACAAAGATCAGCGGTAGATTTTTAGCTTTATTAAAACTGGGAGAATAGCTGTATTTTCTGGCTTTCAGCCACCAGAGTATGATTAATACGAAAATGATATAAGCCAGCGTTCTATGTATAAAATGTATGTTGATGATGTTAAAGAAAAGATCATTTATTATGTTGCCGCTAAAGAATTGCACAGGCATCATCACTCCATTTATATCGGGCCAGGTAGGTGCCACACCAGCTCCCTTCATTCCTGCCATAAAAGCGCCATAGAACAACTGAATAACTAACAACGCTGTTATGGCGATGGTATTTTTTTTAAGTGAAGCATCGGCAACTCTGTTCTCCTGTGGTATACTAAGCATCAGCCCGAATACTAAAGCATAAGCAATTAACACCATTGCCGATACAAAATGTATCGCCAAGCGAATATGATTTACATACAGATTTTCATCATTCAGCCCACTTTTCACCATTATCCAACCGATCAGACCCTGCAATCCACCTAATATAAACAGTATTACCAGGGGCATCACCATCCAGCGGCGGATATATCTTTTCATCATAAAATAAATAAATGGTATCAGAAATACCACACCTATTGTTCTTGCCCACAGGCGATGAAACCACTCCCAGAAAAAGATGAATTTAAAATCGCTTAGTGTAAAATGATGATTGAGGTATTTATACTGCGCAATTTGCTGGTATTTTGAAAAAGCCTGCTGCCATTCTGTTTCACTCAACGGTGGGATTGCCCCCATAATGGGCTTCCACTCTGTAATGGATAAGCCAGAACCGGTTAACCTTGTAATTCCACCTAACAGTACCTGTATCACAAGCATAGCTACACCCAGAAAAACCCAGTTGGCTACTATTTTGGAAGAACGTTCAGCATGCATATTCTTTAATTTAACCTTTGCGCAGCAAAGGTATTGCGATTGTTATTGGAAATATTTTTTTGCAGGAAAGAATATCATAAAAGTTAAAGGCTGCCGATATTCGTTGAACAATTGGCTATGCTGGAACCCTTTTTTCAAAACGAATTAACAGAAGCCGGCTGCGACGAAGCCGGCAGAGGTTGTTATGCCGGACCTGTGTTTGCGGCTGCAGTTATTTTACCCAAAGAATTTTATCATCCTTTATTGAATGACAGCAAACAGGTAAAAGAAAGCCATAGAAGAGAGCTACGTGTATTTATAGAAGCAAATGCCATTAGCTATGCTGTTGCCATGATCAGCAGCGGAGAAATAGACCAGATCAATATTTTAAAAGCATCATTCAAAGCCATGCATATGGCTATAGCACAATTAAACACAAAGCCACAATTATTACTAATTGATGGGAACCGTTTTATTCCTTATAAAAGGATACCACATCATTGCATCGTGAAAGGTGATGGAAAGTATGCCACTATTGCTGCTGCAAGTATATTGGCCAAAACCTACCGTGATGAGTATATGGAACAATTACACGAACAATTTCCACACTACAACTGGAAAAAAAATAAAGGATATGGTACAGAAGAACATCGCAGGGCCATTGAAGTACATGGTTTATGCGAACATCACCGCATGAGCTTCAATATCATTCCCAAACAGATAAAACTATTCTAACCATTCTCCGGCACCCTGCCTGATCACTTCATAGTCTTCTTTAGTACAATCAATAATGGTGGAAGGAATCATTCCGCCAATGCCACCATCTATTACAATGTCTACCAGGTTCCCGAATTTTTCGTAGATCAATTCAGGATCGGTATATTCCTCTACCATCTCACCGGGTAAACTGGCGCTGAGTAATGGATGATCCAATGCATGTACTATTGCCCGTGCTATATTGTTATCCGGTACACGTAGGCCAATGGTACTTTTCTTGCTTTGTAAAATTTTAGGAACTTCTTTACTGGCAGGTAAAATAAACGTATAAGGGCCTGGTAAATAACTTTTTAGTAATCGATATAAAGGAGTAGAAATACTCTTGGTGTATTTACTCAGATCACTCAAGTCATAACAAACAAAACTCATCTGGGCTTTTCTGCTGTCAACATTTTTTATCCTGCTGATCCGTTCAATGGCCTTATGTTGAAAGATATCGCAGCCTATTCCATAGATCGTATCTGTGGGATAAACGATCACCCCTCCATCCAATAAACATTCAACTACTTTTTTCAGGTAGCGTGGGTTGGGATTATCTGGATGAATTTGCAGTAACATACTTAATACAATACATCAAAGGTATTTCATCTGCTTTAACTGTTTCATATGATGTTCGTCAATTCTTTGATATGTTCTCTTCCTATTTTTGCAGGAAATTTTCTCGTATGCAGTTAAAGTCCGTTGATGTTGTTAAGAGCATTTCCCCGGGAGATTTTAAAAATAATTACTATCATACCCATACGCCGCTGGTAATTAAAGATCTTTCTAAGCAATGGACTGCATATGAAAAGTGGAACTGGCAATATTTTAAAGAACTCGTAGGCGATCAGAAAGTAGCGTTATACAATAATGTGAAGAGCGATGCTTATACACCCATCAATACTGCTGATGATTATAAAACCTTTGGTGAATATATTGATATGATCAGCCAGGGGCCGGCAGGATGGCGGATCTTCTTATTTAACATTTTTGATCATGCTCCCCAATTAATCAAAGATTTCACATGGCCCGACCACCTGATGAAGGGGTTTGTAAAACGCTATCCCATGCTTTTTACCGGCGGAGCAACCTCTATTACTCACATGCATTTTGATATTGATCTTAGCCATATCTTACACACGCAGTTCATAGGCAGAAAAAGGGTACTATTGTTTCCTTTTGAAGAACAATATAAACTTTACAGAAAGCCCTTTGAGGTATTAAGCCTGGCTGATTTCAGTAATTATTACGATCCTCAAAACAGTAAAGTGGATTACCAAAAATTTCCTGCATTGCAGTATGCACGTGGACTGGAAATTATTTTAGAACATGGTGATACCTTATTCATGCCGGCAGGTTACTGGCATCATATGGAATACCTGGACAGCGGATTTGCCATGAGTTTAAGAGCTTTACAAACTTCTCTAACCGGTAAACTAAATGGCGTTTGGAACTTATTTGGCATGCGTAATATAGATACACTGATGAAAAAAGCGGCTCCCAAACCCTGGTACAACTGGAAACAAGAAAAAATATTTCATCGGGCAGAACAAGCTATTCGGTAAGTAATACACAAGGTGTTATTATTCTAAGCATATCATGCAGCTGCATTGCACTTTCTCTTTACTAATGGCTTAATATTCATAAAACGAAAGGCAGCCTATCGGCTGCCCCCATCTTGCTTTTATAAAAGCAAACCCCCATCAGTAAATATTTAGATAATAATCTTTTTTATCTCAAAACAGCGGCTGAACAACCGCTGTAATTCGCATGTTATAACCCCCAAAATGAAAAAATTGATTTCAACTAAACACTATAAAAACAACTGCATAACAAAAGTAGAGGGCATAGCTATGGTTAGCAATGTGAAAAAAACGGTTTTTTGATCGTGATTTTTCACTCTGTTTCAAAAAACAAAAACCACCTCTTTGAGGTGGTTTAATATTTCAGTTATTTAACAACTTTTCTATTATACAATTTCCCAAACTTCTTTACCACGGAGTAATTTATCAAGGTTCCCTTTCCCTTTGGAACTAATTACCTCTTCAATCTGCAAGCCTAATACTTCTTCGTAACAAGGACGTTCAGTTTGGTAAAACACACCAAAAGGACGTGGGAAGTGATCGCCACCTTTATAAGGATTATCGAATAATCTTGTTAGGATCTGCGCTTTATAGAAATCGCTTTCATCATGTATCCACAAATCATCTGCACTAACACCTTCACCAAGTGTAACAACAACAGGTTTTAAGCCATCTAACTTTATACCCTTGTTCTGTGAAGCACCAAACACAAGTGGTTTTCCATTTTCAAGGAATAAAGCCTCTTCTGCTTTTGTAGCTTTTTCTGTAAATATTTCAAAAGCACCATCGTTGAAAATATTACAGTTTTGATAAATTTCTACAAAAGAAGCCCCTTTATGCTGCGCTGCCCGGGTGAGGGTTTGTTGTAAATGTTTAGGATCTCTGTCCATACTCCTGGCAATAAAAGTGGCATCTGCACCTAAAGCCAAAGCCATTGGATTAAACGGATGATCGATACTGCCGTATGGAGTTGATTTTGTTATTTTATGTTCTTCTGAAGTTGGAGAATACTGGCCTTTTGTTAAACCGTATATCTGGTTATTGAACACCAGCATATTTACATCAAAGTTCCTGCGCAGCAAATGGATGGTATGATTACCACCAATACTCATGCTATCACCATCTCCACTTACGATCCAGACACTCAATTCAGGCCTCGCAGCTTTTAAACCACTGGCAATGGCTGTTGCACGACCGTGAATAGAGTGCATACCAAACGTATTCATATAGTAAGGGAAACGGCTGCTACAACCAATACCCGATACAATTACAATATTTTCCTTAGGTATGCCTAAAGTGGGCATTACTTTTTGAACCTGTGCCAGGATGGAATAATCACCACAACCCGGGCACCAGCGTACTTCCTGGTCGGTTGCAAAATCCTTAGCTGTCAATGCTGGAGATGTTACTGCTGTACTCATACAAAAATATTCCTGTAAAATTAGTTGTTTTACAAATTGAAGAAAGCTGATAGTTGCAAGGTTTTTTTACCTTTTTTATTTTATCAGCTCCTCCCAATATTCTGCCGCCCTTCTAGTGTGTGGAATCACAATTGTTCCACCAACAATATTTGCTACGGCAAAAATCTCATAAATCGCTTCTGTTGTTACGCCTAATTCGTGGCATTTCCCGAGATGGTATTTAATGCAATCATCACAACGAAGAACCATACTGGCAACCAATCCGAGCATTTCTTTTGTTTTTTTATCCAATGCTCCCTCTTCGTAAGTGTTTGTATCAAGGTTCCAAAGCCGCTTCATTACCAGGTTATTCTTGCTCAGAATTACTTCATTCATACGGCTCCGGTAATCATTGAACTCCTGAACTAAATCACTCATACCCGAAATTTTGGCAAAATTATCTGAATAAATGTTTAAACACTTTCAAATTTATGCAATCGTCTGCGGTAAGCGTACATATTCTTAGTTATCCATCATAATTCATCTGTTTTTTTACGAAGGTTCAGTATATTCAATACTCTTTAATTCACTGCTTATGAAAAGGATTTTTGTACTTCTCTTCTCGCTTACCATCACAATTTCAGTTATCTCACAAAACAATAAGGAGAAGATAAAAGTAACCGATCTGCTCAACGTTAAAAATATCAGCAATGTTTTACTAAGCCCCGATGGCTCTACAATTCTATACAGCGTTACCACAATTGAGCCCGATGGAGATAGTAAATGGGATTTTAAATACAATAGTTATTTATACCTTGTTCCTGTTAACGGTTCAACAGCACCCAAACAAATTACAGGTAAAGATGGCGCAATGCAGCCTTGCTGGAGCCCCGATGGAAAAGAAATTGCTTTTGTAAGAATAGTAGAAGGTAAACCCCAGGTATTTTTGCTTTCCTTGGATGGAGGCGAACCCGTTCAACTTACCAAATTCAAATATGGAGCCGGTAGCCCAAAATTTACGGCTGATGGTAAACAAATCATTTTTTCATCTTCCATAACCCTGAAAGAAATGCTGCGGGATAGTATGCTGAACCCACAGCGTAAAGTACCTTCCTGGCCATTTGAAAAACCGGGCTTCGACCATAATGAGAACCTTAATGTAAATCTAGCAAAACCCAATCCTGATGGGAACATGGATGAAATACGGGCTTATTTGGAATTGAACGTGATTGATAAAAAGGCTAAAGTTTTGGATAAGCTCAATTTTCAGCAGGAAGCCGTAACTTCTGCGGATATTTTTTTCAACCATTTCTTTAGTATCACTACCACAGGTAGTGCCTCACCAGTAGCGCTCACACACGGTTTTTACAGCTATCATTCACTTGAATTTACGCCTGATGGCCAACACATGATCCTTAGCGCTGATATCGATTCCATACAACACCCGGACCGCAGCCTGGAAAGTGAGATTTACATTGCGGATGCAGAAGGAAAAGAACTTCACAAAATCTTAGGTGCACAAGGTAAAATTTACAGCAGCCCTAAACTATCACCATCGGGCAAATGGCTGGCCTTTCAATACAGCGGCACTTCCTTTGTTGATGTTCCGGTATTGGGCATCATGCCTTTGAATGGCAGTGAAAAAGATATTATTTCCATTCCTTTAGACCGGAACAAAAGCAGTATTACCTGGAGCAGCGATGAAAAATATATTTACTGCACTGCACAAAGCAATGGTGGTATTCCTTTATACCGGGTAGATGTACAGCATAAAAAAGTAGAAAGATTATCTGATTATGATGCCGGTATTAACCAGTTTTCAATAAGGAATAATATTATCGCTTTTTCTAAAACTGATATCAACAGCCCCTCCGAATTATACACGGCCGATTTGTTAATGAAAGAACAGAAAAAAGTTTTTTCATTGAATGAATGGATCGGCAACAGGCAGTTATCTCTCCCTGAAAAACACAGCTTTGTAAACGATAAGGGTATGGAAATAGAATATTGGGTAATGAAGCCCGTGAATTATATACCCGGAAAGAAATTCCCGCTTCTTCTTGAAATTCATGGAGGCCCATCGGCCATGTGGGGACCCGGCGAAAACAGCATGTGGCATGAATTTCAATATTTCTGTGCACAAGGTTACGGAGTAGTGTACTGCAACCCCCGCGGCTCAGGTGGCTATGGTGTAGATTTTTTAAGAAGCAATATCAATGATTGGGGAACCGGCCCAACCAGTGATGTATTAACAGCCTTGGATAAAACCATTGCCGAAGGCTGGAGCGATACCAGTAAACTATTGATTACCGGCGGTTCTTATGCAGGTTACCTGGTTAGTTGGATCATTGGGCACGATCATCGTTTTAAAGCTGCATGTTCTCAAAGAGGTGTATATGAACTGGGAACTTTTTTTGGAGAAGGAAATGCATGGCGATTGGTACCTAATTATTTCGGCGGCTATCCCTGGCAACCTGAGGTAAAAAAAGTTTTAGACCGTGAATCGCCTATTACTTATGTTGAAAATATTACCACACCCTATATTATTTTTCATGGGGAAACAGATTTAAGAACAGGCGTAATAGAAGGTGAAATGTTGTACAAGAGCCTGAAGGTTTTAGGTCGCCCCGTTGAATATGTTCGCCATCCGGGAGCTACGCATGAACTTACCCGAAGTGGTAACAACCGGCAGCGAATAGACCAAATGTTACGTACTTATGAATTTTTTCAACGATGGCTCAACAAAAAATAATTAGTGTAATTTGTAAGGAATAAAAAACTTAACCGTAACGATTAAAAATTGTCATTATGAAAGCAGTTAAAACAATTGTTGCAGGCCTTTTTATTGTAGGCCTTATGGCTTCGCCGGCTATGGCTCAGCAAAAAGAAAAATTAAAAGAACACAAATGCACAGCTGCATGCAAAAACGGTAAGCATGTTTATGCTCATGGAGAAAAAGGGCATGTATGCGGACCAGAATGCAAGAAGAAAAAGATGTAAGTAAAAGGGCACTTCAACAGTGCCCTTTTCTTTTTTAAACTATTTAATTTCTTTCAGCCAATCATTCAATCCTTTAATAATTTGCCTGGCCACAAGAGCCTGAAACTTTGGATTTACTACTTTTCTTTCATCGCTTTCATTACTTAAAAAAGCAATTTCCAATAAGCAGTTAATAAAATCTGTTGGGCCATTCAATCCAAAATTAAAATTGCCCACATTGCCAAACTCATCCATACCAATTTCAAGCATACGCTTTAAAATAGCCTGAGATAGTGGCCGGAAGCCTATATACTTGTAATAAGTGCTACTTCCTTTTACAAGGCTACTTCCTGAAGAGTTGAGGTGAAGGCTCAGCAATACATCAGGATTTTTTTCCTGCAAAAACAATATCCTGTCTTTCATATCGAAAGTTGTATCTGTTGTTCTTGTCATAATCACTTTTACCTTCTGTTTTTTCAATTGTTTTTCCAATGCTTTTGCGAAAAGTAAAGTGTATTCTTTTTCAGAAGCTTTTAATGTAATACCATCAGCACCGGCATTAGACCCACCGTGGCCGGCATCGATAGCAATAGTTAATTTTCGAAGATCAAGTTTTTCTGGCTGCCTCTTTACTTTCAATTGCAATAGCTTGCCTTTATAATTAAGACTATAACCCCAATGCTGCCTATGTTTTAACTCAACTGTTATTTGTAATACATCATCTTCTACCTGGTTATAGTAAATATTTTTTATTTCTTTTAGAGATTGTAATTGCGTAATCCAGTTAGTATTGGTTTGTACACCATAGAGTTCAATCATTACCTTAGATGGATCAATTTCCATCCACGATTTATAAGGTAGTTTTTCATCCATGGAAATAGACAGAACATCATAACCACCAGAACCTTCTGCTTTCCATGAATTTGTGAGATGATATGGTTTTTCTATTGTAAGCGTATCTTTCTCCACATATCTTTTTTCAATAAAAGCGCTATGTTGTTTTGATAATTGCACATGATACATATCGCCGGCAGAATCTATTACTTTAACTATTACACCGGTATCAATGTAACCCAGTTTAGCACCGCCCAGCCTGTCTTCACCCAATCCATATGCAATGGAAGGAAGCTTTCCTGTAGTTCTTCCCATCCAAGACTTTTCAGCATTTTGAGCATTTGAAGGAATATAGAATCCGATAATAAAAGAGGATAGCAGCAATAAATACTTCATGCATTGAAAGTAACAAAAAACAAATTGGGGAAGTATGATTTACTTCCCCAATATTCAAGAATTTATATGAGCAGAAATATTAGTCGTAACGTTTGAAGTTTTTGGGTAACCAGAAATCCCTGTAGTTAATAGTAACAGTAACCTGAACATAATTTTCACGAATAAGACCACTTTCAATAGTACCTCTGCGGCCAGCCTCCAATGCAGCAAATAAAGAGAGCTGAGGGGCTCTGGCGATGTTTACACCTGTACCAATTGTTCCTCCAATATCGATGATCTGATGACCGAAGATATCCAGGTAGGTTTGATCATAAAAAAAGCCTGCCTGCATAAAAGACTTTTCAATGGTTTGTTCCCTGTAAGTTACTTTTTTGGAATATTCAAAACCCACATTAACACGCTGACTATTTACCAGGTTATATCCAGCACCTTTATAATTCAAGTCGCTCCAGGACTGGTGTGTATAATCTACAGCGAAAGTATATTTATCTTTTAGGGTTGCAGCTATTCCACCTGAATAGGTATTGGGAAGCGTAAAATAATTACTCTTATAATATTGATTATTTACAATGTTGCTGCTAGTATTACCATCGGTAACAACCAAACTGTAGTTTGCATTTAATCTTGTTTGCGTAGCACCTGTTGCACCTAATGCTACTCTCCAATTAGAACTTATTTTAGCCCGGTATTGCAGCCCAAGTTTAAAATAAGGTTTAGAAATAGCAATATTTCTTGTGGTTATTAAAGTACTATCAAATGTTCCGGATAGTGTTTCTGTTTGCTGCAATTGCCCAAACAAATAAGTGCTTTGCAAGCCAATAGAAAAGTTTTTAGTAACAGCAAAACTGTTGGTAAGAAAGGCCTGGTTAACCCCACCAATACCATTATAATAAGCTAACATATTCAGGTTAGTGCCCTGTATATTTTTATTACTATAAAAAGAATAACTGGCAGTACTAAATGGCATGAAACCGAAAGCAATAGCCCACTTAGGCTTGATCTTAACGGCTAAAGTTAATTTTCGGAATTGAACATCCGATGACTGGGTGGTTGACGTATTGCTACTAACAGGCGTACCTGTATAATTAACCCCCATATATCTTGCAGACAGTTCGGTCTGGAAAAAGTGCTGGTCCATTGTACTGAAAGACGCCGGATTAGCCATGTACATGTAACGGTTAGAGGATAAGGCCAAACCTGCATGCCCCATACCGCTTGTTCTATCAAAAAAACTCTTTTCAATATCTCCAATACCAATAATGGAATAGGGAGATGCATTATTTTGTGCTATACCTAATTTACAGGCTGCCAAAGTGATGAATATGAAGAAGTATTTTCTCATTTTTTATTTATTGAACCGCTGCATAAAAAATCTGCAGTTCTATATTTCCATTGATGTTTAACTTATTTCCTAAAACGATCCTGTTAAAATTTGTTTCATAGGCAGGCGATGGCGGTGCCAGCAACAAACCATCTCTTTCATTCACCGCTGTACTTGATATAAACGCTTTTAAATAGCTGGTAAGATCGTAAGTGTATGTAGTGTTAGTACCATACAAATAATCAACGTACAAATTGCCGTATTGAACCTGCGCCGAACCATTAATTACAGCCGTAAGGTCAGAACCTAATAAATCAAACTGGTTAGTGGTACTTAAGCGAAGTTGCGGCGGCAAGGGATACATTCCGGCCGAATAAGAATTTTTCATTGGCCTAACGATCAGTTTTGCCTGCATCAGTTTTACATAATTGGGTAACTTAAAAATATTTTTAACTGCATTAAAAGATATTTTCGTCATGCACCCGCTTATCGGCTGGCTAAAAGCCATATTACCCGTAAGGCTTGCATTAATTTCCCTGTTAGTAGCTGTTAAATTTTGCAGAGACGTTCCCGTTCTGTCATAACTGATATGGTTAAATTGATGAGGCTTATTGTATAAACTAAAATCTGTTTGCTGGCTGGTAGTGAAAAGATCATGCTTGGTATAATACAAACGCATGGTAACACTATCTTTAAAATTATAAACGCAACCACCAGAGGAAGCACTGATCCTTAATCCTTTAAAGTATTGTACAAAGTTGGTGTTGTTGGTAATGTCCTGGTCAAGCTTATTCTGCAACTTCCTCAATAATCTCTGGCCAAGGCTGTCATCCAGTTTTATTGCCAGCGTATCCATCCTGTTAGGGCTTATTGTAAAAGTTTTAGAGCCTAATGCTGTAGGCATTACCTGGAAAGAATCTAAATTATAGATATTAGAAGTGGTTGCATCCGTTCCTACAATACTTTGGGCTAACTGGTGCACGTTAATGGTAATAGGCTTAGTGGTATCACCATAAAAAGAATGATCCAGTTTGAGGATGAGTGATATTGAATCATAAGTCGTATTCAAATAAATATCTGAATATGCTGGCGGTGCAACTTCACAGTAAGACTCAGAAGTAATTTTACCAAAATAAGGGTCTTTATAAGAACCTACCGTACCGAATCCCTTTGCAGAGGAAATAAAGGAATCAATATATACCGTAGCGATATCGGCCGTAAAAGTATCAACCTTTATTATTTGTGTATACCCGTTGTCGATGAATTGATTCCCGAAAGAAATATCTGTTCTTTTACAAGCTGTACCCAACAGCACAACAGTAAAAATTAAAAGCAGTAGGGAAAGATTTTTAATCATTTTTAAATTTAAAATGCTTCAACTTATTACAAAGTAACAGGTTTCAAAATGCCCACAATGATAGATTGTGGTCTTGTTAGAGAATTGTTACTATGGATAAATAATCTTTTGGCAACGACTATCATTATTTTTTTATCTGCAAAAAAGAGTTTTATCCTATTAATAATTGAGTAAAATTCTGTTATTTTGAGCCCGTAAAAAAAGCCGGCAAAATTGCTGGCAGACAAAATTAATTTATTCGTCTGGTTTTATCGTAAGAAAATCCATTTTAACGATTTATGGTACACCCTGCCGAATAATTTCATCAAAAAATTTACAATGAAGAGATTCAAAGACTCATTATTTCTTTTAGGTAGTGCGGCTTTAATTATGGCTTCCTGCGCAAAGTCATCTACTTCTACATCCCTGGTTGGTAACTGGATTAAACGTTCTGAATTAGATGGTGTTGCCAGAACTGAAGCAGTAGCTTTTACTATTGGCAACTTAGCATATATTTCTACCGGTTATGACGGAACCAACAGACTGGTAGATACCTGGGCTTATGATGCAACCAGCAACTCATGGTCTCAAAAAGCTGATTTCGCCGGAACTGGGAGAAACTCAGCAGTAGCATTTTCCATTGGTGATTCAGTAGCTTATGTAACTACCGGTTACGATGGATACAATAACTTAAAAGATACCTGGAAATATTCAGCAGCAACTAATTCATGGGTTTCAAAAGCAGCTTTTGCCGGAACCGGAAGATATGATGCTATTGCATTCAGCATTAGTAATTATGGCTACGTAGCATCCGGCTTTGATGGTAATTACACCAAAGATTTCTGGCAATACAACCCCGCCTCCGATACGTGGACCCAAAAACCAAGTTGGGGTGGCAGTAAAAGATCTCAGGCTGTAGCTTTTGTTTACAACAACAAAGCGTACGTATGTACCGGTGTAAATAATGGCCAAACTGTTAATGACTTCTGGTCATTTGATCCATCTGTAACATCAGGTAGCCCCTGGACCCAACTAAGAGATATCGCCAATACCAGCAGCGATACTTATGATGATGATTATACCGATATCGTTCGTATGAATGCTATTGCGTTTGTTATGGGTAATAAAGCTTACATCACTACAGGTGAAAACGGTGGTTATATCTCCAAAACATGGGAATATGATTTTGCATCTGATCTGTGGGCTAGGAAAACCGATTACGAGCGTTCCGCCAGAAGTGGTGCTGTTGCCTTCTCAGTTCAAGGCAGAGGATTTGTAGGTTCTGGTAAAAACAGTACTTACGTGTATGATGATTTTGATGAATTCAAGCCTAATGATCCTTACAACGCAAATGATTAAAAAAAACTGGGTATACCTTGTCTTTGCCGTTTCGCTAATTATCTTCATTGTAACAAGATTTACAAATAAAGACAAAGACAGGGTATATCTAACTATAAAATCCCTGCAAACACAGAAGGGTTGGGGATACGAGATTTATACAAACGATACATTGTACATTAAACAGGTTACTATTCCTGCTATTGTTGGAGATGTACCGTTTGCTACAGAGAAAGAAGCTTTACTTATCGGGAACCTTGCTTTAAGTAAGATCAAAGCCGGAAAAAAACCTACCGTAAGTAAACAGGAAATTGATAGTTGTGGAATTCATTATTAATACAATTGAAAACTCTTAGGAAATTCCTAAGAGTTTTTTTCTATCATTTCATCTACAGAAGCTTTAAAAGAATTTCCTATCGGAATGGTAAACTGCCCTATTGTAATTTCACTCCGGCTGATCGTATCAATCTGTTCTATAGCAACAATATAGGAGCGATGAACTCGTATGAATTTTTTTTCAGGAAGCTTTCCTTCAAACTCTTTCAGGTTTTGTAAAGTGGTAAGTGGTGATGCTTTCCCTTTCAGATAAACCTGTGTATAATCCCTCATACCGGCTAAAAATAATATTTCCGAAAGATTAATCTTTGTTAGTTTGTAATCAGATTTGATAAACAAAAATGTTCTTTCGTTATTATCGGTTTTGGCAGATCTCATATCACAATTTACGGGTTTAGCAGTTTTGACTAAAGCAAATGTATTTCTTACTCCTTCATATAAAAAGCCCTTGCCATTTTATTAGCAAGGGCTTAACCAATGAGCAATCAACAAACCTAAAAGCAATATTTATTCGCCTCTAAAAGCTTAGCGGAAATTCTTCTTCTGGCTTCTTTGGTATTGAAAGGATCTACCTTGGTAAACCGTTTCAATCCAATATGCATCATTCTTAATTCATCACCCTCGGCAAAACTGTTTAATGCATCTTTGCCGGCTTTATTGATCTTGTCTGCAGCATCATAAATATAAGTCCGCATCATATCTATTTCTGCGCCAACAGAAGCTTCACCTTTCTGGTCTACCAATTTCATCACACGCAGCAATGCACTTTCGCTGTGATAAATTTCAATGGCCATATCGGCAATATTCATCAATACTTCCTGTTCTTTTTCCAGCTGCATCATCAGCTTCTGAACAGCAGCACCTGCTGTCATCAAAATAGCTTTTTTAAAGTTGGCGATGTACTTTCTTTCTTTTGCAAAAAGAGTTTCATCTTCGTTACCAAATTCAGGAATACTCATCAATTCTTTCTGAACAGCCATAGCGGGTCCCATCAGATCTAAATTGCCTTTCATAGCACGTTTCAATACCATATCAACAGTTAATAAACGGTTGATCTCATTTGTTCCCTCATAAATCCTGTTGATACGCGAATCTCTGTAAGCCCGGCTGATTAAATATTCATCGCTATAACCATTTCCACCATGTACCTGCACGCCTTCATCCACTACAAAGTCAAGCATCTCGCTGCCAAATACTTTCAGCATGGCACACTCAATAGCATATTCCTCCGCAGCTCCTAATAAAGCTTTTGCAAAAGGATCACCTGCTGCAAGCAATTCACTTTCTTTCTGATCAATACTTTTAGCAGCACGGTATAAAGCACTTTCGCCTACCCATATTCTTATGGCCATTTCGGCCAGCTTATGTTTAATAGCACCGAACTTAGCAATGGGCATTTTAAACTGTTCTCTGGTTGCTGCGTACTGAATGCTCGTTGTGGCAGCTCTTTTACTGCCACCTAAGGCAGCTGCACAAAGTTTTAAACGACCAATATTCAGAATATTAAAAGCAATCACATGCCCCTTACCTATTTCTCCTAACACATTTTCTACCGGCACTTTACAATCCTGGAAATACAACTGTACGGTTGAAGAGCCCTTGATCCCCATTTTATGTTCTTCCGGCCCTTGTGTAAATCCTTCAAAACCTCTCTCTACAATGAAAGCAGTGAATTTATCACCATCAATTTTTGCAAATACGGTATACACATCTGCAAAGCCGCCATTGGTAATCCAGCATTTCTGGCCATTCAGCATATAATGTTTACCATCATCACTCAGCTTAGCCGATGTTTTAGCACCTAAGGCATCGCTGCCGCTATTGGGCTCTGTTAAACCGTAAGCACCCTTCCATTCTCCACTGGCCAGTTTGGGAATATATTTTCGTTTCTGTTCTTCTGTTCCAAAATATAAAATGGGCAAGGAACCGATACCTGTATGTGCAGCAATAGCCACAGAGAAAGAGTGACCACCCCCTAAGCCTTCGTTTACGATGGTTGAGGTAATAAAATCTTTTCCCAGCCCACCATACTCCTCGGGAAAAGAGGTAGACAATAACCCTTGTTCCCCAGCCTTCTCCAGTAAAGAAGGCATGAGGCCCGGTTCTAACTTATCTATGCGGTCCAGCATGGGATAGACTTCTGTATCCAAAAACTGTTCACACATATCCATCACCATCTTTTGTTCCTCATTAAAATCTTCGGGAATAAAAACGTCAATCGGATTTGTTTCCCTGATCAACCATTCACCGCCTTTCAGCGAAGCGTTTTGCTGTGTTGCTGCACTCATGGCAAGAAATTTTAAGGTTTTTATTTTATAGAAAAGGTGGGGGTAAGCTTTCTATTACTATCTATCTTTTTTCGGCTCATATCAACTTAATGATAAGCCCATTCTTCAACACATGGTTCTTAACTCAGCTCAATCAGATTATCATATACCCGCTGCAATACATTTTTCACCGTTTCGATCTCTTCTTTCGTAATCCCCTCCAAAGCTTCGTTCATCGTTTGATTCGCAAGGTCAATGGTTACCTGCTGCAGTTCTTTTGCCGATTCGGTTAAATACACCAGGTTAATACGCCGGTCTGTTTTCGATGCCGTTCGTTTTACCAGTTTTAATTTCTCCAGGTTATCAATCAGTCTTGTTATACTTGGCTTATCTCTAAAAGTTCGGTTGCATAGTTCCTGCTGGCTCAAGCCATCTTCTTTCCACAAATGATACAAAACACTCCACTGCTCAATGGTGATTTCCAACCCGGCCTGGCGAAAATTCTTTTGCAATCTTCTTGCCACAGCCGTGGAGGCCATACCGTTGATGACACTGTATAATTCGCCTCTTTTAAATTGGTTGTTTGACATATAGTTAGCTATGCAACTAATTTCAAAATTGGTGTATCTTTAGCACATATCCAAGTATTCCTTTGTTAATTTTTTATCGGGTTACTTTTGGGTTTCCAATGGAAAGGCATTTTATTACATACCAGCACTCAACCATTCATTACAGCCGGTTCGGAACAGGTGAGGAATGGCTTTTTGCCTTTCACGGCTATGGCGAGCAAGGCAACACTTTCTACGTGCTTGAAGAATACCTGGGTAAAAGGTATACGATCGTTGCCATTGATTGCCCATTTCATGGAACTACAGACTGGAATGAAGGATTGCTTTTTACACCGGTAATGTTAATGCAGATCATAAAGAAAATTCTCCCTCCGACAGTAGAAAAATTTACCCTTGCGGGTTATAGTATGGGAGGAAGAATTTCATTGCAATTAATACAGGATTATCCTGACTATATCAAAGAAGTAGTTTTAATTGCTCCAGACGGATTACACCATAATATCTGGCACTTTTTATCTACCCAAACCAAGATTGGCAATCTCCTGTTTTTTATGGCAATGCGCCATCCGGGTTTCTTGTTCTTTTGTATGAGGCTGGGTAATAAGGCTGGACTTTTCAACAAAAGCGTTTTCAATTTTGTACATTACTATCTCGATAAAAAAGAGTCGAGGCTCATCTTATATAAACGCTGGACCACCATGCGAAAATTTATGCCTCAACTAAAAAAAATAAAACTAATTATCAAAAATCATCATCTACCCTTACAACTTGTTTTTGGAAAATACGACCGTGTAATTGTTGCTAAGAATGGTTATCATTTTCAACAAGAGGCATCAGAGTATATTTCGGTACAAGAGTTGGAAGCAGGGCACCAGTTATTAAAAGAAAAATATGCAAAAGAAATAAGCATGCTCTTTCACTGCTAAATTGTTTCTTTGTTATATGTTACTGTACGCAGCCATAACGGCGTTATTATTTCTTCCTTATGCAATCATCATTCTAATATACAGGAAATGGTTTCTTCGTTTAAAACCATTCAATATTCCCGATCAGTTTATACCACAAACCCATTTCACAATCATTATTCCAGCAAGAAATGAGGAGATGAATATTGGCAATTGCCTTGAAGGAATATTTCAGCAATATTATCCATCACAGCTTTTTGAAATCATTGTGATCGATGATCATTCAACTGATACAACAGCAGAGATCGTTCTTCAGTTACAAAACAAATTTTCCAATTTAAAACTTATCAAACTATCTGATGAGTTAGATGGCAAGGCATTAAATTCGTACAAGAAAAAAGCGATTGAAAAAGCGATAGGTTATGCCAATGGTGATTGGATTATTACTACCGATGCCGACTGCATGGTAAGCAATAAATGGTTGTTAAGTTATGCAGCGATCATACAAAAAGAAGATCCTGTTTTTGTTGCTGCTCCTGTAGCATTCACAACTAAAAAAAATATTCTTTCGGTATTTCAATACCTTGATTTTATGTGTTTGCAGGGTATTACTGCAGCCTCTGTATCAGCGGGCTTTCATACGATGTGCAATGGTGCCAATCTTGCATACAGGAAGGATGCTTTTTACAGTGTAAACGGGTTCAAAGGAATAGATACAATTGCAAGCGGCGATGATATGTTATTGATGAATAAGATCAAAAAAAGATTTCCATCTTCCATTTCTTTCTTGTTTTCGAAAGAGGCTATTGTATTTACGCATCCAATGAAAACCTGGAAAGATTTTTTTAACCAACGCATCAGATGGGCCAGTAAAGCCGATAAGTATAAGGATAAAAGTATACTGAGTGTTTTAATATTGGTGTACTTCTATAATCTTTTATTATTTGTAATGCCTTTTTTGGCTTTGATACAGCTTCATTTTCTTTGGGCCTGGTTAATATTAATTGTACTGAAAACCCTAGTAGAAATTACGTTCGTTTTACCGGTAGGCAAATTTTTTGGAAAAACTTATATCACATGGTTTCCATTTATGGAGCCATTACATATTTCATATACAGTAATTGCAGGATGGTTGGGAAAATTCGGTAGTTACCAGTGGAAAGGAAGAAATGTGAAATAAAATCAGCGAATTGAATTTTTTCTTCTAAGCTTTTTTTAAGCCGTTCTTATCTTCCGGCCACCAGGCATACACGATCAAAAAAATCAAAGCCAGTAATACAAACGGAAATAGTAACAGGTTCTTCATACTTAACTATTTTAAATTCAGACTTAAGAAATCCATGGAAGTTTAAATTCATATTAATTGCAGATGCAGTAAATTGCTCTAACGTTGTTTACAAGATGTTTTTATTCGGTCAATCACAATCTTCACTCGGCAAAAAACTGTATCGGCATAAAGGGCTGTTATTGGGAATAATAATTATTTCCATAGCATCTCTCTTATCGGTTTTCGCTTATCTGATCACACCAGATCATTCTCCAAATGCCAATCGAATGATTCCTGAAATAGGAAGTAAAAAACCAGGATTTTCAATTTACTTTTTGCTTCTTCCCAATGCAAATAATAGCAGCAAAATTTATTCCATATCATCATTTTGGGAGGGAAAAGAAGATGAATTTTCTTACATCCCTGTTGATTCTGCCTACGAAAAAGGAGACAGTATTATTTACCAGAAATATATTGATGATCATGTAAGCGAAAGAAAGGCCATATTGAAGAAAAAACTGGCTCAACCTTTTTTACTACATAAAACATTTTACCTGGGAACAGACAAATTTGGAAGGGATATTCTAAGCCGGTTGATCATTGGTACACGTGTAAGCCTTAGTGTTGGATGTATTGCAGTTTTTATTTCACTCACCATTGGTATTTTACTCGGTGCCATTGCCGGTTATTTTAAAGGCATGGCAGACCAGATGATCATGTGGCTGATCAATGTGGTATGGAGTATTCCTACTTTACTTTTGGTTTTTGCGATTACACTTGTTTTAGGAAAAGGCTTCTGGCAAGTTTTTATTGCCGTTGGATTAACTATGTGGGTGAATGTGGCAAGGCTTGTAAGAGGACAGGTAATGGCCATACGGGAACTGGAATATATAGAAGCAACACAAGTATTAGGCTACAGTAACACAAGAACCATACTAAAACATATTCTGCCCAATATACTTGGCCCCGTAATGGTAATTGCCGCCAGCAATTTTGCCAGCGCCATTGTTATTGAGGCCGGACTTAGTTTTTTGGGAGTAGGTGTTCAACCTCCGCAGCCTAGCTGGGGTTTGATGATCAAAGAGAATTACAATTTTATTATTACCCACAATCCGTTACTGGCAATTATTCCCGGTATTGCCATAATGCTATTGGTACTTGCGTTTAATTTGGTAGGAAACGGATTAAGAGATGTTTTACATGTGAAGAATTAAGCAATGCTTTGCAACTCTTCTTTTTGTTTTTCTTCCAGGAAAAAGATAGTACCTAAAGAAAGCCAGAACAAAGAACCCATTTTATCCGTTTCAATCAAATCACTCAGTACATTCACAACGATGATCATACTGATAATTATTCCGGTTGTTAGTGTAGTTATCTTATAAAATTTGTTTAGAAAACGGTGATACAATTTTTCAGTTGCCAATAACATTCCAACAATCAGCATCACAAAAAGGAATAAGCCAACCAACCCTTGCTCTAATGCTGTTAACAAAAAATAATTGTGTACAGACGAATGATCAGGATTATTGCTTACCCATGTTTTGAATATATCAATGGCATAGGCTTTATAGTTATCATAAAAATTATTAGGCCCAAAACCTGTTATAGGCTTTGCTTCTATCATATTTATAGCAGCAGTCCATCTGTAAAATCGCTCTGCATTCGACACGTCTTTTAGTTGCACTGTTGCATTGAGGTGTTGTGAAAAATCTTTATGAAATATTGTATGCTGAAAATCGGGAACAAAACGTAAAAAGTTGTTATGATAAGATAGCCACCCTACAAATAAAATAACAATACCGAAAGCAGCAAGCAGTAAATGTTTTAGCTTTTTATAATGAATACATATTCCAACAATACTACCAACCACTAAAGCCAGCCATGCACCTCTTGAATAAGATAGTAGCAGGGCGATGATACCAATGACTAATCCTGCATTAATAAGTATTGCGCTTTTACTTGCCAATGGTGTTAACTTACGCATGGCCCAAAGTATTGCCAGTATGCAAACCAACATAGCAGAATAAACAACATGATTTCGAAAGAAAGGTGAGAGTGTTGCTTTAATTCCCTCAAAAGAAAAGCCGTATAGAGCATGCCTTGTAATGCATTGCAGTACAACAAGAAACATGGGTATCACCAAACAAAAAGCCACGGCACGTATGGAAGAAGTATATCTAAAACAATATTGGGGAATAATAACAAATGGAATAACAAACCAAATCTTAGCTAACAGATATTTTACAGATAGAAGAGGATTAACAGAAAAGAAGCAAGTAAATAATATCCAAAGAAGTTGTAACAGTACAATTAAAAATAGTGGATGCTTTAAAGCCGAGGAAGGAAAAAAAGAAGGGCGGTATATCCACTTAAGTAAAAACAGGCCGGTTAATAACATCATCAATGGCTCGTCAGGAAAATCAAGACCGAGAGAAGGTGTTAAATTTAATTCAGTAGATAGAGGCAATGTGATCAGCAATAGCCAGAATACTTTTTCAGTATGTACACTGATATAACGAATAGTAACAGGCATTACTAGCGCAACAACTGGAAGTGCTAAAAAGATAGTTCTATCAAAAACGATATACAAAATAATGGCAACAAAAAAACTTATACAAGCAAGTATAAGTAGTAAAATTTTTTTGATTGCCATAGGTTCACTTAACAGGTTGAAACACCAATAAAGCAACAGCGCCAAAAACTATGCTTGCAAAAAAAACTGCAATTAACGTCTGCATGATCTTCGGTCTTTCTGCATAAGCAGCAGGTGAAGCTTTTTGTATCACATATAATGCAGGAGCGGCAGTTGCAATTGCTATTTTAATTTCACCAGATAATTTCTGGTATTGCTGTGTTTCAGCTAACAATTCCTGCTGGCGGCTAAAAAGTATGGCTGCTTGCGGGGAAGAATGCTCCATATTTTTTAAACTGTCTGCAATTGCAAGCATTCGTTTTTCTGAAGAAGCTATGGTACGACTAAGTTCTTCATTCACCTGAGCATAGTTTTCTTTCCAGATTTGCTGTTCAGTTTCCTGGATTATTTCAACTGCCCGGTTAGCAATATTCACAGCAAGAAATTTATCTTTCATCCAAACAGTAACAACCAATTGGTTGTACTCACTCTTTAAAAATTCAATATCCTTTCTTAAGGCTTTAGCTACTTTAAACTTCTTAATTGCAGTATTTTCTCCGCTAACATTGTAATACTGAACAAGATCAAATTCTGATACCAGTTTATTATAGAAAGTATCCAATTTACTGATACCATATAATGTTTCCAGATCATCCTCATTTCCTAAAAAAGAATGGAGGCTTTGAAGCCTTTCGCTGAATAATCTTGATTTATCAGCCAATGTTACATTAGCTGGCATAACAACAGTTTCCGCCTTATAATAACGAGGAACAATGAGTAATGTAATAACTGTAATTAACATTGCAGCCGATACAAAAACAAAAAGTTTCTTCCATTGATGCTGCAATACAGCCATTACATCTGTAACATTAAAAGAGCCGGTTTGCATAGCAGGTATAAGCGTTTATGTATTTAAGGTTACAACTACGTTTCTTGAAAAGCTTTCTTCCAGAGATATAAAAGTTTCGGTTCTTTCTATCCCCTTTATATTTTGCAGTTTATCGTGCAGAACAAACCTGAGTTGCTGAATATCTTTACAAACGATTTCTGCAAACATGCTATAGTTGCCTGTAGTGTAGTTTAATCTTACGATTTCCGGGATGCTCTTCAATTCCTGGGCAACAGAATCATATAAAGAGCTTTTTTCAAGATAAATACCGATAAAAGCAATAACGTCGTAGCCCAAAGATTTGAGATCAACAGCCAATTTCCTACCTTTAACAATATTCTGTTCTTCGAGCTTTTTTATGCGTACATGGATCGTTCCACCGGAAACAAATAATTTTTTACCAAGATCAGCATAAGAAATTTCAGCATCTTCCATCATTTCCTGAATAATTTGGAAATCGAGTTTGTCAAGATTTAATTTCTGGCTCATTTTTAAAATTAATTTTTGATAATTTCTTCATGAAGATAATATATTTTAGATAAAATCAAAATTTTTAAAAAATATCTTGAAATATTTCCAATATCAAGCTTAGATATTTAGTTTTGTTCTATCAAAGTTAGTTCTTAATACTGTGGGGTGATGAAATTTTTGGCAGACATACCCTCTTGTCTCGGGGGTGGGGAGCCCAGAATAAACACTGCATAACGCCGATCCTGTCTGCAGCGGGACCGACTGGGGTTGACCACCAGTTAGGTTTGAGTTCGCAACTCAATCAGATGTGCAGATGCTAACTGCCCCGTGTAGGTTCGAATCCTACCCCTACAGCGATTTTCTCAGTGTAATAGGCCTTCGAAGTTTTTACTTTGGGGGCATCTTTTTTTATAGCCTACTCCACTTTACTAATTTATCATAAATATCCTGACATTCCTTTATAAGTGGTTTTGACGTATTTAGCAAGATATTTTCTAAACCAGCGTTCGGTTTCAATTTGATATCATGTACTATTTTTTTTTCTACATGAAGCTTACTGAACAATTCCTTCAATACAAATTCAGGAGAGGTACAAAGATCTTCATAACAAACAGGCAAAATATTAGGAGAATTAAGAGTTAGGGCGTAAGTATAATAGTTCTTCCAAACCTCTAACCAATAATTTAGTGATAAGGTGTCAGTTTCCTGAAAAGAAGTAGTTGTTTCAAAATTAAACGTCCGATGCCCAAGTCCAAACTCGTAATGACCCAGCCAGTTCATGTATCTTAACACGAAACGGTTCTCTTTTTGCATTTTACAAAACCGTTTATGCTGATCTAACAAAGATTTGGCGTGTTGTAACGGCTCTCTGAACACCAAAAGAAAGGAGGACATTGGAAAAGCTGTTGCAAGACTTTGAATTCGTAATATATTATTATTATTCTTTGATAAATATCTTTTCTCCTCTACATTCGAATGCTGGCGCAGCAAGATCAATCCAAGGTAACTCTTAAATTTTTTTATTACATCTTTGGTTATCTCATGTTGCAAGAGTTTATCTTCCTGGATAAACTGGTCATTAAGAAAAACTTTCCAAAAAACCTCATCAAAAGCCTCGGGGCTTTCCGTATTTACAAGTATTCCGTCACCATGTGCCCTTTCTGTATATGAATTATCTTTCCCCCTGCCCCGTTTTAAGATATGCCAAAAATTAGGCATTAGAATGAAAGGCATGTCATCATAGGTAAGTGATATAAATGACCCTGTATCATGCAGTGTTCTCATTAAAATAGTTGTACCAGCCCTTGCTAAACCGGTTACAAAAACATGGTTATGAAGGGTATCCCTCACTTGTTTTTTAAAAAGTGATTCCTCAATTAAAAAAGAAGATTCTAATATCGCAGGGTGGGCCAGTGCCATCCAATGAAGAAACCTCGATACCTGATTATAGTCTGACCCTCGCATAAATTTTTTTAATTGCGAAGTAAGTAAAAAAGGATAAAACCGAAATTATTGCACCATTCCACGAAATAACTTCTCCTAAGAAATGCATGTTAGGCGAGAGGTAATTAAGTATCATTGAAACTAAAAAAATGAATACAATTATTATTCCTGTATTAAAGAGGATTATTAAGGATTGCTTGAATAATGCCAAAGAATAGTGCCTAATCAAACGTTCTTTCCAGTGATCGGAAACATTTCTCATTGAAATCAAGCTAAAGATTGAAATATAAACATTCTTTATATCCTTTACTGCATCATTAAAAGATATAATTTCAGCAAGAAATGCACATACTACAAAAAGTATAAAAACCAAAACCACAACCATACCTATTTATTTTTAAAATACTTCCTAATACGCTGGAAAAGTTTTTTAATAGGATACCACAATAAACCAAATACAGCAAGAAAAAAAGAAAATACAATTCCTAATACTGCAGCAATAACTCCTCCATCCATGCCAGGACCAATATAATTGATCATACTTCGATATTTTTATTTTAAAGGTTAATAAAACGAATTTTTGATAGCAACGTAGAAACACATTCCGAAATGTCAGTACTGTTTGTATTGAGAACAACTTCCGGATGCAAGGGTTTCTCATACACTAGATCGATACCTGTAAAATCAACGATTTCACCACAGAGAGCTTTCGCGT
>JAGWUV010000064.1 GCA_028875875.1 Bacteroidota bacterium
ACTATTGCACCTTTATCAGTTCTACCGACCCAAGCAATCCTGCGGCATTCAGCTGATCAACACTTAGCCTGATAACTGCGTTGGTATTAGTAATGCGTTTCCCAACCGGTAAGATTTGATCTTTCGCCAGCCTGTTAGCCCAGGTATTGGTAACCGTTATCTGTAGCGTATTCTTTCCGGCATGTACGGCTTTTGATATATCCAATGCGTATGGATAAGTCCACACCGTTCCGCAATTCAATCCATTCAATTTTATGGCTACTTATTCAGTTTCTTCTTTTCATTTCCAATTATTTTCCGATTGCTTTGTTGAATACTTTTTCCAGTAGTGCAAACCCTTTGATAGCATCTGACGGTAGTTTTTCTCCATGATCTCCGAACACATACATCGCTTGTTCTTTTTCGATAGTGATGGCAGATTCATCAATAGCTCCATTTGCATTCTGAATGGCTGATAAATTCAAGCCCAAATGCTTTGCCATGAAATGGTAAACAGTAATACGTTTGTTAATACCGAAATCATGTTTTTCATTTGGCAGATGTACGTTTTCAACATCTCCTTGTTTACCGTACAAAGCATACATTTTTTTCAGGTAAGGAAAATCATGTATAGGCATTTTATCTGTCCAGTCGCCACCATCACTAACTAATAATTGTGGACGCGGTGCAGCCATTGCAGCGATCTCAACATTATCGGTTCCGCCACCGCAGGCGTGAATTGGCATACCACTTTCACAAGGGCAACCGCCATAGAAATAAGAGCTGATGGCCACCACAGGAGCCGACACTTTTATCCTGTTGTCGATAGCGGTCATTAGTACAGTATGACTTCCGGCTCCTGAGCCACCGGTTATTGCTACGCGATTGGTATCCGCATCTTTTAAGGATAAGAGATAATCCAATATCCTGATAGAGCCTAATACCTGGATTGTCATTGCCAAACTTCTACGATGATCTTCCAGGTTGAATTGCAATTGCGATTCGCCCCATGCAAAGAGATCATAACTAAATGCCATTGCTCCCATCCTGGCTAATGCAGCACACCTGTACTGACAATCAGGGCGATATCGTTGTTTCTCCCAATGACCATCTGGATTGAGTATAACGGGAATTTTTCCTTTGTAGGAAGATGGTTTGTATAATGACCCATTGATGTACAAACCAGGCAAAATTTCAATAGCGATATTCTGAACTGTATAACCATTAAACTTTCTAATAGATGTGATGATAGGATTTGACGATGGAGTTGCAGGAAGTTTGGACAACTCCAACGCATCCATTAAACAGGGCTTCAACAATTGTTTGCGAGCCTCCCATTCAGCAAGGTTGTGATATTGTGACGAAATGCGATCTAACTCGGCCCATCCATCTTCTACATTCCAACGATAGTATTCATACGCACTCAAACTATATACTTTATCTTTCCCTTTTTTAACCTTCAGATCCAATGGTTTTAATATATTTTCCAATGTTGCTTCAACATCAGGACGATAGCGCCAGTCCGCATAAGTAACAAACTTATTCTTCACCAATGAATCTGAATACCTAACGGTAATACCATATTTCTGTTGCACGATTGTTAACACTTCCTTTAACGGTCTTTTATAAGCTTCGTCGGAGGTTTGCTGACCATGAACATTTTTATAAGTAAAAATGAAAAAATAAAAGCCAAAATGAATGAAAACATACTTAAATCTATTCATCTTAATAGGGTGAATTAGCAAAGCCATGCTTATTATATTAACGATGTGAATTAAATAAGAAGTAATCTAAAAACAATTCGTTAGCTATTAAAGAGATGAATACGATTTATTCAAACAAACTCTTTCGTATACCCATTTCCAAACCTCTCAGTTCAGCCAGTCCACGCAAGCGACCAATACCACTGTATCCGGGGTTGGTTTTCTTTTTCAGGTCATCCAGCATTTGGTGACCATGATCGGGCCTCATTGGTATATTTACTTTTCTGTCTTTCATCACTTTCACCAGCTCCTTCACCACACTATACATATCAACATCACCTTCTAAGTGATTATCTTCATAAAAATCACCCTCCTCATTACGCTTCGTACTTCTTAAATGCACAAAATGAATACGGTTAGCATAACGTTGCACCATACCCGGTAAATCATTATCAGGCCTTACACCATAGCTGCCGGTACAAAAACACAATCCATTAGCAACGGATGGTACGGCAGCAACCAGCGCATCCACATCAACAGCAGTACTTACCACTCTTGGCAAGCCTAAGATCGGATAAGGAGGATCATCAGGATGGATTGCCATTACTACTCCGCTTGCTTCTGCAACAGGTATAACTTCTTTTAAAAAGTAGATCAGATTGCTTCTCAAAACTGCCGCATCAATACCATCATACGTCTTCAGTACATCTGCAAATTGTTCAATGGTAAAACTCTCTTCACTGCCCGGTAATCCTGCAATGATGTTTCTTACCAAAAGATGTTTTTCTTCATCGTTCATTCCTTCCAAACGTTTACGGGCCTTGGCTAATAATGCTTCATCATATTCCTGCAAAGCAGCTGCACGTTGTAACAAATAAGCATCAAATGCCACGAATGCCGCTTTCTCAAAACGTAAGGCCTTACTACCATCTTGTACCGTAAACGCCAAATCAGTTCTTGTCCAGTCGAGCACCGGCATAAAATTATACGTGATCACTTCAATACCACAGGCAGCCACATTGCGTATACTTTGTTTGTAGTTTTCTATGTATTGTTTGTAATTACCGGTTTGTGTTTTAATACTTTCATGTACAGGAATACTTTCAATCACTTTCCATTCCAAACCCGCAGCTTTCACTTCATTGATTCTTTGCTGAATTTCATCCATGCTCCATACTGTTCCATTAGGAATATGATGAAGGGCGGTAACTACACCAGAACATCCGGCCTGTTTAATATCACTCAAACTAACAGGATCATTAGGGCCATACCATCTCATGGTTTGGCGAAAAGCATAACTCATTTTTTATCTTTTATAATGTTACAAACTTCAGCATTCTATTCAGCTTTGGTTGTGTCACTCACTTGTACTGCAACAACTATGGCGGCATTATTGATTACATTTCCACCATGGCCTTGATCACACCTGTTGCAGGATGTAGCCAGCTTTCAAAATTAGCTTTCACTTCCTCAAAACGAACACGGTGCGTAATATAAGTAGTGGGTTGTACAAAACCTTTTTTCATGCTGTCGATCACATGCTCAAAATCTTCTCTTGTGGCATTGCGACTGCTCATCAAAGTGCTCTCCCTTTTATGAAACTCAGGATGATTGAAAGTGATATCTCCTTTTTGTAAACCCACCAGCACATACCTTCCGCCATGAGCCAGGAACTGAAACGCATTATTGATAGCTTTTAAACTTCCAGTTGCATCAATGACAACAGTAGGCATATCACCATTGGTAATAGCATTCAGTTTTTCAAAAGCATCTTCCTTCGCAGGATTCACTGTAGCAGCCACAGCTAATTTTTCTGTACAAAAATTCAGCCTGCCCTCATTGATATCCATCGCAATCACTTTACCTCCTGCAATACGTGCAAATTCCATGGTTCCTAAACCAATCGGGCCCGCACCCACCACCAATACATATTCATCTTTTGTTACCCCCGCTCTTCTTACACCATGTGCACCAATGGCCAGTGGTTCTACTAATGCCAACTCATCAAAACTTAATCCTTCGCCATGCACCAAACTATACGAAGGCACTACCAGGTATTCTCTCATGCCGCCATCAATATGCACACCGCATACTTTTATGGTAGCGCAGCAATTGGGTTTACCCATCCTGCAAGCTATACATGTACCACAATAGAAATAGGGAATAAAGGTTACTGCTTCACCAATACTAAAACCGGGAGCATCAGTTTGAACGATAGTTGCAGCTAATTCATGACCCAATATCCTGGGATAATTAAAAAAAGGTTGCGTTCCTTCAAAGGCGTGCAGGTCTGTTCCGCAAATACCAATCCTTTCGATCTTTAATAGCGTATCTCCTTCGCCGACAACAGGTATAGTTGTATCCGCATAATCAAACTGGTGAGGTGTTGTGCATACTAATGTTCTCATGTCCTTTTCAATGTAAATCAATAATCTTTTCTTTTTATTTCAATTCAGCAAGCACGTCAGCTTCAAGTAAACCATTCTTTATCATCGCCTGCCAGAAAGCATTAGGCAATTGCTTGGTGGCCATGGCTACGTTTCCTTTCACCTTTTCCGGTTTTGTAGTACTCAGTGCAACACTACTGATACCCGGAATATGAAAACCAAAATTAAAGCAGGCTTCAGCAGGCAACACATCATATTCTTTACAAATAGCAAAGAATTGATCCCTCCAATCATACAAGGCCTTTCCGGCTGCTGTATTTTTATCTACCTGCACATAATTATAAAAATCACTGCCGATCAAAAAGCCTCCATTGAATACTGCAGAGTTGATGATCGTTACACCTTTCCGATGCAATTCTTTTACAAAATCCAGCAGTTCTATGGGATGCGAATGAATGGTTAAACTATTAGCGATCATCACCCAATCCAAATGCACATCATTAGCAATGCGCTGAATAGAACGCCAGTTCTTAGCACCTACGCCAATAGATTGTACCTTACCTTGCTGCTTTAAATCGTTCAAAGCACGGTAAGCTTCCAAAATATCATTATATTTTTTAGCCTCATCAGCTTCATCTGTAGCAGCAGCCAGGTATTCATCCGGATCATGTACAGAAGCCATCTGCGAAGCATATTCACCCAACAATGCATTGCCCTGTTCAAAGCAATCGATAATACCCTGGTAACTGATCTTCTGAACAGCATCATGTTCAAGGTCCTTCCAAATACCGGTTTCAAAGGTGGGTTCAGGTGTTATAAGTGGTACACGGTACCAGGCCAGTTTATTACTGATGATTACTTTTTCTTTCGGCACCCCTAAATCTTTCAGGCACTTACCCAAACTTTCCAAAGAAAGGCCAGCACCGTATTTACCCGCAGAATCAAAAACAGCAATACCTCCGGGAGCATTATCAACACAAGCTTTCACAATAGCAAGCTTTGTTTCGTAGGATGTAGCCTGATAAATATTACCCAACCCACTGGTACCGTAAATCACTGGTGGCAATTCAATTGTTGGCATAGGAATGTTTTTCAATGATGTTATAATTTATAAAACTTCACGGCGTTAGATCCGTAAAACAACAACCTTTCTTCCGCAGAGAAGGCAGCAAAATATTGTTCTGTGATATTGAGCATTTGTTCATAAGTAGCCGCTACAAGACACACAGGCCAGTCGCTTCCATACATGAGCCTGTTCATTCCAAATGCTTCCACTACTGCATCAAGGTAAGGCGTAAAATCTTCTCTCTTCCATTGATAATAATCAGCTTCCGTTACCATACCACTCACTTTACAATACACATTTGGATACTCAGCTATACGCTTCATATCGCTCTTCCACTCATCAATCAACCCAGCTTTGATATAAGGCTTGGCAACATGATCAATTACAAAAGGCTGATCAGGAAATCGTTTTACCAGTTCTATTGCTGATTGTAAATGTTGGGGAAAGATGAGTATATCATAAGTAAAATTGTGCTGCTTTAAAGCTGCGATACCATTCAGAAAAGAAGGCTGCAACATAAACGATGGTTCTTCACCTTGTAACACATGCCTAAAACCCTTTACCATCTTGAATTGTGCGTAATGTGCCAATCGTTCATGAATAGCGGGAGAACGAAGATCAACCCAGCCAACAACGCCTTTGATAAACTCATTTTCAGATGCAAGTGACAATAAAAAATCTGTTTCCGCTTCTGTTTGATCGGCCTGCACAGCCACGCATCCATCTATTTGATACTGAGTTAACAAAGGTTGCAGATCATCAGGAAAAAAGTTTTTTCGTATCGCCTGCATTGCATCATCTATCCATGCATGCTTTACAGGTTCATAATACCAAAAATGCTGGTGAGCGTCTATTCTCATATTTTACACGAATTACGCGGATTACACGAATTGCACTGATTGTGCGAATTACCCAATTATTATTGTAGCTGGAATATCTTATCCATCAATATCCACTTCTCTCCTTCCTTTGCCCAGGGTAATGCCTGTTGAAACTTCCACATCAATTGCTCCCATTCCTGCACCTTGGTATTAGCTGCATCCATAGCGGCTTTTCGCTCAAAAGAAAAACCATCATCCGCATCCATGATCATGAATAGTCTGTTACCTGTTCTGTATATTTCTAACTGCGTAATACCGGCATCCGCTATACTCTTTTTAATTTCTGGCCATACATTTTCGTGCCAGTGTTCGTATTCTTTTATCAATACCGAATCATTAATAAGATCTAAGGCCAAGCAATATCTTTTCATAATAACTATTTTATAAAAGTTAGGCTCTTTCTTCTTTTGTACGGTATCCCTTCCACCCAAAAAGAAAGATCACAACAAAACAAAGCAATGGAACTACATATCCATTTTGTATATCATTAGTTCGATCTCCTATATAAGCAAAAAACCTTGGCACGATCGCTCCGCCAACAATGGACATGATCAACAAACTACTTCCGTATTCTGTATCCCCTTTCAGATTTTGAATACCTAAAGAAAAGATAGTAGGAAACATAATGGACATAAAGAAACATATACCGATCACCGCATACACGGTGATCATACCATGAGCCTTGATGGCAACAATACAAAGCAGCACGTTGATAGCGGCATAGATGGCAAGCAGTGATGGTGCCTTAATATACTTCATTAAAAAAGTTCCTAAGAATCTTCCTACGAGAAAAGCAACTCCGCAGGCTCCTAAATAATCTGCTGCTTTTACTTCTGTGATAGCGGCCGATTTGGTGGCATACAAAATAAACAAACTAAACACTGAAACCTGTGCTCCCACATATACGAACTGCGATAATACGCCCCATGATAAATGCTTATGCTTAAAAGCATGTAGGATATGTTTACTGGCTGTATGCCCTTCTCCATTTTGTATCGATGGCAAATGCGTGAAAGCAAAGATCACAGCGATCAACACCAAAACTGTTCCTAAAACGAAATAAGGCAATTTAACACTGGAAGCTTCAGAAGCCAATGCAATCTTTCGTGCAGCTTCGGTCATAGCACTCAATTGAACATCCGTATACCCTTTAGTTAAAATAATCCTTGCGCCAATGATCGGTGCTAAAGCCGCAGCCAGCCCGTTGAAGGATTGAGACAGATTTAGCCTTTGCGTAGAAGTCTCCGGATCACCTAACAAAGAAGCAAAAGGATTGGCTGCTGTTTCCAGGATGGTTAATCCACAGGCAATGATAAATAGTGCCACCAGGAAGAAGGTATATTGTTGCGTATTGGCTGCCGGGATAAATAAAAAACATCCCGAAGCAAAAATTAACAGGCCAATGATAATACCAATTTTATACCCGTATTTTTTCATAATAAACCCTGCCGGTAATGCCATAACAAAATAAGCTACGAATACAGAAGAATCCACC
>JAGWUV010000008.1 GCA_028875875.1 Bacteroidota bacterium
TATCAATAACACCATCTCCAAAATATTTTTTAAAGGAATTGCCTTCAATATTGTATTGCACAAGCCCATTGGCCCATGTTCCGATATAAAGGTTTTGGGCCTGGCTATCTGCAACAATAGAAGTAATTTCAAACCGCTTGTCACCTAAATAAATTGAAATAAGCTTTTTATTGACAGGATCATATTTATACAACCCAAAATTGGTACCCACCCAAATATTTCCTTTCGTATCCTCTGACAGGGCATTGATCGTAAGTGTTTTATCTACAATAGTGAACTTTCCATTCTTTAATATATATAGTCCATGTAAGGCGCCGATGAACAGTTCCCCGGATTTATTGACCAATAAAGATTTTATTTCCTGGATTTTAATTACCCCTGAGGAGTTGTAATGTGTGATAGAGTCGGATAGAATATCGTAACTATTCAATCCCCCGATCTTATTCCCGATCCATAAGGTGTTTTTATATTCGGCTATAACCTCCACCGCCTGGTTTGAGAGGTTATTAATAGAACTTGGGGTGGAGCGTAATGTATTGAAATCATATCCATTGTATTTGTTCAGCCCCCCCCGGGTACCAAACCATATAAACCCATAAGCATCCTGGTGAATGGCCGTAACCTCATTATTGATCAAACCATTGTCTATTGTAATGTTATTTTCAACAGTAGTTTGTCCTACTGAATTCATATAACTACATAGGATGGCAATAGTTAGAATGCCAGTGATAAATGGCCTTTTTTTCTTACTCAAAAGCATCAGTCGTTATTAAATGGCAAGCCTGTAATTATAAATTTTATAACGGGGCTTTTAATTGGGGATTACCCTAAATTAAGCTATTCGAAAATTGCAAAGTCAAGATAAACCGAAAAATAAAATCCACCACACCTCCCACCCAAATGAACCATTTACCCCCCACTATTGAATGGATTTGCCCTCACAATATTATCGATTATCAGCAATCTTTGTTAGGATAACGTTCTAATTGATTTAATGTTTTTTAACCGGCTAAACCGAAACCATTCAGCATGTCAAAAAACTTTGGCGGTATATTTTCAATCCGTAGATCTTGCGCTTTACTTTTTCTTGGGCTTGCAGCCTGGAATAATACTTTCTCCCAAACTGGAAGGGTTGTTACTGAACTTAAAACCGGCTGGCTATTTATAAAAAAAGACTTGCCTAACGCAGCTAAAAATACATTGGATGAGCATAACTGGAAAAAAGTAACCCTTCCTCACGATTGGGCCATCAGCGGCCCCTTCAGGGAAGAAAACGATTTGCAGACAGTTCAGGTGGCCGAAGATGGCGAGAAAAAAGCAGCAGTGAGATCCGGCAGAACGGGTGGACTGCCCTATACGGGTGTGGGCTGGTACAGGCTTCATCTGAAATTGAATAAGGCAGATGAAACGAAAAATCATTACCTGGAGTTTGATGGCGCCATGAGCCATGCCAAAGTTTATGTAAACAATCGTTTAGCAGGCGAATGGCCTTATGGCTACGCATCCTTTCATGTAAACATTACTCCTTACATTCATTTTGGAGAAGATAACGTGATCGCTGTTCGGCTCGAAAACTATCCGGAATCTTCCCGCTGGTACCCGGGTGCAGGCTTGTACAGGCATGTGCGTCTTGTTCAAACCAATACCACCAGAATCGCTCCCTGGGGCACTTTCATCACTACTCCAGAGATTTCAACAGATAAAGCGTTGGTAAAAGTGCAAACCAAAATTGAAACTGAGGGTAACCCGCAGGAAAAAGTTCAGTTGATCACAACCATTTACAACCAGCAACATCAAAAACTGGAAGAGCATATTACAGTTACCAATGCTGCCAGTACCACCATACAAGAAATAAATATTCCTCACCCTTTGCTATGGTCTGCCGAAAACCCTGTACTTTATTACGCAGTAGCAACAGTAAAAAAGGGCAACCAGACCGTAGATGAGTATACAACTTCTTTCGGAATCAGGTCAATCCGTTTCTCTCAGGAAAAAGGGATGCTGGTGAATGGAAATATCGTAAAGCTGAAAGGTATTTGTATGCATGATGATTTAGGCCCTCTTGGTATGGCGGTTAATAAATCTGTGCTAAGGTACCGTTTCGCGTTACTGAAAGAAATGGGATGCAATGCGATACGCGGCACCCATAACCCACATGCCCCCGAAGTGTTAGATCTCTGCGATGAAATGGGATTTTACTACATTGACGAGGCATTCGATGAATGGAAATCAGGGAAAGTGAAAAACGGTTACCATTTATTGTTCGATCAATGGGCGAAGAAAGACATGGAAGCCATGATAGAAAGAGACCGTAACCATCCTGCATTGATCATGTACAGCATTGGCAATGAAATTAAAGAGCAGAATGAACCCGATGGAGCCGCCGTGGCTACAATGCTTAGGAATATTTGTCATGCAACAGACTCTACCAGGCCGGTTACTGCCGGTTTCAACAATATGAACCCGGCCATTAAAAATAAACTGGCCGATGCTGTTGATATCCCCGGATGGAATTATAAACCGGAATTCTATGCACAGCTCCACCGCCAACACCCTGAATGGGTGATCTATGGTAGCGAAACAGTTTCCACAGTAAGCTCAAGAGGGGCATATAAATTACCAACTACGATAGGGGTAATGAGAAAATGGTCGGATAATCAATCATCGGCTTACGACCTGGAATATTGTTCATGGTCACAATTACCGGATATGGAGTGGGAAGGACAAAAAAATAATTTCGTGGCCGGAGAATTTGTATGGACAGGGTTTGATTACTTGGGTGAACCTACTCCTTACAACAACAACTGGCCCAGCAGAAGTTCTTATTTCGGCATTATTGATCTCTGCGGTATTCCTAAAGACCGCTACTATTTATACCAGAGCCATTGGTCAGATCAAAAAGTATTGCACGTGCTACCCCACTGGAACTGGAAAGGAAAAGAAGGTACTAACGTTCCTGTGTTTGTGTACACCAATTATCATTCTGCAGAGGTATTTATCAACGGTAAAAGTTTTGGAAAAAAATCCTTCAGTAACGATAGCTTGCTAGATCGTTATCGCCTCAGATGGGAGAACACTGTTTACGAGCCGGGAGAATTAAAAGTGATAGCATACGATAAAGATGGAAATGTGGCTGAAACAAAAAGCATCAAAACGGCAGGTGCTCCTGCTAAGATCATTCTTTCTGCAAAAACAACTACCATCACAGCCAATGGCGATGATATGGCCATGATTACCGCTTCTATTGTTGATAAAGACGGGAATCTGTGCCCGCTTTCTGATCATTTAATTCATTTTGAAATTACTGGAGCCGGCAAAATAAAAGCTGTTGGTAACGGAGATCCTACCAGCCTGGCCTCTTTTGAACTGCCAGAAAGAAAAGCTTTCTATGGAAAATGTATGATCTTTATACAGTCTACCCAAACAACCGGTAACATTACCTTAAAAGCTTCCGGTAAAAACTTGCAAACAGGTTCCATCGAATTGAAATCAATACAATAACATGAAGAGAAAAGCACTTTATTTATTCACACCATTATTATTGTTTACCTCTTACACTACAATATGGGCACAAAAAACCAAACGCCCCAACGTGGTGATCATCTATTCGGATGATGTTGGTTATGGTGATGTAAGCTGTTACGGTGCTACAAAAATTCATACCCCTAATATCGACAGGCTTGCCAAAGAAGGCATCATGTTTACGAATGCACATGCTACTTCCTCTACCTGCACACCATCAAGATACGGACTCTTAACCGGGCAATATCCCTGGAGAAAGCAGGGAACAGGGATAGCCGCCGGAGATGCCGGATCAATTATCAAAGAAGACCAGTTTACGTTGGCAGACCTGTTTCAAAAGGCAGGGTACCAAACCGCAGCGATCGGTAAATGGCATCTGGGTTTAGGTGGTGCTAACGGGCCTGATTGGAACGGTGATATCAAACCCGGTCCCAATGAACTGGGCTTTCAATATTCATTCATTATACCGGCCACACCAGACCGTGTTCCCTGCGTGTATGTAGAAAATCATAAAGTGAAAAACCTGGACCCAAAAGATCCAATTGAAGTGAGCTATAAAGATCCCATCGGTACAGACCCTATCGGTACGGCACACCCTGAACAATTAACAATGAAAGCCGATCTGCAACATAGCGGCACCATCATTAATGGGGTGAGTAGAATTGGGTACATGAAAGGCGGCCATAAAGCCTATTGGAATGATGAGAGTATGAGTGATGTTATTACCAGCAAAGCCATAGAATTCATCAACAACAATAAAGCACATCCCTTCTTTTTATACTTTGCTATACAGGATATTCATGTGCCCAGGGTACCCAATCCCCGCTTTAAAGGCAAGAGTGGTATGGGCGCCAGGGGTGATGCAATTCTGGAATTAGATGAGAATACAGGTAAAATTTTGAAAGTGCTGGATAGCCTGAAACTCACTACTAATACGATTGTTATTTTCTCCAGCGATAATGGTCCTGTTTTAAATGATGGTTACGAAGACGGTGCGGTTGAAATGTTGAATGGCCATACACCCGGCGGCCCTTATAGTGGTGGAAAATACAGTAAACTGGATGCAGGTACAAGAGTACCTACCTTAATCAGGTGGCCCGGCGTAATTCGCACTGCCAAAGTTTCAGACGCGTTGATCGGGCAAATTGATTTGATAGCATCCATGGCAAAAATCATTAATGAACAATTACCGGCCAACGCTGCACCCGATAGTAAAGAATTATCAGATGTATTGTTGGGCAGATCACAGAAAGGCAGAACCAGTATTGTAGAGCAAGGGATGACCGGCTTAGCCATCATCCGGGATAACTGGAAATATATTCCTCCGCATCCGGGTGCCACGATCATGAAAGGAAAAAACATGCTTCTCGGTAATGCCCCTTTCCCCCAACTCTATGATTTGCAAAATGATCGTGCCGAGAAAAATAACCTCGCAAAAGAGTATCCTGAAAAAGTAAAAGAATTATCTCAGTTGCTAACAGATATACAACAATCAAAAAATTAAATTGTGATTGTTCCTAAATAAGCCGTAATGAAAAAAACTTTTTTATACCTGTCACTATTCATTTCCCTGACCGGTATCCATACAGCTACAGCGCAGACACACCTGCAACAAAACACAACACAGCAACCGAATATTATCTTTTTTTTAGTAGATGATATGGGTTGGCAGGATTGCTCGGTTCCATTTTATCACGATACAACAGCACAGAACAAAAAATACCATACACCCAATATGGAACGTCTGGCATCCATGGGTGTTAAATTCACCCAGGCCTATGCCACCTGTGTTTGTACTCCTTCCCGTGTAAGCTTACAAACAGGAATGAATGCAGCCAGGCATCGGGTGACCAACTGGACTGCCTTTTATAAAGATCAACCCACAGATGAACCTTACCAGGGCATTACACTTCCTCAATGGAATTACAATGGATTGAGCCCTGCACCCGAAATTCCGCATACTACTTATGCCACACCATTGGCAGAGATACTGAAAGAGAATGGTTATTACACCATTCATGTTGGTAAATCACATATGGCTTCTTACCCTACTCCTGGTGCAGATCCGCGCAACTTAGGATATGATGTGAATATTGCAGGCTCGGCAGTAGGCGGTCCTAAAAGTTATTTGGGAACGGAAAACTTTGGTAATGATACTAAAGGCGGATACACACCTGCCGCTATTCCTGGACTGGAAATGTATCATGGCAAAAACATCTTTTTATCGGAAGCACTTACCATTGAAGCTAAAAAAGCATTGGATAATGCCCGCTACCTGAAAAAGCCTTTTTATTTATACATGGCACATTATGCCGTGCATGCACAATACAAAGCCGATGACCGTTTTTACCAGCATTATATTGACGAAGGATTGAGCAAACAGGAAGCGATGTATGCCGCACTGCTTCAAGGCATGGATAAAAGCCTGGGCGACCTGATGGATTACCTGAAGCAATATGATATGATGAAAAATACGATCATCATTTTCATGTCGGATAATGGAGGACTTTCATTGGTTCCACCCAGAGGCGGAGAAGCATTTACGCACAACCTGCCGCTAAAAGCAGGGAAAGGTTCCGGTTACGAAGGTGGCATCAGGGAACCGATGATGGTTTACTGGCCCGGCGTTACAAAAGCCAATACTACGAATGACCAGTATTTAATTATTGAAGATTTTTTCCCTACCATTTTACAAATGGCAGGAATCAATAACTACCATACAACACAAAAAATTGATGGAAAAACAATCGTTCCATTCTTAAAGAACAATAACCTGCGTGATACTACCCGGCCGATCATCTGGCATTTTCCTAATAATTGGCAGGAAGGTGCACAAAGGTCTAAGCAATATAAAATAGTACCTGAAACGGAGGGCATGGGGCCGTACAGTGCTATTCGTAAAGGGGATTGGAAATTAATTTACTTCTATGGGCTTCATAAAGCAGAACTATACAATTTAAAAAATGATATTGGCGAACATCATAACCTGGTTACTCAATATCCGGCCAAAGCAAAAGCCTTGATACAACAGTTAACAGAAATGCTCAAAGCAGAGAATGCACAGTTCCCCGTAGATGCAATAACAGGACAAATGCTGTTCCCGGAAATAGTAAACAACCAGTAAAGCAAATAGTAAACGAGACTTCATATTGCTTTATACAGCTAAATATTTAACTAAGTCTTATCGCTAATTCCATCAAATAAAGGATTGAATAAACGATCGAATAACTGTGAAAATGCAAAAGAGATCAATTACAGCTAATCCAAAAAATATGAAGCTAACAAAATATCTGTTTTTCATTTTCGCAGTTTTCTTTTTTCAAAAAAAAGTACACAGTCAGAACAGCATTTCTTTCAACTTTAATGACAGCACAAAAAACTGGCATGTAGAAAAAGGTCATGTAGAGATTTTAGAAAATGGTGCCCACAAAGGAAAAGCGATGAAGCTGTATGATAACACTTCTGTTTTTTTTGAAATGAACCTTCAACCCGCTTCAACTTACAAAGTAGTTGCCTGGCTCCGTACAGAATCAGGCGCTGATAATATTACCCTGCAAGTAAACCATCTCGGGAAAAATAACATAAGTATTAATTCGGCACTGGCAACATGGACAAAAACAGAAAGTTACTTCAATGTATCAGCCAATCAGCAAAAAGCATATTTGGAATTCGATTTTGGAAACTCACAAGGCAATACTGCTGCGTGGATAGATGAAATTACAATCACGAGGATAAGCGACTACAGTGAAAAAAAATATACAGGTATTCCCCCGGTTCCTCATCGTGAAGTAAAAGAAGAAGGCGGCATACAAATGCAACCCGATGAGAAAATGCAATGGATGCTGGATGCCAAATTAGGAATGTTCATTCATTGGGGCCTTTATGCAGGCCCGGCGCAGGGAGAATGGTATATGGAGAATAAAGGAATAGCCATTGATGACTATCGGAAATTGGCTTATCCGGAATCAGGAGATCAATATTTTGACGCAAAAGATTTTGATGCAAAAAAATGGGTATCGTTAGCGAAAAAAGTAGGCATGCGGTATATGAACATGGTAACCGAACATCATGATGGTTATGCTTTGTTTAATAGTCATTACGTTAATGCATTTACTTCAAAACAAACTCATAACAGGGATTTCGTAAAAGAGTATGTAGAGGCTTGCAGAAACGCAGGTTTAAAAGTAGGCATTTATAAAACGCTCATTAACTGGCGGTACCCCGGCTACTATGATATAACCGGAACAGATTGTAAGCCCAATAAATTTGGATATACAACTCAGGCCTGGCACAAAGAAAATGCCCGGATGATGAAAGAGGAATTGTATTGTCAGGTAAAAGAGTTGATGACGAATTATGGCAAGTTAGATCAGCTCTTCTGGGATGGCGGATGGCTTGGCCAACAAGGCTCAGATGCAGATGCAAGTTATTTTTGGGAACCCGGCAAATATTTAAGCAATACTAATCAATGGCCGGTAAGAGATTGTTTCCAGGATAAAGAAGATGCAACAGGAAAGCCTTTAGGCTTAATGGGTATCGTACGTAAATACCAGCCCGATATATTGGTCAATCCACGCAGCGGCTGGATAGGTGATTATACATGCGAGGAAGGCAGCGGCCCTGTAAAAGGGGATGTGCGTAGTGGTGTAGTTGAAAAATGCATAAGCATTGCTCCCGGCTGGGGATATACGAAACAAATGGAGAATCCTCAACGGATCATGCCCTTAGCTAACCTGAAAAAAATATTTGCAGACTGCATCGTTCGCAATATGTGTTTACTGATTAATGTTGGCCCTAACAAGCATGGTGATATTCCTTCACTCGTTGAACAAAGATTACTGGAGTTGGGGAGCTGGGTAAATGAAAATGCTGCCGCAATTTATGGAACAAGAGGCGGCCCCTTGAACCCGGTAGATGATCAATATGGATATTGTTACAAAGGCAATACCATTTACATATACTTACTGGGTAGTTACACTAATCCCAACTTTGTATTGCCTCCTGTAAATAAAGGAATGAAAATTATTAAAGCATATAATGTAAGCACCGGTGAGTATATAAATTCAAAACAGCATGCCCAGGAAATAACACTAAAAAACATAAAAGCTCAAAAAGGAGATATTCAGGTGATTGCAGTGGAATTAAATAAAAACATAGAGTAAGTTTAAGATGAAAAGTTAAATAAGAATATAACCAAAATGCACTTTCATAGATATACTAACGATACTAAAGCTTGATAAAAGATGATCCTGAAAGCTGCCTTTCATAAAAGTTTCAATTCACAGTAATGAACACTCAGAAGCTACATGCTATCAATCTAAATAAAATGTATTTTATACTTCTCATGAAGCGATATAAAACAATAGTTTTCGTTGTAGCAATTGCCATCATAGGATGCATTCGTGCTCATGCTCAGCTATTACAGCCGGGCACAACACCCAACGCAACACAAAAGGAAATGATTAAACGGGGCTATGGCATGTTTCTTCACTTTGGCGTCAATACATTTATGGATGTGGAATGGTCGGATGGTAGTATTCCGGCCAGTGCCTACAACCCTACTCATCTTGATCCCGATCAATGGGTACGAACCGCAAAAGAAGCCGGCTTTCGTTATGTATTACTGATTACCAAACATCATGATGGTTTTTGTTTGTGGGATAGCAAGTACACAGATTACGACGTAGCCTCTTCACCCGTTAAAACAGATGTAGTAAAAGCCGTTTCAGATGCATGTAGAAAATACGGACTAAAGTTTGCGATCTATTATTCGCTTTGGGACAGGCACGAGCCTTCATTCAAGAATAAAGATCCGCAGGTATACATTGATTATATGCTGCACCAGTTAACAGAATTGTTTACCAACTACGGTCCCATTTGTGAATTATGGCTTGATGGCGGATGGGCCAGGAAACCAACCGACTGGGGCATTGATCAATTGTATAAATTGGTAAAAAAATATGATCCGCAATGTGCAGTTAGCGTAAATCATACCATCGTAAATGAAGAAGGGAAAAGGCAATTCACCTTGCCCTCTTTGATGACGGAAGACAATAAATATTTCTTTCAATACTTTCCCAGTGATTTCAGGCTATGGGATCCGAAGATCATCACGCAATTTGATAAAAAGCAATACTTGCATGATGGTAAATCCTATTATCTTCCCTTTGAGCACACTATTTGTTTAAGTAGCCGCTGGAACTGGTTTCAAAAAACAGAAGAACTGCCCGTACGTTCACTGGATGAATTACAGGAACTCTTTTACTGGTGTACAGATAACAATAATTCACTCGTCATAAATGTACCACCCGATAGAACAGGCAGAATAAGGGAATATGAAGCACTTACTGTTATTGAATTAGGAAAAAGATTAGGTATAGCAGCCAACAAACCTTTACCTAAAAACGGGAAAAACATTTCCGTTCGAAAACCGGTCCATGCCACAAGTGAGTTTACTGAGAAAAACAAAACCTATACTGCTTCATTGGTGAATGATGGAAGTTTAGATAGTAGGTGGCAAGCCGCAGATACGCTAGCTGAATTAACCATCAGTCTCGATTCAACAGACGCGTTTAATAAGATCAGCATATTTGAATACAAGGATACGAAGAAATTGTCCGACGAATTTTCACAAATAAGAATTGGAAGAATACAGGAATATAGTATTGATATATGGAAAAAAGGAGAATGGAAAACTATTTACTTGGGAGCGGAACCAATGGGAGATTGTAAAGTGATCAAATTACCCAAAAGCTATACAACCGATAAGCTAAGGTTCAAAGTAATCAAAGCGACTGCGCCTCCTTCCCTATATGAGTTATCTGTGATACAACAACAGTAAGAAATAACGATTGAAAGAGAAACTATCGATGTATAACTTTCAATTTTTATTGAACATATCTTTACAACCCCGGGGCAGCGCACTTTTAATAATTGCACTGCCTCAATGCAACTTGCAATCTTTAAAAGCGATCTCCCACTTATTCTTCTTCAATCTTACTGAAATAAGATAACGCAACCATACTCATTCCAAATACAACAAATACAGAACCACACTTTAAATTTAAAGAGGTTTGTGTTATATCAGTATTTAACAGATAATACACAAGCAATAAACCTCCCACCAGTAGAAAAAATAATCCAATCACAAAACGCAGGTCTAATAGTTTTTTCATATTCAACTCTTTACAATCAGAAGAAAATAATATTGAGTGCAACGGTAATAACAAGAATGATTAACCCTAAAATCAAAGGATTCTTATACCAAACTTTAGCTGCATCTTTTTGCTTAGGCGTTAAGCTGTATACTAGTCCAACTAAACTTTCCTCTGCCTTAGGCTTTGTAACTAAACTAACAAGTACAGTTACTGCAAAGCAAACTACAAAAGCGATCCATGCAATCGTAAATGCCTGCCCCGTTCCTGAATAAAAAGTATGCCAATTGGCCAGCCAGCCTCCCTTGCCTTCTGCCATTGTTAAACCATGCGTTAACGCTGCCGCTGCTGTACCGCTTAATAAACCGTAAAAAGCACCGTTAGCAGTAGTTCTCTTCCAGAACATACCCAAAAAGAAAGTGGCAAATAAAGGTGCATTCACAAAGCCGAATACCAATTGCAGCAAATCCATAATGCTGTTAAAATTCCTGGCTACATATGCAGTGGCAATAGAGATGATGATACCGGCAATGGTAGTGGCTTTCCCTACATATAAATAGTGCTTTTCCGAAGCATCTTTTTTAATGTACGACTGGTATATGTCGAATGTAAATACAGTATTGAATGCCGTTACATTACCTGCCATACCACTCATAAAAGAAGCGATCAATGCGGTAATACCTACACCTAATATACCATTAGGATACAATTTAGAAAGCATTACCGGCAGCGCCATATTATAATCCAGTTCACCCGCAGCATTTACCGGCAATTCAAATCCTTTGAACTCTGATTGTAATGCAAGCAATATAATACCGGGCATGATCACAACAGCTGGCATCAATATTTTTGGAAGCGTAGCAATGATAGGTGTACGTTGTGCTTCATTCAAATTACGTGAGATCATAGCTCTTTGCACCACTAAAAAATCGGTACACCAATAACCAAAAGCCAATACAAAACCCAATCCAAATACCAGGCTGAATGCATCTACACCCATAGGGTTAGTAGAAGCGCTTGCCATGCCTTTCCAAACATGCATCTTGGCTTCAGCCACATGCTGTACAATACCCTGCCATCCTCCTGCTTTATCCATTCCAATGATCACCAGCGGGGCAACACCCAGCACAATCAAAAAGAACTGTAACACTTCGTTATAAACAGCGCTGGTTAAGCCTCCCAGAAAAGTATAGGCCAACACAATGCCCGCCGCTAAGAAAACAGACATATTAAAATCCCATCCCAATATAATTTTCAGCAACATGGCAAGTGCATACAATGATATGCCCGATGAAAACACAGTCATCACAGCAAAAGTCACAGCATTAAATCCCCTGGTTTTTTCATCATACCGCAAGGCAAGATACTCCGGTACAGATCTGGCTTTACTGCCATAATAAAAGGGCATCATATATACACCAAGAAAGATCATGGCCAGTGATGCACCTAACCAATAAAAATGAACCGTATACAAACCGTATTTAACGCCGTTGGCTGCCATACCCAATACTTCCTGAGCACCGAGGTTGGCAGAGATGAAAGCAAGCGATGTGATCCATAAAGGAATATTACGGTTGCTCATTAAAAAGTCGTTCCCTGTTTTTATTTTCTTCTTCAACACATACCCTATCGTAACCACGAAGAGAAAATAAACAGCGATGACCAGGTAATCTATTAATTGTAGTTTCATACGGTTTGTTTAATGTGCATTACTTAATTGCTGTTGCCAATACCAGGCACTTGTTACCATATCCTGTAAACCCAAAGAAGCTTTCCAGCCAAGGTGTTTCCCTGCTTTAGATACATCGGCATACATGGCCTTAGCATCACCGGGCCTTCTTGCGCTAATACTATAGTTAAGTTGTAAATGATTGAAAGCCTCAAAGGCGTTGATGATTTCCATTACGGAATACCCTTTACCGGTACCAATATTATAGGTCTCGTATTTTTCACTGTTATTCTTGCTGATCAATCGGTCGCAACTTTTCACGTGGGCCTTTGCAAGGTCTACTACATGTATATAATCTCTTATACAGGTTCCATCCGGCGTATCATAATCATTTCCATACACCAGCAGTTGTTTTCGTATACCCGCCGCCGTTTGTGTAATATAAGGCATCAGGTTATTAGGAATACCAAGCGGCAATTCACCGATCAATCCGCTATTATGAGCCCCCACCGGGTTAAAATAACGTAACGCAATAGCGTTGATCGGCTTGGCAGCACACGTTTTTTCTATAATCTCTTCTCCCATCTGTTTCGTGCTGCCATACGCAGACATGGCTTTCTTAAACACTGTTGTTTCCCGTATAGGCAATTCATCGGGATCGCCATACACGGTTGCAGAGGAAGAAAAAACAAGATTATTGGCCCCGAATTGCTCCATACACCTGAGCAGGTTAATTAAAGCATAGAGATTGTTATGAAAATATTTGATAGGCTCAGCCACAGATTCGCCTACTGCCTTATGTGCTGCAAAATGAATAACAGCAGCAATATTTTCTTCTTGCAGAAACAGTTGGTGCAGCTTATCTTCTTCCAGCATGTTCAATTGGTAAAACTTAGGAGCGATACCGGTGATCGCTTTGATCCTGTCAAGTATGAATAACTGCGAATTACTAAGATCATCCAAAATAATCACTTCATACCCTGCCTGCTGCAATTCTACTACAGTATGAGAGCCTATAAATCCAAGCCCCCCTGTAACCAATATTTTATGTGGAAACATTTATATTATTCTTGTTCGGTAAAATGAATATCACTCAACGATTGAAGTTTCTCCGCAGCTACTTCTGCCGTGATGTCTCTTTGCGGATTAGCCAGCATCTCATAGCCCACCATAAACTTTTTAACGGTAGCACTCCTTAACAAAGGAGGATAAAAATGCATGTGCCAGTGCCATTCAGGATGCTCCCCGTCATTCACCGGGGCCTGGTGCATGCCCGCAGAATAGGGAAAAGACATGTGAAAAAGATTATCGTATTTGGCTGTTAGCTTCTTTAAGATCGTAGCGAAAGAATGCTTTTCTTTTTCATTGAACTGCGTAACATGCTGCACCTGTCTTTTACTGATGATCATTGTTTCATAAGGCCATACCGCCCAAAAAGGTACCAGGGCTACAAAATCTTCATTCTCCAATACAATCCTTTCCTTTTTCTCTAATTCAATAGCGAGGTATGCAGACAGCAGGCTTTGGCCATGTTGCTCATAATACTTTTTCTGCTGTACCGTTTCTTTGGATACTTCGAGAGGAATAGATGAAGATGCCCATATTTGTCCATGCGGATGCGGGTTACTGCATCCCATGATATCGCCTTTATTCTCGAATATCTGTATATACCTTATATACTCATTTGCAGCCAATGAGGTAAACTCATTTTGCCAGAGCTCGATCACTTTTTCTATGGCTTCAACAGTTAATTGAGGAAGCGTTAGATCATGCCTGGGAGAGAAACAGATCACACGGCAAATACCACTTTCACTTTTGGCCATGAGCAGTTCTTTCTCATTCACCTCTCCTGTGGGTGTATCAGACAAGAGTGCTGAGAAATCGTTTGTAAAAACATATGAATCTGTATACTGCGGGTTTACACTTCCATCCGCCCTTTTATTGCCAGGGCAGAGATAACATCCGGCATCATACGCAGGCCGCAGCCCTACCGCCTGGTCTTCCACCTTACCTTGCCAGGGCCTTTTCATGCGATGCGGAGAAACCAGTAACCATTCACCTGTTAAAATATTAAACCTTGTATGCGAATGCTCTTCTATTCTAAACATAATTATGCATTTATGATTTGAGTACCTTCTTCAATAGAAGCAACATAATAAGACAAAGGCAATCCCATTTCCTTCTCATACTCATTTTTTATGCTTTCCACCAATGAGGTTATTGCTTCTTCTTTCACCAGGTTAATGGTGCAGCCACCAAAGCCTCCGCCCATCATTCTTGCCCCGATAACATTATCGTTATTTTTAACATGCGATACCAACCAGTCGAGCTCCTTACAACTCACTGCATACATGTTGCTCAACCCTTCATGTGTGGCAAACATCTTCTTACCTAATGATCTTATATCGCCGTTCTGTAAATCCTTACACCCGTTTACCAGGCGATCAATCTCCTGCACTACAAAGCGGCTACGCATATCAATCAATGCACTTTTCGGCAAAACATATTCATCCAGCATGGCTTCAGTTACATCACGCAGCGAATGAACGGCAGGTTGAAACGCTTGTACCCACTCAACTGCCTGGTTACATTCACTCCTACGGGTATTGTATTCCGATGAAGCAAGAGAATGCTTCACATTCGTGTTCAGTAACAATACTTTTATGCCTTCCAGTTTAAAAGGAACATATTCATATTCGAGTGAGCGACAATCAAGTTTGATGACATGATCTTTTTTCCCCATCATAGAAGCAAACTGATCCATAATACCACACATTACACCGGCATATTCATGCTCGGCCTTCTGTGCCATTTTTACAAGAGTAAGCCGATCTAAATTTGAATGCAGCAGTTCATTCAGCGCAAATACAGTAGCACATTCAACGGCTGCGGAAGAAGATAAACCTGCACCCATGGGTACATCGCTCGTTAGAATAGCATTAAATCCTTGTGAAACAAGTCCCAGTTTTGCAAACTGTGCAATAGATCCTAATATGTAATTGGGCCAGCTAACATCAGCAGCCGGATGTAAATCTGTAACAGAACCTTCAAATGATTCATTCAGGTCTTGCGCAACCAGATGTATCTCCTGGTCATTTCTTATACTTACTGCGATATATGCAGCCTTATCGATAGCAGCAGGCAATACAAAACCATCGTTATAATCGGTGTGCTCACCGATGATATTCACACGGCCCGGAGATGTAACAATGATTGGCTCCTGGTTAAATAAGGAAATGAATTGTTCTTTTAATTGCTTAGCAGTAATCGTCATTGGTTTTGGTTTATGCTTGATGGGCAATGGAAATGGAAGAGTGAGCAACCTCAGGCAACTCATTTTTGTTTTATATTTCCGTAAAGCAACATTAGCAATGATTATAATGGTAGAGGGGGGACGAATAGATCAAAAGAAGGGTACAAACAGCTCAAAAAACAGCTTGATATAAACGCACACACACTTGAAACTGGCAGCAATGCAATTAAGATCACTGTTTAAGTAAGCAGTGAATGTATCAATTCGGGCATACAGGGATGCCTAAGAAATGATCATCACATCTATTGATTCGTAAAGAATTTTTGCGATAGAAAGGAATACAATAATTTATTCACGAAAAGGCAACTATTTTACGAGACGCAAAATTGAATCGCTCCAATGATCTATAAAACTTCATTCCTAAGAGCGATATTTTACATTTCCGTCTTTTATATATAACAACAGCGCTTACATAAAAGCACAATATTGAAAATGCAGGAAGCGGGGGTTTATGAAGATTGCATGATTAGTTTTTGACACTGGTTTTAAAATGATATTGCCCTGGCTGTACCCAACAACTTAAAACATCCTTATTAATTTGGATCTGACTAACGTATTTATTGGATGCAGCCGCCGAACCCGATTCAGTTAGTTCTCCGTGGTCAAACCACGGTAATTGTAATAAAGCCGTTGTATTGGCAGGAACAGTAACATCAAAGACAAATTCTTTTTCAGTAAGTGTCCAGGAAACCCAGATCCTGCCATAGGGGCAATCATAATGTCCTTTGGCAGAAACCAGTTTTGAACCAGGATCAGGTTGCGGGGCAAGGATAAATGTTTTAAATCCCGGATGTGCAGTATCCGGTCTTATACCCAAAACAGACTGAAACAGCCATGCTCCTACTGCTCCTCCACAAGAAGGCATTTGAGCACCTCCGCCATACCAGCCTTCCTGGAGCACTCCCTTTTTTATAAGTGTTGCCCAGCTTGGGTAATTTCGCTGGTTAATTATTTTATTGGCAAGTGCTGCTTCCCGATGGCTGGCAAGTGTTTGCAATAAAAAATTGGTTGAGATAAATCCGGTTCCGATATGATCACCTCTTAGATGAATAGCATCTACCAGGCGTTGGTAAGTCAAATCTGTTTTGTCTTCTGGAACCATTCCCGTTGCCAGTGGCAACACTTGGGCAGTTTGATTATTAGTACTGTCCCCATACAATCCTGTTTGTGGATGAAAATAACTTTCGTTGAATCGTTTACGTATATCTTCTGCAAGAGCAGCATATTTCACTGCATCTGACTTTTCTCCAAGTAAAGAAGCAGTTTTACCAACGATGTTGGCATAATAAAACCAAGCAGTCATGGTATTGATAGGGGTTGGAACAGCATGTTGGGTTCGTGTATAAGGATTATTCCAATCCCCCGCGCCATTCCAGATAATCATTTTTTTCCTGGCAGCAGCCGTATCCAGGTTTTGCGTATAATAAGGATAAGCGTTCCAGGTCTGCCCTTCACCGGTGGCAGCGATTCTTCCTAAAAGACCAACATAGTTTTTCATGGCTTCGTAGCTCTTGCTGAGCATGGTAATATTGCCATAGTACAAATAATGTTCCCAGGGAAGAAAGATGATCATCCCACTCCACCAGGGTGAATTCCAGTCATACACCTGACGGTTTACCATGGGTACAACAGATCCAAGGTAACCCTGCTGGTCCTGCGCATCGGCCATATCATCCCACCAACGTGCATAAATAGAACGAACATCCGTAAAATAAGCTGCTGTATTGAACATATTCTGAACGTCCTGCGTCCAACCCTGTTTCTCCCTGTTAGGATCCGCAGGAAAATCGTACATATAATTGCGATGCGTATGCATCGTAATATGAAATAAAGAATCCAAATATGGATTGGAGCAAGTAAAGTCTCCTGTTTGTGTTAGGTTAGCATTTACATATTGAATACAAATATTCTTTAGCGCAAGAGGCTGATCTAATCCATCAATTTGCAAATCAATGGGGCCAGGCTGAATAATAAAACGGGGAGACAATACAATCGGCCCATCCTCTGCCAGGATAAAATTCAGTTTAGCACTTTTATATCCCGGCCCACTTCCTGAAATGGTAATATGCTGCCCTTTCTTACCTATTAACTTTAGTTGGGGCCATCCTACCGATACAGTTGAAAAATAAGCATGATTGTTCTGTACAGATATGGGATATATGATACCATTGATCTTATTGGGTGTCCCTTTTCGGGCTACCAATTTACCGGGTAACGATTTCATTTCAGCTGCCATCTGCCAATTATGATCATCAAAGTAAGGTTGATCCCATCCTTGCTTGGCCAAATTCCTGTCTTCTGTATAGCCGGCCCAAACGTCATTAAAAGTAATTTCACTGGTACTCCACTTCCATGTTCTGTCTGAACCTATCCATTCCTTTTTACCATCAGTATAAGTAATTTGAATTTGGAGAAGAAAGCGTGGGGGGCCATTCCCATTATGCCGTTGCCCAAAACCCAATGAAGGAGGAGTAAAGAAACCATTTCCAAGAATTACGCCGATTGTATTATCGCCTGAGGTTAACAGATCGGTTACATCATATGCTGTATACATGATCCTTTTGCTATAGTCTGTAAATGGAGGTGTGAGTAGCTCATCAGTTACTTTCTTACCGTTGATCGTAACATCTGTCATGCCAAGTGCAGCATAATAAACGGTGGCAGTCTTAATCTTTTTTGAAAGCGTAAATGTTTTCCTAAACTCCGGGGCAGCAGGACTCGGACAAGCATCTGCCGGGCATGTATCGCCTTCATTTTCCGAAGGCATGCCATCAACTAAAAAGGGAGCATGCCCATGATCCCATGCCGTATTGTATTCTCTTGTAAACTTCATGAGTGCCACATTCCTGCCATTGGAATACACTTCCATTTGACGAACAATCGTTTCTTTTCTGTTGGAAGAAGGTAGTATTTGCAGCCTGAGGAATCGATGACTGACAGAAGCAAAACTAAATTGTACAGACTTTTTTCCTTGAAGATGAAAATCTTCGTTGCTAAAATCAACCAATACTTTGCTTGAAATGAAGTTAAAGGTATCAGAAGCGATGATTCTAAATCTTTGCGGGAAAGAAATTGTATCATGCGCCACCAGGTTAATATGGTCTATCATTATTTTTTCGCCGAGGTCAATATCAGCCCAGCCGCCTTTGTCTCCAAGTTGTAATCCTTTAGGCCTGAACTGAACAGGGGTAAACCAACGGGAAGCGGATATCCATTTTGCTTTCCAATCTGAGGTATGTAAAAGCCCCATATGCCAGGATGCAACTTCACTCCAGGCACTGTCCCCACTATGATCCCATACCTGCACTTTCCAATAATAAGTTTTATCAGATTGAAGTTCTTTACCCTTGTAGCTTATGTATAAACTTTGTTCACTGCTTACTTTTTTGCTATCCCATAGATCACCCATGTTATTGGCCAACAGCTTTGGAGAAGATGCCACTAAGATGCGATAAGCAATTTGCCGGGTTCCGGAAGATTCAGATGTTAACTGCCAGCTTAATAGTGGATGTAGATCATCAACACAATAAGGCCGGCTTTCATAGTTGCAGTTTAACCCTGTAACCTGTAAAGCGAGGGATCGATTAAAGGAGGAAAAAATGAAAAAGCTGATCATAAAAGGTATTATCTTCCCTAAGATTATATGAAGACAGCAGGAGCCATTATTTTTTTTCATTTTTAAATTAGCTTACGATGAAAGATGTACAAATGAAGCGTATGGTTTTTATTAATTAAATCCTGTGATCAACCTTAACATCCGGTTCTTATGAATTGATTGATCATATACCGGGAAAAAATATTATTTATAAAACCAACTCAACAACAGGTATCTCATACAAAGGTTTTTGAACAGGTAATTTCAGGATAATATCATTACCGTCTTCCACATACTTTAATTCAGAATTATCATGAAGGAATTGAGCATACTTGATTTTGTTTTTATAACCGGGTAGTTTCAGCAAGCCATCCGAAGGATAGTCATATAAATGAAGGTATAATCGTTTAGTAGTGGCATTATACGTAAGCTTCGTACTATCCGGAGCCTTGAAGCCATCCGGGGCAAACGTGCAACCATATATAGCTTTACTGTTGGCGTGCATCCAATAGCCAATGCTATCCAATGCCTTATTAGCCCGATAGTCAAATTCTCCCCTTGCAGTTGGACCAACATTTAAAATAAGATTACCTCCATTACTAACCGAGGTAATCAGCAAATCCAATAATTGTCTGTTTGTTTTCCAGGTATGCTCATCCCTGTAATAGCCCCAGGATCCCGAAAAAGTTTGGCAAGTCTCCCATGTCTTTCCTTTGAACTTAGCCAATGCCGAAGTTTTTACCTGCTCCGGCGTAGCAAAATCACCACCATCTTCATATTCATTAAGATCGAGGCGATTGTTAACAATAATAGAGGGCTGAAGCTTTCTTATTTGTTTCAGCAAAGAAACAGAACCCCAATCATTTTTGTCTTTTCCATGACCATGACCTCCCTTATTTGGAAACGAAAAGTCCAGCCAAAGAACATCGATCTTACCATATTTAGTAAGCAGCTCAGTGATTTGATGATAAATATAGTCCCGGTACACAGCCATGTGCCTGTTTGCATTCAGGCGGTTGAAGGCAGCGGTATCGGCATCATTGGAAGGCCGTAGCGGATGATAATAATCAACTGTATAATCAGGATGGTGCCAATCCAGCAAAGAATAATAAAATCCAACCTTTATACCTTCTGCCCTGAAAGCATCCACAAATTCCTTTACCAAATCCCTTCCGGCAGCAGTATTCGTAGCCTTATAATTGGTGTACTTACTATCAAATAAACAAAAACCTTCGTGATGTTTGGTGGTAAGCACAGCATATTTCATCCCCGCTGCTTTTGCTTCCTTTGCCCACTTCTTAGGATCGAACAAATCAGGATTGAATAAATCAAAATATTTTTGATATTCTTCATTTGTTAATCGTTCATTACTCTTCACCCATTCATGCCTTGCAGGCAAGGCATACAAGCCCCAATGAATAAACATCCCAAAACGGTCTTGCTTCCACCATTCCATTCGCTTATTCTTTTGTTCCTCCGTTTCATGACCAATCTTCTTTTGTGCTATGGCATTGTAAACCCATAGTACGAAACATATCGAAAAAAGATAGCTGATAACCTTACTTTTCATTTATTTCTATTTGCTTGTTTAATATAAAAAATTAACACCTGAGTTTCTCCCTTCTAATTTATATGCGATGCCGCTTACTTACTACTAAAAACATTGACTTAATAAATTTTAAAACATGAATATATCGAGTTACTGCGTAAAGACGAGGTATATGTGAATCAAAAAGGGGGGGCTATTAATTCATCATAAAAGATTCCTGTAAGGATAAAGACTTATTGTTTCGTGTAGTTAAGAAAGATAAAAACAGTAGTATTAAACTCCTTAAATCTAGAAGGAAAGTGATAGTAAATTTAGGTTTGTAAATATGCTAGGAAAAATGAAAAATCTAATGATTTAATTAACACCTATTTTGTCTATAGGATCAGGAAGAAATTAAATAGCCATAAGTAAAATAAAAAAGGATTCACATGTAACATGAATCCTTCAAAATTTCTGTAGCGGGATCGGGAGTTGAACCCGAGACCTTTGGGTTATGAATCCAACGCTCTAACCACCTGAGCTACCCCGCCAATTGGGGTGCAAATATAGGTGATTGAATGATTTTACAATACTAATAGGCTAAAAGTTTTGCGATTCTATTCTGAACTTTTTCTACCGTAGGCAACATAGCTGCTTCCAATCCCATATTAATAGGTACTGCAGGCAAATTCAAAGCTCCTACCACCTCTACTTTGGCATCTAAGAAATGATAACAATGGTTGGAAATTCTTAAGGATAATGCTTCTGCAAAAGAATTGTTTTGTTGTTCCTCGCTTAACACAATCACCTTACCATGCTTGATCACTGATTCAAAAATCATATTCTCATCCAGCGGATATAAGGTTCGCAGGTCTATCACCTCTACCTGACCGGGAAATTTTGCTGCTGCATTTTTCGCCCAGTGTACTCCCATTCCATAGGTGATGATACAAACCGTTTCTCCTCTTTTTACCTTAGCAGGATCAGGCTGCATGGCCACACCGGCTTTTCCAAGAGGCAGGATATAATCCCTGGCAGGCTCAATGGTTTTTGCCTCTTCCGTTCCGGCTACTTTGCTCCAGTACAATCCTTTATGTTCGAGCATCACCACAGGGTTAGGATCATGGAACGCAGCCTTCATCAACCCCTTCATATCTGCTGCATTCGAAGGATAAACGATTTTAATTCCTTTTATCGTTAATAACGTACTCTCAATGCTACCGCTGTGATAAGGGCCTCCGCCACCATAAGCACCCACAGGTACACGCAATACCATTTGCACCGGAAATTTACCATTACTCAGGTAACTCGATTTGGATATTTCAGTAACCAATTGGTTAAACGCAGGGTACAGGTAATCTGCAAACTGTACTTCAACGATCGGTTTTAATCCTAAAGCCGACATACCTACTGTTGAGCCCACAATATAAGCCTCCTGTATGGCCGTATTGAAAACACGGTTATCACCAAATTTTTCAGCCAGGGTAGCGGCTTCCCTGAAAACACCTCCCAGCCTTTGGCCTACATCCTGTCCATATAACAAAGCTTCGGGATGTTCCTGCATCAATTCTTCCACTGCATGCAGTGCCGCATCCACCATCAGCACCTTCTCACCCGATTTTGGAGCACGTTGTCCTTTTTCTTCTTTCACAGGCGTAGGTACAAACACATGTTCCTCCACCTCGGTAATATCAGGCTCTGCAGCCTCCCTTGCCTTATTGAAGGCCTCATTTACCACCCGCTGTGCCTGTGCTTCTGCTTCATTAATTTCATGTTCGTTAAAACCTACACCGGTTAAAATGAGCCTTAATTTCGGGATAGGATCATACAAACCATGCTTCAGCAGGTCTTCGCGGCTCCTGTAAAATTCCCTTCTCACCCCGCTGGTATGATGGCCCAATAAAGGTACTTTGGCATGCACCAATACCGGCTTTCTTTCTCTCCTGGCATACTCAATGGCCTGGCTCATCACTTCATAACTTCTCATAAAATCACTGCCGTCTACCTGCATACGTTTCAGGCCTTTAAATCCTTCGGCGTATTCATAAGCGTTCATGGAACGTATCTCATTCGAACTGGCACTGATACTCCATTGGTTATCCTGTACAAGATAAATAATAGGCAATTGTTTTAACACGGCAAACTGCCAGGCTTCAGCCACCTCGCCTTCCGTTACGCTACCATCTCCCATAGAACATATCACAACCGGGTTTTCACCACCATCCCCTCTTTTTAATATGGAAAGATTATGCTGCTCAAGGTATTGTATGCCCTGTGCCAATCCTGTGGTAGGAATGGCCTGCATACCCGTTGCACTGCTCTGATGAATGATGCCTGGTTTATCCGCTACACGGTTATTAGGATGGCAGTAATAAGAACGGCCGGCAGAAAAAGGATCATCTCTCTTGGCCAGTAATTGCAGCATCAGCTCATACGGCTGAAACCCTACCGCAAGCAGGGTGCTATCGTCTCTGTAATAAGGGCTTACCCAGTCGCACGACAATAATTGTAAACCGGTTGCTATTTGTATGGCCTCATGCCCACGGGAAGTTGAGTGCACATACTTACAAACCTGGCGGTTTGCCTCGTAAGTGTCACACATCGCTTTGGCCGTAACCATCAGCTGATATGCTCTCAATAATGTATCCCTGTTTAACATGAAACGGTATTGGTTCTTTTACTTATTTAATCTCTATTTCAAAAACTTTTGTTTGCTCAAAAAATCCTTCCAATAAATCTCCTACCACACACTCTCCCACGCCTGCCGGTGTTCCGGTAAAAACGAGATCGCCAATGTTCAGTGAAAAATAATTGGATATATGTGCTACGATATAATCGAATGAATAAATCATGTCTGTACTGTTCCCTTCCTGCACAGTTTGCTGGTTCTTTTGAAGAGAGAACAGAATAGGTTTTTTAAGAAGATCAGGTGTGATGTCGAACCATTTGCCTATAACAGCAGAATTATCCCAGGCTTTTGCCTTTTCCCAGGGCAGGCCTTTTTTCTTTAACTCTGCCTGCACATCCCTGGCCGTAAAATCAATACCTACAGTAATTTTATTGTAATATTTAGAGGCATGTTTCTCCTGTATATATTTCCCGTTCTTGGAAATAGAAAGCACCAACTCCGCCTCGTAGTGAAGTTCATTGGAGAATTCCGGGTAATAAAAAGGCGTATGGCTCTGTAATAAAGCACTTTTGGGCTTCATGAATATTACAGGCTCTTCTGGAACAGCATTACCCAGCTCTTTAGCATGGTCTGCATAATTCCGCCCTACGCAGAATATTTTCATAGTTGTAGCATTAAATAGTAATTAAGTAACCTGCGACTAAAAGAGGCTAAGAATAGCCTGAAACCCGTCGGAATAGATTACTTACATTATATTTTCGCTACTATAACTGATGATGTGCGGATTTTATTGTGTAAATGACGAATTATTTACAGTATTCATCGTTTTTTCGAGCCCTATAGTGGAAAAAGATTCAATCACCTCCACGCATTTCTCTATCTTCTGCCTAACGATCGGCTCCTCTTCTTTCCACCACTTGCCCAATACAAATTCAGCCTGCATACCCTTTGGAAAATTATTGCCAATACCAAACCGTAGCTTGGGATATTTATCTGTACCCAGGGTGAGTTGAATATCCCTCAAGCCATTATGACCACCATCGCTACCCGATCCCCGTAAGCGTAATTTGGCAACCGGCAAAGCCAGGTCGTCTACAATAGTTAGCGTATTTTCTAACGCGATCTTCTCTTTATCCATCCAATATTTAAAAGCCTTACCACTTAAGTTCATATAAGTGGTGGGTTTGATACAAATAAATGTTCTTCCTTTCCACTTTACTTCTGCAACGTAAGCAAGGCGGTCCATTTTAAACAGGCCGCCATGCTTTAGTACAAAAGCATCTACTACATCAAAACCAATATTGTGGCGGGTATGATGATATTCTAACCCGATATTGCCTAATCCGATGATCAAAAACTTGTTCATGTTGTAAAAATAGAACCTGTACAGGTGTATGCACAAAAAAATCCTTCAGCAGGTAACTGAAGGATTTTTGTATCAGAAAAAGTTGATAGCTTATTTCTTTGCTTTTGCAGGAGTTGCAGCAGCTTCTTCCTGCTTTAACTGCCTTGTCATTACAACAGAAGCGATAGGAATACGAGGAGAGTTGAGGATCTCGATATTGTCTGCTTTCACATCTTCAACGCGTATATTACCGTTCAATTGAAGATTGGTGAGATCAACCTCTATATTCTCTCTTAAATATTTAGGAAGGGTTTTCACCTTCAATGATTTGATCTTGGTAATTAACTTACCACCTTCTTTAACACCGATAGAGGTACCTGTGAATTTAATAGGTAAGGTAGCGATCACTTTTTTAGTATCTACCAGTTCTAAAAGGTCTACGTGAATTAAGGCATCAGATACTTTGTCAAACTGAAGGTCTTTCAGGATACATTTGTACGTTTTGCCCTCTACTTGCACTTCAGCCAGCTGGAACTCGGCAGTGTACACTAAAGGCTTGAAAGCCTTTGCAGGAGCAGAAAAGTTAATCTCTGCAGCACCCCCGTAAATTACACCTGGCACTAATTCCTGAGAGCGTAACTGGCGGGTGGCTTTTTTGCCAATTTCGGTCCTCAGTTGTCCTTCGATTGTAATTGTTTTCATTATTTTTTGTTTTTTGGACGGCAAAGGTAGGGGAATGTGTTTACTCCACAAAGTGAAAATACCCCATTCTCAAGGCTTTTAACCGAAGAATGAGGCATTCAATTATATCAAACTATGCCTGATGTTCTATTTATCCCTTCCTCTTAACTGGGAATGAATAAAAAGACTGGTGATGCTTTTATTCTCATAAGCATTGCGGATAGCGATAGCAAAAAGATCTGCTACCGATACCACTTTTATTTTTTTACTCTCAAAACGTAAAGGGATGGTATCGCAAATGACCAGTTCTTCCAATACACTGTTCTCGATGTTTTCCTGGGCTTTTCCACTTAACACGGGATGCGTACACAAAGCTCTTACACTCCTCGCTCCTTTCTCTTTCAGCAGCGCTGCTGCTTTAGCTAAGGTACCACCGGTATCGCAGATATCATCGATCAGCACAATATCTCTTCCGGATACTTCACCGATCACCACCATACTGGCTATTTCGTTGGCACGCTTCCGGTGCTTATCGCAAATAACCATTTCCGAATTAAAGAAACTGGCTATTTCTCTCACCCTGTTTGTACTGCCTACATCCGGCGCAGCGAAAGTGAGGTTTTCTAATTTTAATTGTTCAATATAAGGGATAAAGATTGCCGAACTATCCAGGTGATCAACGGGAATATCAAAGAAACCTTGTATTTGAGGTGCATGCAGGTCCATGGTAATCACGCGGTCTGCCCCTGCCGCCTCCAGCAAAGTGGCTACCAGCTTACTTCCGATGGCTACACGGGGTTTATCTTTCCTGTCTTGCCTGGCATAACCGTAATAAGGGATAACAGCAATGATCTTGTAGGCGCTGGCTCGTTTGGCCGCATCGATCATTAACAGTAATTCCATCAGGTTATCGGTAGGTGCATAAGTACTCTGTACCAGGAAAACATAATCACCACGAATGCTTTCCAGGAAAATGGGTTGAAATTCCCCATCACTGAATTTCTGGATATTTACTTTACCTAAAGGGGCTCCAAAACGCTGTGCAATTTTTTCGGCTAATTTCTGGGAACCATTACCCGAAAATATTTTAACTGATGGGTTCATAAGAAGAGTAAAAAATGTGCGGCGAAGATAAATATAAGGTTAAGAAATTGTGACCTGAACGGAATTAATTTTTAATATTGTAATACACATTATCCCTTTCGCATATACCTCCATGATGAAGCTAAATAAAGAATCATGGAAAAAAACTCAATTAAAAACTGGGCCGAAGACGACAGGCCCCGGGAAAAGCTTACCCAAAAAGGTGTTGATGCACTTAGTAATTCCGAATTACTCGCCATACTTATCAATAACGGAAGCAGGGAAAAATCTGCTGTTGACCTGGCTAAAGAATTATTGCAGGCGGTGGATAATGATTTACAAAAGTTAGGTAATCTATCAGTAAAAGAATTTCTTTCCCTGAACATTAAAGGCCTGGGGCCTGCGAAAGCCGTAACCATTGCAGCAGCTCTTGAATTGGGCATCAGAAGAAACCTGACAGAAAAAAAGATAACCAAAGTGATAAGAAGCAGTGATGTTGCAGGTTACCTTAAAGCCAAGTTACAATACAGGCAAAACGAAGTATTTGTGGTAGTGTACCTGAACAACGCCAACAAGATCCTGCATCATGAAATAATTAGTGAAGGAGGCATTACCGGAACAGTGGCCGATCCCAGGCTTATCCTACGCAAAGCCCTTGAACACAGAGCCACTGCATTAATTCTGTCACATAACCATCCAAGCGGTAACCTGAAACCCAGCCGCCAGGATGAATTATTAACACATAAGATAAAAGAAGCCGCCTCCTATCTCGATATCAAAGTACTGGATCACGTAATCATCAGTAATGAGGGCTATTACAGCTTTGCGGATGAAGGACTGCTTTAAGCCTGCGCCGTAGGACCGCCAAAACTCATAGGTATTTCAATTTGTTCAAGGTCTTTAATCGTACCGTTGGCAGCTTCGTAACGCTCTATATTTTCGATCATTGCTTTCATAAAGCGCTTGGCATGCATAGGTGTTAGAATGATCCTGCTTTTTACCTTACTCTTGGGGGTACCGGGCATTACATTTACAAAATCTACTACAAACTCTGCGTGGCTATGGGTAATAATAGCGAGGTTGGCATATTCGCCTTCTGCTATTTCTTCGCTGATCTCAATATTTAACTGGTTGGGTTGCTGATCTTGCATGAATACTACATTTTTAGCAATATGGATAATTTTCTACTACCGTCCAAACTATTTTACACGACACATATATTTATTTTGATAATTTTAAAAAAAGTCGTTAAATGAAATATTCTTTATTAGGCTTGGTCTTCTTTTGCAACCAGGCTTATACTCAAATGTCCTCATCAGGTTTAGCTTCCGAATTTAAAGAAATGGCAGGAGTAGGTAAGCGGCAAAGTGGCTTCGAGGGAATGCAAGCCTTTGGTACAGGAAAGATCCTGGGTACACAGTTTTTGGGAGAAGGATGGAGTAAAGGGATGCTGGTAACCTTTCATAACGATACGCTTCAAAACAAGCTTTTGTTTCTGTTCGACAAGGTGAAGCAGGAAGTTTATATGAAAAAAGAAGGTTCCGAAGATATATTCGTTGCAGACAAACAGCAATTAAAAGAATTTTTTATACTATCTGTAACTAAAAAAATCCGGTTTATCAATGCTGGAGTATTTCAGCCCGAATTAGCCGGACAACTACTCATGGCAATGCATTCTGATCAAGACTCGATTTTAACAACCATATCACTTTTCAAAAAAGTTAACGCTGAGTTTCAAAAATACGATCCAGAAAATATGGAACTCGTAAAAGCAGGTATGATGAATGACGCATTTATAGATAAGCCCCTTTATTATTTTCTAGAAAATAATCGCTTTTCTAACCCTTTCAAACTAAACAAAACAAATATCCTAAAAGCAATATCAGACAAAAAAATCAAAGCAAAGGCTTGGGAATATTTCAACCAGAATGACAATTTAGAAATTGATGAACAGTTTATGTTGGGGCTAATCAAGTATATCAACTAAATATTTTTATAATACATTTATTCTGCTATTGTTGATACACAAACTATTAATCCAATTGATTTTACGTTTATTAATAAAAAGCCACCTCACATTTTCAATGACGAGGTGGCTTCCCTGCAAATTGTTACTATAAACTTATTATAAGTTATTTATAATAGGAATCAATGATATACCTGGCATTAGTTGTATACTGGAAAGTAAATATTTTAGCAATTGGATCTGCCAATAAAATATTTGGTCCATTGGTTACAGTCACGCCGTTTGCAGCCATTGTCTGTATGTCAGCGTTATTCAAAGAAACTTGAAAGTTACTTATTACACCGGCATTGTTTGTAAATGATATCTCATATCTGGGTTTGGTGAAATACCCACTGGCAACCTCTAAAGAAGTAGGAGATGTTGCTGAAAGAATCGTTGAATAACCTACAAATGATAAACCACTTGGGGTACCAGTATTAGAAGGCGTATTCCATCTGGTAAAATCCCAATTATAAATTCCTGCTAAAGGATTCCCAATAAAGTGATAATAAATTGTTGCAAAATTTCCACTTACAGACGTACCATCACTAACCTTAACAATACTGATCGGCAACATATAATTCCTTGTAGGATCTACTTTTGAAGGATGTACTACCAATTTTACAGTAGCATAATTATTGCCAGCAGAAACAGTTACTGTCGTCTGTGTAAATGAATAAATGCTATCTGGAAATTTTTCATATTGCACTGCACTTCCCGAATTGTAACTACTTAAGGCATTGTTATCTACAGCTAAAGTAAAGGTAACATCAGAGGTTGCAGCTGTCTTTGAAGCATAGTTAACATGAAAAACTAAAGTATCAGTATCATCTGTTGGTGGTAAACTTAAAGATGTATTAGCAAAATTTGCAAATCCACCTTCTGGTATGGAAGCTGTCTTTTGTAAGCCGGAAAAATCCGTTTCCAATGGCTCCATATTTTTTATACAGGAACTCATAGAAAACACAGCCAGTACCAAAACGATCACTGAAAGTCTACTGTTGTATTTTGAATATATTTTCATATTTGTATTTTTAATTAGATTATAAACGATCATCAATCATTTTCTAAGGCATCCAAAATATTTTAGAGGTATGATGATTAATCGTTCCCTGTGCATTCACGTTATCCGCATTGGTTTGGTATTCACTGGAGGGATATAAAATACGGTAAGGAATAGCCAATACGTCTACATAAGGTGAAACAGATAACGGTATATCGGCAGGTAATCCTAATCTTCTATAATCTGCCCAGGCTTCGAAAGGTGTTACTGTATTATTGGCCATCCATTTCTGCCTGATAATACAAGCCAATTGCTCGTTGAAAGTTGTACAAAAAGCCAAATTGGTATTTTTGTCAGACTGGCTTGTATAGGCAGTAGCATCTCCGGCACCCAAGTAAGTAAAGGAAGCCTGTACACCCTGGTTAAACAAGTTAACTGCATTGCCACTGATCCATCCCCTGATAACAGCCTCCGCCTGCAAGAAATAACTTTCGGCAGCACTGATCAATATAGCCGGCTGACTTACTGATTTTAAAACACCGGGACCAAATGTAGAAGCACTGTTAGCGGCATGATTGGTAGCAGAGCCAATTACATTACCCTGGTAAATACCACCTGATGCAGTGGGAGCATATAAATACATATACCTGGGGTCGTTGTGATTCTGACAGAAAGTAATCGGAAACTGATTAGCTCTCCAGAAATCATTGATATAGGTACCTGAAGTATTATAATTTAATGCCCAGAAAGGATTCAGCTGGCCGGTATTGTTAGCATAACCTGGATTAACACCCGCATCTGAAGTTAAAAACCCACCATTATTCGCTGTAATTTTTGCAATTTCTCCTGAGATGTATGAAGAAGATCCAGACATCTGGGATTGTCTCATAAGAATGCGGAGTTTCAAGGTATTGGCAAACTGTATCCAACTGCCATTAGAACCATTAAATAAAACATCACTATTGGCCGCAGCTACAGCATCTGCCCTGCTAAACAAGCTAACCGCAGTATCTAAATTACTTGAGATACTTCTGTAGATAGCCTGGGCTGAGTCATATTTGGGCTGAATAATGTTGGTACCCTTAAAAGCCTGGCTATAAGGTACATTATTAAACATATCTACCAATTGCTCAAACACATAGGCCTTCATTGTTTTGGCCGCCGCCTGGTAAAAGCTCTTGTTTTGTGTTTTTGCAGTTTGCTCTATATAGTCATAATCTTCAAGGTTATGATATAAATTACCCCACAAGCCATTACCAAAAGTAGTAGTTTGCTTATAGGATGCAAGGTCAGTAGCACTGATGGCATAACTACCGCTCGGGCACCAGTAAGCTAACCATTCATTAACGAATGTAAAGCCTGTAATCTGGTAGGATGCAGTTGTGGTTAATGCATTGGGCAATACCAACTCAGGAGTTGTATTGGTGGCTGCATTGGGATTCTGGTTAATATCCAGGTAGCTTTTGGAACACCCGGTACTTACTAAAAACAAGACTATTACCGGGATTAATATTTTGAAACTATAATTTTTCATGTAATTCTATTTAGAATTTAAAGATTTCGTTTGAAATATTAGAAGGTAACAGTTAAGTTAAAACCATAAAACTTAGTAGGAGGCAATTGATTGATATCTGTATTACCAACAGCGTTACCACTAGTATTAGCAAATTCGGGATCAGACCAAACATTTCCTTTAGCCCTGAATACCAATAGGTTTCTTCCTACTACAGATAAACTCAAATCATTAACCACTTTTAAAGATTCTAATAATTTCTTAGGGAAGTTATATGTTAATGAAATCTCACGTAATTTCCAGAAATCAGCGCTGCTTACATAGTTGCTACCAGCTGTATTCCATACGTTTGCCCAAAACAGATTGTTTCCATCCTGTGTAACAACATTGGTATTGGGAACATATTTTCCACCAACCAGTACACTTGAGTTAGGAATTACAAATGGTTGACGTCCGAAACTTGCTGAATAAGCTGATACTCCGGTGAAATCTAGACTGGGGCCCAAACCATTCATTATCACACCACCAAATCTGCCATCAACATTAGCATACAAAGTAAACCCTTTATAGCTTAAGGTTGTATTGATACCCACTGCAGTTGGAGCGTTTGCAGTTCCAAATAATTTTAATTTTGGATCCAGACTTGGATAACCAGTATTCGGATCTACAATAATTCTGCCTTGAGGATCCCTTAACCAGTCATTGGTTTGTATTTGACCATATGGCAATCCTACCTGAGCTACAGAGGCAACAGGTACTGCGTTACTATTAGCAAATGGATTACCAATAGTAACTTGGCTTAAGCCATATTGAGAACCTGCATCAACAACAGTATTTTTATTATAAGAAAAATTAGCACCAACGTTCCAACGGAAACCACTCTTAGTTTGAAGAATAGGAGCGAATTTTAAATCCAACTCTATACCTTGGTTTCTCATTTGTCCAGAGTTAACATAGGCTGTTGTGTAACCTGTTGTAGATGAAATTCCAATAGGAATAGTTTGATTCTTTGTCAAAGTATTATAGTAGGTAGCGGTTAAGTTAACCTTACTCTTAAAAAATCCTAACTCAAAACCAGCTTCAGTATTATTACTGATCTCGGGTTTAATATTTGGGTTAGCATAAGCGCCATTCACAGTGTAACCTGCCACGCTTCCAAAAGGAAATCCAGAGCCTGAATTAAAGGTATTCTGCAAAGCATAAGCACCGATACTAACCTGGGCTGTTTGGCTGTAAGCAACATGCACTTTACCAAAGTTCAATACATTGTTATTCTTGAGCGCCTTGATAGCATCTGTAAATACTAATGATCCATCAACCGCAGGATATAAATAGGATCTGTTAGACGCAGATAAAAGTGAGTTCCAGTCGTTTCTCAATGAACCGTGGATAAATGCGAAGTTTTTATAGCCTACGGTCAGGTCACCAAATACACCTAATACCCTTGTTTCTTCCTTATATTCAGAAACAGTAGGATTACCCACACGGTTACTGATATTGTAAAAATCAGGGATTACCAATGCATTGGCAGAGCCACTGAACAAGCGCATTGTATTATCTATCAATTGAGTACCGCCTATTAACCTGAAATCAAAATTTCCAAAAGTCTTATGAGCACTGGCAAGGAATTCACTGGTTAAGCGTTGGTTATAACTGATCGCATCACCCTCTGAAGGAGAAAGCTTTTTAACACCTGAAGGTATATTACCAGATCCTAAGGTATCAGCAATGGCCCATGGTGCAAAAGTATATCCTGCCTGTGTATATTTATTGCTGTAGTCATTACGGGCAATACCGGCTTTATAAGTAAGGTTTAACCACTCAAATGGTTTCAATGAAAGACTCAAATTACCAATCAGGTTATTACTTCTCTCATCCAGCCTGGTTTGATCAATCTGCCACCATGGGTTACCATAATAGGCATTAAAGTATCCATCAGGCGAAGCAAATGGATCGGTTCTCCAATTGCGATAACGCCTTAAATCAATATCAGGGGGCGTGTTGATAATAGTCCAGTACAACGGCCTGTTCTGAAAATAAGAACCACCGGTTCCGGCACCATATCCTCCAACATAAGGAGTTGTACCCCAGGTAAAAGGAACACCGGAACCAGGAGTAGTATTGGTATGTGTTAAGCTATATCCTAAGTTATATTCAGCTCTGAAGATTCCACTTTCTCGAGCACCATTGATACGAATGGTATTCCTTCTGCTTTGGTCATTAGGAACGATACCAGTAGTGTTTACATCCTGGAATGACATAAAGAAAGAACTTTTTGCATCCCCTGCAGAATAAGAAACGTTATTAATAGCTGAAAGTCCATGGTTAAAGAATTTTCTTTTGGCATCAGGAAGAGCAGAATAATTAATTGAATCCTGCTGGATGTAGAAAGAACCATCTGGTCTGTAAATCCTTATTGGTGCACCCAATGGAACTCTCTGCCCATTAAAGCGAGGGCCATAACTTTGGTTTTCATAAGGAACATAGTATATATAAGGATTACTTGGTAAGGCTACGATACCTGGATAAGCATTAGGATCGTTTTCTCCACCATACTGGCCAAATTCATTTTGGAAATCGGGCATGTAAGCAACTGATTCTACATTCAGGGTACTGCTAACAGTAACCTTAGGTTTACCTTTTGCACCGCGTTTAGTAGTAATAATAATTACGCCATTGGAGGCTGCAGAACCGTATAAAGCTGATGCTGAAGCTCCCTTAAGCACAGTCACGTTATCAACATCATCTGGGTTTAATGAACCTAAATAGGATACATCCAATTGAACATCATCTACAACTAACAAAGGTTGGTTATTACCCAAAAAGGAGCGGTTACCCCTTAATACAATACGGGTGTCTGGCTTAACACTGTTATTAACAAGATTAATTCGTAAACCTGATACTTTGGCTGCAAGAGATGATGCAATATTGGGGTTTTTAGCTTCAGTTAATTCTTGCGAATTAACTTTTTCTGTTGCATATCCTAATTCCCGTGCCTGCCTTTTTACACCCAAGGCGGTGGTTACCACTACCTCAGATAAATTAGCATCCATCCTCTTAACACTGATGTTAAAATCGGATCCCTCAGTTACTTTAAATTGTTGTGATTGTACGCCAACCGCAGAAATATTCAGCATATCCCCGGTTTTGGCTTTGATCGTAAAGTTTCCATTTTCGTCTGCTGCCACAGCGGTTTTTGTTCCCTTTACAGAAACACTTACATATGGTACCGGGCTACCGGTAGCATCTGTAACCTTCCCTTTAATTACTCTGATTTGTGCGAAGGAGTTGGCAACAAACAATAAGACTGCCGCAAATAGCGAAAGCAATTTTCTCATGTGTGTTTAAATTTTTGTTTTTTGAAACTTAACTTGTTAACTTTTGTGTAACGATTACGTTAAGGTTTTGTAAACAAAAATGACACCTTAGAGAAAATAATTGCTGCAATCATAGATTAAAATAAGATTAGAATTGTCTTAAAACTAAAGCACCTATCTTCAACAAAATCAATAAAAGGCTTTACAGGACTGAATTTGAAGCCATTTTTTTCACTCATTTTTCAATCCTCTTCCTGAGAACATTTACATACCGATTTCCTTTGATACATTGCCATTCGAAGCAATTTGAAGCTTATCCAACTGTATCATCTATGCTAACAACTAGCTTTTTTTCTAAATTGCTCATCTGAATAACCTCTGAAATCCAGATCCGCTATTTTACTGCCGATTTCTTACCAAACAGTGTAAAGCCTATTCAGGAATAACCGTATACCTGTAAAGTAATTTCAGTACAAGACAAGGCCTTTTGTTCGATATTGCTTCGACCCTTCTTCGGATCGTGTTCGGATCGATCCGAAGACGATCCGAACAATGTTCGGAAAAGTATCGAACAAAAATGCTGAAAGACAGGCGGAACAAGCCTTTTAAAATCCTGATCCGAACAATGTAACGGAATTACTACACAGAAACCTGTAGTAATGAAGGGGTTGGCTTGGAATTATAGGCTACAGTGAAAGCCAAAAAATAGAGGAGAATTATAGCCAATTCCCCGTTCATCGTCAAAAAACTTCCTAATCCACAAATTCGGAATCCGAAAATCCTGGTTCGCCCTCCCTTCCTTCTTACTCCCTACATACGCCCTACATAAGCCGTATAGAGTTCATGAAAATAACAAAGCGTTGATTATCAATACTTAAGTATCCTATAAAAAAAGTAGGATACTCACAACGCATTAAAGCTCAATATTTTAAACTAAAGCCCGCACTTCCGTAAACATTCAATTCCCAAATATGATAATTTTCTTCACCAAAACTCAAAGACCATTACCCAAAGAATTCTCCATTCATCACGCTCATCACCTACCAATTATAACTAGTTTGCCCCCTTACCAATAACCCTTTACCTTTGCGCCATGATACTTTTAGACGGAAAAATCGCCTCTCAATCGGTAAGAGACAGCTTGAAGCAGGATGTAGCCAACCTGGTTAACCAGGGAAAAAGGGCGCCCCACCTGGCGGCTATTTTAGTAGGAAACAATGGTGCCAGCGAAACCTATGTGGCTAGTAAAGTAAAAAACTGCTCAGAGATCGGGTTTCAGTCATCCCTGATCCGTTTCGAGGAAAACATTCACGAATCTGTTCTGCTGGATAAAATTGCTGAGCTGAATAACGATCCGTCTATCGATGGCATCCTGGTACAACTTCCACTGCCCAAGCAGATCAACGAACAAAAAGTAATTGAAGCAATCATCGCTGAAAAAGATGTGGATGGTTTTCACCCCGTGAATGCAGGTAAACTCATGCAAGGTTTACCTTCTTTCATCCCGGCCACGCCGTATGGCATCATGCTGATGCTGGAGTATTACAAAATTTCTACCAAAGGCAAACATGCAGTGGTGATCGGAAGAAGTAATATCGTAGGCAGACCGATGAGTATTTTATTGAGTAGCAATAGTGCTTATGGAAACTGCACAGTTACTATTTGTCATTCTCATACCCATAACCTCAAAGAGATTTGCCTGCAGGCAGATATTATCGTTGCAGCGCTGGGCCGCCCCGAATTTGTAAAAGCGGATATGGTAAAAGAAGGTGCTATTGTGATCGATGTAGGCATTACCCGTGTGGAAGATGCTACCGCAAAAAAAGGCTTTCGTATCAAAGGGGATGTTGCTTTCGATGAAGTAGCTCCTAAAGCATCTTATATCACCCCCGTTCCCGGCGGTGTAGGATTAATGACGATTGCTGGTCTCTTAAAAAATACCCTACAGGCTTATTTACAAAACCAATAATTGGTTGCGCAAATCGAACATATGCTTCTTCAATCATCAAGAGAAATAACATCAATATCTTTACCGGTGATGGAAAGTTTCTATACCCTGCAGGGTGAGGGCTTTCACCAAGGAAGAGCGGCCTATTTTATAAGGCTGGGTGGATGCGATGTAGGTTGCGTTTGGTGCGATGTAAAAGAAAGCTGGGATGCGAGTATGCATCCTACTAAAACAGTAGAAGAAATTTTCAGTCAGGCTGAACAGGAAATAAACAAGGAAAAGATCAGCCAACAGCAAAAACCCATTATCGTGATCACGGGCGGGGAACCCTTATTGCATAACCTGGATGCCTTAACAGCTACCTTTCAGCATGCCGGCTATGAAACCAATATTGAAACATCTGGGTCTTCTCCTTTAAGTGGGAACTGGAACTGGATCTGCCTGTCTCCCAAAAAGTTCAAAGCACCTTTACCCGAGATCGTTTCCAAAGCCAATGAACTGAAAGTGGTGATCTTCAATAAACATGATTTCGACTGGGCGGAACAATATGCTGCACAAACATCTCCCGGCTGTAAACTATACCTGCAACCGGAATGGGAAAAGAGAGCGGTCGTTACCCCTCTGATCATTGATTACATCAAAGCAAACCCCCGGTGGGAAATGAGCATCCAGATCCACAAATACATCAACGTTCCCTGATTTTTAACAGGCAGCTTAATCGCATTTTCACGAACTTGTCAGTCATATCCTTTTGCATACATGAAACTATTCACACTCGTATTTGCTGTACTGCTATCACAAGCTGCTCTTACACAGAACTACCATCCTGAAAACATAAATCCTAGGGCCGTTAGAATATATAACCAGGCCATTGAAAAACTGGGGAATGATGAAGTGAATGAAGCGATTCCTTTATTGGAGAAAGCCATTCAAACAGACAAGAACTATATTGATGCGTTTCTTTCACTGGCAGGAGTGTACGGCCAGCTTAAAAACTACAACAAGGCTGTGCAACTGTATGAAGAAGCACAAGCAAAAGACAGTGCTTATTTCCGTGTGTATAAATTGCCCTACTCTATCAACCTTGCAGGCCTGGGAAGATTTACCGAAGCGCTGGCTGCCATCAACGATTTTCTTTCGATAGATGGGCTTAGTGAACGGAGCATTAAAAGCGCCAATTACAGGAAACACTGTTATGCGTTTGCTGTGGCATATGCCGCTAAACATCCCAATAACGGTTATGTATTTACGCCGGTAAATTTGGGAGATAGTGTGAATACGGAAAAGTCAGAATATTACCCCTCTCTAACAATAGACGATAGCCTGCTGGTCTTTACAAGACGTGGAGAAGGTATCACTGAGAATTTCATCCAAAGCAAACTGTTAAAAGATGGTTTTTCTAAAGCAACCCTTGTGGATGGAGATATCAATAATTATCCTTCCAAAGGGGCTATTACCGTTTCTGCCGATGGCGATTGGATGATCTTTGCAGGCAATTTTGAAAACGGCTATGGCAGCTTCGACCTGTATATCTCTTACTGGACACCACAGGGATGGAGTGAACCGCAAAACCTGGGGGAGAACATCAATTCTCCTTCCTGGGATAGTTCACCCTCACTCAGTCCTGATAACCGTGTGCTGTATTTCAGCAGCAGCAGGCCGGGCGGTTATGGCGGGCAGGACCTATATATGAGTATCCGCCAGCCCAATGGCAAATGGGGCAAAGCGGTGAATATGGGGCCTGTGATTAATACCATCGGAGATGAAGGAGCGCCTTACATTCATGCTGATAATCAAACCCTGTACTTCACTTCCAGTGGTTTACCCGGCTATGGCGGTACAGATCTTTATCTTTCCAAAAAAGACAGCCTGGGCAATTGGGGCATCCCTGAAAATCTCGGATACCCCGTAAACACCATTGAAAATGAAGGCAGCCTTGCAGTATCAGCCAATGGATTAACAGCGTATTTTGCCAGTGACAGGAGCGATAGCCGCGGGGGACTTGATCTGTACAAGTTTGACCTGAGAGAAGATATCCGTCCGCATAAAACCTTGTATGTTAAAGGCCGTGTGTATGATAGCAAAACCAATAAAGGCCTGCCTTGTGCCATTGAACTGGTAGACAATAGTAACCGGCAACCGCTTATGCGAATCTCAGCCGATGAACTGGGCAAATACTTCGTTCCGCTGCCTTCCGGAAAAGATTACACCTTCACCGTAAACCGGAGAGGGTACCTGTTATATAGTGATGTGTACAGTTTAAGTTCCAAACAGGCCGACAGCACTTATCAAAAAGATATTGCTTTGCAGCCATTAGAAGTCAATGCAGGCTTTACTTTCAAAAATGTACAATTCGCCACTAACTCATCTGCACTAGAACCCGTGAGTGAAATAGAATTAAACAAACTGGTGCAGATACTTACCGAAAACCCTACGCTCACCATCCAGATCAATGGGCATACCGATAACACAGGTATAGAGGCCAATAACATTACCCTTTCCAATGAAAGGGCAAAATCGGTAGCCAACTACCTGGTTAGTAAAGGCATTGCTAAAACAAGACTGGCATACAAAGGCTTCGGCGCCTCAAAACCCGTTGCAGACAATAACACTCCCGAAGGAAGGGCCCTCAACAGGAGAACGGAATGCATTATTACCGGTTTATAATCATTTACATGAATACAAAATAATCATCAAATGTATTATCTTCAATGAACAAGAAGATGGTATATGATGTACAATATTGCATTAACCCTGGTGAATGGAATCGGTCCCGTACAGGCTAAGATTTTATTACAGCACTTTGAAAACGCGGAACAGGTGTTCAGGGCAAAGAGAAAAGAACTGGCAGCCGTAGAAGGCATTGGTGAAATCAAAGCAAGTGAGATCAAAGCATTTGAAGATTTTGCCACGGCTGAAGCAGAAATGAATTTCTGCGAAAAACATCATATCCAAATATTGAGTTTGAAAGAGGAAGCCTACCCGCAACGGTTACTCAACTGCTACGACCCGCCAACAATAGTGTATTATCGCGGCAACGCTAATCTTAACCAGTCAAAGATCATCAGCATCATCGGTACAAGGAACAATACAGAGTATGGAAAACAAATCACAGAACAACTTGCCGAGGCATTGGCAGAACACCAGGTACTGATCGTAAGCGGGCTCGCCTTCGGCATAGATGCCATTGCTCATAAAGCCTCATTGCAACAACACTTGCCTACCATCGGCGTATTGGCACATGGCCTGCACTCTATCTATCCATCACAGCATAAATCACTGGCAAAAGAAATGTTATTGCAGGGCGGGTTGCTAACGGAATTTCGCCATACCATTAAAGCAGATAAACATAATTTTCCCAGGAGAAACCGGATAGTGGCAGGTATGAGCGATGCCACCATCGTTGTTGAAACGGCTGTAAAAGGAGGTAGCATGATTACCGCAGAATTAGCCTATAACTACAACCGTGATCTTTTTGCCGTGCCTGGCAGAACAACAGACAGCAAAAGCCAGGGCTGCTTAAAACTGATCCAACAGAATAAGGCCATCATCTATACCTCTCCTACCCAGCTTTTACAGGAATTAGGCTGGGCCTCAGCACAAAAAAGCAAACCTTCGGTTCAAAAAGCATTATTCGTTGAATTATCAGAAGAAGAGAAAACCGTAGTAGGTATTCTTGGGCAAAAAGAAACCATGCATGTAGATGAACTGTATTTACAAAGTGGCCTCAGCAGCAGCGCTGTGGCCGCAGCCATACTCAACCTTGAATTACAAAATATCATTACCTCTTTACCCGGCAAACAATACAAGCTTTTATAAGATGATCGTTTGCTTTTAACGCATCTTTTCAACTCAAATTTGCGTGCAATGATTCTGCCATTTATCTTTGCACATGGCAACAACAAAATCCCCACGCACTAAGACGATCAAAAGAAATTTCATCGATGGCTTAACATTCGATGATGTATTACTGGTTCCGGCGTATAGCCAGGTGTTACCAAGAGAAGTAGATATCCGTTCTCATCTTACTAAAGACATAGTTCTCAATATTCCCATGCTGTCTGCAGCTATGGATACCGTTACAGAAGCCAACCTGGCCATTGCACTGGCCCGCGAAGGCGGATTAGGCATCCTTCACAAAAACATGAGCATCGAACGCCAGGCCGACCAGGTGCGCCGTGTAAAACGCAGTGAGAGCGGTATGATCATTGATCCCATTACGCTAAATGTAGATTCTACCGTTGGCGATGCGCTACGGTTAATGAAAGACAATAAAATAGGTGGTATTCCCATTGTGAATGAAGCACAAATGCTGGTGGGCATTCTTACCAACCGCGACCTTCGTTTTGAAAGTGAGAATAAGAAAAAGAAAGTGAGTGAAGTGATGACCAAAGAAAACCTCATCACAGCACCTGAAGGAACCGATCTGAAAAAAGCAGAAACCATTCTCCGCAAATACAAGATCGAAAAACTGCCTGTTGTAAACAAACAGGGCAAACTAATAGGCCTTATCACCTACCGCGATATTTTACAGTTACGCAACTATCCCAACGCTGTTAAAGATGGCTTGGGTAGATTATTGGTGGGCGCCGCTTTAGGCATTACCAAAGACCTGCTCGACAGGGCCGCTGCCTTACAACACGTAGGCGTAGATGTGGTAACACTTGATAGTGCCCACGGCCACAGTAAAGGCGTGATAGAAGCGTTAAAAACATTAAGAAAGAACTTTAAGAACTTACAGATCATAGCAGGTAACGTAGGTACGGCCGCCGGTGCTTTGGCATTGGCAGAAGCTGGTGCCAATTGTGTAAAAGTAGGTATTGGTCCGGGCTCTATTTGTACTACCCGTATCGTGGCCGGAGCCGGCGTTCCGCAATTAACAGCCATCATGGAAGCCAGCCAGGCGTTGCATCGCAAAGGCATCCCCGTTATTGCCGATGGCGGTATCCGTTATACAGGCGATATGGTAAAAGCTTTAGCAGCCGGTGCCAACATGGTGATGATGGGTAGTGTTTTTGCAGGTACTGAAGAAAGCCCGGGTGAAACCATTATCTACGAAGGCCGTAAGTTCAAAGAATACCGCGGCATGGGCAGCCTCGGCGCTATGAGCCAGGGCAGCAGCGACCGCTACTTCCAGGACGTGGAAGATGATATTAAAAAATTCGTTCCTGAAGGTATTGAAGGTCGTGTGGCTTATAAAGGCTTTATCAGCGAAGTGGTGTACCAGTATGTGGGCGGCTTACGTGCCGGTATGGGGTACTGTGGCGCTACGAACATTAAAGAATTACAAAATGCCACTTTTGTTAAGATCACCAATGCGGGTATGAAAGAAAGCCATGCACATGATGTGGATGTTACGAAAGAAGCGCCTAACTATAGTCGTAAATAGCAAATAAATCGTTAAGAATAAAAAGGTGATTACTTGGGTGATCACCTTTTGCTTTTCATGGCATCGCCGCTTGCTACGCTCAGTTCAGGGTTCCGGTTACATGGCAACAATTTATTCAAAAACATTCCCGAACTTTCGCACCAATTATGTATTCATTCATGAAAAAAGTTTTCATACTCCTAATCGCTTTATTATTTTCATTTCATAGCATCCAGGCACAACATGCTGATTCTTGTGGTTTACAGATCAGTATCCTAACCTGTGCCCCGGCAGATGAATTATACGCCACTTTCGGGCATTCGGCCATACGAGTAATTGACAGTGTGAAGCATACAGATATCGTTTTCAACTACGGTACATTCGACTTTAGCGATCCCGACTTTTATACCAAGTTCATGCGGGGGCATCTCGATTATTTTTTATCTATTGAACCTTACAATAGTTTTACCGAACAGTACATTGAAGACAAACGCACCATCTACGAACAGATACTGCACCTCACCTGTGAAGAGAAACAAAGAATATACGCTGCCCTCATTAAAAACTTAGAAGGCAGCAATCGTTATTACAAATACGATTTCCTGTACGATAACTGCACTACCCGTATCAGGGATATGGTCTTCAATAACGTAAACGGTAGCAACGTTAGAGGTAAGATTACGCCCGAAGGCACCACCTTTAGAAACATGCTTCATGAATATTTAGATAAAGGGGGGAAGCCCTGGAGCAAACTGGGTATTGATATTTTACTGGGCAGCCCGGTTGATAAAAAAGTATCTGTAAAGAATGCCATGTTTTTACCGGATTATCTCATGAAAGGAATTGACAGTACCGTTGTAGATCACCACTCTCTTATTGTAGCTTCCAAAAACATTGCCTTACTGGAAACACCACCCGATACAGCATCAGGCAAATACCAGCCACTCATCTGGTCGATGATTTTCTCATTGTTCATTGTTTGGATGTCTTTTACAAAAGCAAAATGGGCAGGTATTACACTAAAACTACTTGACTCATTTCTGCTATACGCTACAGGCATCGTAGGTATATTACTAGCATTTATGTGGACGGGCACCGACCATTGGGTTTGCAAATACAACTACAATCTTTTTTGGGCTTTACCCACCAACTTTGTAGCAGCATTCTTTATTTGGAAAAAACCCCAATTCATTAAAAAATATTTCACGGCAGCAGCAGTAATAACAGGTATGTTCTTAGCAGGCTGGTTTATCATGCCGCAACAGATCAACATAGCTTTACTACCCTTAAGTATTGTAGCATTATTCAGGTACATTAAACTAGCACAACCCAACTGATCATGGAAAAACAAATCATATACCGGCAATATCCTGTTACTTATCGAATTGAAGGTAAAGGAAAGCCTGTAGTATTTATACACGGCTTTGGAGAAGCAGGAACCATTTGGGATGAGCAAATAAATTTTCTGGCAACGCATTGCCAATTGATTGTTCCTGATATTCCAGGTTCCGGTAAATCCCCTTATCACCCAACGCTTGAAAGTATTGATGATTATGCTGAAGTGATAAATACTATTTTAACAGAAGAAAAAATTGATCGTTGCATCATGCTTGGCCATAGTATGGGAGGATATATTACGTTGGCTTTTGCAGAATATTACCCGCATAAATTATCCGGCTTTGGCCTTATTCATTCTACCGCTTTTGCCGACAGCGAAGAAAAAAAGAATAATCGCTTGCGCGGTATTGCCATGATGGAAGAATACGGGGCTTATGCCTTTTTAAGAAATACCATTCCCAATTTATTTTCTTTAGCCTTCAAAGAAGCGAAACCCAACAAAATAGAATCATTGATAGAGCAAAGCAGGTTGTTTACAAAAGAAGCTTGCCAGCAGTATTACAAGGCCATGATGAACAGGCCCGACAGGACTGCCTTACTAAAAAACAATCCTTTGCCGGTTTTATTCGTATGCGGTAAGGAAGATGTTGCAGCACCGTTAAATGACTTGCTTCAACAAATTCATTTACCTGAATGTTCTTATATTCATATTATGGATCGTGTTGGGCATATGGGCATGTGGGAAGCAACTGAAAAAGTGAATTACTTTCTGCTTGAATTTATCTCTTACAATTGATACAATTCAATAGCCTTGCCCATTGCACTCTTTTTAAAAGCATAAGCGGCTAATGAAAGTATTAAAAAAAATACTGTTCCTTTTTCTTGTTGTTCTGATACAATATAAAGTGAATGCGCAGGTACAGGCCTGCCCTGAAAATATTAACTTCTCTACCCAAAGCTTAACACATTGGGCCGCCTTTAACGGTAGGTATGAAGGTTCTATCTTACAGAAAACCATTCAGAAATTCGACTCCTCACAAAATGCTCCTACAGGAACGATAGGATTAACCAGTATTAACGAGTATGGCTTCGGAAATCCGGGAATACAGGTATTGAACAGTGCGGCAACAGATGCTTTCGGAGGTTTTCAAACCATCCCCACCATCAACGGATATAAATACACCAACAGCATTCTTTTAGGATCCACCACAGTTTCTCCGGGAACCAACAGGGGGTTGATCAGGGGCGTAAGTTATTCCATTTCTGTACCGGCGGGACCTCCGGGAACACCGTATACCATTACGTATGCGTATGCAATGGTGTTGGAAAATGGAAGCCATGCTTCAGACCAGCAACCTCTTGCTAAAGCCACAGTAGCCGTTGGGGATTCAGTAATTACTTGTGCATCCCCGGTTTACCAGCTTCCTACCAACCGTACCGCAGGTGGTAATATTCTAGATCAGGCCACAGCGATAAAAGATGGTTTTAGGCTTAGTGCTGTGCCTTCCCCTAATCCAATCCAACAGGCCAGCCCTTACAGGGTATGGACGAAAGATTGGACTGAAGTAACTTTCGACCTTTCACCTTTCAGGGGCAGAACTGTTAGTTTAACATTTGAAGCAGATAATTGCATACCGGGTGGGCATTTTGCCTATGCCTATTTCGCCTTAAGAAATGAATGTAATGGACTTAGCATCAGCGGCCCTTCGGTAGTTTGCACCAATGGCTCCGCCATGTATACCGTACCTGCTTTGGATAATGCAACTTATACATGGACTGTTCCTTCGGGCTGGAACAAGGTTTTAGATTCAGCCAACGTTTTAATCATTAAACCGGGCAATAACATTGGCACCATTTCTATTCGCGAAGTAAACAGTTGTGCAGATCTGCAGGCCAACATACAGGTAACAACCACACTGCCTACGATTGCCGGAACCCTTACAGGTGCCTCAACAGTATGTACGGGAAACAATAGTACAACACTTGTTCTACAAGGGAAAAGAGGCAATGTACTGCAGTGGCTATCCTCAACGGATGGTATTAACTATCAGCCAGTTAGTGCTACAGACTCCTTTTATCTTGCCAATAACTTAACACAAACAACCAGCTTTAAAACGGTGGTACAAAACGGATCAGCCTGTTCCGTTGATACCACACAAAACGTGGTGGTAACAGTTTCTCCATTAAGTATAGGAGGTAGTTTGTATCCACCCATACAACAGGTTTGTAACGGGCAAGATCGAAACTCATTTATCAATCTTTCCGGTTATACCGGCAATATCGTTAACTGGCAATCCTCTACCGATAAAATAGTGTGGAATAATTTTTCACCAACAAAGACAGACTCCATTTTAAATGTTGCGAACATCAATGCTCCCACTTCTTTCCGGTGTATTATACAGAGCGGTGTTTGCCCTGCTGATACGAGCCAGCTAGCACAGGTAAACATATATAATGCTTCCTTTCCTAAAGCAACAATAACACCCCGGGATACCACGATTTGTTTTGGTGATAAAGCTAATTTACAAGCAAATGTTACCATTGGTACATTTTATAGCTGGCAGAACACAACATCATTATATGCACCAGGCAATAATGCGAATATCATTGCGCCGGCAACGATCAATGCAACAGCGGCGCCATCTAAATCCAGTAGTTATGTGCTGGCTATTCAGAATGAAGGATGCCCTAACCTGTGGACAGATACCTTTCATATCAATGTTGAAACAGCCTTACCCATTACAGCCGGCCCCGATACTTCGATTGTGGGTAACCAGCCCTTGCAACTGATTGCTTCCGGAGCCGACCTATCTGCGGGATTAACTTATTCATGGCATCCAACTTATGGACTTAATAATCCCAATGTATACAATCCGATTGCTACCTTGGGAAGCAATATAGATACCATCACCTATTTTGTGCAAGCCTCCACACCAATAGGATGCTTGTCTTTCGCCAGGAAAAAAATAACCATTTTCAAAACAGGTCCCGAAATATTTGTACCCTCAGCCTTTACCCCGAATGGAGATGGAAGAAATGATATTCTAAAACCTATTACTGTAGGAATTTCACAATTGGATTATTTCAGGGTATTTAACCGTTGGGGGCAATTACTGTACAGTACTACAGCAATAGGTGTAGGATGGAATGGAAGAGCCAATGGCACGGAACAACAGAGCGGAACTTATGTGTACATGGCTCAAGGAAAAGACTACACCGGTAAAACAATTTTCAGGAAAGGAACAGTTGTTTTGATCAGATAAAACGGCACACAGCTCAATCCTTGCATTAATGTTAAAATCAACATATAAAATTGTTTCATCTGCTTTCTAATACATTCAACTGTAAATTGTGCTCTTTGCATGTAAGATTAATATGAAAATTAACTTCCCCACTTTTACTTATAAAAAATTAATCCTAATATTTTCACTGTGCATAATATCGATGCCCGGAATGGCGGCACACTTAAAAGGAGGATGGATTCAATATGAATATATTAGTTCGGATTCTGTTAACCAGTTAAACAAATATAAAATAACGGTAAGGCAATACCTGCTTTGTTCTTCGCAAGGAGGACAGATAGATCAAAGCATTTACCTCGGTATTTTTAGTGCTTCTACCAATGCACAGTTTACGCAAGTAACCATCAATTTAACAGGAACGGATTTTACAGATAAAAACACTTTTGACCCCTGTTTAAGTCCAACCCCTGCTGCACATTCTGTTTGTTACCGGATAGACAGATACGAAACCACTGTTGACCTACCTTTCAGTTCTGCGGGATATGTTCTTGCAGTTCAACGGTGCTGCCGCGTTAATGGCATTGTAAATGTATTTAACTCCTCAACTATTGGCATAACTTATTCAAATACGATCCCGGGAAATATCAACAGTACAAGTTATGCTAAAAACAGCAGTGCCATATTTGCACAAAAAGACACGGTGATCATCTGTTACAACTCCCCTTTCAAATTCGATTTCAGCGCTACAGATCCGGATGGAGATTCGCTTAGTTATAATTTTTGCGATGGACTAACAGGTGGTAGCCAGGCAGTTCCTGGTCCTGGCCCAGCTTCTCCTCCACCCTATTCTTCTGTTCCCTATTCAGGTGTGTATTCTGGCGGTAGCCCTTTAGGCAGTAATGTTACCATAGATCCTAAAACCGGACTTATATCTGGTATAGCTCCGCCTGTAACCGGCGACTATGTTATTGCAGTTTGTGCCAACGAGTACAGGAACGGTGTATTGATAGGAACTACCAAAAAAGAAATACATGTTGCTGTGGGCAACTGTTCGCTCAGTGCTGCCAAACTGAATCCTTCATACATAACGTGCAATGGATTTACGATGAGCTTTCAGAATGAATCTACAGCTTCTGATATCAGTACCTATTTGTGGGATTTCGGCGATACAAAAAGAACAACCGACACTTCCAGCAGCCCCACTCCTACTTATACATATACAGATACTGGCCAGTATGTACTGAAACTAAAAGTGACCGCTACAGGGGGCTGTAACGACTCAACAACAGCATTAGTAAAAGTGTATCCTGGTTTTAAAGCAAACTTTTCCATCAGCGGAAGTTGTTTATTGAATCCTTATCAATTCACTGATCAAACATTCACCAAATATGGTTACGTGAACAGCTGGCAATGGAAATTCGGCGATAGCCCTTTAACAACAGATACTTCATCCTTTCAAAATCCTTCTTATACATATTCTTCATTAGGTACAAAATACATTACTCTTATAACAACCAACAGTAAGGGTTGTACAGATAGTTTAACACAAAGCCTAGCTGTATTCGATAAACCTGTCATTAGCCTTCCATTTCATGATACACTGATATGCAGCATCGATACATTACCGTTACAAGCTAGTAGCAGCGGCTCTTATTCCTGGACCCCGGCTTATAATATTTCATCCACCTCTGTTGCCAATCCATTCGTTTATCCTAAAGACACAACTACCTATATTGTAACTGTTGAAAACAATGGTTGTAAGAATTCAGATTCTGTTAAAGTAAATGTGCTGCAATTCATTACGGTAGATGCAGGTACCGACAGTAGTATCTGCCAAACGGATACTTTCCGGCTTCAACCGGTGAGTTATGCATTAAGCTATCACTGGACAAGCTCGCCAAGTTCCATCATCCCAAATAGTAAAAATCCAACTGTTCAACCATTAACCAATACTACTTACTATGTTACTGCTAACTTAGGCAAATGCCAGGCTAACGACTCTATTCATATAAAAGTATATCCCTATCCATCTGCTATTGTTTCTCCTGACACTTCAATATGTTTCGGCAACAGAACACAGTTAAATGCGAGTATTGTGGGTTCGGCTTTTACATGGTATCCATCCAACTCATTACTTTACGCCAATACAACTTCTCCGATAGCGGGACCAGATAAAACTACCGCTTATATACTAACTGTAAATGACACGATTGGCTGCCCTAAACCTACCAGAGATACAATTTTAGTGACAGTTATTCCTCCTATTATGATAAATGCAGGAAAAGATACAGCGATTGTACTGAACCAGCCTTTACAATTTACGGCCTCGATAAAAGATAGTACGAATAAAACATTTCAATGGTTTCCCGCAGATTTTCTAAATAACACAACTATCCTTGATCCAATTGCAACAATCGATCAATTGCAGGGAGACTCTATCATCTATACTATCAGGGCAACAGACAAAGCATCGGGTTGTTATGGAGAAGATAATGTTACGGTGAAGGTGTTTAAATCTGAACCAGACATATTTATCCCATCGGCCTTTACTCCTAATGGCGACAGTAGAAATGATATAGAAAGACCTGTTCTCATAGGCATAAAACAGTTGGATTATTTCAGGATTTATAACCGATGGGGGCAATTACTGTACAGCACATCTGAGGCGGGGCAAGGATGGGATGGTACTTTTAATGGAACGGCACAACAAAGCGGCACCTATGTATACATGGCTCAGGGAACAGATTTTAGAGGAAAAATAATTTCTAAAAAAGGTACCGTTGTTTTGATTAGATAAGCATAAAGCACCTTCAATTCTTTTTATCAACTATCTTGCAGGTTCCTTGTTATTCTTTCAAACATTCTTTCATGGCCAAGATTATATTAATTACAGGAGCAACATCAGGCTTCGGTAAAGCTATCGCAGAAAAGTTTGCTTCCAACCAATGGGATTGCATCATTACAGGAAGAAGAGAAGATCGTCTTACTTCTATTGCGGATGATCTTCAAAATAAATTCAATGTTCGCGTTCTCCCCTTAGTATTTGATGTGCAAAAAAGAAACGATGTATTCAAACAACTTTCAGCATTACCTGACGACTGGAAACATATTGATGTTTTAGTAAATAATGCAGGACTAGCGTTGGGAAGGGACAGTTTTGAAAATGCAAGTTTAGATGATTGGGATATTATGGTGGATACTAACCTGAAAGGAACAATGTATGTAACAAAGGCTATACTTCCTTTCTTGATTGAACAAAAGAAAGGGCATATCATTAACATTGGATCAATTGCAGGAAAAGAAGTATATCCTAACGGTAACGGCTATTGCGCCAGTAAACATGCAGTGGATGCATTGAGTAAATCCATGCGAATCGATTTACTGCCACACAACATTAAAGTAACAGCCATTCACCCGGGAGCTGTTGAAACAGAATTCTCACTGGTTCGTTTTAAAGGAGATGCAACAAAAGCAGCAGCGATATATGAAGGCTTTACACCTTTACATGCAGAAGACATTGCGGATATTGCTTATTACTGTGCTACCCTGCCACCTACTGTTTGTATTAACGATCTGATAGTAACTCCCGTTGCTCAGGCAAATTCAACATCATTCTATAAAAAATAAAAGAGGCATAAGCCTCTTTTATTTTAGAATTAATCTTTCTTTTTCCTATACCTCAATTTCCTGGCACCATAACCAACGCCAAGTGAAAGCAAGAAACTCAAACCTCCATCCAAGGGAGCGTTCACATCCATAATATCATCACTGAAATGCGGAGGAATAGCATATAAGATATTGGGAACAAAAGAAAATATTACAGGAAATAAAAAATATATACGAGAATAAGTTTTCATAAACGCAGGTTTAAAAGATTAAAGTATTATTGGCAGATCACTTTCCTTACTGCTTTCTGTTTTCCTACCTTTACTTCTAAGAAGTATATACCCTTAGGCAAATCGGCAGAAGAAACAAAAGCATTGATGGCATTTGTTTTGCCTAATGAAAAAACTTTGACAGACTGGCCGCTTGTATTACACAAACGAATATCACTTTGCATTGCTTCCGGAGCAGCATATTTGATTGTCCATCCTTTGTAACTATTGAGAATTGAGATATTGTTCAACTGTTGCTCTTCTTTCACCGAAACAAAAGCTTTTGCATTAAGTACAATTACAAATCTTTCTGCAACAACCTGATCCGTACCTTCAACATCAAGAATCACTTCCTCATCTTTTTTTAACGGTGTTTGCTGAGCGGTAAGCCTGTCCATCACATATCCATCCACGTCTTTTCCGGCAAAGCCCTGCATTTTCACTTTTAATACGTATCTATCGGGATTCAGCAAACTTGTGTGCAGCAAAATGGTATCAGAAGAAAATAACAAACTACGTCCTTCCGCTGCTAAGATTTGATCATGTTTACTTTTAATGAACAGATTGTCTGCCGGGTTATACAGTTTATCTATTCCGTATGAAGCATGTGAAAAATTATTGCTGTAAATAACTAAAGCCTTATCTGCCGCAGCCTCAGTAGCTTTATTTTCATACAAGAATAAACCTACTGTTACAATACCCTTCGATTCTTCCTTATCAAATACCGAGATACTATTATTTGAAGCGGTGCTACTCTTGGCGCTTTCATCAAACTGAACAATCGGAGATAAAGCCTTGGTTCTAACAAAGAACGATTGACCACTTTGTATATACCTGCTTACAGATCCAACGGCACCAGTATTTCCCGCTGTTCCCAATGTAACTGAATAATATGTATATCCGCCTTTACTGCCCGTATTGCTAACATTGGGATCCCATATGTAATAGTAATCCTCTATGTTTGAAGATGCGGTGCTTATTGCATGCCAATCAATAGCGCAGGCATAAGGATTACCGATCAAAGAATAATTACCTATAACATTACTTAGCAAGGTTGAAGCATTTACGTTGGTTCCTGTGCCGCTGGTATTGAACACCTGTGTACCGTTAATCAGTGTTCCTGTAGCGCTTAGTGTTACTGCATTAGCGGTAGAAGAATTATTATTAAGGTTAATGGATCTGTCGCCACGGATCATGATCCTGTACCCTTTACCACAAAGCAGGTTCGTTGCATTGGTATTCGTAAGAGCTGTCCAGCTTTGATTTGTGCCAGATGCATCAAAAGTAAACATAGAGGCTGCACCCGTAGCTGTATTATCAAAACCTGTAGCTGCATCTATCGTTCCACTCGTTCCTAGATTACCCGTAATATGTGTGTTTTGTTGCCAATTATTGGAAATATAGGTAGCCGTTGTAACAGGAGAAGCCAGTAACCTAAAGGCACGTCTGGCAGGAATATACCTCTGCACAGTTACTTTGGTAGCATTGTTTAATGTACCAGCAATGGTTCCTATGGCAGCATTTCCGTTTGCATTAGATTGAATAATGACGTTTTGATTATTAAGATCAACCGTGCCTCCATTGGCAACAGTTAATACAGACAAAGGCCTTATTAATAAAGAAGTTCCGCTGCCAACACCAAAGCTTGAACCGGAAGGAATGTTAAATTCTGTAGAAGATAGACCATCTCCAATTACAAGAGCAGAACCTGTTCCGTTTACCGTCCAATTGGTACTGATTGTTGCTGCTGAGCGGTTCTGGATGGCATATAAAGAAAAATTAGAATTAAAGGAAGAAGGGGTAGTTCCGGAAGAGCCATCACTGTTTGTTGTCCACGTAGTTAACTGATCTAAAGCACCCGTTGATGCAGAATAAAAATTATTAATCGGATCGATCAGTATGTTGGAGATATCAATCGTTTCAGTTCCGCTGCTGATCACAAATTTTATATCAGTAATGTTCTGGGAAGGTGTTTCTACCGCAACATCATTAAAAAGTTTTGCAGATCCCGCCCAAATATCAGCTTTATCGTTTGCAACTGATTCAATACTTCCATCCGGAGCAAAATAATATAATAAGGCACCTGAATTATTCATTGCCCAGGTGATAGTTTGTGTCCCGCTCAAAGTGACACTGGTGTTGGTGTTGGTGTTTTTGTTGGAGATATCTTTGATTTGAAAAGCCCCTTCGGTAGTGGTAGTGTTGATAGAAAAGCGGGCATACACATTGGCATTGCTTTCCGTAGTATTGGCTGTAGCAAAACCGCTTCCTACCTGGAATACAGCCACAGAGGTAGCCGCCGTAGCAGAACCGCTAACCGCCAGATCTAACTTATAAATAATAGCCGATGGCACTGGTGAAAAATCTGTGGTACGGGAAAAAGACCCCTTGTTAATTCCTCCTGTACTCACAAACCTCAACTTGTTAGACTGAACAGAAACTGTTACACTCGAACCGGATGAACCAATTGCATTAAACTGTCCGTTCGAGGGAGAACTGTTGTTCACATAAGAACTGAGCGATGAAGAACTGGAAAAATCTTGCTTCAATAATTGAGCATTAGCCGTTGCTGTTAACAAGCATAACAGGGTCGTTTGGATTTTTAGACACCTCATAAGCAAATTTTTGGGTTAAAGAATGACTGAGGGGATTTGCTATGAGATGAATAAATGTATTAACTAATTTTTAATTAAAAAAATTAAATTTATAACTACTATTTAAGGAGCCAGTGACACACGTACCTGTACACCGGCACTGGTAACAATAGTAGGAGCTGATGTAGAAATATAGGGCGTAACCCTTCGCTGATCGAAGAAAAACTTCAGGTTGATCCGGTTATTATACACATAATCAATAGATGGCTGTATGGTTACCACTCTTTGCCCGCCAGTTCCATAAGCATTCGCCTGGTCTAACCGGCTATTGCTCGTAGCATCATTACGCATTGAAAGATCCAGCTTAAGACTCAAATCGTTTTGCAGCTTGGAAGATTTCATTCCCGGCAATTTAAAAGGCAGTCGCAAGCCTCTTTTTTTCCAATTAAACCCAGCAACCCATTCTGTACTATTGGTTTCACTTAACTGGTAATCGATAAGGCTCAAGCTCATTTGCCTGCTTTTTTTGTACTCGAACTTCAGATTTAGTTGCCGTTTGGTTGTTACATCAATACCGATCAACGGACTAAACTGTTCTTGTATTGTAATATTGGGAACAAGGTAAAAAGGAATATAGTTGCCACTTACCGTATCAATAAATCCCGGAGCTCCATACCTGAAAGGATCCTGGTATAAAAGTGCACTCGCAAAACTATTCATGCTCAAAGTTCCACTGTAAGCATGCGTTATGTTCACAGAAGAGAATATCCTTGATAAGAAAGGTACTTTACTCAACCCTGTATAATTCAATCTCCAATTGGGTTTTGGAAGATAGCCACTGAAAGGGTTTGACTTAATATTAGAATTACTTCCTTTTAACAAGGAAATTGTGTTGGGATCTTTTTTAGTGTATGCGGCAAGAAATGAAGGGATCAATACATCCTGTGCATAGCGCCCATATCCGGTTGCATAACCATCTGCCGTGTACGTTGGGTTCAACTTCCAATATCCGTTTTGCTGTGCCACCCGATTAGAGATGATTAAACGATTATTTTCAAACTGTTTAAACGTTGCAGAGACTTCATTAGGATTTGTTTTCCGAAATAAGGTTTCGAACGAGATAAAAGAAACACTAAAACCACCACTTGCATACGGATTTAAATGTTGTTGTTTTAATCCCGAATTAGTAGAGTCTTTAAATAACTCCGTGTATTCTTTATTGAAACTTTTCTCGAAATTAACATCTATGGTAAGTTCCCGTATAGGTTCCAGCTGGGCTGCCAGCCTGAACTTTTGTTCAAAGTTCTGCCTGTACAAATAGTTGAAGGTGCTGTCTCTTGTTATCAGGCCCTGTGCTGCTTTTCTATTCAGCCAGTTTGAGTCAGGTTGCCTTCCAAACACATAATCCAATCCCGGCTGAAAAGTTCTCCAGTTTTGCCCTAATGCTTGTGTACTATCCATCCAACCGGGAACACGGCTGTGATAATTTTCAGCATAATCGATCGATACATTTTTAACCATCGTAAGCAGATGGCCTGTAACCTTCTCTACACTGCCCAATTGAGGCATACCGCTGTTTTTTTGTAATCGCTCCGCTATTCTGACATCCCGTTTTTGCCGCCGCCATTTTCGGAGTGCTTCCCTCTTCTTCTTTCCATGCAATCCTTTTATTACTTCATCCCTGGGTAAAATGGTGATCCCTAATGGATTACTTCCCGGTTTGTTTGTATTGCTTCTAACGGAAGCGGATTTAGGTGGTGGAGCATTATTTAAAGCCCTTAGCCATCTTGATTTTGCATAGAGCCTGTTAAAATCGAACTGTGTACTAAAATTATTCTCCTGGCTATTCTCTAAAGTATTACCCAAAGTAGTAGCAAGTAAACTGGCACCTATCCAATTATAGCTTGTGGCATACGTATACCTGGCAATGATCCAGTCTGTCAACGGGAATTTATTTAACGGCAAAGTATAACTGAGTGTGGCTCTTTGCTGATACATGGTATTCCTTCCACCTTTGAGAAAGTTTTGTAATACGGAGTCTTTTTTATTCTTCGTATTTAATAACCCATAAGGTTCATCAATTCTTGCATTGTCTGTAGCAGAAAAGTCTAAATTAAGTGAGCGTGCCAGGTCCCATCGCATGTTATAATACCTGTCGAACGTAAAATACTTGTCGTAAGTCGTATCAACAGTAACAACCTGGGTTGACTGTTGATCTGTATTGATGATACGCGGAATAAATTGTCCCATCTGCCTGTTTATATCAGCTCTGAAGCTTAGTAAGGAGGGTTGTGGATTAAAGTTAAAATCTCTAACCAATCCATACCACGCACTCCTGCTTTTGATCACTTTTTTAAAAGGCTCTATATATTTTGATGGATGATTGTATGTATAACCAAGTCCTGCTCTCCATTTAACCAGATCATTTTTTAAAACAGTAGGATTACTGGATTCTGTTCTCGTATACGAATAACTAACATCAAAATTGCTGATACTCCACAAACGGATCTTCCCCTTGGGCATAACACGAACATTGGTAAAGTTGATCGTTTTGATGGTTGTTTGATCGATAGCCGCATTCCTGATAGAATCTCTTGCAGCTCTTGATTTGGCGGCACTCAGTTTGTCCTTGTACAATATATCCTGATCGAAAGGATCATATTGTGGTGTATGTACCGTTCTGTTGATGCTGGCATACACAGGTATGGATAGCCTTGCTTTTTTAGGTACCAGTTTACCGGCATCCAAAGTTGCGGCGGCATCAAACTGAACCATATTATCCCTTGCCCTATCGTTTATATGTGATTCCAATGAACCCCATCCCTGTGTATAAGTATTGGCCGACACAGATATCTTTCCTAAATCCGCCAGCGTTAGATCAACCCTTCCTAACGCAGCATAGGCACCCTTTTCGTTGATCTGTGACAATCTTAATTCATCTACCCATGCTTCGGCATTTAATGCAGAGATATTTCCATCTTTTGCATTTTCTACTGCAATTAAAATTCCGGTTACCTGGCCTAAGTTGGGATTTCCTAAAACACTCATCATCCTATTATTCACCAACTCCCTGTAAATAGTACTTACGGATGCACTGCTATTGTTGTTCCTCCGTTGTTTTAGCTGTACCAAGTCCTGTAAAGTAAGATCAAGATTATTTTCAGCAGGCCATACCTGTAAAGCACTTGTAGCACTATAAGAGCCCGGAGGCGTTATTTTCAGCGGAATTTTAATTTCGTAATAGTTGTTTAGAAAATCCTGACCTATGCGAATAACCAAATTCAGTTCATTATCTTTCACAGGTACTTGCCCAACCACACTTTCGGCATGTGCGAACATAGACAGTTTACCATAGTTACGCATGTCTAAATTCACCGTTTTAAATACACCTCTTGCTTCTCCATCATTAAGGTTACGAACCTGTAAACTAAGCGACTGTTCATTCTGCAAAATATTAATACCGTTGTTGCTCAACTGCTGAACCCTTTCTATACCCGGAGGAATTACATAGTTTACCGGTGTTCTGCTACTGTTCTCTTCGATATTTACGGCGAGTGTATTAAATGATGTTGTACTATTATTTATAGGCGTATAAGAACCTGTTGTATCTAGCTGGTAGGTGAATTGGCGCCACTGGTTTCTTACAAGATCTAACTTGGCAAAACGTAAAACAGCAGAATCCTGAAAATCAGTCATATACATCCGTAAAAAACGAATAGATTTAAAATCGGGGATATTACCAACCTTCCGTATATAATCCCTGATCGGCACACGAAACAAATACCAGTTCTCTGTACCAACATGATTATCTGCATACTGTACACTTACTACCCGCTTATCGGTTATGTATTTTGTAACCCCTACATCCATCCCGGGCTTAAGGTCAATCTCGTACTCGTAATATTGCTCAGTTTCGTTTAAAGAATTATCCCTGTTCAAATCTTCATTATCAGGATACAAAGTAGCTGCCGGAGAAAACTGTGAAGTACCTGTAGCGATGGGAGAGTTTCCCTGGGGATTATTATAATTCTTATACCTTCCCAGAATCCCAGTTTTATTAGCATCGAACTGTCCATCCCTGTACCAAACATAATCATCATTAGACGGATCTTTTATAGCATGCTGGTACAAAGGAGAAGAGGTTCCGAAATTGGTAGCTACCTGGGTTAAGTAATTGCTTCTTTTTCTTCTTTCACCATCATCATCTAATCCATCAAAACCTACATCCTGGTAAGGCCTGTCGTTGGGATCATTACTAAACGCTTGTGTGATCTGTATCGGATTCACAGGTGTTTTCCCCCATGCGTTCGTACTATCCACAGCAGCAGGAGAATTAGGCGTATTAAGTCCATTCTCATAAAAACGCCTTCCATCTTTCAAAATATCCTCACTGATACTTCCCAGGTTTAAGAACAATTTACCGCCGGTACTGCCCGGGTTTTTAATAAAAGGATCTTGTACCCAGAATTCTACAAACTCGAAATTGTTGGTTTCAAAATCGGTTTGATCGATGGCCCGCATGATACCACCCCATCTGGCTTTAGGATTTCTTAGTTTTCCGTTGGCATCAATTTGAGAAGGATTGGATTCGAAATTATACGGCCCTGGCTCTGTTGGATAATAAGCCATGTCGAACGTGGTGGTTAACGTATTGGTGATGTTCAGCGATTGATTCGGGAACAATTCTGTTGTTAATACAGAACGTACGCGGGGGTCACTTAGCTCTGCCAGGTTACTTTTTAATGGGTTGTAAATACTGTTCTTGTCTTGCAGGTTCGGTTCAATATTGTACCAGGCCAGTTTAGCCCTGTTCTTTCCATAATCAACAGAATCAGTTAATGTAGCTTCCGGGAAATTGGGATTTCCCTGGGGTGTTGATGCCAGTGCCCAGGAAGTAAGTGGAAAACGTAAATCTATATCACTTCTCGTTCCTTCAAAATCATCTACATAAATCAGTCCGTTAGCACCACTTCCAATTTGAGGAGGGTGGCCAGGTTTGAAATAAGCGCCTTCACCATACGCTGTGATGCTCGACATGGTTTTGGTTGAATAAAAAGGAAGCTTATCGAGCATTCGCGTTAAAGAAGGCAGGTTTGATTTATAACTAAAATCTGCACCATACATAGTGTTACGGATAGGATCTTCTCCATAATTCATTTTAGTAAAGAAGGGTCTTTCATTCAACCGCTCCATGGTTGCACCCAATGCTAATTTTTTATTTACCGCATAATCCAAACGCAAGCCTAAAAAACCTCTTTGTTGTAAACCAAAGCCTGCATTATTTTCATATGATACATTCACCGGAATACCGGAATTCAAAATCGCCTGGTTCAAAATTTTTACAGTTCCTAAATTATAATCGATGATATAATCAACGCCTTCCGTTAATATTTGCCCGCCTGCATTTACTTTCACGGATCCCTGCGGAATATTAAATGCACCTAATGAAATATCGCCACCTCCGGAGCCCTTTACTTGTCCTTGCATTACAAACCGATCGAGGTTAGCATAGGTTTGTGCAATAGCTTTTATCGAATCATACAATTGCCTGAAGAGATACTTATCTTTCGTTGCCTGTGCAACACCACCAAAAGCCAGCGTTTCAAGATCGGAGCCAAAAGGTTCCAATACGGGGAAGATAATTTTGCCTTGTTGCGATAATACCGTAAAACCTTCTACATAATCGAACAAACCATCTGGCTGTGGATCATTACGGCTATTCAATCGGTCTAAATTCAATATAGATAATAACGGCCTACCATTTACGGCAGTTGCAGCTTCGGGCAGGTACCTTTTCAAGCCACCGCTTGGCTGGTTATACATCACATTCAGCTGAAAGCCGTCCCTTGTTATTCCTGCAACATCTAATGAATACACATTCTTCATCATCAGTCTCCAAATAGGAAGATCAACTCTTGCAGAAGTTGCTTTTAACAACTTTAAGAATAAAACCTTTTGCACACCCTGCGTAGAGTCTAATGCTACATCCTGCGAAAACTCTCCCACCTGGTACACTTTTCCGTTGTATGTATATTGATAAGCAACCGCTAATACATCATCGGGTTGCAACTGAGCATTCAAAGAAAGAAAGCCGATCTGCGGATTGAAATAATATTCATTAGGATTTAACTTTCTTGCAAATGTTTTTTCATAATCCTGTACCGGCTGCAATCCTCTTGACTGTAGTCTTGAATTGATGAGTGATGGATTACGGTTTGTAACATCTCCCGCCAAAGAATTATACAACGTGTTAGCTCCATTGTATGGTAGCGGGCTATTTGATAAAGACTGAATGCTATTGTTATAAGGGTTATTTTCACCCAAGTCCATCAAACCCACAATATCCCTTGCATCGGTTGTGCTTCCATTCCTGTTGGTTACCCAAACTTCTATTCTGAGAATTTGTGCCTGGCTGCGAACCACAGGCAGGTTGCTCATGGCATTGTTATAATTGCTTCTGAAATATTGGGCCAGCAAAAAGTGCTTATTCTCTTCATAATCGGATAATTTCTTCTGAAAAGTAGATAGTGCCGCTCCTCCTTTTAAAGTTTGTGTTTGCTGCTGTGAACGTTGATTGGCTAATGCAGCAGTAATAGATAATTTTCCAAACTGTAACTGTGTTTTTAAACCAAACAAATTTTGCGCACTGGGAATGAGCGTTCCTTTAGATTGAAAAGATATATTACCAGCTTCGATACTTCGGATGATCTCATCATCCATTCCCTTATAATCGAGTTTCAATTGATTAAGGTAATCGAAGGTAGCCAGCGTATTGTAATTGATAGGCAGCTTTAACTTATCACCAATGCTTGCATTTAAGTTAAGATTGGTGTTCATATTAAAATCAAAACCACCTGTTTTCCTGGCTCTTTCCGGTAAGGTTGGGTTGAGCGTATTCTGGCCATTATATCCCAATCTTACATCAACACTTCCCTGCGGTTTAATATCTACCTTTAAACCGTTGGGGCCAACCCCAAATATCCTGTCAAACAACTTATCATACACACGCATCTTAGGCCTTGGGGCTTTCTTATTTAATAAGGTTAATGCATTGGCTCTTTCCTTAAAGTAATCTTCTTCCGATTGCCTGGAACGAAGTTTATAATATTCTTCAAATGTGAGATAAGTAGGTTTACGGTATAAATTTTTACCAACTTTTTCAACGATATAATACTGGTTGGTTTTAGGATCGTATTCTATTTTTTGCTTGATGTAGGAAGTATCACTCAGATCAAAAGGATTCTTGTTTTTCCAGGCAAAACGATCACCCCTCCTATCGTTAATTGGAAAACGAAGGGAATCATTCGACTGGCCATATATCTTTATGTTACTCAAGAACAGGATAACAGCAGTCAGTACAAACAGAGGTTTACAATACAATGATCGATTCAAACAAATAGCCTTGGTTACGTAGAAGTTTTCCCTATAAGCTTATAAATTTTTAAGTGCGAGTTTTATAATTTGCTCTAAAGATAGTTCACTATTGGATACGGTGATCTTTTTAACGGCCTGTTCTGCCTGTGGCCGGCCAATTCCCAAGGATGCCAGGGCTGTAATGGCATCAGTTTCAAGACTATTAACAGGGAGGGCTCCCGGTGTTGTTTCCAGGCTTTGTTTGCCAAGTTTGTCTCTTAATTCAACCACCAGTCGTTCCGCCGTTTTTTTCCCAATTCCTTTGATCGTAGCTAAAAGCTGTGTATTCCCCTGCACAATAGCCCTGCTGATTTCCTCCGGCTTCATCCCCGATAACATCATCCTGGCGGTAGCTGCTCCAATACCTGAAACGCTGATGAGTTGCAGGAATATATCTTTTTCAGCCAGGTCTGCAAAACCGTAAAAAGTCTGACTATTTTCAGTGATATGCAGGTAGGTTTGTAACATGCCGCTTTCTTTGTCGGCAATAGCCGAATAGGTATTTAGGCTGATCTGTAGATCATATCCCACACCATTCACATCCACAATTACATGAGACGGTGATTTTACTGCAAAATTGCCTCTAACAAATGCTATCATAATTACCATCAAAAGTATGGTTTTCATTCATATGTGCTATGCATGAAAACCCATTTCCCCCGCTCTGAAATAATTTCAGATATTTGTGCCCAATTTTTAGAACCAGTTAAGTACATCATGAGTAAAATTACAGCAGCGATCACGGCAGTAGGTGGATATGTTCCCGAAACAAAACTTACCAACTTTGACCTCGAAAAAATGGTGGATACCAATGATGAATGGATACGCACCAGGACAGGCATAGAAGAAAGAAGAATTTTAAGAGAACCCGGCAAAGGCAGCAGTGATATGGCTGTTCCCGCCATACAGGAGATCCTCCGAAAAAAAAATATGGATGCATCTGAAATTGAATGTATCATTTGCGCTACCGTTACCCCCGATATGGTGTTCCCTGCTACCGCTAATATCATTGCAGATAAAATAGGTGCCGTTAATGCTTTTGGATATGATATGAGTGCAGCCTGCAGCGGCTTTTTATTTGCACTTACCACAGGAGCCACCTACATCGAAAGCGGCCGCTTTAAAAAAGTGATTGTAGTAGGTGTTGATAAGATGAGTGCGATTATTGATTATACAGATAGAACTACCTGCATTATTTTCGGTGATGGAGCTGGCGCTGTTTTATTGGAACCCAATACGGAAGGTTTAGGCATACAAGATAGTATTTTAAGAAGTGATGGCTCCGGTGCCAAATACCTGCATTTAAAAGCAGGAGGCTCAGTTAAACCTGCATCAGTTGAAACTGTTTTGGCAAAAGAACATTATGCCTACCAGGAAGGGCAAGCTGTATTCAAATTTGCAGTAAAAGGTATGGCTGATGTGAGTGCAGAATTATTAGAAAGAAATCATTTAACAGGTGATGATATTGCATGGCTGGTTCCGCACCAGGCTAACCTTCGCATCATTGATGCTACTGCCAACAGAATGGGATTGCCAAAAGAAAAAGTGATGATCAATATTCAGCGCTATGGTAACACTACAGCCGGCACTTTACCTCTTTGTTTGTGGGATTGGGAAAAACAATTGAAGAAAGGTGACAACCTTGTGTTAGCAGCCTTTGGGGGCGGTTTTACATGGGGCGCCACTTTATTAAAATGGGCTTATGATGGATAATTCTGTTGGAAAAAAACATGAAAAAGCAAGCGTAATGCTTGCTTTTTTTATTGCCTTGTAAAAGTAATATAGTCGGTTGAAGGAATGTTGTTGTTAACACCTAATTGCCTCAACATAGTAACCACCTGCCCACGATGATAAGTAGAATGATTAAAAAGATGTAATAAAATTTGCCATAATGGCTGTGTAAATTCCTCTTGCTTAAAATTTTGATACGTAAGCACCTTTTGTAATTCATTAATTTCAGCTTCATTTACCCATGCATTCCACAACCTGCTTTGCCTTTGCAAACCTTCTGCCACTTTATGCATAGAAGGGTTTGTACTGCTCGGCCGAACAAATTCTCCCATAGTACCACTCACTCTATACCACCAGGCCGTCTGTGCATCCCATACATGCAGAAAAGTAGCATGCAAACTATTAAAACTGCTGGTCAGCTTTTGCTGGTGCTCCTCTTCGCTTAACGATAATACTATATCCAGTAATTTTTGGTTGGCCCAAGTATCATACGCTGCGTATGAACAAAGTAATTGCTTCATAGTTATAGTGTACTTTTGAGTTGAAATAAAATTACATCTTATTCATTTATTATAACATTACACATGAGCAAATCTACATTTTCATTAAGCGGATTAAGTTCTGTAGCTATTCATGCGGCAGGACATGAGAACGCAGATCATGCACACCTTACACCTATTTTCGCAACATCTACTTTTACATTCGATACGGCAGCGCAAGGTATGGAACGCTTTGCAGGCGATGATAAAACAAAAATATACAGCCGTTGGGGTAACCCAACGTTTGCTGCTGCAGAGCAAACCATCGCTGCATTAGAAGCATTCGGACTAGAAGATGAAAACGGGCAGCCCTTACAACTCAAGGCTTTGCTGCATTCCAGCGGACAGGCAGCCATGACCACTATGTTCATGAGTAACCTGAAAACAGGTGATACCGTCTTATCGCATTTTTCTTTATACGGCGGTACACACGAACTGTTCCTGAAAGTATTAGCCGAAACAGGTATCAATACAATCATTGCAGACCTGAGAAATATGAATGAAGTAGAAACATTGTTACAGAAAAATCCTTCTATCAAACTCATTCACATTGAAACCCCTGCTAATCCAACCATTCAATGCGTTGATCTTGAAGCGATCACATCATTGGCAAAAAAATATCGTAAGATCGTTACTGTAGACAACACGTTTGCAACACCTTACCTACAACAACCATTTAAGTATGGTGTTGATTTTGTATTTCATTCCACAACAAAATTTTTGAATGGCCATGGTACAGCCATCGGTGGTGTTTTATTAGGAAAGGATTTGGAATTTATGAATACAAAAGCATGGAAATGGCACGTACTATTGGGCGGCAACAGCAACCCTTTTGATGCCTTCTTATTAACAAATGGATTGAAAACACTGGAACTCCGTATGCAGCGCCATTGCAGCAATGCAGAACAAGTGGCCAATTACCTGGCACAACACAAAGCAGTGGCACAGGTAAACTATACAGGTTTAACTTCTCACCCGGATCATCTCACTGCTAAAAAGCAAATGAAGCATCCCGGGGCTGTGATGAGTTTTGAATTAAAAGGAGGATTAGATGCAGGCAAACAATTCATCGATCGTTTACAAATGTGCGTTCGTGCTATTTCTCTGGGAACGGTGGATACCCTGTTATCGCATCCTGCCAGTATGAGCCATAAAGGAGTAAGTAAAGAAGAACGGATCAAGTTTGGTATTACTGATGGATTGATAAGGTTAAGTGTAGGCATCGAAAACATTGAGGATATTCTTAACGATTTTGAACAGGCATTACGATAACTGCAACATCATATTTTAATTTTTTAATTGCTACTATGAATATTCAAATACGGAAAGCAGAGAAAAAAGATTGTGCCCGTTTGTTAGAACTGGTAAAAGAATTGGCTGTTTACGAAAAAGCCCCGGAAGAAGTTACAGTTTCATTAGAACATTTTGAAGAAAGTGGTTTTGGCGAAAACCCTGTATGGTGGGCTTTTGTAGCAGAAGAGAATAATACTATACTTGGGTTTGCGTTGTATTATATCCGTTACAGTACCTGGAAGGGCCAGCGTATGTACCTGGAAGATATTCTTGTTACCGAAGAAGCCCGTGGCGAAGGGATAGGAAAATTATTATTCGATCAATTAGTGAAAGAAGCAAAAGAGAAAGATTTCAACGGTATTACCTGGCAAGTGTTGGAATGGAATGAGCCGGCCATTAACTTCTATAAAAAATTCAATGCGGCTTTCGATGCGGAATGGATCAACTGCAGCATTGATCTGAAAAAATATGTGTAATAAAAAGTGCAGATGCAATCATACATCTGCACTTTTATTTTTATGATAGTTCTTATTTTAATTCACACCATCTGCCAAAGCTTCTTTATAAATTTTTTGAACCAATCCTTGTAATACTTTACCCGGTCCGCATTCTGTAAAATGTGTAGCACCATCAGCTACCATAGCTTGTACGCTTTGCGTCCACCGAACAGCACCTGTTAACTGGGCAATCAAGTTTTGCTTGATCACCGCAGGATCACTAACGGGATAAGCATTTATGTTTTGATACACTGGACAAGAAGGCGTATGAAACGCAGTGGCTTCAATAGCCGCTGCCAGTTCTTCCTTTGCGGGTGCCATCAATGGAGAATGGAAAGCGCCACCTACAGGCAATACCAATGCTCTTTTCGCACCGGCAGCTTTCATTCTTTCACAAGCCACTTCTATCCCTTTCATACTCCCACTAATCACTAACTGACCAGGACAGTTATAATTAGCTGCAACCACTACTTCTCCTGTTTCGGCTTGTACTGCCGCACAAATCTCTTCTACCTTATCATCAGGTAAAGCCAATACAGCGGCCATGGTAGAAGGATTGATCTCACAAGCTTTTTGCATCGCATTAGCACGAATGTTTACCAGCTTTAACGCATCTTCAAAATTTAAAGTATTGTTGGCTACCAATGCTGAAAACTCACCTAAAGAATGCCCTGCCACCATATCAGGCGTTGCAGCTTGTAAGGTTTTAAAGGCAATCACCGAATGCAAAAAAACGGCGGGTTGTGTTACATTCGTTTGTTTCAATTGCTCATCAGTACCGGAGAACATTACATCACTAATTCTGAATTGCAATATTTCATTAGCCCTTTCAAATAATTCCTTCGCCAGTGTATTGGTTTCATACAAGTTCTTCCCCATTCCACTGAACTGCGATCCCTGGCCGGGAAATACAAAAGCATGTTTACTCATAATAAAAAGTTAGGCGCCAAAAATAAAAGAAAAACCCTGATAAGAAATCTTACCAGGGCCTAATTCAACTTACTCAGTGTAATGGAGCTATTTAAAAACTAGTTTTCAGATCAATAAATTTCAAAAACTCTTCTTTCGTTTTTTCTTCCTTAAACCTACCACCATAGAAAGCCGTAACAGTTGAGGAAGTATCATCTTCCACTCCGCGACTGGCTACACACAAGTGTTTCGCATCTATTACTACCGCTACATCTTCTGTGCCCAACACTTCCTGAAGTTCTTTACCAATTTGCATAGTAAGTCTTTCCTGTACTTGCGGACGTTTGGCATAATATTCCACCAACCTGTTTAATTTGCTTAATCCAATTACTTTTCCTTTACTCATGTAAGCAAGGTGAGCCTTTCCAATGATCGGTACAAAGTGGTGCTCACAGTTACTGTAAAAGGAAATATTCTTTTCTACCAGCATCTCATTGTACTGATATTTATTATCGAACAAAGCAACAGATGGCTTATTCGCAGGATTCAACCCGCTGAAGATTTCCTGGATATACATTTTCGCAACACGGCGGGGCGTGCCCTTTAAACTATCATCAGTTAAATCCAATCCCATGATCTCCATGATAGAACGGAAGTGCTTTTCAATTTCAATCATCTTCTGTTCATCACTTATATCAAAAGCATCGGCTCGTAAAGGCGTATCCGTTGATGTACTTACGTGGTTATCACCTATCTCATCGATCAGTACATCACTCAACTCAATTTTGTTGCCGTTAAGCCGGATATTCAACAAAGTTTCGTTCTGTTTCATACAATTTTATTTTAAGTTCCAAATCCTTATCCAGCCTAGCCCTCAGCAAATTGTAAATAACAATGGCTATGTTTTCTGCCGTAGGATTCAGGTGTTCAAATTCTTTAGTATCCAGGTTTAGATTTTTATGATCAAATCTTTTTATTACTTCCTCTTCAATCAGGTCACTCAATATTTTTATGTCTAACACATAACCTGTTTCAGGGTTCGGCACACCCACAACTTTTACAATTAATTCATAATTGTGGCCATGATAATTTTTGTTATTGCACAAGCCAAAAACCTGCTTGTTCTTTTCATCAGACCATGCCGGATTATGCAGCCTGTGCGCTGCATTAAAATGTTCTTTTCTAAATAGTGCTACTTTATTATTCATACATTCATCAATACGTGGCCGTTATTTTCTGTATCCGGCTTTTTGAACAAATATGATGCCTCGTTGCGTCGCACACTTTTACTGACGAAACACAGATCAGCATATTCATTCACCTGAAAACATTTCAAGAATCCTGTTATCAACTGCCGGCACTGTGTCAGAAGTGTGCTGATCAAGTGGCCTGCAAACAGAGAGCCTATATTGATAACAATGCTTGAAGTAACCTGTCTTACTTACTTTTCTCACACTTACTGTGAAATTTGTTACTGCGAAGATAGGTACGATTTAATAAACCAAAGAGATGCCTGTTTTGTTCAAAAGCAACTTAAATTTCCCAAAAACATAAAAACAGGGGGAGGCAACTGCTATTTTGTCGTAAACATTTTGTTGCACGGTATTTGAACCTTCAAATCACTTATCTTCAATTTATAAATTTAATCAGATGGACTTAGGTAAAGAATTTCAGCAATATGCAGTGAAGCACAGAGGCATTAGCAGTGCCACACTTCACAGCTACCAAACACATTTTAACCCAACCAATTTAACACCATACATCATTGAAGAAAGGCCCTTAAACATTGCTCAAATGGACGTATTCAGCCGTTTGATGATGGACCGTATTATTTTTTTAGGGCAAGGCATTGATGATTATGTGGCTAATATTGTTACGGCACAACTCTTATTCCTTGACAGTGTTGACCGCACAAGAGATATACAGATGTACATTAACAGTCCTGGCGGCAGTGTATATGCAGGATTGGGTATTTACGACACTATGCAATTCGTAAGCCCGGACGTAGCCACCATTTGTACCGGTATTGCGGCCAGTATGGGACAAGTGTTACTCTGTGCAGGCGTAAAGGGAAAAAGAACAGCCCTGAAACATAGCCGTGTGATGATACACCAGCCCAGCGGGGCAATTGGTGGACAGGCCTCTGATATTGAGATTACAGCAAGAGAAATTAAGAAGTTAAAACAGGAGTTGTACGAAATTACAGCGCATCATACGGGTAAAGAAATAGATGTAATTGCCAAAGACAGCGATCGTGATTTCTGGATGACAGCTTTGGAAGCCAAAGAGTACGGACTGGTTGATGAAGTATTATTGACCAATCCAAGAAAAGAAAAGAAAGATTAAAGAACAGAACGATGCAGTGTGCAACGCAACAAAAGTTAAATAGCATTACTGCTGATGGTACCACAATAATCATTGTTTTAAAAGTTAAGCTATGATACAATCAAAATACATTGTAAATCCTTTTTTAATGGAGGATGAAGAAGAGGAAAGTCCAAAAGAAGAAAAGCAGGAACAAATGGGCGGCCTTACCATGAAGAAAATGGAAAAAATGTTCTTTGAAAAAAGAGCTGTTTATCTGTGGGGCGTAGTGGATGATAAAAGTGCCAAAGATGTAGTTACAAAACTATTATTACTTGATGCCGACAAACCCGGCGAAGAAATTAAACTGTACATCAATAGCCCCGGCGGTGTGGTAACAAGCGGTATGGTAATGTACGATACGATGAAGCTGATACAGTCTCCTGTAAGCACCATTTGTATGGGATTGGCTGCCAGCATGGGTTCTATACTATTGAGTTGCGGTGTAAAAGGTAAACGTTATATCTATCCGCATGCTGAAGTAATGATTCACCAGCCAAGTTTGGGCGGTTATTTCCAGGCAACTTCCGCAGACATTGAGATCCAGGCTAACCAGATCCGTAAAACAAAAGAGCTGGGCGCTAAAATACTTGCTGATAATTGTGGTAAATCTGTTGAGCAGATTATGAAAGACTTTGACCGCGATTACTGGATGAACGCTGAAGAAGCTGTGACTTACGGCATTGTAGATAAAGTACTTGACAAGTTGTAAAAGTCATTGATCAACAGCGGAATCAGCCGCCTGATAATAAAATTGTAACTTTGTACCATGCAGCCTTGTAGGTTTGCATGGTATCTTGTTTTTAAAAAGAAGAATATTTCACTGAAAAGTGTAGGAAGATTATGGCAAAACAAAGTCATTTACATTGCTCTTTTTGTGGCCGCAGCAGGGATGAAGTTAAAATCTTGATCGCCGGGCAGGAAGGGCACATTTGTGAGAACTGTGTAGAACATGCACAGGAAATCATAGCACAGGAACTGAACACCAGGCAGGATACTTATGGCTCTTCCAATTTTAAATTAACCGTTCGTAAACCCGCCGAAATAAAAAAATTCCTGGATGAATATGTGATTGGCCAGGATGAAGCCAAGAAGATATTATCCGTAGCGGTATACAATCATTACAAAAGAATCAATCATAAGCAACAACCGGATGATGTTGAAATTGAAAAAAGCAATATCATCATGGTGGGAGAAACAGGTACAGGCAAAACCTTACTGGCAAAGACGATTGCCCGTATGTTGAATGTACCATTTGCTATTGTAGATGCTACTGTTTTTACAGAAGCAGGTTATGTAGGAGAAGATGTGGAAAGCATGCTTACACGTTTATTACAAAACTGTAATTACGATGTAGCTGCTGCTGAAAGAGGAATCGTATATGTTGATGAGATTGATAAGATTGCTCGTAAGGGAGATAATCCTTCCATCACGAGAGATGTAAGTGGCGAAGGAGTACAACAGGGTTTACTGAAAATGCTGGAAGGAACAGAAGTACTGGTACCTCCGCAGGGGGGAAGAAAACATCCTGAGCAAAAAATGATCAAAGTAGATACAAGGAACATTCTCTTTATCTGCGGTGGCGCTTTCGATGGTATTGATAAGGTTATTGCCAGGAGGGTAAATACCAATGCTATTGGGTTTAATGTGAATAAAGACCTGCAGGAATCACAACGCAAAAATTTATTGCAATTCATCAATGCACAGGATTTAAAAGGTTTCGGACTGATACCGGAACTATTGGGCCGCTTACCTGTAGTTACACACCTCGACCCGCTGGATGCGGAGACTCTGAGAAATATTTTAACAGAGCCTAAAAACTCATTGATTAAACAATACACGAAATTGTTTGAATTGGAAGGTATTCGTTTAACCATTGAACTTGATGTATTGGACTTTATGGTGCAAAAAGCATTGGAATATAAATTAGGCGCCAGAGGACTGAGAAGTATTTGCGAAAGCATTTTAACGGATGCGATGTTCGAATTACCGGGCACTGCACAGCAGGAATTAACCGTTACCTTGGATTATGCCGAACGCATGTTCAACAAGAGTAAGATGAGCTTATTAAAAGTAGCCTGATAAGGACTTTATATTATTAAATGGCGGGAGATGATCCCGCTATTTTTTTTAAAGCAGGTGCTTCCTATATTGCATTATAATCCTTCATTAAAAAATACAGTATGAACGAATTAATTGAGCGCCTTGCTGCAGAGGCAGGCCTAACACCCGAACAGGCAAAAAAAGCTGTTGAAACCATTGCCGCCTATGTGAAAGAAAAATTTCCTATGCTGGGTGGTGCAGTTGACAATATTTTTAAAACAGGCGAATAACTTCCTGATACAACAAGCCCCGCAAAAGCGGGGCATTGTTTTTATGAGCAAGCAAACGTGTGTTGTGTTAATGTAATACCTCACGGGCAATAACAATTTTCTGTATCTCGGAAGTCCCCTCACCAATTGTACAAAGTTTAGCGTCACGGTAATACTTTTCTACCGGAAAATCTTTGGTATAGCCATAGCCGCCAAATATCTGTACCGCATCGGTAGCAACTTTTACAGCCACTTCACTTCCATAATATTTGGCCATGGCCGATTGCTGTGTTACTTTTTCTCCCCTGTTCTTGCGGTCGCAGGCTTGTTGCAACAACAATTCCGCCGCAGCTATTTCAGTGGCCATATCCGCCAGCTTAAAACTAATCCCCTGGAAATTGGCAATCGGTTGATCGAACTGATGACGTTCTTTCGCATATTGCACGGCGGCTTCAAAGGCTCCTTTGGCAATACCCACCGATAAAGCTGCAATTGAAATGCGGCCACCATCCAAAATTTTCAATGATTGTCTGAAGCCATCTCCTACTTCTCCCAGTCGCTGTGCATCGCTAATGCGGCAGTTCTCAAAGACCATTTCCGCTGTTTCACTGGCCCGCATACCCAGCTTATTTTCTTTTTTTCCTGCCTTGAAACCAGCAGTTCCGCGTTCTACAATAAAAGCAGTTGCATTATTACTGGTACGTGGTTCTCCGGTTCGGCAGATCACCACGGCTACATCGCCTGATTTTCCATGTGTGATCCAGCTTTTCGTTCCATTGATAATCCAATCATTACCCTCTTTAACAGCAACGGTCTTCATATTACCGGCATCACTTCCTGTATTAGGTTCTGTTAATCCCCAGGCACCAATGAAATGGCCTGTAGCAAGATGAGGAAGGTATTTCTGCTTCTGTTCTTCATTTCCGAAAGAGAGAATATGATTGGTACAAAGCGAATTGTGAGCGGCTACACTCAAACCAATAGAGCCGCACACTTTGGCAATCTCCTGGATGATGGTACTATATTCTTCGTACCCCAAACCGGCACCGCCATATTTTTCAGGTACAAGCACCCCCATAAAACCCAATTTACCCATCTCTTTAAAAACCGATACCGGGAACTCCTGTGCTTCATCCCATTGCATTACAAAAGGTTTGATATGCTTTTGTGCAAAGTCATGTGCTGCTTGTCCGGCCTGAACGGCCACATCTCCCATCTGAAAGTTCATATAAGTTAGGTTTTACATCATAATCTCTGGAATCCCATTGCATGCATATGCTGATCAAAGGGTTCCTTTTTGCTATAAAACAAAACTAACGAATGTTAGTTTATTTTACCAAAAGAATTTTATACTGTTAGATAAGGCGCTATTTTCTGAAAAGTTTCAGCAGTAATGAATACAATTTTCCGAATATCTGCTACGGCCCCATAAGCGCCATGCTGTGTGCGATAAATAATGATGGCTTTGGCGATATCTTTTGAGATGTAAGGATGCAAAGCCAGTTCGTATTCGCTGGCGATATTGATATTGATTTTTTTAAGCGTAGATGATGATACGGAAAGATAGGCTTGAATAGCGGAGAACAATGAATCGCTCAGACCATAGGTTTCCTTCACTTGTTCCACAGTATGAAAACCGCCCAGCTTATCCCTGTACCTGATGATACGGTTTGCGATGCCCCAATCCATACCGGGTAATAAAATCCACTGCTCGGCAGGTGCAGAATTAATATCGATAAGAGATATAGTTTTATTTGCATTCTTTTTATGAAAGTCGGGCCCTGCTTCCTGCTTGTCTCCAATACGTATAAAAGGAATAAGCCTATTAGCCTCCTCAGGCCGTAATCCCCATATTTTCCTGATATCTTCCGCTTGCCTGAACCTCCCTCCTTTGGCAGTATAATTTAAAATAGTTCTTACCGTTTTATCACGCAGCCCTAATCTTTTCCAGCCCGCAGCATCAAGAACATTCGGATCGAATTCAAAAAGTTCAGATGCGTTACGATCCGAAGCCTCACTACTCATCATTTCTTCAGCAGAGAATAATGCAGAGGAATCTTCATGCTTTGTATTTCCCTGTGCTATGGGTAAAGTACTCACACTGATAGTAGAAGTTTTTTTACTACCGGGATAGAAATACGGAAGCAACAAACAAACAATAATGAAAAATACCAATACAAAAACTGCCCTTCTTTCTTTGGCAGAGAAAGTAAAATAATCTTTAATGATCTGTTTCATACCTCTTTAATTGATGTAACAATTAAAGGGAGTTATATATGCGTTTGTAGTTGCAACCCGTCGTATGCCAAACGGATATGCTGCGGCAGAATAGCATTGATCTCTTCATGCCTTCCTAACTGGTGACTGATATGCGTAAAATACACCTGCGGAATTTCTAATTCATTGGCCAGAGCAACCGCTTCATCCAGTGTAAAATGAGAAACATGCGGTTCTTTACGCAATGCATTCAACACCAGGATTTCAGAACCTTTGATTTTTTCTTTTTCTGTATCTTCTATCCTGTTCGCATCTGTAATATATGTAAAATTACGAATCCGATAACCAAAAACTTTCATTCGCATATGCCAAACAGCAATGGGAACTACAGGAATATCACCAATGAGAAATGGGGACTCATCAATTGTATGCAAATGGATCTGCGGAACACCGGGATATTTTTTATCACCAAATACATAATAAAATTCACGCATCAACGCTTCAACCGTTAGTGGATTGGCATATACATCCATAGGTCGTTGCTGAAAAAAATTATAGGCACGGATATCATCCATCCCAGCAATATGATCTTTGTGCGGATGGGTGAACAGGATCGCATCTAATTTCTTGTTATTGATACGCAACATTTGGTAACGAAAATCGGGAGTAGTATCAATTACAAGATGGGTTGTTGCAGACTGTATAAGTACACTGCTGCGGAGCCGCTGATCTTTTGTATCAGGGGAAGTACATACATTACAATCGCAGGCGATCATTGGAACACCGCTGCTGGTGCCTGTTCCCAAAAAAGTGATCTGTAATGCAGGATGACTCACGAATGAAAAAACTTGATGATCGGTGATTTAATTTTCTGATTCTTTCTCCGGTGTATCTGCCACTTTATTCAGGATCTCTTCATAAAGTTTCTGGCTTTCATGTGTAAGCCTGTCGAATGTAATTTCTAATTGTGGGATAATTTCCACCAATGTATTGATCCTGCCTTCCATATCTAAAAACTTATTCAGCACCACGATCTTCTTGGCTTCCAGCAAACACCATCCGCTTTGAAATGTGCCACGCTCATACCGCACGGTGTAATCGCTTTCCCCCAAAATATCTTCCAGTTTATCCAGTGTGGTCTTCGTGTATTTCATCTGCACGCTTTTAATATTTTCAATTAATCGCTTACCATATTATATTATCCTTCGTATATAACAAGTAATCTGGTAAGAACATAAAACCAAAATTGCATCCATGCTACTTAGCAAATTTAACACGGATGCAACCTTAGTGTGGCCGGACTTATCCACAATTAAAACTGGTAACGCAGCGTAATATATAACTGCCTGGGAGCGATGGGCGTAATGCTGTAATTATCGTGTACCAGGTAATTCAGGGCATTGAATACATTGGAAAGTTTACATAGCAAGGATACTTTTTTTAATTCATACCCAACAGAAAGATCTACCGTTGTAAAATCTGATAATGCCACTAAACGGCTACCGGTAATACTCTGCCCGATTGTATTATTATATCCACCATAACGAGTACCCGTATAAAAGCCCGTAGCACCCAATTTCAGCCCCTTAACACCTTTTGTAAAAGTGTAGAAAACGCTGGCATTGGCTGTTTGCGATGGAGCATTTACCAATTGCTCGCCTTCGATATTTGAGCCTTTTGAACCCGTGGTGTGTGTAAATCTTATATAGTTGTAAGCATAGCCGGTAATGAAATAAAAATGCTTACTGATATTTCCGTTAACACCTACTTCAATTCCATCGCTGGTAGTTTCTCCGCTTAAGGTTTTCACATTGCTGTTGGTATTAGGAGTAACACCATCTGCCAGGTATTGTGCCTGTTGTGCCAGGTTACTGTTTACGATCCTGTAGATGCTAACTGTACCGTTCAGCATTCCATCACAAAAAGTATTTTTTAAACCCGCTTCATACTGGTTGATGATCGATGCAGGTAAGGCATTTCCATATATATCAATCCCGGTATTGGCAGTGAAATTGTTAGCATAACTAAGATAAAATGAAGTATTTGCTGTTGGCTGGTAAACAAGTCCCAGCTTGGGCGATACAACATTGTATTCAATGGTAGGCATTGAACCTTTAGTTGAAGAAGCAGGACGAGTAGCAGTAGCCATACTATCGATGGTGGTTTGCACCGTAGCCTGGTAACTGTATCGAAGGCCTGCAAATAATTTTACCTGCTTATTGATGGTTATAAGATCTTGCACATATAATCCAGCCCTGTTAGAAGGAGCTATTGTAGTAAGCGTTTTTATTGCAGTAGGAATATCGGTTCGCTGAATATATTGCGCAGGATTGAGCAAGTTGATGGTATCATAACTCTTCAGTAAACTTCCATTCGCATTATAAATAGTAAAGGCGTCAGTATACGTGGTGATACTTGTATAATCAACACCTGCCAGGAAATGATGCTCTATATTTTTTGTAGCAAACTTACCTTCCACATTCACCTGGGCAGCATAATCTTTTTCAATACTGTGTGCTCTTGCCAAAGGCCTTGCTACAACACCTGTTTTACTGGCAGTATTCAGGTTACCACACCCATAAGAATCTACATCGGTATTTTGAAAAGAAGCAGATGCATTCAGGCTAAGCTTATCGTTAAGTGTTTGTTTATAGATTGCAGAAGCTCCTCCCTGCAATACATTATTATAAGCCCAGGCTACGTTCTGAAATCTTGACCGGGGAATATCTTTTGTCAATACCCTTCCGCTATCCAATAGACCAACACCAGGATCTGGCGTGATCTGTGCATTCATGTAATCGGCCTGTAGGAGTAATGAGGATTTTTTCCCAAAACGATACAATAGTGAAGGATTTACATAGGTTCTGATGGTTTTCACCATATCCCTGTAGCTGTTATCATTTTCATAAGTACCTACCATCCTGAAGGCAAGATGTTTTGATAACGGACCATACACATCCACAACCGGTTTATATTGCTGGTTACTTCCCATCAACAGGGAAACATCACCCCCAAAATTAAACTTGGGCTTCTTGCTGATCATGTTGATGATCAAACCACCGGAAGAGCTGCCATATAAAAATGCAGAACTCCCTTTGATCACTTCCACAGATTCCAACGTTGCAGCTTCAGGCATACCCGCAATGTTATAAGGTAAGCCATTTTTGAAGATGCTACCACCACCGGCGCCACCTGTAACACCTATGGTGTAGCCCCTGGCTCCATAGGTTTCATTCACGCCGAAACGTGTTTGCACCAGTGATACGCCTGGAACATTTTTGATCACATCCCCCAATCTTATAGCCTGCTGATCTGAAATCACTTTATTACTTACCATACCTGTAGCCAACGGCATATCTTTATCGGGAACATTTAGTTTACCAGCATTCAGTCTTTTGAGTGCTGCTTCCACAACTATTTCCTGTAACTGTTTGGAAGATATTGTAAGACGGTAGGAAAGCTGCATCTTCTTACCATTTTCCACGGCTATCTTTTCGTGAATGGTTTCATAGCCCACAAAAGATATCTCAATCTCATAAGAACCTCCCGTTACATTGGTAAATTCAAAAAAGCCATTTTCATTAGTATTGAAGAATCTTGTTCTCGTTGTATGTATCAACTGAACGGTTACACCTTCAGCGGGCTTATTATCAGCGGTTAAAACATTACCGATCACCGTACCACCAATACCATTTTCAATACCTGCAAAACAATTTTGAACTGCGAAAAGAACCAGTAAAACAGGACAAACAACTTGTATACGTTTGATCATCGTCATAAGCATTTATTTTTTCGCAAAAATGAAATGCATACAACCGGCAGCGCTGACGGATCGGGAAAAAGCATTTATACAATCGGGAAAAACAAACAAGCAACGTTGCTGACCACTTATTTACTTGCTGCTCATTTTCACAAGCGGAATGATCATTTCTTCAAGGCTCACGCCTCCATGCTGAAAAGTGTTTCGATAATAATTTACATAGTGATTGTAGTTATTGGGGTAACACAAGTACCCATCTTCTTTTGCAAAAATGAAAGATGAATTTACGTTGGGAACCGGAAGCCCGGCCTCTTTAGGATCCCTGAAAGCCAGTACTTCCTTTGGCTCGTAATTAAGATTGCGACCATGTTTATAGCGAAGGTTGGTAGTAGTTTGTTTATCACCTACAACTTTGAACGGTGTTTTTACCCTAACGGAGCCATGGTCTGTTGCAAGGATGATCTTTATTTTTTTATCCGCAATTTTTTTCAATGCCTGGTGTAATGGGCTATGCTCAAACCAGCTACGCGTTACACTTCTATAACTCACTTCATCTGCCGCCAATTCTTTCAATACCTCCATTTCCGTTCTCGCATGGCTAAGCATATCAACAAAATTGTACACAATAATATTCAGGTCGTTCGATAATAAATTATGAATATTATTTACCAATTGTTGTCCATCACCATGATTCAGCACTTTGGTATAACTGAACCTGATGTTATCTTTTTTCAATCGTTTCAGTTGTGCAGCAAAAAATTCTTCTTCATATAAATTTTTGCCGCCATCATCATCATCATTTTTCCATTGCTGTGGAAATTGCTTCTCGATATCTACAGGTAACAATCCGCTGAAAATAGCATTGCGGCTGTATTGCGTGGCTGTAGGCAAGATGGAATAAAAAGCTTCTTCTTCCTGTATGCGAAAACTTTCCGAAAAAATGGGTTCTATGGCCTTCCATTGATCGAAGCGCAGGTTATCAATCAGCACAAAAAACAAAGGCACGTCTTTTTCAATGTGTGGCAATACTTTAAACTGGAACAACTGGTGGCTCATTATGGGAGATTCAGCTGCTTTGGGATGTACCCATTTAGTATAATTTTTGGAAACGAATTTGAAGAATTCAGTATTGGCTTCCTGTTTCTGTGATGCCAGTATCTCCCGCATTTCGGGGCTGTCAGATTTTTCCATTTCCAGTTCCCAATGCACCAGCTTTTTATATATTTCCATCCATTCATTGTAACCCGGATTATCACTCAACGCCATGAACAAATCACGGAACTGTTGCTGATAAGAAGAGGTTGTTTTCTCTGCAATCAATCGTTTATTATCAATAATCTTTTTAAGGCTTAATAATACCTGGTTAGGATTAACAGGCTTTAATAAATAATCTGATATCTGGCTACCAATTGCTTCATCCATCAGGCTTTCAGTCTCATTTTTGGTAATCATCACCACGGGAATATTCCTATTGATCTCTTTAATGCGTGCCAGTGTTTCCAGGCCGGAAATACCAGGCATACTCTCATCCAGCAAAACCACATCTACAGGATTATTTTTTACATAATCAATAGCATCGAACCCGTTGGCAAAAGTTGTAACGATATACCCTTTATGCTCCAGAAAAAGTTTTTGTGATTGTAAACTTTCCATCTCATCATCAACCCAAATAATAGTAGCAATGGCCATGCAAGAACTGTTTTATAAATTATTATGAAATGCTGTAGTATCGTGTGATGTTGTAATGATCCTATGCCTTTCTGACAAATAGCATATGTACATTATACTCAATACTCAACAATTGAATTTAAAAGTAAAGCTAGCGTCTATAACAAAGAAGTTTACGGGTTGATTGTTGTTCAAATATATCTTATCCCCTTACAAATAGTACATTTGAAGCCCGCTTTAACAAAGCGGCAACAGGTATGACGTATAAAAGAAAGATTATTAACGACCCGGTTTACGGATTTATCACTATCAATCATCCTTTGATATTTGATATACTGGCACATCCTTATTACCAGCGTTTGCGCCGCATCCACCAAATGGCATTGGCCTACCTGGTATACCCGGGCGCCGTTCATACCCGTTTGCATCATTCACTCGGTGCATACCATTTAATGTGTAACGCCATCAATGAGTTAAGGAATAAAGGCACAGAAATAACAGAAGAAGAAGAGATCGCCGTTAAGGCGGGTATCTTATTACACGATGTTGGCCATGGCCCGTTTTCACATGCACTGGAAAATAAACTGATGAATGGCCAGCACCACGAAACACTTAGCCTGCAGATCATGCAGGTAATGAATGAAGATCTGGACGGTAAATTACAAATGGCTATTGAAATCTTCACCGATAAGTATCCCAAAAAATTCCTGCATCAGCTGATCAGCGGCCAACTGGATGTTGACAGGATGGATTATTTAACCAGAGATAGTTTTTTTACCGGGGTGAGTGAAGGAGTGATCGGTTACGACAGGATTCTAAAAATGCTGGTAGTACATAAAGGTGAATTAATGGTAGAAGAAAAAGGCATTTACAGTATTGAAAAATTCCTGGTAGCCCGCAGGCAAATGTACTGGCAGGTATACCTGCATAAAACGGTATTAGCCGCAGAAAATATGCTGGTGCATATCATGGCCCGGGTGAATGAACTAATCAAACAAGGAGTAGAAGACCTCAAAACCGGTGGCACCATAGATTTTTTCCTGTATGAGTTTACTGGCACCATGAACCGGCAATCCCTGCATAAATTTTGTGAATTGGATGATATTGATGTTTCCTTTGCCATTAAAAAATGGAGCCACCATTCTGATAAGGTATTACAACTGCTCTGCAATAGATTACTTAACCGGCAGCTGCTGAAAATAAAACTGCAATCCGATCCATTTAATGCTGCTTTTGTAGAAGAAAAAAGAAAAGAAGCTGCTGCAGAGCTAGCACTATCTGAAAAAGAAGCAAGGTACTTTGTTTTTACAGATGAAGCCATTAACACCATGTATAAAACACATGACGAAAAAATTAACATCTTGTTCAAAGACGGCAGTGTAAAAGATATTTCAGCTATAGACAACCCTTTGATTCACCAAACTATTTCCGCTCCTGTTAAAAAATTCTACATTTGCACACTTAATTAGTTCATGGTTCATGGCATTAATCCTGTAATCGATCGCCATAAACCATGAGCTGTGAACCACGAACATCGTAAACATGCAATTTACCGCCGCTCAGATAGCTTTAATGATCAATGGGAAAGTAGAGGGGGATGCCAATGCAGCTGTTTCCTCCTTTGGCAAGATCGAAGAAGCTCAACAAGGCCAGCTGGCTTTTTTAGCCAATCCTAAGTACGAAGATTTTTTGTATACCACAAAAGCTTCTATCATCATCATCAATGATTCCCTTGAGCTTAAGCAGCCACTGGAAGCAGCACTGATACGTGTTCCGGATGCATATACGGCTTTTGCCACCCTTCTTTCCAAATACCAGGAAATTGTAACTCAACAATTAACCGGCATTCAACAGCCCAGTTTTATTGCAGACTCTGCACAAATTGGTGCTAATGTATTTATTGCGGCATTTGCCTACATTGGTAATAATGTGAAGATTGGCAATAATGTGAAGATATTTCCGGGTGTTGTATTGAGCAATAATGTAATTGTTGGTGATAATACCATTTTACACGCCGGTGTGAAAGTGTACCACGACTGTATGATCGGTAAAAACGTAACAGTTCATGCCGGAACGGTGATTGGTGCAGATGGCTTTGGTTTTGCACCACAGGCTGACGGTTCCTTTAAAAAAGTACCCCAGATTGGCAATGTGGTGATTGAAGATTTTGTTGAAATAGGTGCCAATACAACTATAGACCGCGCCACAATAGGATCAACGCTTATTAAAGCCGGTGCTAAACTCGATAACCTGATACAAATAGCCCACAATGTGGAAGTGGGTCATAATACCGTTATTGCTGCCCAGGCAGGTATTAGTGGCAGTACCAAATTGGGTAACAATGTAATGATCGGCGGGCAAGCCGGCATTGTTGGTCACCTATTTATTGCCGATGGCAGTAAGATCAATGGACAAAGTGGTGTAACCAAAGCGATCAAGCAACCCAATACGACAGTAACAGGCACACCTGCCTATGAATACACTGCCTCTTTGCGCAGCCAGGCCCTGAACAGGAATTTACCAGACCTTGAAAAAAGGGTGAAGGATCTTGAGAAACTGGTACAGCAACTGCTCGCTGAAAAAATAACTACATAAAGCAATGGCCTCAACGGCCTTTTTTGTAAAAGCTTATTTTTGCCGAATTAATTTCAGAACGTTGAAGTGTGCGACGCAACAAAAGCCTTACCAGGGCGGTGTCGCCGGTAACATAAAAACAATCGAATGGACAATAATTTCAATCCCGACAAGCAGCATACCTTAGGTGGAAATATTAATATCAGCGGCACCGGCTTACATACCGGTGTTTTGGTTGATATGACCTTGAAACCGGCCAACCCTGGTTTTGGTATCCAGTTTCAAAGAACTGATCTGCCGGAACAGCCCATTATTAAAGCGGATTGCGACCTGGTTACGGATACTTCAAGAGGTACCACCTTACAGGTAGGTGAAGCAAAAGTGAGCACAGTAGAGCATATCCTAGCAGCACTAGTAGGTATGGGTGTTGACAATGTATTGATCGAACTGAATGGTCCCGAGATTCCGATTATAGACGGAAGCTCCCAGCCTTTTGTTGAGCTGATAGAAGCTATAGGTGTTATTGAACAGGATGCCGCCAAAGCATGGTATAGCCTGGATGAGAATATTTTCTTGTACGATGAAAAGAAACGTGTGGAAATGGTGGCCATGCCTGCTGTAGACTACCAGATCACTACCCTGATTGATTTCAATAGTCCTGTGCTGGGTACACAGCACGCCGGCTTAAAAACTATTAAAGACTTTAAAACAGAAATAGCCCCCTGCCGCACTTTTTGCTTTTTACATGAGCTGGAGATGCTGCTGGAGCATGATCTTATTAAAGGTGGCGATATTAACAATGCCATCGTAGTAGTTGACAAACCTGTTACTAATGAAGAAATGGGGCGTTTGGCCAAAGCATTCAAACGCGACAGGATTGAAGTAAAAAGCGAAGGCTACCTGAATAACCTGGAACTGCGATTTCCTAATGAACCGGCACGCCATAAACTATTGGATGTAGTAGGAGACCTAGCCCTGATCGGTTACCCGATAAAAGCGAGGATCATTGCCAACAGGCCGGGCCATAGCACCAATGTAGATTTTGCCCGTAAAATCAAACAATACATCAAAAAGAACAAGCATGTAAAAGATGTACCTGTTTATGATCCAACCCTTCCACCGGTTTTCAACTTGCAGAAAATAGAAAAGTCATTACCGCACCGCTTTCCATTCCTGCTGGTAGATAAAATTGTTGAACTGACTGATAAACATATTATTGGCATCAAGAATGTAACTTTTAACGAGTGGTTCTTTCAGGGGCACTTCCCTCAAAACCCGGTGATGCCAGGTGTGTTGCAAATAGAAGCGCTGGCACAAACAGGCGGTATCTTATGCATTAATTCTATGCCCGAAGGCGAATACGATACTTATTTCCTGAAAATAGATAACTGTAAATTCAAACAGAAAGTAGTGCCAGGCGATACGATGATCTTAAAAATGGAGTTTGCGGGTCCCATACGTAGGGGCATTTGCGAAATGAAAGGCACTGTTTATGTTAATGGAAGAGTAGCCACGGAAGCCGACCTGGTAGCACAGGTGGTAAGAAGATCATAGTTATAAAATCAGCTTAATAACTTTACTTTTGCAAATTCAGAAGCAACTCTGGCACCCTTTTTCGAGTCAATAGTGCTATGCAAACACTTACGACTCCTCAAATCAAAAAGACAAGGATGACGCATCCCTATACGTACATAGACCCTAACGCGAAACTAGCCCCGAACGTTAAGATAGATCCTTTTACTGTAATTCATGGAGATGTACAGATCGGAGAAGGTACCTGGATCGGAAGTAATGTTACCATCATGGATGGTACTCGCATTGGGAAAAATTGTCGCATTTTCCCGGGAGCTGTATTGGGGGCAATTCCTCAGGATCTGAAATTTGCAGGAGAAAGGACCACCGCCGTTATTGGCGATAATACTACTATTCGTGAATTCGTAACTATTAACCGTGGTACGGAAGACAGAGGTAAAACTCAGGTAGGCAGCAATTGCCTCATCATGGCGTACAGTCACATTGCTCACGATTGCATGATTGGTAACAACTGCATCATGAGTAACAGTGTACAAGTAGCGGGACACGTAGTAATGGGCGACTGGACTGTTATTGGAGGAACCAGCGCCGTTCACCAGTTTGTACATATTGGTCAACATACATTTATTGCCGGAGGAAGTTTGGTAAGTAAAGACGTGCCCCCATACATTAAAGCTGTTCGTAACCCTTTGAGTTATGGAGGTGTGAACAGTGTAGGTTTAAAAAGAAGAGGATTCTCCTTACAACAGATCAATCATATCCTGGATATATATCGTATCATCTACAATAAAGGGTTCAATACATCCCAGGCCATCGACTTTATAGAGGAAGAGCTAACAGCCAGTGATGAGCGTGATGAGATCGTTACCTTTATCCGTGAAAGCGGAAGAGGCATCATTAAACGTTACAGCAAAGGTGCTAACGACGAAGAATAATACCCATTTAGCCAATCTCTTCATATATGCAGATACAACTTACTGACGCCGGCAAAAGATTTAACCGGGACTGGATTTTTCGTCATGTGAGTTATGTATTTGAAAGCGGCCATTCTTATGCCATCACAGGGCCTAATGGAAGTGGCAAAAGCACTTTACTACAGGTAATTGCAGGAGCTACGCAACAAAGTGAAGGAACTGTGGAGTATACGAGGGATAATCAAAAATTAGAGCCTGAACATTTTCACAGGGAACTTACCATCGCCGCTCCCTATTTAGAACTGATAGAAGAAATGACAGCTACTGAATTCCTGGAATTCCATGCCAGTTTCAAACCGCTCACCCTACCGGTAAATGAGATCATTGGAATACTGGGTATGGAAAAGGCGGCGCATAAGCAAATACGTTACTATTCTTCAGGTATGAAACAAAGGATAAAACTGGCTCAGGCTATATTCTCTGATACACCTGTTATCATGCTGGATGAGCCTTGCACCAACCTGGATTTGCCGGGTTACCAACTCTATCACCAACTGATCGAAAACCATTGTAGTAATAAGCTGATCATTGTAAGCAGTAATGATGCCAATGAAATGGATTTCTGTAAAGAGAAGATTTCGATTATGGATTTTAAGTAAGGGAAAAGTTAAAAGGGAAAGCATTCTGGCGTAGGTCTCCCGACCTGTGCCTACATGTTACTTATTCCAACAAAAGAGCATGCTACAAAACTTCCACTGTAATATCAAACAGCCCTCTTTCATTAGTATAGAAATCTATTGCACTGCTGTAAAATCAATATTCGTTATAATTCAGAATAATACCTTATTAAAGTTTTAAAATACAAGAGCCCGTTTAAAAATTTATAGGATTAGACATTTTAGGTGCTTTAGATTCTCTTTATAATCAAGCAGCAACTTTACCTCTGATTAACCATTCCTAATTTTAAAATGAAAAAAATGAAAAAGTCAATTGGACTATTAGCGTGCACTGTTATTTTAACAGGAACAGTTAACGCTCAAAAATTAAAAGAGGCACAAGTGCCTGCTGTAGTTAAAGCTGCGTTTGACAAACATTTTCCCGGTATTACTGCTAAATGGGAAAAAGAGGATGCCAACTATGAAGCAGGGTTTCATCAAAACGGCAAGGAAATGAGTGCTTTGTTCAATGCTAATGGTAATTTAACCGAAACAGAAGTGACAATTAAAATTGATGAATTACCTGCATCTGTGCATCAATATATCAAAAAGAATCATCCCAATACAAAGATTAAAGAAGCTTCCAAAATTACTTTGTCCGATGGTACCCAGCATTATGAAGCAGAAGTAAATGGGCAAGATTTAATTTTTGATACTGAAGGTAATTTTATTAAGGCAGTAAAAGCGTAATCGAGAACCCTTTAAAAACAATAAAAAAGTTATCTCTTTTTTGAGATAACTTTTTTATTACCCAACCATTTCATAAATAATGGCATCTAATATTCTAAATAGAATAGGAGTTTTGATAAACGTTGATCAGATTGAAAATGAACAGCAACTGATAAATAACTGCATTTCAGGTAAACCTGAAGCTCAGAAGAAACTTTATTTAAAATATTCCCCAAAAATGATGATTGTTTGTTTAAGATATGGTTCGAATAAACAAGATGCAGAAGATTTACTTCAAGAAGGTTTTTTAAAAGTATTTAAAAGCTTAGATCAGTATAGAAGGTATGGTTCATTTGAGGGGTGGATGAGAAAAATATTTATAAATACAGCATTGGCTTCGTTCAAAGATAAAAATAAATTAATGCCAATTGTAGCTATTGAGAATATCGAAAAAAACTCCGATGAGCATCTAGAAATAGTAGATAGGTTAAATGGTAAGGACTTACTTAAATTAATTCAATTACTTCCTGATGCTTATAAATTAGTTTTCAATTTACATGTGTTTGAAGGATACAAACATAAAGAAATTGCTGCAATGCTAAATATTAGCGAAGGAACATCTAAGTCAAACTTACATGATGCCAGAAAAATTTTACAAACCCTCATTCAAAAGCATTTAAAAAAAGCAAATTGATATGAGTAAATTGATAGAAGACATTGATGCTATTTTTAAAAAGCATATTAATGAAATGCAGGAAATACCAGACACTAATGTATGGGAAAACATTTCATTTCAATTAAGAAAAGATGCTAATAAAAAATACAAAATAAAATTTATTTATTGGCGTAATACTACAGCTATAATTACAGTTTTGTATTTATTATCATTACTAACTATTACAATCAATTCATCTAAGCATGTAAGTAAACCAGCTTTAATAAAGTTCCACTCTGGTTATGTTTTAAATACAAGTCCAAAATCAATAAAAGATAGTATAGCACAACTTGAATTAAAATTTCGAAAAGAATCCGACACAGCATATTTTTTTAGGAAATATGCTGTCAACCTGGTGCCGTTTGCACATTACAACAAATATACTCGTAAAAATAAATATTATGATATTCAACAAAAAAATATGCCTAATAAGAAAAAGATTGTTCTACCTATTTCAGCTTCTATATCATATCATAATAATACTTATAGAAGTATAAACAGCACAGCGATATTGAATGCAAATATTATCGACAATAAATTTCATACAACTCCACATTTTACAGCAGAAGAAGATACCGCCTTATTAATTCATACCAATCTACATATAACTGATTTCAAAAGTATATTAATGAATTATCCAGAAGCAACTGTAATTTCAGCAGGGCCCAAAGATATTATAAAGAAAAAACAATTAAAACAACCATACATTTCTATAGCTCCTATATTAGGTCCATATTTTATGAATTATTTCCATAGGTCACCTCAAAATGCAAATCAGACTGGAAACGAACACCAAGCTGAAAATAATGAGCTATCATATTCCATTGGTCTATTTTTAAAATATTATAATAAACATTGGCAATTTTCTACTGGTTTGCAATATTCAAAATCCTTTGTTTCCATTCAACCAAAAACCATTTATGCTACACAAAATCCATATGGTATTATACAATATAAATATTCAACTACCACCGGATATGCTTTTGTAACGCCTACTTTTAGTAATCAACCTCAAATTGGTGACAGTCTATACACAACTACAGCAAAACATACACTACAATATTTGAGTATTCCTTTACGTATAGGCTACCAATTAAATTCAAATAAGTGGTCTGTTATTCCCACAATAGGCATTACTATGAATCTACTAGAAAATGCAACTATTGAAACCGGCCTTAACAATGGCTCGCAATCTGAGCAAGAAGTAATTACTGGATTACAAGGGTTAAAGAAAATGTATTTTAGTTTTTTTACAGGTATATCAATCGAATACAAATTACATCCTGGGATTTCTGTATTTATTACTCCAAACATGCAAATAGGGTTACAATCAACTACTAAGAAAAATATGCCTTCCACTATACCTTATCAAGTAGGAATAGAAGCCGGTACAGCTATTTCATTTTAAAAAAACACCCAACCATTTCTTTATTATTTGAATCTTAAGTTAAACACATTTATGTTACGAGATATTTCCAAACTAAGGACTTTCTACTTTACAATTGCTGTAACCAGCTTGTTGGCATGCAAAAAGGAGGAACATGAAAAAGCTGAGTCTAAAATTTTATGCAGAATCATCCCCACTGACTCCATTCCTCAGGTTGTAAGAGACTCATTTAATGCGAAATATACTAAGGTCATTCCGATTCAGTGGTTTATAAAAGACAGTATTGGTTATTGTGCACACCTTAACTTCAATGGTCAACAGCAACTTGCATTATTTTCTAACACAGGTGCATTGTTAAACGTTGAAACAAAAATGGAACAAACTGGCCAATATGAAGATTCCATGAGGCAAAAAGGGAAATTCTTTAAGGAAGGCTGTTCTTGTGAAATCAGTGCTGAACACGATTAAATAATTTCTTACCCCCCAAAACAAAATATATCTTCCGGCTACCTTAGCAGAGCATTAATATTATAAGTAGCCGGAAATATATCAATTCCTTTTTAATAGCCTTTCTATTCCTTTGACAAATATGAGTAAAAAATACACAATATTTTTTTCGTTTGTAATTGTATATTATCTTCTATTCAATAATAATCATGTATTTGCACAAGGTTATATAGTACAGGGAAACATATCAGATAGTATTACCCATCAACCCATTCGTAACGCTTCCATCAAATGGTTGCATCAGAAAAGAGGCACTATTACAGACTCCTTGGGTATTTTTCATTTATATAGTTCATCAGCGACTGATACCCTGCAAATTAGTTGTATCGGGTATACCCCTATATTATTTCCTATTAACGTTAGATTTCATGACAATTTAACTATATCATTAATAGAAACAAATAATATGTTGCAGGATGTAATTGTATATCCAAAAGGTTATGATCCTGCTATCAGCCTATTTAAAAAAATATTGAAGCATAAAGTTTTTAATAACCCCGATCTATTGTATACACTTCAGTACGATATATACCATTCATTAGAAATTGATGTAACTCACTTATCAAATAAAATGATTCAAACTAGATGGCTAAGCCCTTTTAAACAATATTTCTTAGATAGTGCACACAAGCTAGATTCCAAACTAAGTGCACCTGTTTTCTTAAATGAACAAACAGGAAGTTACCAATATAGTAAAGTCAACCATCAATCCAACTATAAAATATATAAACAAAAAATATCAGGTATTAAAAACGAAAGCATAATACATTATATGAATGAGTTTAATATACCTATTAATATTTATAGCAACTATATTTCGCTTTTGAAAACAGAATTTATTAGCCCGATTGCTGTAAATGGGCTTAGGCATTATCATTATACTATTTCGGATACTTGTGTAAAAGGTTCAGAAATATTTTATAAACTTCAATTCACGCCATTTAGCACAGGCGGTAATACTTTTATTGGTTATGTTTGGGTTGATTCAAAAAGATATGCCATTACTGAAATAAATATGATAACTTCTAAATCTGCAAACCTCAATTGGATTGAAAGTATATCTCTACATCAACAATTTCATTTAACTAATGCATATGTGTATGCATTAACCGCTAATAATATTGAAATTCAATTTAAGTTACTTTCCAAGAAACAACCTGCATTTTCTGCTATCCAAAAAGAATTGTATACGAATATTCAAGTGAATTTACCCATAACTACCTTACAAGAAAAAGAGTATTTAGATGGTAATAAATTTGAAATTTATAAACAAGCTGCAAATACTATTATTAATTCTGGATTTGTAGGATTTGATAATTCTAAAAAATCAATATACCAAAAAATTGATTCATTAAATAAAATTCCAGCATTTAAAACCTATAGCAGTATTTTTAAAACATTAGCAACAGGTTATTTTCCAATAGGGAAAATAGATGTAGGAAATTTATATAAGTCGTTTACTTCTAATTATTTTGAAGGAAAAAGATTCAATCTTGGCATGCGTACAAATGATCATTTTAGTAAAGCAGTACAATTAGGTGGATATTTAGGGGTGGGAATGAAAGACAAAGAGCCACGTTACACATTTCATACTTTATTTGTTCTTAATCATGATGCATGGGAAACAATTCGATTTAACTGGCAGAAGGATTTTTCTCCATTGAAAGAAAATGCAGATGAACTGAATGAAAATAGTCTTTTCGGGTCTCTGTTATTGCGTATTCCTCGTTCACAAATTTATCTGGTAGATAATCAATCCTTTCAAATTCAATACCAAAAATTTTATAAAAATGGCTTTTCTTTTCATATTCAAACTTCTACCAATCAACTAGCCCCATTATTTAACTCTTATTTTACTTATTTAAATTATAAACCCATTTTAGTTGATGATCCTAATCCTTTAGTAGATGGTTATAGAGATAATCATTTATCAGTTGGTGTTCGCTACGCATTTAAAGAAAAATATATTACTTCTTCATTTCGTCGAAAAAGCATCAGCAGCCAATTACCTATTATAGATTTCACATTTACAAATGGAATTACGAGTAAAATAAACATCATACGATCTGATCTTTCTTATCAAAAATTTCATTTTTCTCTATCACAAAAGGTAATGATTAATGGCGTTGGTAATTTAAGATATGTTTTCAATGCAGGGTTTACGAATGGTATTTTGCCACTTATGTTACTGGAGGTTGCAAAAGGAAATGATACATATTATTACAATCCATATGCTTATAATAATATGTTCCGATATGAATTTGTCAGTGACAGATATTTTAGTCTATTTGCAGAACAGCAATTAGGCGGATTTCCATTTAGTCATATTCCCCTAATGTACCGTTTAAAATGGCGTAGTGTTTTATCTATACGGGCTTTAGAAGGTACAATGACATCGGCTAATAAAATTGCAAATATGTACAATACCTCTTCTATTAATTTTCACTTTAAAGTACCCGATCAATTGCCATATACAGAGCTTGGTTATGGTATTGATAATATATTTCACGTTCTTCGATTAGACGCTATTTGGAGATTAACTTATTTGCAACAACCAAATACACCTGCATTCGGCATAAGAGCAAGTTTGCATTTTATGTTTTAAAACTCTTTAACGAAGTTGTTTAGTTTCATTTATAAGACAAGTACAAGACACTGAATAAAACATAATCCTAAATTAGTAATTCCTTTCTCCTCCCTTCCCTGTTACTCCCTATATACGCCCTACATAAGCCGTATGGAGTTCATGAAAACAACAAAGTGCTGATTATCAATACTTAAATATTCTACTAAATCGATAGAATATACACAACCTATTAATAATCAAGCATTTACATACCTATCACCCCATTCGCTCATTGGTAACAGGCTTAACACTAATGACTAATGACCAATACCCAAAGACTCAATAAGGCTCCCAAATCCCCGGGGAGTATACTACACGCTGTCAATAAACACTGGCCCGCCATCCCCTAACACCAAATCCCCCACCACCCAATAATCGGGCTACAAGACACTACCCTTTCTTCGATATTGCTTCGATACTCCTTCGGGTCGTGTTTGGATCGATCCGAAGCCGATCCGAACGATGTTCGGAAAAGTATCGAACAAAAATGCTGAAAGTTAAGCCAGTCAAGCCTTTCAAAATCACGACCCGAACAATGTAGTTATTTTATGATATAAAAAATCCCGTATCCTTTACGTTATCGAGTAAAGGATACGGGACAATGTCCTTAGATAAAATTGTGGAAATAGAAAGAGGTTGCTTCGTTTTCTTACTTTTTATTTTGGCTTTTCGTTTTTTGCCTCTTTTAACGCATAACTCCTAATTCATCGCTTCTTTTATCTCCTGCTGGCGATCAGAAGGTTAAGATCGGTATATTTTAGATCGAATTTCTGGCTGATGTAAAAATCCGTTAGTGCCCCTTTAAACAGATAAATGCCTTCCCTTAAGTGTACATTATGCCAAACGATCTCTTCCATACCCCCTTCCTCACTTACCTGCAATAACAAAGGCATCAGCACATTACTGATGGCCTGGCTGGCGGTACGGGCAAAACCACTGGGTATATTGGGTACACAATAGTGAATCACATCATGCTTAACGAATATTGGTTTTTCATGCGTAGTTAATTCGCTGGTCTCAAAGCATCCCCCTCGGTCAATGGCCACATCAATAATGATACTGCCCGAACGCATATTAGCCACCATTTCTTCTGTTACCACAACAGGAGCCCTTCCGAATTCGTTACTTAATGCCCCAATAGCCACTTCACAGGTCTTTAGCTGCTTGGCCAGTATCTTCGGCTCCAAAACGCTTGTCCATACCCTTTGCCCCAGGTTATTCTGTAATTGCTTTAAACGGTACACATTATTATCGAACACTTTTACCGAAGCGCCTAATGCCAATGCATTACGGGTAGCAACTTCTCCTACAATGCCGGCACCAATGATTACCACCTTGGTAGGCGGTATACCACTGATACTGCCAAGCAATACGCCTTTCCCCTTGTTGAAACTGCTTAAATATTGCCCCGCAATGAGCATCAGTGCACTACCTGCTATTTCACTCATACTGCGAACGATAGGATAAGAGCCACTATCATCTTTCAGGTTCTCAAAACTCAATGCAGTTACCTTCTTCTCCATCATCTTTTCTATAATGTTCGACTGTAATGCCGAGTAGTGTATGGGAGAAATAATGATTTGATTCAGCTGAAGAAAAGGCAGATCTGCTTCCACAACGGGGGCACTCTTTACGAGGATCGGTGCTTTGAAAATTTCTTCATGATCATACACAATCTTTGCCCCTGCTTCACTGTACTCTTTATCCGGGTAATTACTCCCTTCTCCTGCATTGTGTTCTACAATTACATTATGACCATTGCTTACCAGTACACTTACACCATCGGGGGTTAAAGCAATACGATTTTCCTGGAAAGCAATTTCTTTGGGAATGCCAATATGCAATTTAGCTCCCTGCGGTTTTATATCTAGTTTTTCCTCTAAAGTTTCGTAACTGAATGAAGTAGAGATCAAAGGTTTCACTGCCATTGTTGCGGTATGTGGTTAGTAAGTTTTTTTATGCTTATTGGCGTTACAACATAGCTGTAGTTGATATTATCTGAGTTTTGCAGCCTATTCGCAAATCTGTATTGATAAAGTTACTCTTTTAAAGCTTTCGTAAAATAAAAAATCATGCTACGGCAACTTCGGCCCCCGAATAAATTCTTCTCGTATTGGCATCAAGTACTTCAATAAAAAGGTGCAGTGTATCAACGGGTAAAAGTGAAGCCGCCTTTTCCGGCCATTCTACCAGGCATACATTACCGCTTAACAAAGCGTCTTCTACTCCCGCCTGAATGGCTTCTTCTTCATCCTTCAAACGGTACCAGTCCATATGATACATTGTTCCTGCCAAAGGGCTACGGTATTCATTGATGATCGCAAATGTGGGACTGCTTACTGTATCCTCCACTTTCAGTTCATTGCATAATGCATGAATAAAAGTGGTTTTACCTGCACCCATCGGTGCATGAAAGGCCCACACACTATGTTTCTTAGCTTCTTTCCATACAGCTTTTGCTACATACTCCAGCTGCCCTGCTTCGAAAATGATATCCATGGCGCAAAGGTAACTGTTCCATTTTTGAAACAATGATGAAGAAATATTCTTCGTCTATCGGAAATTTCAGCGGCTGGAGATTGGTAATTTCGTAAGGGATTGCGTGATGAAATACCGATTCTGCTGGAACAAAAATTTATCAGAATAATTAAAATGTAAATCAAAACCCTAATCCTGATAAGAAAGCTCAGCAAGCGTTGATAATTTTACTTATTAAAAGTTACAGATATGGAAAAAGTGAACTGGAAAGTGGAAGGTATGAGTTGCACCAACTGTGCCCTCTCGATTGATAAATACCTGAAAAGTGAAGGGCTGCAAAATGTAAAAGTGAACTTTATTGGTGGTGATGTAAGTTTTGATATTAACGGAAATGTTACCAAAGAAAAAATTGCAAAGGGTATTGAAAGCTTAGGCTACCAGGTAGCTCCCGAAGCAAAACACGATCATGGACACGATCACCATCATGGCCATGACCATCATACTAAAGGCAATCTACGTTTCCGTACACACTTGCAACGGTTCTGGTTTTGTTTCATCTTCACTGTTCCCTTATTCTTCGCACATACCATTCCGGGTGTTCATATTCATTTCCTAATGAACCCTTATGTACAACTGGCATTAACGATTCCGGTGTACGTGGTAGGCATGGATTTCTTTGGAAGAAGCGCTATTAAAAGCGTTACCAAAGGTATTCCCAATATGAATGTGCTTATTGCTTTAGGATCTACAGCTGCCTTTGTTTACAGCTTATATGGTTTATTGGCAGGTAAAGCACAGGAATACCTGTTCTTTGAAACTGCATGTACTACTATTACACTGGTATTCTTAGGTAACTGGATGGAGGATGTATCGGTAGAAAAAACACAGGAAGCATTGAAAAAACTAGCTGTTACACAAAAGGTAATGGCCAATATGATTGCGTTTGATGATAAGCACCAGGAGCAGATATTTGAAGTAGAGAGTACCTCTTTACGGGTGGGTGATCTTATCCTTATCCGCGATGGAGAACATGTGCCGATGGATTGCAAAATTTTATGGGGTGATGCCCGTGTGAACGAAGCCATCATTACCGGCGAAAGTGTGCCCATCACCAAGAAAATGAATGATAAACTCATTGGTGGTTCTATCATGGAGAACGGAACTGTAAAAGCACAGGTTACCGCTGTTGGAGAAGATACTGTAATGAGCCACATTCTGAAACTGGTAAAGGAGGCGCAAACAGAAAAGCCCCCGGTGCAGCAATTGGCTGATAAGATCAGCGCCATATTCGTTCCTACAGTTGTAAGTATAGCAGTACTTACCTTACTTGTCAACTTCTTATTCGGTCATCAAACTTTTGGTGAAAGTTTATTACGCAGCATTGCAGTACTGGTGATCTCTTGCCCATGTGCAATGGGTTTGGCTACTCCTGCTGCTGTTGCAGTGGGACTTGGCAGGGCTGCCAAGAATGGCGTACTGTTTAAAAATGCAAAGAGCCTTGAAATATTTAAAGACATCAAGCAGGTTGTATTCGATAAAACAGGTACACTGACAACAGGGGAATTTGCTATCACAAATTTTACAAGTAACATAGAAGAGAATGATTTTAAGCGTATTGCTTTCTCCATAGAAAAATATTCCAACCACCCAATAGCCAAAGCCATTGCCAAGGAATGGAGAGGTAAGGATGAAATACGCTGGGCCAATATTGAAGAGGTTAAGGGGAAAGGTATGCAGGCCACAGATAAGGAAGGCAATACATACCAGGCGGGCTCGTATAAAATGGTGAAAGATTTGAATATTGATGGTTCACACAACATTTATATTACCCGCAACAACGAATTGATCGGTTGGATAGATGTTGCAGATGAAATAAGGGCAGAAGCGAAAAATGTAATTGCTTTGCTGAAGTCTAAAAATATTACTACCATCTTATTGAGTGGTGATAAAAAAGAAAAGACAGAAGCGGTAGCCAAACAATTAGGAATAGACCAGGTCATTGCCGAACAAACCCCTGAACAAAAATTAGAGAAGATAGCGGCTTTTACTGTACAAGCTCCTACCGCAATGGTAGGCGATGGCATCAACGATGCACCGGCTTTAGCCAAAGCAACCGTTGGTATTTCATTGAGTGATGCTTCGCAGGTAGCTATGCAAAGTGCACAGGTAGTGCTGATGAATCATGGGTTGAAAAACTTACCGCTGTCATTAGGTTTGGGAAAATACACTTATATCACTATCAAAGGAAACTTATTCTGGGCTTTTGCTTACAACATTGTAGCCATACCTGTGGCAGCTTTTGGCTTTCTAAGCCCTACAGTTGGTGCGTTGGTAATGGGCTTAAGTGATGTGGTATTGGCCATTAACAGCATCCGCCTGAAATTCAGGAAAGTGATTTAACAAATGGAGAATAGTGAGTAGTGCATTGCACTTTATTACGGTATAATTTGCCTTACTTCTGCGCTAACTTTTAAGCAGTTTTGATTTGTTATGGTTTATCGGTTTATATTGCCCTAACAAACTCAATTGTTGTATTCTACTTTGAATAATTCCATCAATATACTTCAACAGTACTGGGGCCATGCTTCTTTTCGCGGTGAACAGGAAGCGATTATTGCTTCTGTTCTTTCTAAAAAAGATACATTGGCTTTATTACCAACCGGTGGCGGTAAAAGTATTTGCTTCCAGGTGCCGGCAATGCAAATGGAAGGTTTGTGCCTCGTCATCACACCCCTTATTGCATTGATGAAGGACCAGGTAGAACATCTTCAACAAAAAAATATTCCTGCTATTGCATTACACAGCGGTCTGTCTTACGTAGAAGTAAAGCAGGTATTATCAGAAGCTGTGAATGGGGCTTATAAATTCCTTTATGTTTCACCGGAACGGTTAGAAAGCTTTGTATTCAGGGAACATCTTTCATCACTGAATATTTGTTTACTGGCTGTTGATGAAGCACATTGCATCTCACAGTGGGGATACGATTTCCGTCCTTCTTATTTAAAAATCGCTCAACTGCGGGAGGAACTACCGGGTATTCCCATAATTGCCTTAACCGCTTCTGCTACTCCCTTTGTACAGGCAGACATCCTTACACAATTACGTTTTCGCCAGTATAACACATTCAAACAATCCTTTGCCAGACCTAACCTTTCATATTCTGTTTTCAAGGAAGACAGCAAGATCAACAAACTGTTGCAAATACTAAAGAATGTAACGGGCTGCAGCATTGTGTATTGTAAAAGCCGTAAGCAAACGCAAGTTGTTAGCGACCTGCTGGTGTTGCAAAATATTAAAGCCGATTATTATCATGCAGGATTAACACAACAGGAAAGAAACAGGAAACAAACAGCATGGATACAAAATCAAATCCGGGTAATGGTTTGCACCAATGCATTTGGGATGGGTATTGATAAGCCTGATGTTCGTTCGGTAATTCATTTTGATGTGCCAGATTGCCTGGAAAATTATTACCAGGAAGCAGGAAGAGCAGGAAGGGATGGGATAAAATCTTATGCAGTATTATTATACCACACGGAAGATATTGATCAGCTGAAAGCATTACCAAATCAACGTTTCCCGGAGATTCAACAAATAAGGCAGGTGTACCAGCACGTGGCCGATTATTTACAAATTCCGGTAGGCATTGGTGAAGGCAATTATTATGATTTCGACATCAATGATTTCAGCAATAAATTTTCCGTAGACACTTTTCTTGCCACAAGTGTTTTAAAAATATTGGAACAGGAAGGCCATATCAGCTTCAATGAATCTGTTTTTCTTCCTTCCAAAGTACAGTTTACAGTAAGCAAGGAAGCATTGGAATCTTTTGAACAAAGTCATCTCCCGTTAGAACCGATCATTACTTGTTTGCTGAGAACCTATGGAGGTATTTTTGATATTTCTGTTTCCATTTTTGAAAAACAAATAGCCAAACTTTTACGCATCTCAGTTCAGCAAATACAATTACAATTACTGCAACTGCATTCATTAGGTATTATTGAGTATAAGCCTCAGAAAGATACACCACAGATCTATTTTCGTTTGAACAGGGCTCCTGCCTTATCGTTGCACATCAACATTAACCAGTATTTTGAAAGAAAGAAAAAATTTACGGAAAGAGTAGATGTGATGCTGACTTATTTATTCAATACAACACAATGCAGAAGTAAATATATAGCCAACTATTTTGGAGACGATACAACTAACGAATGCCGCATTTGCGATGCATGTATTGCCAGAAATAAACAGGCCGGAACTGCAAGTGAACTGGCCGGTATCTGCCAACAGGTACTGATGATGGTGGACAACAAACAAATTCATATAAATGATTTGTTGCAACAATTATCTTCTACGAACAAAGAAAAAGTTTGGGAAGCCCTGAAATGGCTGCAGGCTGAAAATAAGATACAGATACACTCAACCCATATGATAGAAAAACAGTAATAGCCTGTTTCGTTAAAATAACACCATCGACTCGACTGCCAGAACAATTAACAATATAAACAAAAACACCAAGGCCTTTTTCTGCATCTTAACGTCTCTTCAGTTCCTAAGAAGAATATAAACAATTCAGCAAGCCCTTAAAAATCTTCTTCACGTTCCAGCATCAAAATAGCACTTTGAGGTACAATAAAATACTTCTCCCCCTCATACATAACTTCGGTAGCGCCACTTAATAAAAAAATGGCCAGGTCTCCTTCTTTTGCCTGTAAGGGCACATACTTCACCTGCTCATCTTCAGCCTTCCAGCTCTCACTTTCCACAGGAACAGGAATAGCATAGCCGGGCCCCGTTTTAATTACATAACCCTGCTGCACTTTTTCTTTTTCCTGCACGCCCGGCGGCAAATACAATCCACTGGCAGTTTGTTCATTGGGTTTGGAGGGACGGATCAAAACCCTGTCGCCAATTACAATGAGTTTCTTCAGCTTATTATCCGGTGTTAACATCATATTGTTTCCTTTTTTGATCAACATTAGTAAGTTATTCAAATGCCTCAAGTACTACATCTGTCTCAAATCAGGTCTGTAATTACAGCACTTCGCACTGCAAAAATAAATACAGTTTTTTATTCAAATGGTTGACTGCTTTTTCCAGTTAGTTAAGAGTTACCACTTTTTACAACACTTTGGAAAAAGTATCCATTCATATCGCCAATTATAGCAGGCAGCCTGCTTTTTAACAAAAGATTGCAGGCATTGAAATATCAGCCGGCTTTGTTTTATCTTTATTTCACATTAAAATTTGAAATATGGAAGACAAAAAGAAATACAAAATATTGCTTTGCGAAGATGATACGAACCTGGGAATGGTACTAAAAAATTATTTGGAACTGAATGACTATGATGTGGTATTGGAAAGAGATGGTCGCCTTGGTTTAGCTGCCTTTCAACGGGAAAAATTTGACATTTGTTTATTAGATGTAATGATGCCTAACGTGGATGGTTTTACTCTGGCAGAAGAGATACGTGATGTGGATCCGGATATACCTCTATTCTTCCTGAGTGCTAAAACAATGAAAGAAGACATTATCCAGGGTTATAAACTGGGCGCTGATGATTACATCACCAAACCATTCGACAGCGAAGTATTGTTGATGAAGATCAAAGCCATTTTAAAACGCAATGAAGAAGAAAGCAAAGTAAGTGAGAATATTGAGTTTGATCTCGGTACTTATCACTTCAATCCTAAATTGCGTGAACTGATACATGATGGCAAAACTCAAACGCTTTCTCCGAAAGAAAATGAGTTATTGAAAATGTTGGCAGAACATAAAAATGATCTGTTACCACGTGAACGTGCACTGAAAAAAATATGGGGCAGCGATACCTATTTCAATGGCCGCAGTATGGACGTATATATTGCCAAGCTGCGTAAGTATTTAAAAGATGATCCAAAAATAGAGATCGTGAATATTCATGGTAATGGCTTCAGGCTGGTAGCGCCATAAGCCAATACAAAAAGTTTTGAAACAAAAATGCTCATGCAATTCATGAGCATTTTTGTTGGTAGTTAGGTGAACAGATCACTTTGCTGCCCTTTATTCGGGAAATTATTTTTTCCCAGATGCTTATATGCTTTTGGTGTGGCCTCTCTACCCCGTGGTGTTCTCTGTAGAAAACCCTCCTGGATTAAAAAAGGCTCATATACTTCTTCCAGAGTGCCCGGCTCTTCACCAACAGCGGTAGCAATTGTAGTTATACCTACAGGTCCGCCCTTGAACTTTTCAATGATTGTACTTAGAATACGGTTATCCATCTCATCCAATCCATGTTCATCAACATTCAATGCTTTCAATGCATGTTGTGTAATGCCCATATCTATCTCACCATCATTCAATACCTGTGCAAAATCTCTTACCCTTCTCAATAAACCATTGGCAATACGCGGTGTACCACGGCTTCTGCCTGCAATCTCCCCGGCAGCTTCAGCTGAAATATTTGTTTGCAAAATAGACGCACTTCTTTCAATGATCTTTTTCAAGGTTATGGCATTATAATATTCCAGCCTCGATTTAATACCAAACCTCGAAAGCAAAGGCGCTGTAAGCAAGCCGCTGCGTGTGGTTGCACCAATGAGTGTAAAAGGGTTCAGGTTGATCTGGATACTGCGGGCATTAGGGCCACTATCGATCATAATATCGATCCTAAAATCTTCCATAGCAGCATAGAGATACTCTTCTACCACAGTGCTTAAACGATGAATTTCATCTATAAACAAAACATCATTAGGCTCCAGGTTGGTAAGCAACCCGGCAAGGTCACTTGGTTTTTCGATCACAGGGCCACTTGTTTCCTTGATATTCACGCCTAACTCATTCGCTACGATCCTTGATAAAGTTGTTTTACCCAAGCCCGGAGGGCCATGGAACAACACGTGATCCAGTGCTTCGCCACGGATCTTTGCAGCCTTTATAAAAATTACCAGGTTCTCTATGATCTGCGACTGGCCGGAGAATTCTACAATCTCTTTGGGCCTGATACTATTCTCAAATTCCTTGTCAGCCGAGTTCAGTTGAGAGGGGTCTGTGTTCAGATTGGGATTAGCCATACAATTCAAAACTACAAAATTGAAGAATGAGTAGCTTTATGAAAAAATAAAAAGATGCCTTTAAAAACAGCATTGATCGTGGGAGCCAGTGGGTTAACAGGAAATATACTATTGAAAAAAATTTTAGACAGCAAGGTGTATGATAAAGTATACGTGTACAGCCGAAGTTCTTTAAACATAATACATCCTGCACTGGAAGAAAAACTGATTGATTTTGATGCTTTGCATGATGCCGTTCCTGCAGAGGATGTATTCTGTTGTTTAGGAACAACCATAAAGAAAGCAGGTTCGCAGGAAGCATTTAAGAAAGTGGATTATGGTTATCCGCTGAAAGTAGCACAGCTACAGTCCGCTGCAGGCTCCAAAAATTTTTTAGCCATCAGTGCTATTGGCGCTTCTTCAACATCATCCATCTTTTACAGCAGGGTAAAGGGAGCGATGGAAGAAGCAATAAGTGCACTACCGTTTCAGCAGGTGTATATCTTCCGGCCTTCTTTTATTGCCGGAAAAAGGAAGGAAAAAAGAATTGCAGAAGAGATCGCCCTGCCTGTTTTAAAACTCATCAATCCATTATTCATCGGGCCATTAAAAAAATATCGTTCTGTTTCGGCAGAAGCAATTGCCAATGCAATGCTTTACTATGCACAACATCCTGAAACAGGTGTGCATGTGATTCCTTCAGATGAAATTTTAAAATTTTCCTGAAAATATTTGCATATACAAATAAAACCGTTTTATATTTGCACTGCATTGAAAACATCAGAAAGTAAATATCATAGATGCCTGTATTTTACTTCCGGGGCTTTGGCCCGGAAAGTAGAAAAGCTGGCTATTGAAAGCTGGAAGAAGGTAGACCTTTCTCCCAGTCATGCTTACCTACTGATGATGGTAATTGAAGAACCGGGCTTACAGCCTGGCTGTTTGGCAGAGCACTTACAGCTAACGCCCAGCACCATTACACGTTTGATAGAAAAACTGGAGGAAAAAAAATTAGTAGTAAGAACTACTGAAGGCAAAATAACGAACGTATACCCCACGCCAAAGGCGAAAGAGCTATTGCCCCAGTTTAAGAGCTGTGTGCAGGAGTTTTATAAAAACTACTCCTCCATCCTGGGTAAGGAAGAAAGTGATAAGCTTGTAAGTAACATGAGTAAAGTGGCCGATAAATTATAAGAATATTTTTTTACCCAATCATTTGTATATACAAATAAATTAAAAACAGATAAACATGAAATACGTAGTAACAGGTTCTTTAGGAAATATCAGTCAACCATTAACCTTGGCTTTAGTAAAAGCAGGACATGAAGTAACTGTTATCACTTCCAAAACATCCAATGCAACTGCCATTGAGGCATTAGGTGCAAAAGCAGCAGTTGGTTCGGTAGAAGATGTACCCTTTCTCGGGCAAACTTTTTCAGGTGCTGATGCCGTGTACACAATGATACCACCCAATTTTGCTGCCACGGATTGGAAACAATGGATCGCTCAAATAGGCAGCAATTATGCAGCAGCTATCCGAGCAGCAGGTGTTAAAAAAGTAGTGAACCTCAGCAGTGTTGGTGCACATATGCCTGATGGTGCAGGCCCGGTAAGCGGTTTACACTTTGCAGAAAAAGCGCTGAACGCAATCCCTAACGTGAATATCAAGCACCTTCGCCCGGGCTATTTCTATCAAAACTTTCTTTCCCAGATCAGCATGATCAAACACCTCGGTTTTATGGGAGGCAATTTTGGTTCTGATGCTGTTCCTTTTCCCATTGTATCCACCAATGATATTGCAGCGGCAGCGGCAGAAGAATTACTTCAATTAAGCTTTACAGGCCATTCTGTTCGATATATTGCCAGTGAAGAAATTACAGGCAGTACAGCAGCCAAAATATTGGGCACAGCCATTGGCAAGCCCGAACTTCAATGGGTAGTATTTACAGATGAACAGTTTTTGCAAGGTGCTTTACAGGCCGGCCTGCCGGAAGAGATTGCCAAGAACTTTACAGAGATGGGACATGCTTTGCACACTGGTGAAATGAATGCTGAATATTTTACCAACCAACCACAACTCAGCCCAACAAAACTGGCTGACTTTGCTACAGCATTTGCAGCAGCGTATCATGCATAAAATGTTTTACTAAAAGAACTAAATACACAAGCAATTCTTAACTGATTAACAAAAAAATAAAACACATGAGCAAGAAAATCGCACTGGTGACCGGTGCCAACAAAGGAATTGGATTTGAAACAGCACGCCAGTTGGGACAACAAGGCGTGAAAATACTGGCCGCTTCACGCAATAAAGAAAGAGGAGAAGCCGCAGTAGCACAATTACAAAAAGAAGGTATTGATGCTGAATTTATTCAATTGGATGTAGATAATAGCGCTGATATTGAAAAAGCCGTAAGCTTTATCAACAGCAACTACGGTAAACTGGATATACTCATCAACAATGCCGGGATACAAATTGAAAGTGATAATTGGGGTACCAATACTTCTGTGAATGTGAATGAGAAAGTGTTACGCCAAACCTTCGATACCAACTTTTTTAGTGTAATCAAATTAACAGATGCATTATTACCCTTACTCAAGAAAAGTGAAGCCGGCCGAATTGTAAACTTAAGCAGCATCCTGGGCTCTCTCACCTTGCATGCAGATAAAAACTCCCCCATCTATCAATCCAAACTCTTTGCTTATGATGCTTCTAAAACGGCATTAAATGCCTATACCATTCATCTTGCACAAGCATTGGAAAACACGGGCATTAAAGTAAATGTAGCGCATCCGGGTTGGGTTAAAACAGATCTTGGAAGTGATGCCGCTCCCATGAATGTAACAGATGGTGCTAAAACTTCCGTAGCTCTTGCTTTATTGGAAGAAGACGGGCCTACAGGAAAATATATTCATTTAGGACAGGAACTTCCCTGGTAGCAATAGAAAAGAGATACCCTGCAATAATAAACCCCGCCATTTGCGGGGTTTATTGCTTAATGCTGTTCAGCGTGGCTTTCTGTTGTTTGCTCGGTGGCTGCTTTTTCTTTGCCGAAGCCTTTGAATGGCCCATGACAAGTAGACATCAGCAACAACACACAAAATATAAGTGCAAATGAAAGAAAGGCCGTAAGTGTAAAGCTTTTTACAACGCCGCCTTCATCGTGATGGTGTTCGCTCATAAACATTGATTTGATGTGGCAAGATAAAAGAACTTTTCATTTTGTGAAATGATTTTTACCACACTTTATTTTTTAACTGCATACTGCATCATATTCAAAATGATATCAGGATCGGGGCAATTAGAAAGATATTTATTTCTTTCACTCAAAGCACATACGCCGGGATAATCCCCTTGTTTTCCTTCCATATCTATCACCACCTGGAAATGAAGATGTGGGGGCCAATGCCCGTTTTCCTGAATATTACCAAAATGAGCAAATGATTGGCCGCCTCGTATTACAGTTCCTTCCTGCAAATCAGCAATATCATTCAATGCAAGATGCCCGTACAATGTATAAAAAATTTGTCCTTTGATTGAATGCTGCAAAATAATTGTAGCACCATAATCACCATAATGATCATTAAAAGCTACGCTATGTACGATAGCATCCATGGGTGCAAAAATCTCCGTTCCAACGGCGCCCCATATATCTATTCCCAAATGCAACCGTCGTGGCTCTAACCCGCTGAACACTTCACTTCTGGCATATACAGTTCGCAGTTCATCATACCCTCCTATTCCGTACATCGCTTCATTTTGTTGCAGAAGATTCATTACAGTAGTAGCAAATAACTCTTCGTCCTGTATAATTTCTTCAGTCCATACCGTACTGTTACCGGAAGTAAAATCCATTAACAACAAATGATCCGTAGCCGGATCAAATGCTACTATGGGATGAAAAGGAACAGACTCTTCCTGTATTAAACTTTTCAATTGCTGTGCATGCATCTTATTTACTTAAGATTCAATAATCCTATTTCAACATCCCTGCGGGAACAGGTTTCTCCAGTAAATATTTATAAATGAATTTAGTTTTCAGGTTTTGAAAATGCTTCGCCCTTGCCGGTAAATTAGGCCAACCATGCCTGCCGCCGGGATACAACATGAACTCAAAATCCTTGCCTTTATCTTCCAAGGTACCGATCAATTGAATGCTGTTTTGCATATGCACATTATCATCCATTGTTCCATGCACTATTTGCAGCATTCCTTTATAACGGTCTATATAACTTAGCACACTGCTGGTTTTATATCCTTCAGGATTTTCATCAGGCGTATCCATATATCTCTCCGTATAATGAGAATCGTATAAGTGCCAGTCCACCACACTACCGCCGGCCATGCCATGTGTAAACACATCACTGCCGTAGGTTAATGCGTAGCAAGTCATATACCCGCCATAACTAAAGCCTGTGATACAGATTTTGGCAGGATCGGCTGCACCATGCTCAATGAACCATTTGGCCATGGTTTTATAATCTTTCATTTCCCAGTAACCCAGGTTGCGGTACATGTAGTTGACACCCTGCTTACCAAAATGGCCGCTGGCCCTATGATCGAAAGCCACCTGTATCAATCCTTCCCTTGCATACATTTCCCTTGTAGCATTCCATTGCCAGCTATCCCATACGGTACCGGCATTGGGACCGCCGTAAATACTGATGAGCATAGGATATTTTTTATTGGGATCGAAATGAGCAGGCCATGTTACCATTGCAGGAAGATCGAATAAAGCATCTTCACTCTTAATATGGATGAGTTCTGTTTTAGCAATGGCATATTGATCAAATGCAGCACCTTTCATGTTACCCAACTCACGTATAATTTTCCCTTTGTTATCAACTATTGTTACTTGTGTTGGCGTTACAGCATTGCTATAGGTAGTAATAAAATATTTTGCAGTTGGAGATAAGGAAATTGTATTATGGTTATACGCACCGAAAGTTAAACGCTTCAGATTATTTCCATCCAGTTGAACACTGTACAAATCAACCCTGGCAGTATTTTCACGGCCCCGGGCTGTAAAATAAACCGTATTTGCTTTTTCATCAATATACTTAATACCCAGCACAGTAAAATTACCAGAGGTGATGGCATTCTTCAATGTACCGTCCATTGCATAGAGATAGAGATGATTCCATCCAGATTGATCACTTTGTGCAATAAAGCCTTTATCATCTTTCAGGAAATTGATCCTGCCGCCTACCATGTCTTCCAGGTCGATCCATGTTTTTTGTGTTTCATTGTATATGGCTTTCTTCTCTCCTGTAGCCGTATTCACTTCGTAGATAATCAAATGATCCTGCCCACGATTCATCCAGGGCAACCACATGGTATGGTTGCTTTCACGCCAGATAGGCCAGCCGAAATATTGATCATCTTTTTCATTGAAAGCAGCCCAAACAGTGGTACCGCCATCAGGTTGTACAAAACCAATCTTCACTTCAGGATTTTTATCTCCCACTTTCGGATACCTTGTTTGTTCAAGGAAACCATGTTGGCCGTCGCTGTTGTAAATAGGGAACATAGGTACCATGCTTTCATCGAAATGGGCATAGGCAAGTGTTTTACTATCTGGGCTCCACCAAAAGGCACGGTAATGAGTGGGCCTTCCATAAATTTCCTCATAATATACCCAACTTGCATAACCATTTAGCGTAGTGGCATTACCATCAGTTGTTAATTGTTTTTCCTTTCCTGTGCTTAAATTATAAGTATATAAATTATTGTTCTTAGTATAAGCGATATAGTTACTATCAGGAGAGAAGGTTGGATTTTTTTCTTCCGCTTCGTCGTTTGTAAGTTTTTTTTCTACACCGTTCTTCTTCAAAAAAATATCATTATTCTTTACATAAACACTGGTGCCGTTAGTTATGTTCTCATCAGTAACAGGAGCGGTTTTACCGGTTTTCACATCCAACAATTCTTTTAGCTGCTGTCCATTGACTGTTCTTCGCATCAACACCACATGATCATCATCTTTCCATTCACTAACAGTTGGAACAGTAGTTAAAAAATCATTGGGAATTTTATTCATCATTAAATCCTGCACCGTCAATTCCTTCTTTTGTGCATACGTGTAAGAAGTGGCAAGCAATGCCACCAGGCTCAGTGTAATAATTTTCTTCATAGCTTTCTTTTGAAAAAATGAAGATACAGTTGAAAGTTTCTACCCGGTAATTTTTTTGATTAATGATAGCTTATAAAAAAGCGTGACCCACTCATAAGAGTGAGCCACGCTTGAACATTATAATTACTTAGCTTTTGTTGGCCGTAAA
>JAGWUV010000038.1 GCA_028875875.1 Bacteroidota bacterium
TTTTGTTGAGAAGATTTTAATCAAACAGATCTGAGGATAAATATCTGTCGCCCCGGTCGCAAATGATACAAACAATAACACCGCTTTCCAATGCTTTTGATAATTCTACCGCAGCATGCACGGCTCCACCGCTGCTCATACCGCAAAAGATAGCTTCTTCACGAGCTAATCTTTTAGACATGATCCGGGCATCTTTTTCAGCTATATCAATGGTTCTGTCAATTCTGTTTCTTTCGAATATTTTAGGTAAATATGCTTCCTGCCATTTACGAATGCCCGGAATGCGGGATCCATCTGTTGGCTGGCATCCTACAATTTGAATATTATTGTTTTGTTCTTTTAAAAATCTTGATACTCCCATAATCGTACCAGTTGTTCCCATAGAAGAAACGAAGTGCGTAACTGTGCCGTTTGTATCACGCCAAATTTCAGGACCGGTAGTTTTATAATGCATCAAATAATTATCCGGATTGGCAAATTGATTAAGCATCAGGTAACCTCCTTTTGTCACTTGTTCATTTGCATAATCAATTGCACCCTCCATCGATTTTTCTTTCGGCGTTAAAATAACTTTTGCACCAAAAGCTTGCATGGTAAGTACTCTTTCTCTCGTTGCATCTTCCGGCATCACAATTTCAATCTCCACTCCAAATAAATTGGCAATCATCGCCAAGGCAATTCCTGTATTACCACTGGTAGCTTCAATCAGTTTTATACCTTTCATTAATTCACCACGATCCAATGCTCCTTTAATCATACCATAAGCGGCTCTGTCTTTTACACTGCCGCCGGGATTATTACCTTCTAACTTGGCATAGATTTTTACGTTGGGATTGACGGGAATATTTTTTAATTGTACCAAAGGTGTATTGCCTACTAAATCTAAAATACCTGCCATATCATTACTTTTTCTTGATGATATAATTTGCAAATGCAAGGTCTTACTTATTGCATAAAAGAAGTAAGATCACATTTTCTAATAACGGAATTTCATCAATATTCTAATCTCACTATAATTCGCTATATGGCAAATAGTGATTCGCAGTACAAGTGTGCGACGCAAGGAACGATGAGGAATGCTATTAAGTTGATAACAAAAAAAAGCCCGCTGCAAAAACAACGGGCTAAAAATACAAAAAATGATAGTCGATTAATAACGATAATGTTCTGGTTTGAAAGGACCGGTTTTAGAGAGGCCTAAATACTCGGCCTGTGCATCTGTTAACTCATCTAATTCCACACCGATTTTACCAAGGTGTAAACGGGCAACTTTTTCATCTAGATGTTTAGGTAACACATATACTTTGTTCTCGTAGTTGCTGTGGTTGGTCCACAATTCAATCTGGGCCAAAGTTTGGTTAGTGAAAGAGTTACTCATTACGAATGAAGGATGGCCTGTGGCACAACCTAAATTTACCAAACGACCTTCAGCCAAAATGATGATATCTTTGCCATCCACATTGTAAATATCAACTTGTGGTTTGATGGTATCTTTTGTGTGGCCATAGTTGGTGTTCAACCAGGCGATATCAATTTCAATATCGAAGTGGCCGATGTTACAAACGATTGTTTTATCTTTCATCGCTTTGAAATGCTCACCGCGTATAATATCACGGCAACCGGTTGTGGTTACAACGATATCAGCTTCTTTCACTGCATTTTCCATTTTCTTCACAGCAAAGCCATCCATTGCAGCTTGTAAAGCACAGATAGGATCGATCTCTGTAACGATCACACGGCAACCGGCACCAGCCAATGAAGCAGCAGAGCCTTTACCTACATCACCGTAACCTGCTACCACAGCTACTTTACCCGCCAGCATTACATCGGTAGCACGACGAATTGCATCTACCAAAGACTCTTTACAACCGTATTTGTTATCAAATTTAGATTTAGTAACTGAATCGTTCACGTTAATGGCAGGAATTGGTAACGTACCTTTTGCCATCCTTTCGTATAAACGGTGAACACCAGTTGTAGTTTCTTCTGATAAACCTTTGATATTAGCAATCAGCTCAGGATATTTATCAAATACCATGTTAGTTAAATCTCCACCATCATCCAGGATCATGTTCAAAGGACGATCAGCACCACCAAAGAACAAAGTTTGTTCAATGCACCAGTCAGCTTCTTCCAAAGACTGTCCTTTCCATGCAAATACGCCGATACCTGCAGCAGCAATAGCAGCAGCCGCATGATCTTGTGTTGAGAAGATATTACAAGAGCTCCATTTTACTTCAGCGCCCAAAGCCACCAGTGTTTCAATCAGCACAGCTGTTTGGATAGTCATGTGTAAACATCCGGCAACTCTTGCTCCTTTTAAAGGTTGAGAGGGACCATATTCAGCTCTTAATGCCATTAAACCGGGCATTTCAGCTTCAGCCAAACGGATTTCTTTGCGGCCCCATTCTGCGAGGCTGATATCAGCCACTTTGTAGGGAAGGCTGAAATCGATAGATGATGAAGTAATTGTTGACATATCTTTTATTTGAACAGCAAATGTAGAAAACACAGAACAAAATGGCAATATTCGCAGCACAATCAGGATAAAATGCATATTTATCCGTACTTAGCAGGATAAATAACCAGTTTGCTATGACTAAAAGCTTAAAAACAGAACAATCCACTACAACAAATATTTCATTAGATAGTAAAGATCTCGCCATCCTTAAAATATTGCAGCAAAATGCCCGTGCTACCGTTAAAGAAATTGCAGATGAAGTACATTTAAGTACAACTCCTGTTCATGAGCGTATCAAAAGAATGGAACAAGCCGGTGTTATTAAGCAATACGCTACTCTAGTAGATCACAGTAAAGTGAAAAAGGGATTGATGGTGATTTGCTATGTATCACTGAAAGAACACAGCAAGAATGCAGGGTCGAAGTTTATTAAACATATTCACAACCTGCCTGAAGTGATAGAGTGTTATAATATTTCAGGTGAGTTTGATTTTATGCTGAAGGTATTAGCCGAGAATATGGACGATTATTACAACTTTCATGTGAATAAACTCAGTCAAAGTGAGAACATCGGAAATGTACAAAGTGTATTTGTAATGGGTATTATCAAACAAACCCATGTGCTTATAAACTAAGTCAATCAGTCACTAAGATATAGTTACCCACGAATACTTAGAAAAGCTTCTTTTCCATTACATAATCATTCATGTAATATTCATTGCCAATATTAATGTCATCTTCCTTAATTACTACAAATCCCCGCTTCTCATAAAAACGTATGGCTTTATTATGCCTGTTCACGTTTAACTGAATAGCTCTCGCACCGTACTCTCTTACCCGTTCAATTACAAATTCTATCAGGGCTTTTCCGGCACCTGTTTTTTGTGCAGCAGGCAATACGTAAAGCTTTTGTAGTTTGTAAGTATCTTCATTTATTTGGCTTATAGAAGCAAAACCAATTGTGTACCGATCTGTTTCTGCCATGTAAAACTCATGGCCATCCTTCATTTGTCCCTTTAACGATTCCGCAGCATAAAAAAGATCGAGCATGTAATGCAACTGCTCTTTTGAAAGAATTGCTGCATAGGCAGATGGCCATGTACTAAAAGCAATTTCCTGTATGTTTGGAATATCTTTTTCCGATGCCTGCCTGATGATCACCTCTTCCATTTTATTTTCTTTTTGCGAAATACTTATGTGTTAACCAATGGCTCAGCCATGCAGAACCGGCACCGATCAAGGCTCCGGCTAGTACATCAGAAGGGTAATGTTCACCCTGATATAAACGGGCATATCCTACCAAGCCTGCCCATGTATAGGCAGGAACAACCATATACCATTTTTTACATTCCAGTGAAAGCGCTGTTGCTGTAGCAAAAGCTGTAGAAGTATGGCCGGAAGGAAAAGATTTCCCTTTTTCTGATGCATCATAAGGATGAATGAAAACATATTGCTCATAAGGTCTTGGCCTGTTTACACTGTATTTTAAGGCTTCTACAACAACAGTATTAATGGCAAGTGCTCCTACAACGGCCCAGCCTTTGTGCTGCAATTCCTTATTATGGTTAAGGTAACCAACTGATAACATGGTTAGCGGTGCTGCCACACTTAAAGGATATGCAGAATTGGTTGCTGCTTTCCATAAGGAGGATGATGGGTTATATGGGTTGATATTTTTTAGAATATTTATATCAATATTCTGAGCCTTTATAGAAGAAAATAAAAAACATCCCGCCATGAGCAGGATGCTGGAAAGAAAATGCTTTTTATATTTCATAATTAATAATCAGCGATGAGTGAATTTATTGCAAAGAGGCCAAAGATTCTTCTATTGTTTTGATACGGGCTTCGGCATCAGCCTGTTTTTTTCTTTCAATGGCCACAACTTCAGGCTTTGCATTTTGAACAAAACGTTCATTGCCCAATTTCTTCAAAACGCTTTGCAAAAAACCTTTCTGGTATTCGAGATCTTTTAGCAGCTCATCTTTTAAAGATGAGGTATCTAATTGTTTTTCGGATTCAACATAAAACTTATCGCGTTCCACAGCAACTACAATTGTTTTGGCTACTGCCTCCGTAACGATATTGATCGTAGAAGCATTCACCTGCTTTGCTAAGATCGTTCTGATACTTTGATAAGCTGCTGTTTGTTCTGTTTGAATATGTAGTATTACGTCATCTTTCGGTTTGATCTGGTTCTTGATCCTTGCTTCACGAATAGCAGTGATCACTTGTTGCAACAACCGGCCCTGCTCCAGTATTTCATTGGAATAAGCTGCTGTTGCTGCAACTTGTTGAATACACAGATCTGTTTCCTGCGTTCTTAAATGATGATAAATTTCTTCTGTAATAAACGGCATGAAAGGATGTAGTAAAAGCATGAGTTCTTCAAAGAATGCAACCGCTTTATCGTAGACTGCTGCATCGATGGGTTGCTCAAAACCCGGTTTTACCCATTCAAGGTACCAACTACAGAAATCATCCCAAATCAAAGAGTAGATCGTCTTCAATGCTTCACTCAAACGGAATTGCTTCATCAAAGCATCAACTTCAGACTTTGCCTGATTCAGCCTATTCTCAAACCAAGTAGTAGCAAAGGATACATCAGCCTGTTCATTTTTTGTTGCTGCCTGCCTACCTTCCCACATTTTCACGAGCTTCAGGGCATTCCACAATTTATTGTTGAAGTTACGGCCTTGTTCATTACTGCTTTCATCCCATAAAAGGTCGTTACCGGCAGGAGAGGAGATCATGATACCAAATCGAACAGCATCGGCGCCATATTTATCAATCAATGCCAGCAGGTCGGGAGAATTGCCCAGGCTTTTACTCATTTTTCTTCCCTGCTTATCACGCACAATACCTGTAAAATACACTTCGCTGAAAGGTTTTTCACCCATGTATTCGAAGCCGGCCATAATCATCCGGGCTACCCAGAAAAAGATGATCTCCGGCGCTGTTACCAAAGTGTTGGTTGGATAATAATATTTCACTTCGGGATTGCCGGGATTGCTCAAGCCTTTGAACACTTCGAAAGGCCATAGCCAGGAAGAGAACCAGGTATCCAAACAATCTTCATCCTGTGTAAGCTGAATACCTTCGGTGCTTTGCCTTTGGCTTTTTACTTGTTCCAATGCTTCTGCTTCATTTGCTGCCACATACACATTTCCCTGTTCATCATACCATGCAGGAATGCGATGCCCCCACCACAACTGGCGACTAATGCACCAGTCTTTAATATTACTCATCCAGTGATTATATAAATTCTTGAACTTAGGCGGGAAGAAGCTGATCGCTTCATCCATTACCGCTTTCAGCGCAGGTTCTGATATTTTTTTCATGCTTACCCACCACTGCAAACTCAATCGCGGTTCCACCACTACATCTGTTCTTTCGCTGTAACCTACTTCACTGGTGTAATCTTCTGTTTTTACTAAATAGCCTTTCGCTTCAAGTTCGATAGCAATTTTTTTGCGGGCTTCAAATCTCTCTTCACCAACAAAAATCTGTGCCTCTTCGCTTAAAGTACCATCATCATTCAAAATATCAACTACTTCAAGCTTGTGCTTTTGTCCCAGCTGATAGTCGTTCATATCATGTGCAGGCGTTACTTTTAAGGCACCCGTTCCAAAATCCATGGTAACATATTCATCGGTGATGATAGGGATACGGCGACCAATTATTGGAACAATGGCAAACTTCCCGTGCAGGTGTTTGTAACGCTCATCATCAGGATGCACACAGATAGCGGTGTCACCCATGATGGTTTCCGGGCGAACAGTAGCAATGATAATGTGTTCACCATCGGCACCATCGATGGCATACCGCAGGTGGAATAATTTCTGGTTGGTTTCCTTTCTTATTACTTCTTCATCACTCAGTGCAGTCTTCGCTTTTACATCCCAGTTGATCATCCGTTTACCACGATAGATATAGCCTTTTTTATAAAGGTCTATAAATACACTGATCACACTTTTATAGTAATCCTCATCCATGGTAAAGGAAGTACGGTTCCAATCTAAGCTACAGCCTAGTTTTTTTAACTGCTGTAAAATAATGCCGCCATATTTATCCTTCCATTCCCAGGCATATTGTAAAAACTCTTCCCTGCTTAAAGATGATTTGGCAATACCTCTTTCCCGCAACATGCCTACTACTTTCGCTTCGGTAGCAATAGAAGCATGGTCGGTACCGGGCACCCAACAAGCGTTCTTACCCTGCATTCTTGCACGGCGAATTAAAATATCCTGAATAGTATTATTCAAACAGTGACCCATATGCAACACACCTGTTACATTGGGTGGAGGAATCACAATTGTGTAAGGCTCCCTTTCATCAGGTGTGCTGTTAAAATACCCTTTGTTTAACCAATGCTCATACCATTTGGCATCAATACTTTGCGGTTCGAAGTTTTTACTCAATTCCATAAATCGTTGCTATCCTTTAAAGAGTGCAAAAGTAAGGAATTGAAACTCCTTTCCTGAGTATTCGGCAAGGCAGTACAAAAGAATCATCTGTGATATGAGAGTTTCTTAAATCTTTTCAGCCCATTGCAAATAAGAGAGCAGTGCAATTGTTCCGAAAAAAAGGATCACGATAATAGCATTAATGATTGCTTCTTTGGCGTCGAAGTGTGTATTTTCTTGCATAACACAATAGTTTTGAAGGTTAAGAATGTCTACTTTTCAGAGGATAATGGGAAGGAAGAAATTTGCAGTTAGAAATTCAAGCAGGAATTCGCCAGCAGCAAATCAGTGAAGTGAAATATCATCATAAAGTTACTTCACACTCTAAAAAAATGCAAGCTTTGCAAAACTTCTTTTCGCTGATAGTTATCAGTTTTTATAACTTGCCGTTGTCATGTTCGCTATTGTAGATATAGAAACAACAGGAGGCTTTGCTTCGGCAAATGCCATTACTGAAATAGCCATTGTTTTACATAATGGGAAAGAGGAAGAAGGTCGTTACCAAACATTGGTAAACCCCGGTATGCCTATTCAGAAATATGTGCAATCCTTAACGGGCATTACGGATGCTATGGTAGCTAAAGCACCTCAGTTTAATGAAGTAGCCCCTTATGTATTTAACTTATTAAAAGACCGTGTGTTTGTGGCCCATAACGTTAATTTCGATTATTCTTTTGTCAAGCATCATTTACAACATGCAGGCTATGAGTTGAATGTGCCCAAACTTTGTACCATCAGGCTCACAAAAAAAATATTTCCTTCATTGCCTAAATACGGCTTGGAAACGGTTTGCCGCGAATTGAACATTTCCAACCAAAGTCGGCACAGGGCAATGGGAGATGCGGCTGCCACCTCCCAATTATTCAGACTTTTGGTAGAACACGACCGTAGCGGCGAACTAACCAAAATGATGAAGGGCAGAAATGCAGAACAATACCTTCCGCCAAATTTGGATGTTGCTAAGCTAAATGCTTTGCCCTATGCTCCTGGTGTATATTATTTCTGTAATAAAAAAGGTAAGGTGATCTATGTGGGCAAGGCAAAAAGCCTGCGGAAAAGGGTAGTTAGCCATTTTGCCAACAATAAACCATCCCAACAAAAACAGGCTTTTTTAGCTGAGATATACGATATCCGCTACGAAATATGCAGCAGTGAATTGATGGCATCTTTACTGGAAAGTATCGAGATCAAAAGATTGTGGCCACCGTACAATAAAAGTCAGAAAGTGGTAGAACACCGCTATGGTATTTATCTTTTCGAAGATATAAGAGGCTACCTGCGTTTGGGCATTGATAAGAAAAGAAAATTTTCGTATCCCCTGGCATCTTTTACATATTTAGCCGATGCCCACAGAACATTATGGCGGATAGTAAAAGAATTTAATCTGCATCCCGGACTTTGTTTTCTAGATAAAACAAAACAAACAATTACAGAATTGCCGGAAGCCGAAGCATACAATCAATCAGTGAACACCGCCATCACTTCTTTACAAAAAACATTGGATACATACCTGTTGCATGATGGCACCTCGCATTATGTTCTCGTAGAAAATGGTGTATTTTATGGAATGGGGTTCATACAGGATGAAAAAATAAGCGACGACTTGCACTCCATCAAACCCCTGCTAACACCTTACCCCGAAAATGAAGTGATCCGGTCAACCGTAAAAATATATGCAGAAAGATATCCCTGGCGGGTAAAAATATTGCAGGCTTCCTGAGTTGTCAACATTCAATTTTCCAAATTTTTCTTTTTCATTTCTCCCTCTATATTCGCTGCCCCAAATTGAAAGGCAAAGCCTTTTGTAAATCGGAAAAACTTTTTGTATGAATGAATTTGCACAAGCCATTGCTGGCAAACTGAATATAAAATCAGTACAGGTAGATGCGGTTTTGAACTTATTTGCAGAAGGCGCTACCATTCCGTTCATTGCCCGTTACCGTAAAGATAAAACCGGTGGGTTGGATGAGGTACAGATACAGCAAATACAAGATGAAGCCAAAGCGCTAAAAGAGTTTACCGAGCGTAAAGCATTTATTGAAAAAACCATTTCCGAGCAAGGGAAAATGACGGAAGCTTTACAGTCTAAATTAAATACCGCCACAACATTGGCGGAACTGGAAGACATTTACCTGCCTTACAAACCCAAACGCAAAACAAAGGCACAAAATGCCAAGGAAAACGGTCTGGAACCGTTAGCTGTATTGGTTCTTGAGCAAAAAGAAATTGACCTTCAGCTAGAAGCTGCGAAATTCATCACAGAAAATGTGAAAGATGCTGATGCTGCTTTACAGGGTGCCAGGGATATTATTGCCGAACAGGTGAATGAAGATGCCAACATCCGTGCTAAAATGCGAAAGTTGTTTGAAGATACTGCCACATTGCAAAGCAAAGTGCTGGCCGATAAAGAAACAGAGGCGATCAAATACAAAGATTATTTTGATTTCAGTGAGCCCATACATAAAATTCCTTCCCATCGTATACTGGCAGTTTTGCGTGGCTTTTTAGAAGGATTCCTGCGAATGAGCATCACTCCTTTAGAAGAAGATGCCATTGCGTTGATTGAAGACCAATACATCACCGGTAGCCTGAATGCTTCTGTAGAACAAGTGAAGAAAGCCATTAAAGATGCTTACAGAAGATTGTTGCAACCCAGTTTGGAATCTGAATTCAGAACAGCTTTAAAGGCAAAAGCTGACGAAGAAGCGATCAATGTATTTGCTGAGAACCTGAAACAATTGTTACTAAGTTCTCCTTTGGGCAGTAAAAGAATTTTAGCCATCGATCCTGGGTACAGAACCGGTTGTAAAGTGGTTTGCCTTGATGAGAAAGGCGAGTTGCAGCATAACGATCTTATCTATGTACATGAGGCCAATAAAAAATACGATAGCGAGTACAAGATCAAGGAACTAGTAACAAAATATAATATCGAAGCATTTGCCATTGGCGATGGAACTGCAGGTCGCGAAACAGAACAATTCATCAAGCAATTAAACCTTCAATTACCTGTATTTCTGGTGAATGAAGATGGCGCCTCTGTATATTCTGCCAGTGAAACCGCAAGGGAAGAATTTCCGGATTACGATGTAACTGTTCGTGGATCTGTTAGTATTGGAAGAAGATTGATGGATCCGCTGGCTGAGTTAGTAAAGATTGATCCAAAAAGTATTGGCGTTGGGCAATACCAGCACGATGTAAACCAGACAAGGTTGAAAGAAAGACTAGATCAAACAGTGGTGAGCTGCGTAAACACGGTAGGCGTTAACCTTAATACAGCTTCTAAACATTTATTAAGTTATGTAAGCGGTATCGGCGCTACACTGGCTGAGAATATTGTAAAGCACAGGAATGAGATCGGCCGTTTTACTGATCGTAACCAATTACTGAAAGTGCCACGTTTAGGTGGTAAAGCTTTTGAGCAATGTGCAGGTTTCTTACGCATAAAAAATGGAACAAATCCTTTGGATGAAAGTGCTGTGCATCCTGAGGCCTACCAACTGGTAGAGCGGATGGCAGGAGATTTGAATGTTGATGTAAAATCACTCATCGGTAATGAAGAGCTACTTAAAAAAGTAGAAGTAAAAAAATATGTGAGTGAAGATATCGGTGCTTTAACCATCAACGATATCATTAAAGAATTGAAAAAGCCGGGATTGGATCCTCGGAGCGAACTGGAGCAGTTTGAGTTTGCCAGTATCTATTCCATTGAAGATGTGAGAGTGGGAATGGTAGTGCCGGGTGTGGTAACTAATCTTACAAGATTCGGCGCCTTCGTTGATATTGGCGTGAAGCAGGATGGTTTAGTGCATGTGAGTGAAATATCTCATCAATACATTACCGACCCTAATGAGGCACTGAAACTGAATGACAAAGTACAAGTGAAAATATTGGAAGTTGACCTCGTAAGAAAGAGGATTGCTTTATCCATCAAACAAACGCAAGAAGCACCGCAAGGTGGACAACGCTCCAAACCAAGAAGCAATCATTCATCGCCACAGAAAAAGGATCAGGACCTTTCCGGTATGAATATGAATGATGCGTTGAGTGCTTTGAAAAAGAAGTTTGGCAAATAATGTAATTTGGCATTATGACAAATGAGCGAAGAGAAAAGTTGCTAAAAGTATTATATCGCAGGCAAGCCGGCTTAACGGTAGTGATGGAGAATGTACAGGATCCTCATAATATTTCCGCCGTTATGCGAACATGTGATGCAGTTGGAATACAAGACATTTATATTCTCAACACTAAAATTCCAAGGCACAAAAAATTCGGTGCCAAGAGCAGCAGCAGTGCCGCTAAATGGTTATCGGTACACCAGTTCGAAGATGCAGCAGCATGTTTTGCTGCACTTAGGGAAAAATATCAAACGATATTAACCACGCATCTGTCTTCAGATGCCATCAGCTTATATGATATAAATTTTACTGGCAATGTGGCATTGGTGTTCGGCAATGAACACAGCGGGGTGAGTGATGAAGTAAGAGCTTTAGCCGATGGTAATTTCATAATTCCACAAATGGGCATCATACAAAGCCTGAATATCTCCGTGGCTTGTGCCGTGAGTATTTATGAAGCCTATCGGCAAAAGCAACTGGCTGGCCATTACGAGCAACCTTCCTTATCAAAAGAAAGGATGGATCTGTTGATGGATAACTGGGGATTTATGGACACCGAAAAACCAGAACTTGAATAACAATACTATTTCTGCTCGTTTTCCTGCTCAACCGATTCCAGCTTCTTTAACAAGTGAATACAAATGAGTAACGCAACCAGGCTACCTGTTGCAAGCCAAACAGCAAGTGCGCTTCCATAGAAAAATCCCTGCATAATGCTGATTACATTTATTGCAATCACAAATAATATCAGCAACCCACGAATGATGAAATGAGCACTCATAGCAATCGTTTTAAAGGTGGATGAATACTTCTATGATGCCATAATGAATTTATTCCATAAAACAGGCTCACTTCCTGGAAGAATGCAATGCTTTTCTTTTCTCTACTTCACTTTGCATGTAAGTAATACTAACGTTTAGCTCAAAGCCAATCAGCAAGATGAGGGAGTTAAGATAAATGAGTAACATTAGAATTAATACGGTTCCGATGGAACCATACACTTTGTTGTAACTGGAGAAATGATTCACCCAAAAAGAAAAACCTACGGAAGTAAGTACGGTTAAAACCGTTGCCAGTATGGCTCCCGGCGATACCAGCGGCCATCTTTTCTTCACAGATGGGGCAAATTTGTAAATAAAAGCGATTCCATAGAATATAATGGCTACGATAATCAGCCACCGTACGAAGTTCCACCAGGGCAGGTGTGCTTTACGTTTCATGTTGAAGAGGCTCTTCAGTATGCTGGCCAATTCTTCCTGGCCGATCAAAAGCAATACAGAAGCGATGATCAGCAATACTAGTATCAATGTTAAACGAATAGCCCTCCATCTTCGGTGTAAGAAGAATTTCTTCTTTTCAGAAATAGATTTATCAAACGTTCTGATGATGCCCATCATAGCGTTGGAAGAATAAAACATAACCAGTACAAAACCGAATGACAATAAGCCGCCACGATGCTTATTGAAGAAGTCGTCAAGAAAATCTTTTATAAAAGCAGATGTATTAGGGCTGGGCGTAAGCTCTGCAGTAAGCCTCATCAACTCTGCATTGAATTGTTTGGCAATTGGCAAATAAGGCACTAATGTAAAAATGAAGATACAGGTAGCCGGAATGGCCATGATCAAATTAAATGAAATCGCTGCGGCTCTTTCATTCAAACCAACACGATTGATCTGTCGAACAAAAAATTTGATCACATCGTATAAGGGTACTCCGTTGAAGCCCGGAATAAAAATTTGTTTGCTCTTGCGTGCTGCAAAAGCAACCGGAGGCAGGTTTAATATGAAACGTTCAAACTTCGTCACTGTGCAGGTATAGTGTCTTTGCCTTTTTTTCTTGCCATATATTCATCCAGCGCTTTCTGATATTCTTTGGCATATTGACTATGTTCGGCAAAGTTGCTGCTGAAATGGTGGTAACCGCTGAAATCACTTTTGGCTACAAAAAACAAATAATCTGTTTTAGGGGCATTCAATACAATATCAATGCACTTACCAGATGGCGTACAAATAGGCCCCGGAGGTAATCCCTTTTTCCTGTAAGTGTTGTAGGGTGAGGGGTTCGTGAGATATTTATCGTAAATACGCGTTAAAGAAAAATCCTTCATTGCATACTTGATGGTAGGGCAGGCCTGCAACGGCATGCTTTTATTCATCCGGTTGATATATACACTTGCTATCTTAGCCCTGTCATCATCTTTATTGGTCTCTTCTTCTACAATAGAGGCTAAGATATACACCTGCACAGGAGAAAAGTTGATAGCCGCAGCTTTCTCTGTTCTGTTATTCTTACTCCAGAATGCATTACTGGCATCATAAAGTTTGTTGAATATTTTTCTGAGAGAAGTATTCCAATAGAAAGTATAGGTATCGGGAATGATCATAGTAAATACGGTGCTCGTATCAACATGATATGGTTGAAGGGAATCGTTGGAATTGAGGAATGCCATTACATTCGCCGAATCGGAGGCAAAGTTTTTACTGATTAGCTTAGCAAGCTCTTCTTTGATCCTCAATTTATTGATCACAAGATTTATTTGTGCCTGGTGATTATTACGCAGCATGCGGGCAATATTCAATAAACATTCACCATGTTTCACTTCATACTTGCCTGGTTTTAATTTATCCCAAACATGAAGTTGAGATGCTACCAATGAAAAGAAGAATTTACTTTTAATGATATACTTGCTGCTCAGTGTTTCCAACACTTCTTCTTTGGATGTTTTCCCTTCTTCAATCACAAAATATTTATTCTTCTCCTGGAATGCAGTACCTGAAGCAAATACCCGGTAAGCAGTATAAGCACCTGCGATCATTATTAGTAAGAACAGAAGTGTCAGAATTCTTTTCATACCATTCAAGATAACAAAAAACCCAGTCTGCTGTATACAGAAGACTGGGCCTTTCCTATAATTAATTATTTATTTTCCTGTTGCAGGAACGGTGTTAGCCGGTGTTGTGCTTGCAGGAGCATTTGTATTTACTTTCTGAAGAATAGAAGTATCCGGCCCTTTGCTAACATTACCTTTGAAGATTAATGTTGAAAAAAGAGACAATACAACTATAATTCCGGCAAACAACCATGTACCTTTTTCCAATACATCTGTTGTTTGTTTAACCCCCATAAACTGATTACCAATGCCACCTACATTACCAGCCAATCCGCCACCTTTTGGATTTTGAACCAACACCACAAAACCTAAAGCTACAGAGGCAAGTACAATCAGAATAACAAACAAAATAGTCATAACTACATTCCTTTTAGTTGTTGAATTTTGGCGGCAAAGTAAGATGATTTTTCAGGATTTAAAAAACTTAATTTAATGTACAACTGAACGGCCTTATCAACTTTGCCTTGTTTCATAAATATATCGGCCATTGTTTCAGTAACGATCTCTTTCGCTTCATTGGAAGCTGATGCAATACCTTGTATAGCATTCTCCAATTCAGGATCTGTACCCAGATCGGTAGGATTGGGATTGGCTTTCTTCATCACTTTCAGCCAGTCGGTAAAACGCATCAATTGCTGCGTAAGCTTATCCTGCGGCTGCTTTGAAAGATCGATTTTAATTCCCTGAGAAGCGAAATAATCAATTGTATGGTATGGTTCTTTTTCAAAATCAAGTTTTGCAGCCGTGTCAACCGGTTTATTAAAATCAGTTAACTGAGAGCTGAGGAGAGAAGATAGTTTTTCCGACTGCACATCTGTTTCAGCAGTACTCACTTCCTCATCTGTATCAGTTTCAGGTTCGGGTTGCGACTGGATGTTCCGGAATGCATCCCTGTAAGATGGCACACTAAATTCTGATGCAGGGGCCTGAAACGTTTGCTCAGTGTTTACACTATACCTTTCTACTGTGGGTGCCTCATCTTCTTTAACAGTACTTGTTTTAGCTTCTACATTTTCCATCATTTGCCTTACCGCCTCAACAGTGGGTATTTCAAACGCAGGTAATGCAGACAGATGGCTGTTCTGCGTATTGTTTACATCAAGCGCTACAAGCGGTTTACTCTTTTCCTCAGCAATTAGAGGTGTTACCACCTCGGGTAATTTTTCCTCCGTTGGAACATAACCTGGTTGCACAGGAACCATTTCTTTTACATATCCGTTCAGTAACTCATATTCCAGCCAGGAAGGATTACTGGTATATAATGCTGTTTTTTGTAACTGTAACTGGAATTGCGGCGTGTTCTCATCTTTAAGCTTGGCAGCTAATAACAATTGTGCCGGTGCAAAATAAGGATGCTCTACCGTGATACGAATCAGCTCTTCCAACCGAACATCATTTAAAGAAGCCCGGTTAGTTAATTGAAGCAAAGCCTTTTCGATTGCAGCATTCATTGGGTGAAAATACAATTTGATTACCAGTTAGAAAAGACGTGATTAAAAATTTCGTCAGTTAATGTTCTTAAGACTTCGGGTAACAACTGGCTTTCGGCCTGTTGTAAGGAAAGATTGGCAGAGAAATCAAAGTTCCTGCTCACATCAAATTCATCCGTTTTATTATCTACTGTATTCCTTAATGTCATATGCACAGTTACCGTTAAACGGTTAGCCGTAGCCTGTTGTGTGGTAATAGCCGCAGTAGAAACGGAATAATCGGATATATAGCCACTTAACTGAAGGCTGGCATCATCATTATTGGTACGAATGAGTTTGGTTTGACTCGCAATCTTCTGCTGCAATTTATCTGTTAACTGTGGGCTGAGCTGCGGGTTCACATATCTTGCCTTGTTTTCAATAAAGCCAATCTTGATCGATTTTATTTTACTGTAATCAATCGATACATCTTTAAAAGAGTAAATGCCGCAGGATGATAAGGCGAAGGTCATCATTCCCACTACCCATATCCCTATATATTTACGCGTACTTAGTTGCATACTGTTTCAATATTATAAATCATCAATATCATATTCTTTCAGCTTGCGGTATAATGTTCTTTCACTGATACCCAAATCTGCTGCTGCATCTTTTCTTTTGCTCTTGTGCTTTTTCAGTGCTTTGATGATTAGTTCTTTTTCCTTATCCATAATATTCAGAGACTCTTCGATCTCTTCGTGATGATGGATATCCGAATCCGTGATGAAAACAGGCGGGTTACCAGAAACATTACCTAACGGTTGTATCAGTGCCGGCTGAACCGGCTGCTGCGGTACCAGTGCAGAATGCATTTCTGACGGGGACACTGCAGGATAATCACTCAGTAAAGATTCCCTTGTAAAGGAAGCCGCATGCCCTGCAAGTGAGGGGTTTTGCAGTATTTCCAGGAACATCTTCTTCAATTCCGTTACATCTTTCTTCATATCGAAGAAAAGCTTGTACAAAATCTCTCTTTCATTGGAAAAATCCCCGGCAGGAGGAACATTATTGGTTGCCAGTACCGGCATACGGTTCATGATCTTTTCCGGGAGAAACCTGCGTAAAACCTGTGGCGTTACAATTTGCGTATTGCTTAAAACAGATATTTGCTCGGCCAGGTTTTTCAGTTCTCTTACATTACCCGGGAAAGAATAATTGATAAGTAAATTTTTGGCATCTTCATCCAGTTGTACAGGTGTTGTTTTATAACGTTCTGAAAAGTCAACCACAAACTTCCTGAACAACAATGCAATATCTTCTTTTCTGTCTCTAAGAGATGGTACCCTGATGGGTACAGTGCTTAAACGATAATATAGATCTTGCCTGAACTTGCCTTTATCTGCATAATCGATTAGTTCCCGGTTGGTAGCTGCAATCACACGCACATCTGTTTTTTGCACTTTTGAAGAACCCACCCGGATAAACTCGCCAGTTTCCAATACACGCAGCAAGCGGGCTTGTGTACCCAATGGCATTTCCCCGATCTCATCTAAAAAGATGGTACCACCATTCACCGTCTCAAAATAACCTTTACGGCTGTCAACAGCACCTGTAAAAGCTCCTTTCTCATGACCAAATAATTCTGAGTCGATCGTCCCTTCGGGGATGGCACCACAGTTCACCGCAATAAATGGGTTGTGCTTACGTGCCGAGAGTGCATGAATGATCTGGGAAAACACTTCTTTACCCACACCGCTCTCACCAACGATCAATACGGTAAGGTCTGTTGCAGCCACCTGCACAGCTGTATCCAGCGCATGATTCAGGGAAGGGGAGTTGCCAATGATGCCAAACCTATTTTTTATGCTTTGTAGATCCATTTACAAGAATTAAAAATTCAAAAGTCAAAAGCTGATTTACCGTTGCTATCAATTATTCCTATTTGACTCCAGTTATATTGCAATAATCTCTCCGATCAACGTGGCCTGTGTGCAATCGTTCACTTTAACCTGCACATAATCACCTTTCTTTAGGTTATAATTCCCTTTAGGAAAAACAATCACTTTATTCTGAGAGTTTCTGCCCATCCAGTCGTCATCACTTCTTTTACTATTTCCTTCGATCAATACTTTAAAAGTCTTTCCTAAATCTTTCTGGTTACTTTCTTTAGACAACTTTCCCTGCAAGTCAACAATTTCCTGTAACCTTCTTTTCTTTACTTCTTCAGGTATATCATCTGTATACCTTCGCTCGGCCAATGTACCCGGTCTTTCACTGTAGAAGAACATATAACTCATGTCGTATTTAGAATAGGCCATGGCACTTAAGGTATCCTGATGTTCTTCTTCTGTTTCGGTACAGAAACCTGCAATGATATCGGAACTGATACCACAGTCAGGTAATATCTCCCTGATCCTGTCCACCTTTGCCAGGTACCACTCTCTTGTATATGTTCTATTCATCAGTTGCAGCACACGTGTGTTACCGCTTTGAATAGGCAGATGAATATACTTGCAAATATTCTCGTACTTAGCCATGGTGAAGAGTACCTCATCAGTAATATCTTTAGGATGCGAGGTACTGAACCGAACCCTTAGATCCGTAGAAATAAGCGCCACTCTTTCCAGTAAATTGGCAAAAGTTACGGTTTCAGATCCGTTATCATTCACCCAATAATAACTATCCACATTCTGGCCTAACAGAGTTACTTCTTTATATCCCCTGTTGTACAAATCGCTTGCTTCGGCAACGATTGAATATGCATCACGACTTCTTTCACGGCCACGTGTAAACGGCACCACGCAGAAACTGCACATGTTGTTACAGCCTCTCATGATAGAAACGAAAGCAGTAACACCGTTGCTATCTAAACGAACAGGAGAGATATCGGCATAGGTTTCTTCACGGCTCAGTAACACATTCACTGCTTTTTGTCCCGTTTCTGCTTCCTCAATCAATCCCGGCAATGTTCTGTAGGCATCAGGGCCTACAACAAGATCTACCAGTTTTTCTTCTTCCAGCAGTTTGGCCTTTAACCTTTCTGCCATGCAACCTAAAACCCCAATGAGCAAACCGGGTTTTTGGTCTTTAGCCTTCCTGAACTCGGTCAATCTTTTCCTAACGGTTTGTTCCGCTTTTTCACGGATAGAACAGGTATTCAATAATACCAGGTCTGCTTCTTCTACATTTCTGGTAGCACCAAAACCCTGTTCATTTAAAATAGAAGCTACGATCTCACTATCGCTGAAATTCATCTGGCAGCCATAGCTTTCTATATAAAAATGTTTTTTGTATTGGTTTTCATCAAAAGCAAAAGGAGCATAAGCTTCGCCTTGTCTTGCCTCATCATGTACTTTGCTTTGTAAATCCAGTGTTTCCATTCCGTTTAAAAAATTTGAAACGCAAAAGTAATTATAAAATCTGTTGAACGTGCCGTTTTGTCAGCATTCCTATCGTTATAAAAAGCACAATCTTTTATTTTTGCTGAACAATCCCCAACCGCATGAGAAAATTTCTTTTTGTTATTAGTTTGATGATTGGATCGATAGGTAAGATGAACGCACAGGATATTGTAGTTAGTAAATTAAGATCTGAAACGGAAAGAACGATTAAGAAAGAAGCCGATACTACCAAATGGACCTGGAAAAGAGGTGGGCTTTTAAGTGCAAATATTTCGCAAGGCAGCCTTAGCAACTGGGCCGCTGGTGGCGATAATTTTTCGATGGCCATGAGCTCCTATGCCAACTACTATGTATATCATTTGCACAACAGGCATTCTTGGGATAATAACCTCGATTTTAACTTTGGTTTTGTTCAAACTTCGAGCTTTGGTGGAAGAAAGAATGATGACAGGCTTGACCTGCTTTCTAAATATGGTTACAAAATTGATAGTGCCAAATGGTATTTATCTGGCCTTTTCAACTTAAGAACCCAATTGTTTGATGGTTATACCTACAGTGGTAGTAGTTCCGCTTTCGCATCAACCTTGTTTGCACCGGCGTACATTTTATTATCAGCAGGTTTTGATTATAAGCCCAATTCTGCGGTGTCTTTATTCATTTCGCCACTAACGGCAAGATGGGTGATTGTGGCCAATCAATTCCTGGCCTCTCAGGGCAAATACGGTGTGGATAGTGGAAAAACTTCCATTGGGGAACTAGGTGCCTATGTTTCTGCGAACTATAATAATACAATTGGAAAGAATATCACCTACAAAGGAAGACTTGATCTTTTCTCCAATTACAAACATAACCCACAGAATATTAATGTGTACATGACCAATCTTTTTTCGTTCAGGATCAACCGCTATTTTTCTGCTACTTATAGTCTTGACCTGATTTACGATGATAACATTAAACTCTTTGGAGAAAACAAGGATTCTCCTGCATTACAAATGAAAAGCTTGATTGGTATCGGTTTTTTAATGCCTATTAAACCGGTAAGGACTTAGCTCATGCAATTACTCTCAGCATATACTTAATCTTATTGGCCTTGTGGGTAAGATCCTGGTAGTCTTTGCTCATGATAGTAACGTGCCCCATCTTTCTGCCCGGTTTGGTGTGTTCCTTTCCATATAAATGCACAAAAACATTTTCCATTCTTAAAACATCATCTAATCCCTCATATTTCGCATTACCACTATATCCTTCCGCCCCCAGAATATTAACTATGGCAGAAGGCAGGATAGGATCGGTATTGCCAAGTGGGTATTGCAACATAATACGCCATAACATATCGTACTGGCTGCTGTAATTCGCTTCTATAGTATGATGCCCGCTGTTATGAACGCGGGGAGCTGTTTCATTTACCAATACTTCGTCATGATCATCTACAAACATTTCCACTGCAAAAAGGCCGGGGCTTTGTAATTCTTTAACCACTTTCAAAGCAATAGCTTCTGCTTTCCACAATACTTTTTCAGGAAGAATGGCCGGCGAAACCTGGTAATCCAATAAATTCAATATGGGATCAAACACCATTTCTGCCGGAGGATAGATCGCCGTTTCACCTTTATCATTCATTGCCACGATCACTGCTATTTCTTTTTTAATGTTCACCATCTTTTCTAATACAGAAGGTGCATCAAATCCACTATGCATTGCAGTTTCATCCTTAATCACCTGTACACCTTTCCCATCGTAACCACCTTCGCCAACTTTATGTACTGCGGGCAGGAAACTTTTATGATCTTCCAAATCCGCCAGGTTTTGCGTGATAATATATTCTGAAGTAGGCAATTGATGATGGTAATAAAACTCTTTTTGCCTGATCTTATTCTTTATGATCCTGATGGCAGAAGGAGAAGGATATACCCTAATGCCCTCTTTTTGCAGTTGCTCCAACGCATCTACGTTTACCGATTCAATTTCTATAGTTATGGCATCTAATCCTTTTCCAAAGTTGTACACCGTATCATAATCCCTAATATCACCCAATACAAAATGATGGCATAAATGTGCAGCCGGGCAAAGGGCATCATTTTCCAAAACAAAAGTCTCTACCGTATAATTTGCAGCCGCCTGCAACAACATTCTTCCCAGTTGGCCACCACCTAATATTCCTATTTTCATCAGATCGTTTAGTTAAAAAGGAGTTATGAATAAGCAGCGAAGATAATTATATGAAAAGAATAGGTGAAGCCGAATAATAGAATCATGTTATTTTTGTTTTGATGATACCCGATTATCCTCATAAGGTTTTTGCCGATGAACGCAGCAAGTTCTGCCTGCTGATGGAATCTTTGGCCATGCACTCGATGGCTTAATAGAACATTACTTCCTATTCATTTCTATTATTTGCGTATGCAGTTCAGTTTAACATACGTTATCATCCTTACAATCATAAAACGATCGCTATGTCTATTGAAACACTAACAGACCGTAACCATTCGGTACAACAAGATTTCCTGCCTTTGGAAGGCACAGATTACGTAGAATTTTATGTAGGTAATGCCAAACAGGCCGCACATTATTATAAAACAGCCTTCGGCTTTCAAAGCCTTGCTTATGCAGGACCGGAAACCGGTGTAAAAGACAGGGCCAGCTACGTTTTACAGCAAAACAAACTCACTTTTGTTTTCACTACACCACTGCGTTCACGCAACCCAGTGGCAGACCATATTTATAAGCATGGCGATGGGATTAAGGTATTAGCCTTACGAGTAGATGATGCTACTGATGCATGGGAGCAAACCACTTTATGCGGCGCTAAGAGTTATATGCAGCCTGTTACCTTAACTGATGAACATGGAACCGTTGTAATGAGCGGCATTCATACCTATGGTGATACTGTGCATGTGTTCGTAGAGAGAAAGAATTACCAGGGTGTATTTATGCCCGGTTACCAGCCGTGGAAACCGAATTATGCCCCTACCGAAACGGGCCTGCAGTATGTAGACCATTGTGTGGGCAATGTAGGGTGGAATCAGATGAACAAATGGGTGAAGTTTTATGAAGAAGTAATGGGATTTAAAAATATTCTTTCGTTTGATGACAACGATATTTCAACAGAATATTCTGCCCTCATGAGTAAAGTGATGAGCAATGGCAACGGTTATGTCAAGTTCCCTATCAACGAGCCGGCAGAAGGCAAAAAGAAATCGCAGGTAGAAGAATACCTCGATTTTTATGATGGAGAAGGTTGCCAGCACGTTGCCCTAGCCACCCATGATATCGTGGCAACGGTAACGGATTTACGTGACCGTGGTGTAGAGTTTTTAAAAGTTCCTTCTTCTTATTATGATGACCTGTTCAGCAGGGTAGGAAAGATAGAAGAAGATATTCAGCCATTGAAAGAACTGGGCATACTGGTAGACCGTGATGAAGAAGGGTATTTATTACAGATCTTTACCAAACCAGTGGAAGACAGGCCCACCTTATTCTTCGAGATCATTCAGCGCAAAGGTGCCAAGAGCTTTGGCAAAGGTAACTTTAAAGCCCTGTTTGAAGCGATAGAAAGAGAGCAAGCTTTGAGAGGTAACTTATAGATGATAAGAAAAATAGCTGGAGGCCTTGCATATAAGCAAGGCCTCTTTATTTAAAAATGTTAAGATAGTATAAGAAATGGCTAAGCCTGTTTCAAAAACTACCTATCAAACCTTCTACTTTTGAACCCGCAATTCAGTTTCTAAGAAATAACAGACGATGGCCAACAGCAATCATTCCGTACTGCGCATACATCCAAAAGACAATGTATTGGTAGCCTTACAGGACCTACCTGTGAATACCAGTATTTCTTATGCCGAAGAAGAATATACTTTGCTGCAGCATATCCCTGCTAAACATAAATTCTTTATGAACAATCTGCAACAGGGAGCAGAAGTGTATATGTATGGTGTTTTGGTAGGTAAAGTACAGCATGATGTGAAAAGAGGAGAGCGAATGACAACTGACAATACCAAACATGCAGCAGAGCCTTATGGGTACCGCGCTGCCCATTACCAATGGCAGGCCCCTGATGTTACTCAATATATCAACAGAACTTTCAATGGTTACCATAGGAAAGACGGTAAAGTAGGTACAGCCAATTACTGGTTATTCATACCCACCGTTTTTTGCGAAAACAGGAACCTGGATGTAATACGTGAAGCGCTGCACAATGAGTTAGGCTATGCCGTAACAGATAAATACAAAACATATACGCATCACCTGATCGAAGCCTATAAACAAGGAAAGGATATTAAAGCGAATGATGTTGCTTTAGATGTTGTTGCGCCGCAGCAACGGTTACTGAAAAACATAGATGGCATTAAGTTTTTAAATCATTCCGGAGGTTGCGGTGGTACGAGGCAGGATGCAGCAACGCTAAGCAAACTACTGGCGGCCTATGCCGATCATCCCAACGTGGCTGGCATAACGGTACTGAGTTTAGGATGCCAGCATTTGCAGGTGAACGACCTCTTGAACGATATTAAAGAACGCAACCCTTTATTCGATAAACCATTACTGGTATTTGAACAACAACAAAGCATAAATGAAGAAAGCCTCATCAAAGAGGCAATCAGGAAAACTTTTATGGAATTATTAGAAGCTAACCAGCTCGAACGTTCCCCCGCACCTTTGAGCAAGCTCATCATCGGCGTAAAATGCGGTGGTAGCGATGGCTTCAGCGGTATATCAGCCAATCCCGCCGTAGGATACTGTGCTGATCTGCTGGTGGCCTTGGGCGGAACAGTGCTGTTGGCCGAATTCCCTGAATTATGTGGGGTAGAACAGGAACTGATCGATCGTTGTAAGAGTCAGTCTATCGCAGAGAAGTTCATTCATCTTATGAAAAGTTATGATGCCTTAGCACATGCGGTAGGTTCTGGATTTCACATGAACCCTTCGCCAGGCAATATAAAAGACGGTTTGATTACAGATGCCATCAAGAGTGCGGGTGCCTGCAAAAAGGGGGGAACAGCACCCATATCTGATGTACTCGATTACACAGAACCGGCTGTTACGCCCGGTCTGAACCTGGTCTGCACACCCGGAAATGATGTGGAGGCCACCACCGGTAAAGCAGCTTCCGGCGCCACCCTCATCCTCTTCACCACCGGTTTAGGCACACCTACAGGCAACCCTGTTTGCCCGGTTATTAAAGTGGCTACCAACTCCCGTTTGGCCGAAAGAATGAGCGATATTATCGATATCAATACAGGATCAATTATTGAAGGTACCAAAACCATTGAACAAATGGGGGAAGAGATACTGGAATATTGTATCCGTGCGGCCAGCGGGGAAGTTATACCCAAGGCAGTTTTATTAAACCAGGATGATTTTATTCCATGGAAAAGAGGTGTTTCATTATAAATTACATTTGATAGATAAACTCAATTTTATGTTTCGTTTAGATGATAAAACAGCAGTGATAACAGGTGGCGGAAGCGGCATTGGCAAAGCAGTTGCAATTGCATTAGCCAGCCAAGGTGCAACAGTACACATTATTGACCTGAACCTTGCGGAAGCACAAAAAACAGTAGATGAAATTATTGCAGCAGAAGGGAAAGCAACAGCTTATGCCTGTGATGTAAGCAAACAACAACAAGTAGTAGATGTATTTGAGAAGATGGGGAAGCATGATGTGCTCGTGAACAGTGCCGGCGTATCACATATCGGTAAAGCAGATGATACAGGCGAAGCGGATTTTGATCGGATCGTGAACGTGAACGTGAAAGGTGTGTATAATTGCCTGTATGCTGCCATTCCTTTAATGAAAACCAATGGTGGCGGTGCCATCATTAATTTGTGTTCTATTGCGGCGCATGTGGGACTAAACGATCGTTTTGCTTATTCCATGAGTAAAGGTGCCGTATATGCGATGACGCTAAGTGTGGCCAAAGATTATTTACATGATAAAATCCGCTGTAACTGTATTTCTCCTGCCAGGGTACATACACCTTTTGTAGATGGTTTCCTGGCGAAGAATTATCCGGGAAAAGAAGCGGAGATGTTTGAAAAGTTATCTAAGTCACAACCCATTGGAAGAATGGCAAAGCCTAATGAGATCGCTTCGCTGATCGTTTACCTCGCATCGGATGAAGCTTCTTTCATTACAGGAAGCGACTATGCGATTGATGGTGGTTTTGTGACGTTGAACAATTAAAAACTAATTGCCGGGCCTTGTTAAGATAGTACAAGTGTGCGACGCAACAGGTGCCGGGATTTGAATAATAGCTGACTTACAAAAAACAAATTATGCAACTGATCAGATTTGGTGCAGCCAACAAAGAAAAGCCGGGTATTTATGCAGAAGGTGCTTATTACGATGCATCTGCGGTAGTACAAGATTATGATGAAGATTTTTTTGCGGATAATGGTTTGGAAAAACTGAAGGCCGCTTTTGCTGGTAACAAAGCCGCATTTACAAAACTGGATACTGTAGAACGTTTCGGTTGCCCGGTACATAAGCCTTCCAAGATCGTTTGTATCGGTTTGAACTATGCCGATCATGCTAAGGAAACAGGTGCTACGCCACCTGCCGAACCTGTCATCTTCTTCAAAGCCACAACGGCATTGACGGGCCCGAATGATGCTATCGTGATCCCTAAAAACTCTACAAAAACAGACTGGGAAGTTGAACTGGCGGTAGTGATAGGCAAGAGAGCCAGTTATGTGGAAGAAGCCGAAGCCATGGACTATGTGGCCGGTTATTGTTTGCATAACGATGTGAGTGAAAGGGAATTCCAGTTGGAGAGGGGCGGTACCTGGGACAAGGGAAAAGGCTGCGATACCTTTGCGCCTATTGGTCCATACCTCGTTACCAAAGAAGAGATCGCAGATGTAAATAACCTCCGTTTGTGGCTGAAAGTAAATGACCAAGTGATGCAGGATGGCAATACATCGAACCTGATCTTTAAAATCCCTTTCCTGATATCCTATCTCAGTCAGTTTATGACTTTATTACCAGGTGATATTATTTCTACCGGAACGCCAGCTGGGGTAGGGCTAGGTTTCAAGCCGGAGATCTACCTCAAGCCGGGAGACGTGGTTACATTGGGCATTGATGGATTGGGTAGTTCCAGTCAACTGGTGAAAGCGTATGGACATAGTTAATTATGAATTATACGTGATGGGATGAGCTCTAAGAACCATAAACAAAAAAACCGGGAATGCTATCATTCCCGGTTTTTTTGTTGGAGTATTAACTTTTTTCTGTGCATTGGAATATTTCTTTTTTGTGATAAAGATTTATTTTCGGGCTATGAAGCGTGTTGTGGTTTGTATTCTCATCCTCCTGTCAGGCCAATTGTTGGCACAGCCTTCTTTCCTGGAAATGCAGCGCAATTACCCAAGAGTAGCATTTGCACTAAAGACCAAAGAAGATACTTTACGCAAGCAATTTGAGCAGCAGCATTTGCAGTTTCCTCCACAGCAGGTGTATATCAGGAGTTTTAAGTACGATAGTCAACTGGAAGTATGGGTAAGAAGCACACCGCAGGAATCTTTCAAGCTTTTTAAAACCTACAAGATTTGTGCCTTAAGCGGCGCTCTCGGCCCGAAGAGAATTGAAGGAGATTACCAGGTACCTGAAGGGTTTTATTATATTAATATGTTCAACCCGAGGAGCACCTATCACATGTCGCTCGGTTTAAACTATCCCAATATTTCAGACCAGTTACTCAGTGATTCACTCAAGCCCGGTGGCGATATCTATATACATGGCAACTGCATTACAGTGGGCTGTATACCTATCATGGATAACCAGATAGAGGAATTGTATTTACTCGCTTCCTATGCCAAGAACAACGGCGAAGATTTTATTCCCGTGCATGTATTTCCCATTCGCTTCAATAACCCTAAGAGCTTTGAATATTTTACCAAGGTAGCCAAGGATGATACCGATTATAAACGCTTTGCGTTCCGTATTAAAGAAGCCTACGATTATTTTGAACAGTACCACAGGCTACCAATCATCTCGGTGAATAAAAAAGGGGAGTATGTGATCCTCTAGTTTCTGGCTTCTATTACTACGAATTATTGAATTTCATTAGAAAAATGTGATCATCAATAATTTATAAATATCCTACTGTTTCAACAAAAAACTTAAGTGCTGATAACCAGCATCTTGCTATTCTCATGGACTCAATATCGCTTATCTAGAGGGGAAGAAGAAAGGGCGAAGAGATTAATGTATCCTGTCTCCCCGAACTTCCAATTCTTTCATTACCTCAGCTTCATATTGTAACCATTCATTCCAACGATCCCGTACCTTTTCCTTATCCATATAAGTTTCTGCAAGTTCTATGAATAAGGTATAATGCCCTGCTTCACTTTCCATGAAACGGCGATAAAATTTTCGCATATATTCATCGTTCAGGCCTTCACTTAATCGTTTAAAACGTTCACAACTTCGGGCTTCTATCAAAGCCATGGTAAGCAATTGATCCAAGAGCCTGTCTTCGTACCTGCCGCCTTGTTTCTGAAATTCTATTAGCTTATTTACATAAGCATCTTTTCTTTGTTTGCCCAATTTCATATTACGTTTCTGCAATTCATTCAACACCAAACGAAAGTGGCCCCATTCTTCCGTAACAATTGGCGCCAGAGCTTCTACAATCTTTTCCTTATCAGAATTTTTTTGAATGATCGAGATACAGGTAGTGGCCGCCTTTTGTTCGCAGTAAGCATGATCGGTTAGGATCGCTTCCATTGAAATGCCGGCAAGATCAACCCAACGAGGATCCGTTGGTAATTGTAATCCTAAAATATTCTTGGTATCCTGAGATAGTTCTTCCATAAATTTTTACTAATGCAAAACTAAAGTATCCGGATACTATGCCATTTTTTTTGTTCAACTTCAGAACGACAAACTATTTTTGATGCATGTATCCCGATGATTTTTTGCAAGATAAACTTAATGAAAGAATAGCTCAACAAGCTTTTCGTACACTTACCTTGAATGAGGGTAAAACTGATTTCTGTTCGAATGATTATTTGGGCATTGTAAAGAATGATTTGTTGCAGGTAGAGAAAGCAGTAAGTGGTTCTACAGGATCTCGTTTATTAAGTGGGAATTATCATTTGATTGAGGAAACCGAGCAGCAAATTGCTGCTTTTCATAACAGCGAAGCAGCGTTAATATTTAATTCCGGTTATGATGCCAATGTGGGCTTACTTTCTTCCGTTCCCCAAAAGGGAGATACTATTATTTATGATCAATTAAGTCATGCCTCCATACGCGATGGTATCCGTTTGTCGTTTGCTCAGGCTTATTCATTTGCACATAATGATGTGGAGGACTTGGAAAAGAAATTACATAGAAGCAGTGGCCATATTTTCGTTGTAACTGAATCATTGTTTAGTATGGATGGAGATGTGTGTCCATTAGCAGCGATCATTCATTTGTGCCGGCAATACAAGGCTCACCTGATTATTGATGAAGCTCATGCAACAGGTGTGATTGGTGATAATGGAGAAGGATTGGTGCAGCAAGAAGGGTGGGAGCAGCATGTATTTGCCCGTGTGCATACTTTCGGAAAAGCAGTAGGCTGCCATGGTGCAGCAATATTAGGTTCGCAACGGTTAAAGCATTATCTGGTTAATTTTTCACGTAGTCTTATTTATTCTACAGCTTTATCGCCACATGCGGTGGCCACTATCAGTAAAAGCTACAAATTATTCCCTTCGATGAAAAAAGAACGGAATCGTTTGCGTTTACTTGTTCAGCAGTTTCAGTCTGCCACTTTCGCGTATGAAAAGTTATCTTCAGAAACACCAATTCAAGGGGTTGTGATTCCAGGTAATGAAGCCGTTAGAACAACAGCTAATGTGTTGCAGCAAAATGGGCTGGATGTAAGGCCAGTATTATATCCTACGGTTCCAAAAGGCAAAGAGAGGCTTCGTATTGTTTTACATTCTTTTAACACGGAAGAACAGTTACAGCAGCTGCTTTATTTTCTCAGGAAATGATGCAGAATTTTTACCATTTTATTTTTTGTGGTATGTGTTAAAGAAACATTCTCATTATCTTTTTTTGTTTTCTTTTACAATTACGCCTATACCTTTGCAGTACAAATCTGAGCAGAGTAATATTAACTCTCAAGTTCTGACTCAACCTACGCCATTCCTTCACTAACGATTCATCGGTTTTTACAGTACTATTGGCTCAGTGTATTGTTAACTTAAAAGAAGAAATGCTATGGACACGCAAACAAGAAAAGTTGTAATGGAAATTGAAAGAGAAGAATTACAACAATTGGTAAATGAAGTAAAGGAAACAGTGGCTACTGATATCAGCAACCACACTCCTTTAAAAGCGCAAGTTTTCTGTGCAGCAGATTTATGGAACCTACAAAGGAAAATGAAACCTGCATACAGGCAGAAGCTTACCAACAGATGGGGAATGTAATAATCCCATCTTTTTAAAAGTATCATAATTAAAGAGCAATACTTTTTGAACAGCCCGGTATTTTACCGGGCTTTTTATTTTCCCATTTCACAGGTTTTTCTTCTCTCTTTGCCGATTAAGAATTTTTTAATAGCGATTGCATTGAAAACATTACTTATTTTCATTTTCCTTAAACATCCATGATATGATATTTCAGCACAAGAAAATTGCAGTAGTAATGTTGCTCCTGGTTGCAGCAACCGCCACAATGATGGCTTTTACACCTTTTCAAAACCATTACAAAAATCTGAAAGTATTGCCCGCCACTACTACTCATGATGAAATGGAAAAAGTAATGGATGGTTTCAAAGCAGCTCTAGGGGTAAAATGTAATTATTGTCATGCACCATCTAAAACACAGGCCGGACGAATGGATCCTTCCAGCGATGAGAACCCTAAAAAAGATATTGCCAGGGATATGATGCGTATGACGATGGAATTGAACCAAAAATACATTTCAACCATCCCTCATGCAGATACGGTTACCGTTCAGCAAGTGACCTGTTACACCTGTCATAGAGGACATGGCAAACCAGAAGCAGCCATCGCTTCTAAATAATGGTTGACATACGATAGTTCAAAAGGCAAAGTATTGTGTACTTTGCTTTTTTGTTATACATCCTTAACCTGTACAAACATGCGATTAGGTATTGTTTCAGATTGTGTTCATTTTACAGCGCCGGACGGACGGATTGGCACTGAAACACATATCCTGTTGCAGCAATTAGAGGCTCTTTCCTTGTACTATGATAAGGTTGTATTATGCTGTCCTTTCACTGATTATCAGTCAACCTTTGTGGCCAGTTATTATTCCATACTTCATTTAACAGTTATCCCTCTGCCAAATGTAGGAGGAGATACGTTAAAGGATAAATGGCAACTGTTTAAAACCATTCCAGCCTGGTGGAAGGCTTTTAAAAAATTAGATCAGCAAACAGATATTGTTTACCAGCGTTTTCCCAATAATCTCAATATCCCTGGATTTTTTTATTTCTGGCTAAAAAGAAAAAAGGTATTTGCTACTTATACAGGTACCTGGAGTTCCTATAGAAATGAACCGATAACTTATGCCCTCCAAAGATGGTTGCTAAGCAAACTTTTCAGGGGACCGGTTTGGGTATATACGGACCAAGCCATTTCCGATCCAAGTATTCATCCCGGCTTCAGTCCTTCCTATAAGCAAGTAGTATGGGCAGAAGAAGCACCACAGGTAGAACTAAGATTAGAGCGTTTACGAAATGAAAGGTTATCATCATTACGCATGATCACGGTTGGAGCCCTGGTTCCCAACAAGAACCAGCAATTGATTTTAGAAGCCTGCCTGGAACTGAAAAAGAGAAATATTGCTTTCAATTTGACGATTGTTGGGGGAGGAATCCTCAAAGATGCTTACCAGCAGTTTATAGATACAAATGGCCTTGGTCAAAATATTTTACTAGTCGGTAAAAAAACGGCTGATGAATTGAGAATACTTTACAGGGAGCATGATCTTGTGGTGCAAGCTCCACTGAAAGAAGGGTTTGGAAAAGTACCCATTGAAGGTTTTTTTCATGGCCTGATACCGGTATTAAGTGATTTGCCTATTGCCAGGATGATGGTGCAGGGAGGAAAACGAGGATTTATTTTTAACGGAGGTGATGTTCTGGCGTTAGTGGAAACACTTACTGAAGTTATTCATTACCATGGGCTTGCAGGTATAATAGAAAATGGAAGAAATTATGCCCGAACGCAAACCCTGGAAGCATGGGCAGGGTCTTATGTACAAACTGTTGGTAAGTTTTATCATATCTGATTTTTTTTAACCTTTTTCTTTAGCTTCCATCTTTAATGTGTGTATTTTACACATTAAATACTTATTTTAGCATTTCTAAAACATCTGACATTGGCTACAGATAAATTAACAACTAACGATTTGCCGGCTAAAACTACTGTTGATTCAAATTCTAAGAAAAAAAAGGCAGGTGCCAAACCGGCTACTTCAAAGAAAGCAGGTACTGCAAAAAAAACTGTTGCCAGCGAACCATTGGTTCCTGCAACTGCCCCCAAAGCATCTTCTCCAGCTAAAAAAACTGCTACTACAAAAAAGGTATCTTCAAAAGAAGTAACTGCTCAAACAGTTTCAAAAAAAACTGCTTCGCCTAAAAATACAACAGAAAAAAAGAGCCTTACGGTTACTTTCCAGGTGAAGTTTCATACCAGTTTCGGACAAAACCTTTTTGTGCTGGGTAATCATCCTTTGTTGGGTGACGGTGATGTGAGTAAGGCTTTGCCCATGCATTATTTTAATGATGGAATATGGACCGCTTCTTTGTATTGGGATGATGAACAATTACCCAAAGACACTATCGTTTACAATTATATATTAAAGAACCCAGACGGAACCCTAAGTTACGATTGGGGGAAAGATAAATTCTTTATACCCGCTACTTATACAACGCAACAGGTTTTAATAAAAGATGCCTGGAACTTTGCGGGCTATTTTGAGAATGCCTTTTACACTGAGCCTTTTCAGAAAGTATTACTGAAAGAAAATCACACAGCAGTTAAAATAGCTGTACCAAAAAAAGTTACACATGTGTTCAAAGCAAAAGCGCCATTACTGGCTAAAGGTCAAACACTTTGCCTGTTAGGAAGTGCCGCTTCTTTGAATGAATGGGATAGTACAGAACCAGTTTTGATGAGTAGCGCTGAAGGCGAAGATGCCTACAGTGTTTCCCTTAATTTAAGCAAAGATGTTTTTCCTGTTGCGTATAAGTACGGTATCTATGATATTGAGAAAAAGCAATTCCAATCTTTTGAAGAAGGCAACAACCGGGTTTTGTACGAAGCAGCGGAAGCTGATAAGCTTACTATTGTGAATGATGGTTTTGCTGTATTTCCTATAGCACATTGGAAAGGGGCCGGGGTTGCCATTCCCGTATTCAGTCTGCGTTCATCTCAAAGCTTTGGCGTAGGAGAGTTTGCTGACATTAAGCTGTTGACTGATTGGTGTATTTCTGTAGGATTGAAACTTATTCAGATCCTTCCTATTAATGATACAACGGCTACGCATACATGGACTGATTCTTATCCTTATGCAGCAATTTCTGCCTTTGCGCTTCATCCAATGTACCTGAACCTTAAGCAGGTGGCCGGGGAAAAGCATAGTGCTATTGTTGAGCAGTTGGA
>JAGWUV010000009.1 GCA_028875875.1 Bacteroidota bacterium
CACAATATCAGCCTCCAATACAATAGAACTGCCATCCTGTTTCTTTACGGTGGCTTTTACGCCAGTACCGTTTGTATCCACTGCTTCCACCGAAGCGTTGGTCATAATGTCAATACTTTGTTTTTTATATTGCTTCTCCAGTTCTTTAGAAATATCCTCATCTTCTACAGGAACGATACGAGGCATAAATTCAACAATGGTCACTTTTGTACCCATGCTGTTGTACACATAGGCAAATTCAACCCCAATTGCTCCACTTCCCACAATGATCATGCTCTTGGGCTGAACAGGCAATACCATTGCTTCGCGGTAACCGATCACTTTCTTACCATCGATAGGGAGGTTAGGTAATTGTCTTGCACGGCCACCTGTAGCAATGATGATATATTTTCCTTCTACAACAGATTTACTACCATCAGCGGCTGCTACTTCCACTTGTCCCTTTGCTTTGATCTTTCCATACCCCATGATCACATCGATCTTATTCTTCTTCATCAGGAACTGAACCCCTTTGCTCATTTTATCAGCCACGCCACGGCTGCGTTTGATCACTGCACCAAAATCATGCTGCACACCCGCAGCAGTGATTCCATAATCTGTGCTGTGTTTCATATATTCATAAACCTGTGCACTTTTCAATAAAGCCTTGGTTGGAATACAACCCCAGTTTAAACAGATACCGCCTAAACTTTCTTTTTCAATAATTGCCACTTTGAACCCTAACTGAGAAGCTCGTATAGCCGCAGGATAACCGCCGGGCCCGCTGCCTATAACAATTACGTCGTACGCCATAATGATTCGGTTTTCTTTTTGATTTGAAATAACAACCCTTACCTCTAAGAATTGAGTTGCGAAAATACTTGCAAAAAGGCAAATGAAAAAAAACGATTCGACTATGCTTCAATGTTCAAACGGAATCGTTTGCAGCTGAAGTAAATCATCGCTATTATAAAAATCTATCCAAAAAATACCCGAACGGTTTGATAGAACCATTTATTCTGTACAGTTCCCTGTTGGTGCATTTTTTCGTTGAATCCCTGTAGGCCAAATAATCCTGCTATATTACCTTTATTCATGGCGATCTCCAGGTAACCGGCAGAATTAAACCAGGCCATCTTCTCCCCTTCGTACACGGAAGCGTAGTTCTCACTGATCTGTTCAATTATTTCATCTCTTTTGAATACAATTTTAAACGAACGTCCTCTCCGATTTTGTTCAAATTCTTCTTTGGTAATGTTGATTACCACATTCTCAAACCGATCTATGAAAAGTATCTGTCCTTCTATCCAATCCGGCCCTGTAGTTGCACGGAGCGGATATTTCTCTACCATACTGCTTATAGGGCTTCCGAAAACACTGATATCATTTTGCAGGATGAGACGTTGCAGATTTTTTGCCAATGAAGCCGTTATGTTTAGCAAAGAAGAGCCACTCTCTACAAGTATTGCATATACATTAGCGGGCTTTCCATTGGTGATCATAGTGAGCAAGCCATTATCAGGACAAATAATGTATTGGGAACGATGTTGTGTAACCAGCAAATGTTTAGGCTGTGTTTCGAAAAGGTTTACAATGATGATATGAAATGTTCCCGCCGGATAATATTTAAAAGCATTACCGCATATATACGCAGCTTGAGGATAATTAGAGGGTGAAAGATAATGTGTAATATCAGCTATGTTCAATAAGGGAGAGGATGAGAGCAATTGTCCTTTAATTGCTCCCACCAGATAATCATGTTCTCCTATATCAGAGGATAATGTTACGATCGGCATGCACTTATACAAACGATGCTACGAATAACTTATTTCACCAGTTCGCCGTTTTTGAAGAAAAATTTACGCACCAACTTATCTGCTAATGAAGGAAAGAACCTGTTCAGGAAAACGGTTTCTTTTCCCTGAAATGTTAGCACAAGTGTTCGCTTTCTTTTTTCGATAGCCTTTAATATGTGTTTGCTGCAAGCTTCGGCACTCATCATTTTCCCCTCATCCATCGGGCTTTCGCCTTGCGGGCTTCCATCTTTGCTTAAAGCCACATTTCTAATGTTGGAAGCTGTAAAACCCGGGCAAACCCACATTACATTAGTACCTGAATCGAGCAGTTCGGTGCGTAGTGCCTCAAGCCAGCCGTTCACTGCATATTTAGATGCGGAATAACCACTTCTGCCGGGCAATCCTCTATACCCCGCAATGGAAGAGACACCTACAATGGTACCTTTATTTTTAAGTATATAGGGTAATGAAAATTTAGTGCAGTAAACAGTACCCCAAAAATTTATGTCCATTACTTTTTTCAGTGTTTCCAATTCAACATCCTGTACCAGAGAACGCATGGATACACCAGCATTGTTAATGATAATATCAATAGTACCATACCGCTGGATAACACTATTGATAAAGTTTTTACAATCCTGTTCTTTACTAACATCAGCCGTGTGAATTAATAAAGGCTTACCTGCGTATAATGATTGCAAGTGATATAACTTATCATAATTTCTTCCACAAGTGGCCACTTTGGCCCCCTGCGCTAAAAAAGCATCAACCAAAGCCTTTCCTATTCCTTCAGATCCACCGGTGATAACGACTACCTTGTTATTGAAATAAGCCATACGAATTTTTTGTTGCACAAAAATAAGTGCATTATCAAGGATATGTGAATAATAAAATTGAGAAAGAATTTGAAAAAAATTTGGAAGGAAAATGAATTCTCCTATTTTTGCACTCCCAAAACAAACAGGGATAGCCCCTGAAAAGTTAAAACGGGATGATTCCGTAGCTCAGTTGGTAGAGCAATACACTTTTAATGTATGGGTCCTGGGTTCGAGTCCCAGCGGGATCACAATAAAAAAACAGAAGCCTTGATAGTTACAACTTTCAGGGCTTTTTTGTTTTCTGGTATCAAAGTTTGTTGCCAACATTCAGTTATCATATCATCACTTTGATTTTTCGTTTAACTATTCTCACCTCTCTTTAATGAGATCTTTTAACTATGTTGTAGATCATACACCAAAAGGATAGGTTTCAGGCATCTGGTGTCCATCCGGTTCTATGTGCAAAGGATGCAATGCCTTCGTTTCGTTCAGGTAAATGAATGCATCATAGCGCAAAGGGATCAACGATGGTACATAGTTCCCATACTTTTCATATAAAGGATTATACACCACACCTACAGCACGATGAGCAAGATGGTTTTCCAATAGAGCATCATTACGCATAAAATCATCCATCAACAATAGTTTGTTCTCCTCACCTGCTTTATGTAAATAACGCTCCCAACTATCTTCCCTTCCTTCAGGTAAATGCATTACTTCCATTGTAGCCCCCCATCGTTTGCCTGCAACTACTGTTCCCTGGTATGATCCAAAGCCAACCAACACTACATCCTTATTCGCATAGGCCATACGAGCCAATTCACCAATATTATACATTCCTTCTTCACTCATATCTGTAGCTCTTGCATCTCCAATGTGCGTGTTATGTGCCCATACAACTATTTTACTTTTAGGCCCGTAAAAATGCAACAACCTGTCTATCGTATCCGCCATGTGCCTATCTCTCACATTCCAGCTATGCACACTTCCCTCAATCATTGCCCTGTAATATTCTTCGGCATGAACGGCTACCAATGCATTCTGTTCTGTATTAAAAACATTTTCATAATCGCTATTGTATGATGGCATCTTACTTTGTATCTCCTTCAATAAGCCTACTACTTCATTCTTGCACAATTCAGGTACTAGATGTGCTGCCTTTGCATAAGATCTTCCCTCTTCTTTTTTATAAGGTTCAAAACATCGGTAGGCCTCCTGTGCAACCTGTAAGGCAGCCGGGTCTGTATTTTGCAGGTATTGCATAATACTATCCATACTTTCCCAGAGGCTATATACATCCAGTCCATAAAAGCCAATTTTCTTTTCGTTAGGTAAGCCTATATTATATCGCTGCATCCAGTCTGCAAGAGCCACTGTTTCCCAATTCGCCCACATCCATGTTGGCCATCTATTAAAAGCGTGTAATACTTTAAATGCACTTTTCGAATATTGATCATAGCCTTTAACAAACCTGTTCAACCGGTAACAATCGGGCCAGTCGCCTTCTACGGCAATACAACTAAACCCTTTTTCTTCAATCAGTCTTTTTGAGATAGCGGCTCTCCATGTATAATATTCATGCGTACCATGAGTTGCTTCACCAAGCATCACAATTCTTGCATCCGCTATTCTTTCAAACAACGGATCTAAATCAGCTTTACTTTTTAAAGGATACGACCATTGCTTAATTGCATTAACAACTTCGGCTTCCTTCACTTCCTGCGTCTGCGTAAAATAGTATTTCATCTTACCTGCTTTTTCAATTGATATAATCTTTTTTAAAGCAAGTTTTTTTTATGTAGAACAGCAATGATGAAGATTACTGTTTCGGCTGATTGCAATCATTGGCAAGCATTTTATACTCTTCTAAATTGGACTTTAAATTTCAATGCCATGCGAAATACCATCCATAACACCGCTGTATTACAAAACCTGGTAGATTTAGAAACATTTCAATTTACTGCTGGCGAAACAGAATTAAGAAATGCATTACCCCGCTGGATACACAGGGCTAGTTCCTCTCCCCTAAAAAAAGTATTGGAGCAATATCTTGCCGTAACGGAAGAACAATTACAAAAGCTGGAAGAAGTAAAAGAACCAGTGATGAGTATATCATCTGCCATCACCAACAACGTTATCAAAGCTTTGATTGAAGATGCAGAAGAAAAAATTGAACAATGTAAAGGCAGTGAAATACAGGATGCCTGTTTGCTTGCCTGCATACACAGTATTAACCACTTTAAGCTTATAAACTACAACACAGGCTATGCTTTTGCCAATGCATTGGGGATGGAAAAAGAAAAAAGTGTTTTTATGGATGCGGAAATCAACGAGAAACAAATTGATGAAACACTTTCAGATCTTGAAGATGAAGAATATGCTCTGCAAAATTCAATACCCACTACTTCAAAAATATTCAAATCATACAAGCAATACATTGGCTCTAAAGTGTTTTGAAAAAAGATAACCGAATTATGAATTTAAAATATCTATCATGCTTGGAAAACTCAATCATGATCAAATGCTAAATGTGCTTGCAAGCCAGGCATTAGGAAGGCTGGCCTGTACAGATGGTACACAGCCTTACATCGTTCCTGTTACGTATACGTTCGATGGAAAATATATTTACGGGCAAAGCAATGAAGGTAAAAAAATGAAGATACTCAGGAATAACCCGAACGTTTGTTTTGAAGTAGATATGATGACCGATATGGCCAACTGGCAAAGTGTACTTGTATATGGAACTTTTGAGGAATTGAATAACGAAGCAGCAGTATCGGCGAGAGAAAAACTTTTCAGTAGGGTGTATTCACTAATGACAAGCAGCACTATTCATGGTTATGAACATGAGGTTACCAATACAGTAGATGATGCGAACAGGGTAAAACCTGTGATGTACAGGATACATATCAAAAGTATGACAGGCCGGTTCGAAAAGAAATAAAAATCATTTCATGTTTACAAACAGAGAACAAGCCGGTATTCAACTGGCTGCAGCGCTGACGCATTATAAAGGCCGGGATGCTGTTATACTCGCTGTTCCGCGTGGTGGTGTTCCTGTTGCCTATGAAGTGGCTAAATATCTTGAGCTTCCTATGGATATCATCCTTACCAAAAAAATCGGACATCCCATGAATAAAGAATATGCAATCGGAGCTGCCAGCATGGATGATTATTTTGTTATCACGCATGAAGATGTTTCACAAAAATATATTACCTCTGAAGTTGAAGACATTCGTTCTAAACTAAAAGCATCGTATGATAAGTTTATCAACAACAGACATCAGGAAACTTTGTATAATAAGATTGTAATAGTAGTAGATGATGGTATTGCAACAGGAAACACATTGCTCGCAACCGTTAATTTATTAAAGAAAAGCCATCCTTTAAAAATCATCATTGCCACTCCTGTAGCTTCTTCCAGCGGAAAAATAAAATTGGCATCAGTTGCTGATGAAGTAATAAGTTTATTGGTTCCCGAAGAGTTTTATGGCGTTGGGGCTTTTTATGAAGATTTTGAACAGGTTAGTGATACAGAAGTAATATGCCTGCTCAATGAAATTCAAAAAAGGAAAAAAGTACCTCTGCCCTTCTCCGATAATAAGAAAGTTGACCGTGGTCAGTAAAATTTCTGACCCGCATCATTGTCTTAAAGCTTTTTTTAATTTTTCTTTGACATGAAAAGACTCTGCAATAATAACCCCATTAGCAGTACACTTATTTAATGAGAAAGATATATTCCCTGTTTTAAGTAAAATGGTTTGGCAATACAAGTAAGGGCTATCAGGTAGAGTAAACAGTCGGTATACTCAACACATAAAATACCCAGCCATGAACAATGTTACTACTACACGTAAAAGCACCGTGTACCCGGGAGAGTTCACTTCCCTGATCAAAGAAGATGCCTTGAAAGAATTGCTTGAACTGGCACACAAAAACGAGGATTACCTGGTAATGCCACCCGTGAACGTAAAAGAATCTACTAATTTTTTTACTGTTGAAGTTGTAATTCCAGGCATAAGCAGGGAGGAACTTTTGGTGTTTACGGATGAGCAGGTGATCTCTGTATTTGTGATGAATGAAGCAAGTAAAGATCACGCTGCTGCTACTTTTACAACACATGAATTTAAAGACCGTTGTTTTGGAAGACATATTATTCTTCCGAAATCAGCGGATACGGAATTTACGTGTGCAGAATATAAAACCGGTATACTATACCTGTTCATCCCGAAAGGAGAAAACAGCACAGGGCACGGGCACACGCAGATAGTTGTTTATTAAAAACAAACGATGAGTTTTTCGTTTACGCATCCTTATTTAATTAACGCTGCTTTTCAAAAAAAAGTGGCTTACTTCTGTATGGAGTTTGCCATTCATCAACCTTTGAAAATATATGCAGGAGGACTCGGTTTTTTAGCAGGCTCTCATATGCGGAGTGCATTTGAGTTACGCCAGAATATGATAGGCATCGGTATCTTGTGGAAATATGGTTACTATGACCAGGTAAGGAAACAAGATCAAACAATGGATGTTTTGTTTGAAGAAAAGAAGTACGGATTTCTTGAAGAAACAAATATCAAGTTTACCATAAAGGTTGCCAAACATGATGTATGGGTTACTGCTTACTACCTGCCTCCGCATATATTTAATACCATCCCTGTTTTTTTATTAAGCACTGATCTTCCGGAGAATGATTATCTCGCGAAAACTATTTCGCATAAATTATATGACGCTAATCCTGAAACTAAAATAGCCGCTACCATTTTACTGGGAGCAGGTGGCGCAAAACTGCTGGAACACATAGAATGGACGCCGGATGTTTATCACCTTAATGAATCACATGCCTTACCTCTTATTTTTTACCTGTACGATCAATTCAAAAAACTGGAAGAAGTGAGAAAGAGAGTTGTTTTCACCAATCATACTCCAGAAGATGCAGGCAATGAAAAAACACATATGGCATTACTTGAGAAGATGAGTTTCTTTTGCGATGTTCCGATAACTGAAGTCAAAGCCATCACTCAAACAGGTGACTCAGACATACTCGATCATACACTTACTGCATTACGTTTATCGCACAAAGCAAACAGCGTTTCACAACTTCATCAGCAAACACTCCGGCAAATGTGGAGCGGTTATACTGATATATGTGAGATCATTTCCATTACCAATGCACAAAATTATCAGTACTGGCATGATGAACGATTATACCAGGCTTTTGCAGCAGATGACCATGAGGAAATGAGGAAAGTAAAAAGCGAAAGAAAAAAAGAATTATTTGAAATTGTTGCAGATCAGAACGGTGAAATTTATGATGAAAAGATTTGTACGATTGTTTTTGCTAAACGTTTTGCCGGTTACAAAAGGCCAGATATTTTCTTTCACGACATGGAAAGATTTCATAGACTGGTAAGCAATAAAGAAAGACCTGTGCAAATTATATGGGCCGGGAAGCCTTATCCCATGGATTATGCAGGCATCGGCATATTTGATAAGATAGTAGACATTTGTAAAACATATACCAACTGTTCCATACTGGCAGGCTATGAACTAAGATTATCTAAGCTTCTTAAAAACGGAGCGGACGTGTGGTTGAATGTACCTAGGCTAACTCATGAAGCTTCCGGAACCAGTGGTATGGCTGCTGCTATGAACGGCACTATCAACCTTTCTTTACCTGATGGATGGTTCCCTGAATTTGCGAAGGATAAAATCAATTCATTCATTATCCCATCCTGTGATATTTCATTAGCAGAATATATACAAGATGATATAGACTGTGGTAGCTTATATGATGTTCTTGAAAAAGAAGTGTTACCCATGTATTATGATTACCCTAACCGATGGACAGAGATCATTAAAACGGGCATGAAAGATATACTTCCCCAGTTCGATAGCAACCGTCTTGCACGTGAATACTATGAACGTTTATACACCTGATCATATCACTGTGAACATGGTTACAATACGCACTGATTACAATCAATACTTGAACTGACTACAGTTCTTTCTTCAGCGAAGCGACGTAAATACATTTGTTCTAACAAAACAAAACACCAATTAAAAAATAAAAAAGGAGGCAACTATGTCAACACGAACACTTACAAGAAGCAGTGAAATGCGTCCAACTTTATTGGAAGAATTTTTCCGTCCCTGGTACGATTGGATGGATACAGATGGAGGATCCTTCAGAACACTGAGTAGTCCTGCTGCCAACATCATTGAAAACAAAGATGCCTATCATGTTTCGCTAGCTGTACCAGGCATGAAAAAAGAAGACTTCAACATAGATATTGATGGAAATATTTTAACCATCAGTTGCGAGAAAGAGGAAAAGAAAGAAGAAAAAGAAGCAAAGTTCACCAGGAAAGAATTCAACTATACTTCTTTCACCAGAAGTTTTACCTTACCTGATGAAATAAACAAGGATAAGATTGATGCACATTATGAAGATGGCATTTTAAAACTTTCACTTCCCAAAAAAGAAGAAGCTAAGAAGCTGCTAAACAGTAAACATATTGCAGTGAAATGAAGCAGTGAATATCAGCCAGCAAGGCCTCATCAGTACAGTCAGTCTGGTGGGGCTTTTTTATAGAAAACAACTTACCGGGAAGAAGAAAGATATACCTGGTAAAACTCCCACAATACAGCACCATAAAAAGATAGTACAAGGTGAATGGCAAAATGATAAGATCCATCACCATAAGATAAAAGAACCGCCGGTATAGCTACTACAAGCATCCGCGAAAAAATTGTTTTCAGCTTCATCTTTGATATAAATACTATTAGCTGGTAATAAACTTAATTGATGTGCTAAAGTATTACTACAAAAAACAAAGTATTATAAAGCTTTCGGCAGCCTTTTTCACTTTTTAATCAATTATAAAAAGGCTAAAAAGCAAAACGCCTTCATTTCTGAAAGCGTTTTTATGTATGAATCCCCAATCTAAAACCCATGTTTATGTAATGTATGTGATGAAAGAAGACATCCATCACTCAATTCAATAACCCGATCACTGTTTAAAGCAAAATCATCATCATGGGTAACTGCTATAATCGTTTGCCCATTCTGTCTTGCCAGTTGTTTAAAAATATCAAATACAACTTTTGTATTCTTTGAATCAAGATTACCTGTAGGTTCATCACCCATGATAATCGATGGATCATTGATCAATGCTCTTGCAATGGCCACCCGTTGCTGCTGACCACCTGATAAACGATTTGCAGGTTTCAATGCCTGTTGTTTTAAATCGAGCATTTCAAGATGTTCATACGCTTTATGTTCAATCTCTTCCTTGCTCTTCTTTCCTAATTTCAAAGCAGGCAACATCACATTCTGTAAAGCAGAAAATTCAGTTAGTAAATAATGAAACTGAAATACAAAACCAATATGCTCATTTCTAAATGCAGATAATTCATTCTGTGTTTTATGCTTGAGGCTAACGCCATTGATCTCCAATTCTCCTTCAAAATCGGTATCCATTGTAGACAATACATACAGCAACGTGGATTTACCTGATCCTGATTTGCCAATGAGAGTAAGAAACTCGCCTTTCTGCACATCAAAGCTTACATCTTTCAGCACTTTGAACTTTTCGGGCTGATAAAAAAACTTGGAAATATTTGTTGCCCTTAATGCAATATTCGTTGTCATGGTTACCCCCTTATTATTGTTACAGGATCTATTTTTGATGCTTTACGTGCAGGAAGATATCCTGCTATAAACGTGGTAATAATTCCAAACACAAATGCCATTACGTAATCTTTTTGCTCATAAGCCATCGGTAATGTAGAAAGCCCGGCTATTTTAAATGGTATATGATTCACGGCATCAGCCACCAGGTATCCCAGCATCATTCCTGCCAGGCCCCCTACGCAGCCAATTACCAAAGCTTGCGTTAAAAAAATTTGAGTTACATCGGTTCCTGAAAAACCCATCGCCTTAAGAATCGCTATTTCACGAATTTTCTGATTAACAGTCATGTTCATGATATTATAAATACCAAAACCAGCAACGAGCAAAATGGTAAGCGAAACAGCTTTGGCAATGATATCTCTTAGGCTGGAACCTGCTTCCAGCTGGCCGTTGGCCATTTGCCAGGATTCAACTTTATAAGGAATTTGCGGAGCTAGTTTCTTTGCAACAATCGATGAAAGGTTATAGTCTTTCACATTCATCATAATATCAGTAACATAATCCTGATTCTTCAGTAATAACTGTCTTGCAGAGGCAATATTCAGGTACGCCTTTGTTTTATCCACACCTGCTATACTTGTTTCAAATATGCCAATGATCTTAAAGTTCTTCGAAACCCCATCACCCGTTAATACATTGAGATTATCATTCACTTTAAGGCTAAGGTTTTTGGCAAGGCCGCTTCCAATAATCACACCATCAGTTCTATATTGCAAATTGCCCCAGTTACCTTGTGTAACAAATTTTGCTGTACCAAAAAGCCTGTTCTCATTCTCTACTTCAACACCAGAAAGAATACCATTTACTTTTGTTGCCCCAGCCCTGAAAAACACATTGATATTTACCTGTGCGGCTACACCCGTTGCTTCTGGCTGATGCTGCAACAGAGCAATGATCCCTTTTGTATTCTTAATACCATCTGTGTATTGAATGAGCTTTGCGTTTCTAATATTAACTAACTGGTTGTTTGAAAGATGACCGGAAAGCAGATTGGTATTGTCTTTCGGGCCATCATTATAAACCCGTACATGTGCAAGTGTACTAAATGCCAGATCAGACTGCGATTTGTTTACGCCTGTCATGAAGCTATTCATAAACACATACATAGATATACCAAACGTTACACTTAATACGGCCACAATGGTTTGCCTGATATTAGAGGTAAGATGAACAGCAGAAATACTATTATTAGTAGAAGATAACATGAGATCAGGATTTAGGAAGTATGATCACTTCTTTTTCATTAATTCCACTTACAATTTCCGTCCATTCTAAATTTGATATCCCAATCTTTACCGGCACTCTCTTATCATTATCCTTGAGCATTACTTCCCCGTCTTTATCAATATAATTTGATGGAATTACCAATGCATTTTTCTTCTCTCCTACAATAATATTGGCCTGTAATTGTGTATTGGATTTTATTGAAGAAGGCAATTGTACAAAAGTTGCTTCTGCTACAAAAGCCTGCTGGTCGCTATCGAATGCCGGATAAATTTTTGATATCCTTGCCTGGTAGTTTTTTTGTTTATCTGTATTCAATGCAATAACAAGATCCTGCCCTACTCTTACCCGCTGAATATCATCTTCAGAGATAAAAAGCTTTGCCAACAAAATACCGGCACCCACTCTTGCAACAGGTTCTCCCTTTTTCACAAAATCCCCCGGCTTCTTATAAACGTTTAGTACGGTTCCGGTAATGGCAGAAGTCAAATTATTGTAATGATAGCTTTGTTGTTGAATGACAAGTTGAGACTTCGCATTATCAGTACTTTGAGCCAGGTCAGTTTCCAAATTTGCTAATGATTGTTCCAGCATTTTCAGTGCGGATACAGAATTCTGGTATTGCAGCTTCATTTTTTCAAAATCTACTTCTGCAACGGCTTTTGTTTTTACCAGTCGCTGGTACCTCGCATAATTAAGTGAATCTGTGTTGCATTGTTGCTTTGCCTGCATGATCTGCACCTCCAGTTCTTGTATCTGCGGGCCATCAGCCATTGCTTTCTTCCTGGCATAGTCGTAATTCGTAGCTGCATTATTTACCTGTGTTTGCTGCACATCATTCGCTAAACGAAAAAGCACCTCATCTTTTTTTACTGAATCACCCTCCGCAACAAATGATTGCTGCAAAAAACCTTCGGCATTAGCAGTTACAACAAATTCGTTGGTACTAATAATATTTCCGCTGGCAAATACAGCATCAATAATATCTTTTCGTTCCGGTTTTGTTTCCTGTACATGATTACAAGAAACCGTTGCAACCGCAATTAAAAACGACCAGTAAACATGTTGCATTTTCATAAGAATTCTTTTTAAATCAGATGATCTATCTCCTGGATTGTATAACTGAATAATTATTGTAAAGGGCTGCAAGATTGTTCAGATGTGCATTCTCTGCTTTCAGATAATCTTCAAAACTCTTCAGGTACACATCTATGCTGGTCACTCCTTCTTTATACTTCTGTTCAACCAATCTGCAATTGTCGTGGTACAAATAAAAATTTCGTTCCGATGCGGCAGTAATCATTTTATTGTTAGCAAGAGAGCTTAGCAATAAACTATCTTCCTGAATACTTTGCAATTGTGCATTCTTATACTGCTGCTCTGATATACGGGCAGAAGTTTCAGCAGACCTGATCTTATTCTTCGTGCTAAAGCCCGTAAATATGGGAACACTCAGGTTCAACGCTAAGTATTGATTAGGTGTCCACGCTCCACTTGAGAATGACATACCCAGATCTTTCCGGTATTGTTGCTCTCCTAAATAATTATCCAAACCAAGTTTGGGTATTGTTGCTGACCGCTGCACTTTCTCCTGCAGTTTGGCATTTTTCAACGCAGCTTCATATACCAATAGATTTTTATCATCTCCAATAGCAACATCCTGCATTTGCTTGTAAGCATCGAGTACGATATCTTCTTTTAATTCTATGCTATCAGCAGGTTGTACACCTAATAAGATTTTCAAATTCTGAATACTTTGTTCGAACAGAAGTTTATTCTGTAACTGGTTTTGTAAAACAGAATTATAATTGATCATAGCCTGGTTAGCAGAAGCAGCATCTATCACCCCTTCCTGAAGGCGCTGCGCTGCTATTTTAGCAATGCTATCTGCTATCATCAAATCCTGCCCGCTAATATGTATAGCCGCTTTTGCAATAAGTGCAGTATAATAAAACTGTGCAGCCTGTTGTTTCAAAGTTTGTTCGTAAGCCATTCCCTGCACCTGAGAAAGAGCAATATTATTCTTTGCGAGTTGTGCCTGGCAATTTGATTGCCAATCGAATAATGACTGTGTGATCGTAACACCGGTATTGTACACATATTTTTGGCCGAATTGCGTATATATAATTTTCCCTGGTTGTCCGAATATCTCACCCGGTATAGGTGTGGTAGCCAATACAAGATTATCCTGCCCAGTAAAACCGGCTGCTACAGTGGGGTATAAAAAACCTTTTGATACTTTAAAATCCCATTGTGCTTTTTGTATATTAAGATCATAAACCCTTTTGGTAGGATTATTTTTTTGGACACTCAACCATAGATCCTCAAAACGATTAAATGATAAATCTTCGGCTGCATGTTGTGAAAAGAGACAGGCCGGAATGATCAGTACACAAAGTATAACTAACAGTTTCTTCATAGTTTTATCCATGTTTTAGTTGTACTGAAAATCCCTTTGCTTACCTGGAGCAACATGGTGTGTTCATCGGGCATCCGAATTACACAATCTGCATATATTCCCCTTTCCGGGCTGTATATTTTACTTCCCCTCCAACACTCTTTTTCATACTTCAATCCGGATAAGATGATGATGCCCACAACCTGACGGTTTCTAAGCCCTGCATCAGGATTTTTTTTATCAAGTACCTTTATTCCTTGTTCTCTTTCTTTTGAAAGTGCAATGATTTTAACAGCGTAAGTATTATCGGTTCTATACACTTCAAATATGGCCGTATTATCAGTATCCTTCCATTTCCCAAGAATAACATTACCGGTATGCTGTGCATTCAGATAGATTACACAAAAGAAGAGGACAACCAACACAGCGATTCGTTTCATGCCAAACGTTTATGGCACAAAGATGTACAACGGTAGTACAGGATGAAATAGAAAAAAGGGTGAACTGAACAAAAAGGAAGACGAACTGAACAGGCTTTAGGCCTTTTCAAGCCATTGCAAAAAAGGCGTTACCTTAAGACGACTAACCACCGGTGGCGTTTTAACCGGAATACAGAGTTTTACAATTACCTTACGGTTGAAGAAAGGCTCAATTTCTGTTACTGCCTTACGCTGAACAATGGTTTGCCTGTTAATACGAAAAAAGCGTTTGGGATCGAGTGCATTTTCAATATCATCAATGGATTTGATGATGATGTGTTTTTCATTATTAAATGTAAAGAAATAAGTGATCTCATTTTCCAAAAGCACAAGAGCAATATCTTCTGCCGCAACAGGGTACATTTTTTCTTTCACTTTAATAAGAAAAGACGAATTAATTGTTTTATCTGCACCGGACAAGCGACTCAGTAGCTGTTCAGCAATATCCAAAGAAAAAACAGATTGCCCTTTCAGCAGTTGCAATTTTTGAAACGCCTGGATTATATCTTCTTCTTCAAATGGCTTAAGAATATAATCTACCCCATTCGATTTAAATGCATCCAACGCATAGTTATCAAACGCAGTACAAAAAACAACCGGCACTTTAATTTCAACCTGTTTAAATATTTCGAAACTCATTCCATCAGCCAACTGAATATCCACAAATATCAATTCCGGTATATTCCCATGCTCTTTCAGGTATGCTACCGTTGATTCAATGCTATCGCATACACAAACAACTTTATTTTGGTCATCTACCAACTCAATAACTTCTTTCAGATATCGAGCAGCTTTGGGTTCATCTTCAACAATCAAAATATTCATTACAGCAATTTTAGAGCAACAATAAAAGCATTTTCAGATTGGGTGATGGTTACTCCGTTTTTAACCTCTAATAATTCATAACGCTTTTTTAAATTTATCAATCCTATCCCGGAGGATTCTTCTTTTGTAGTTTTTAATTGAAGATTATTTTCAACTATAATTTCATCATCCTGGTTTTCGTAAATGGATAAGCGAAGCGGCTTTGAAGCAGATATGACGTTATGCTTGATCGCATTTTCTACAAGCAACTGGAAACTGAAAACGGGTATCTTTCGTTGATAATTATTTGGTGAGATTTGAATTGCCACCTGCAGCATATCTTCAAATCGAGATTGCAGCATGAAAAGATAGGCATGCAGAAATTGCATCTCTTCAGAAAGTTCAACCAATACAGAATCCCGTTTGGCCAGTAGCTGCCTGTACACATCAGAAAGATGAAGTACAAACTTTTCGGCGTTAGGATCTTTACTGTGAATCATGCTACGCAAAGTGCTTAACGCATTAAAGAGAAAATGCGGATTAATTTGCTGCTGAAGAGCTCCTAATGCGGTTTTAAGATTCTCATTTTGCAGCCTTTCATTTTGAAGTTTAATTTCCTGCTTTTCCTCTAAAGAGTCCATCGTTTGTTGTACCACAAGAATAAGAAAAGCAGCCACTATAAGTTTAAAGAATTTACCCCACAAAGGAACATCCTTGCCTAAGGTATCGAGAGAATTACCAACTATGTTTACAAAATTCGCAATTAAAAATATTACAATAAGATTAGCTGCTATTATAATTATCATCTTTAAGAAAAAGGATTCCTTTCTCTGAATGAAGTACTTTTTCTTCCTGAGAAAACTATTTACAAACCAGATAAGAGAAAGTAATACGGAAATAAAAAGCCAAAGCCCGAAGATTTTATGAATATTCCCATTCATCCTGTTCATGTTGCTGTTCACAACATTCAGTGCGGTAAGAAACCCGCTGAAGAATAAAGGGAAGAGGTTTTTCCTGATTTTCATTTAAACTAAGATATGGAATCAGGAATAAAAAATAACACTAAACAAAAGAATTATGCTATTGAAGATAATTGTATAAAAGCTATTGCTTCTTCTATTATTTCCAGTGCCGATCGCAGCTCTGTTCTTGTTATAATGAGCGGAGGGCATAATTGTAATACATTGCCCTGCGATACTTTAAAACTTAGTCCATTTTCAAGACACCTGTACATCACCTGTTCTGCTTCTTTGATGGCTTTTTCTTTTGTAATCCTGTCTTTTACCAATTCAATTCCCCACAATAAACCAACACCTCTTACATCGCCGATGAGCTTATACCTTTCCTTCATTTCTTTCAGCTTCATTCGCATGAACACTTCATCCTCCTTCACTTTTTCAAGTAAGTCGTTATGCTCCATATATTCCAGTACAGCCAGTCCTGCAGCAGCACCGAGCGGACTTTTTTCATGTGTGTAATGACCTAATGAAACATCTGCAGCTATATTGAATTCATCCTTTGTAACAATTCCTGCAAATGGAACAACAGCACCGCCCATACCTTTTCCAAGACAAAGAATATCGGGCACAATTCCATAATGTTCAAATGCAAACATTTTACCTGTTCTACCAAAAGCAATGGGAATTTCATCAAGTATCAATAACACATTATGTTTTGAACAGATCTCCCTAACCTTTTTCCAGTAAGCTTTTGAAGGGATTTGTACATCTGTATTGCGAATAGTTTCTGCAATAAAAGCACCAATATCAGGATGGTTATGCAACACTTCATCTAAATATTCTGCATAACGGATATCATCGAAACGATTGTTGTTCCTGTAAAAAGTAGGTGGAGGAATATTGATAGACGCGTTATGAAATGTGCCAAGATGCTTTTTAAACTGCTCTTCCCCACCTGCTTCTATGGCATCTAGCGAAGCACCATGAAATGAATCCTGAAGAGAAACTACTTTTTGTTTACCGGTAACGACCCTTGCCAGTTTTAAAGCCATACCAACAGCGCTTGTACCTCCGGGAGCAAACAAAACACGGTGGAGTTCCGCAGGTAAGCAGCCAGTTAGTTTACGTGCAAACTCAATGGCAACAGGATTGGTGTAGCGGCGTGGCGAAAAAGGCAATACATCCATCTGCGCCTTTACTTTTTCTAACACATAGGCATTTCTATACCCTAACTGGTGCACATTATTCCCATGAAAATCCATATACCGCTTTCCCTGAAGGTTGCTGATATAAATGCCTTCACAGGAAGTAATCACATCCAAACAAGGGGTTGATAAAGACTGGTGCAGAAAATGATCACTATCTTCCTCCAACACAGCTAACGTTGCTGCGTCCTGTATGGCATACCATTGTTGCCGTGATGCAGAAAAATTAATATCTCCTTCTGTTAGCAAACTGGTTTCCTTCATGTAATAACCCAATACTTTTTGATTGATAGAAACAGCTAATTTTAATCGTCTTCTTCCTGCGTATTCGATTTTACGAAAGCGGCTCGCTTAGGAGCCGGAACCACAGCGCCCACTCCTTTCATCGCTTTCCAAATCACTTCAGTTAATTGCCTGTCCGGCACACGATCTTCTTTAGAAAAATCAAATTTCTCACTCATTTGCTGCCATGCATTAACAGCAGTATTCTTCTCATTAATATCCCAACCCAATGGCTTTGCAACAAACCCTTTCTCATCAGCAGTACTTTGAAAACTATGCCACATAGGTGTTGCGGCAGCATCGTACTGGCTCATCGGCGGAATACCCAATATCAGCTCAATTGTACGCAACATGGAGGAAGTGGAATACATAGTATGGTCTACAAATCCTCTTTTCACAAAACCTCCTGCCACATACGCTGTTGTTCTGTGAGCATCCACGTGATCCGGCCCGTTTTGAGCATCATCTTCCACTATAAAAACAACGCTCTCCTTCCAAACCGGACTTTTACTCAAATGTTCAATGAACATACCCACTGCCAAATCATTATCCGCACAATGTGCTGCCGGCGTAGGCCTTCCCAAATTCAAACCTTCCGTATGATCGTTAATGAGACGTAACGTATTTAGTTGAGGCAACGCATTCGCCGCCACCAATGAATCAAAGTCTCTCTTCCATTGGCCTACTCTTGTTGTATCCCGAACCTTCTGATCCCAACTAGTAAAATATGGACAAAAGTGATCTTTCAGTACCGGGATATTCGGCTTATAATTATCAGCAAACTCACCATAGGTTCTGTAGCTCACACCCGCTCTTTTAGCATGATCCCAGATAAAGCCTTTTTTATTGTTGGCGATTGCCCTATTGCCTTCTGCATCGTAAGAACCGCCCCTTCCACCATAACTTGTAACCCAGGTTTTTTCCAGATAATCTGTAGCATAAGCACCCAGGCTCCAGTTGTGGCCATCAGCACTCACTTCTCCATCTGCATAAAAATTATCCAGCAATACAAATTCCTTTGCGATTGCATGCAGATTCGGCGTTATCTTCTCCCCAAACAAACAAAGATTTTTATCGCCATTCCCTTGTGGTAAATCACCCAGTACCTGATCGTATGTTCTGTTTTCTTTAATGATATAGAATACATATTTTATTGGGGAAGGATCACCCACTTTATGTGGGATAGGGTTTCCTTCTTCACCCACCGTTACCAATTCTTTTGATTTATTGTAAGGAGTATTGCTATACACCGCCTGCGAATACACACTTAGCTGCTTTTCTGTGGGAGTGGGTATGATACTCAATGTGCCTTTGAACAAACCCCCAATATATTGCACCTCCCTGGGTTTATTCATTAAACCTTTTTGATACCCCATTTGTGTTTTTCTCTTGTAAGGATCAGGGCCGAAAGGATTGGCCATAGAAGAAAATCCTTTACCATTGGCAACAAAAATATTTTTACCTATCACTTTGATACTTGTAGGATACCAGCCTACTGGAATGAAACCTTTTGAACGGGCATTCCCAGTCTTACTTACATCAAAAACTGCAAGACAATTATTATCTGCATTCGCAACATATAAAGTCTTCTCATCCGCACTTAAAGCTACAGCATTGGTTGTAGAGCCAGTTGGAGCATCGGGGTATAAAGCGGCATTTAGCGTTTCTATTGTTTTACGTTGATGCACATCAACCACTGAAACACTATTATCATTAGCATTGGCAACGAAAATGTAATGGCCATTCTTTGTCATGCACAGGTCATTGGGATTACTGCCTACAGCTATTTCATCGGTGATCATTGCTTTGTCTACAGCATATACCAATATTTTTGCAGCACCCCAGCAGGTGATATAAAGTTCTTTTTTATCAGGTGAAAGAAGGCATGTATACGCTTCACCGGGTAATTGAATTTGGTTTATTACTTTTTTAGACAGAAGATCAACGATATAAAGACTGTTATTTTCCTTGGTTACAACATACAGCACATGCTTACGATCATCTATGCATAAACCTGCCGGAGAAATTTTCTCAGGCCACTTTTTACCGAGCGTAATCGAATCTTTCAGCACTAATTTTTGATGCTGTAGTTCGTATTGCAATATCCAGTTATCGTTTCCTCCGGAAGCATACAAATATTTTTCATCTTTAGAAAAAGCAAGGCCCAGCCAGGCTTTAGCGATCACTACACTATCTAATATTTTTTGTTGCTGAATATCAATTAACTGAAGTGTTTGAGTACTTTGACCGTTATTGGTTACAGCAAGATATTTTTGAGAAGGGGATACGACAATGTTCAGGGGCAGATCGCCCAAGGGCAAACTTTTTCCAACGGGTGTTAATGACCATCCGTTAGGAAGCATCACACGATTGGATTGAAGCTGTGTAAGCGTTTGAGAAAAACCAAGGAAACAGGTAAACAACGCCATGAAAACAAATAATACTCTTCTCATAGTAATAGACTTATAATTTTTACATTTTTTCAACCAGTTCTTCAGCCAGTCCGAATGAAAGGGTCATTCCGGCACCACTTAAGCCATTGACCACATAAACACCCTGTTCGGCCTGAACAAATATTTCAGTTTGACCTACTGTAGATTTGGGATAAATGCCATTCCAACTCTGCACCAACTTCCAATCATTGCAGATCATAAACTGCCTTAGGTATTGAATGATCAACTCATTGATAAAAGATTGATCAAACGGGTCAAAAGTTAAACCATATTCATGAGAATCGCCAACAGTTAATTCTCCTTTTTCATTTTGAGACACCATCACATGAATTCCCCACTGCAAATATTCACTCATTTCACCACTATACCGTTCTTTTAAAACAGGTAAAGAAGGTGCTACTTTAAAGCTGTTATAGTGAATCAAAGACAATCCACCACAAACAGCTGTACCTATTCTCCAATCGTGTTCCAGCGGGGCAAAACGCAGCATTTGCAATTTGCATTTAGTAAGCTGTTGTTGCTTGTACATTTCGGGATACAAAGTTTCAAAATCAGCACCGCTGCAAATGCAAATCAAATCCGCCTGTATTATTGTATTGCCGGCTTTTACTTTTCCTGTTTGTACTTCTGTAACAGCCGCATCCCATATAAACTCAACTTCCAAAAATTCTTTCAGATAATCCGCGATACTTGTTATTGCAACTCTCGGATCAACGATCAGTTCTGTTGCACTGTATAATCCCCCAATAAGTTCATTCTCATTAACACCATTGAACTTTTCCAACACATCTTTTTTTGAGAGTAACTGTACCGGCCTCCCGTTAGCCTTAAAAGCATCATACAGTTCCTGCAATACTTGCCATTCATCTTCATAATAAGCCGTATGCAAACTTCCGCATTCATCATACCAAAAACCAATACTATCCGCAACACTTTTCCATACAGAACGACTTTTCATGGCCCGTTCATACAATACACCATCAGGTTGGCCAACTGGCCACACCATTCCAAAGTTTCGTACAGAAGCACCTACTGCTTTCGACGAACGCTCTATCACCGTTACCTTATATCCTCTAATACTTAAAGCCCGTGCAGTTGCCAATCCTACGATCCCGGCACCTACTATTATTGCAGATGAGCTCATACTAACTGATTGAATTTTTTATGAAGAGAAGATGCCATGAATGTGCCCAGTAAAACAAGTACAATTCCTATGACAGATGTAGCATAAAACAAAAAGCTGAAAAAACTAACCCAACTGTAATGTACTTTGATAAACTCCTTCAGCAATAGCACAAATACAGTTCCCAAATAGCCAAAAGCATCGGCTATGTACATTACAAAACCAACGTTGCCACGGATTTTAAATGCAGCGAGCATTCTTTCGAAATACAAACAATTATAAGGAACATAACCAAGGTATAAGCCCGATGTGGCAGACAATACCCACACAAAAGGATTAATGAAATGGGATTGGTATAAAAAAGTTGTTACTAATGCCAGTACAAACCCGGCAAGAATAGTAACATGTGCTAACTGAAAAGCTTTATAATTATTTTTTATAAGAAAAAAACCACCCACAATAGCCAATACAGTTAAAGATATGATGGTACTTGTTTGTGTAAAAATGGCTGCATTATTTTGGAAACCTGTTTCTTTCCAGAGTTCATTAGCAAAATCTTCACAAAAATCCCGCAACAAGGTTAGCATGGCATAGGCCGTGATAACTGGTGTTAGAAAAAGACCGAACCGTTTAATAAACTGTTTTCTTTCTCTCGAATCCATGGGAAGACGTATGGTACGAACCTCAACATCTTTATCTGTTGGTGGTGGCGTTTGTTGTAAAAGCCATACCGAAATGCACAATGGCAAAATGAAGACAGTTCCTGCAACAAAAGGCATCTGCCACTCTGAAATATGATATTGCAGCATTACCCATTTACCTACTGTTTTTGCCAAACCCGAGGCAAAAATAAAACTGGTGGCCAGTACAGAACCCATCAACTCTGTCAATTTCCTTCCTTCTACAAATCCAAATACCAGGCCCCATATCATTCCCAGCGGCAATCCGTTTATGAACATAAAAACAAAGTTGAAGGGATATGGAACCAATGAAAACAACAATAATGAAAGCCATGCTATAAAGATCAGCCTGATAATGGTAACACTTCTTTTTTCTGGTTTCATAGAACCGATAAAGCGAATTCCATAAAACTTACTGAGCATATAACCCAATACCTGTGCAATTACGAGTATCGTTTTATAGGAAACGCCCCACAACTCCAGGCCCTCGTATGATGCTGCTGTAAAGGGTTTCCGAAAACCATACATGCAGGTATATACCATAAAAGAAGAAAACGAAACATACAAAACAAATACTACCGGGGAAACCAACTGCAGTCTTTGTTTCAAAGTTTTAGCAGGCATTGATGTAAGTGCTTGTTGCATGAAATGTAGTTTTAAAACCGATCGATGATAGGCAGTAATTCATAAAGTGAATCGATGATAAAATCAGGATGGTAGGGCACCAATTCTTCTTTTGAAAAAGCACCTGTTGTAACAGCCACTACAGCACCGCAACCGGCATTTCTTCCTTCATTAATATCAACCTCTGTATCGCCAACCTTAATCACAGCAACAGGATCTGCTACTCCAGTTTGCTGCATTATTTGCTGTATCATAAAAGGATGCGGCCTACCTTCCGGCACTTCATCACTGCAAACAACGCAATCGATCAACCCGGATTGATCCCAACCTATATTTCTAAGTACGGCATTTGTAATAGGCCTTGTAAAACCTGTATCTAGTCCGATTTTTATTCCGCGTTTCTGTAATTTTTCGAATATTAATTCGGCATAAGGAAGCGGCGCCAGCATGGTATCCTGCTCGTAAAAGGATACCATTTGACTGGTAAATTTGTTATGTATCTCATGAATCAAATCTGCATCATCACCTAATTCCGGTGCATAATGCTGAATAATTTTCCTAATTGCATCTATTTTCCTGTATCCCATTAACCTGTTTACATCACCTGCCTCCACTTTAATCCCTGCCATTAAAAAAGCATCAATAAAAGCTTGTGTAATATTACCCTTATCCGATACTGTTGTTCCTGCTATATCAAAAACCACTAACTGTACTGCCATAGTTCATTTTGTTTTTAGTCTTGTTTTTCATAAGGCCTATAACAGGATCTGCTACAGGATGATTCGCTGTAAAATTGAAACCGAGTAAACGAGCAATCGTTGCTGCAAACTGTTTCTGATATAATTGTTCTGATGACTTTATTTCACCTAAAGCTTCTGTGTCGGGTCCCATGGCTGCCACCCATATCTGGCTGGCTTCAGGAATCTTTTGTCCATGATGACGCCAGTTATCTTTCACCAGGTCTCCTCTCCCATGGTCACATGTGATCAATAAAGTAGTTTTGTCTTTGTATTTCGGTGAAGATTGAATATAGTTCCACAAATCAGCAATCATTGCATCCTCAGCATGTGCACTTTTTAAATACTGATCATATTCCCCGCCATGAGCAAAATCATCCGTTTCATCAAAAGCGATATACAATACTCTTGGCTGATAGGCTTTCATATATTCACGGGCTGCCATGTACGTAAGAACATCAAGGCGAACATCTATAGGCTTTGCAGCGAGAAACTGGAGATCATTGATCAACGATAAAGACTTATCGCTAAACTTTAAACTATCTACATCAGAATTTACATATACGCCGCTTCTCCATTTATTAAGAATATATGGAAATGCATCCCAAGTGCTGAAAGCCGCTACTTTTCCTTCAAATCCGTTTTGCTGGTTAAGAAACTCAAGTACATTGATATTCTTATTCTTTATTTTATCATTTGAATTAACAGCAGTGTCTGGATAGCCTGTAAAAATTTCATTATAACCCGGATAAGAAAAGCTATAAGGATTAGCCACATTTACAAAACTCCCTTCATTCCTGTTACCATGTAATTGACCATTTTTCATAACAACTGACCACAGGAAAGGGAATAATTTTTTTCTTCTTTCTGAAAGATCAGTTGACCAAAACTTCTTGTTAGTGCCTACACTATCTTTTGTATATTTTTTATTACGTAACAACACCGAGTCAGCTCCTCCAAATACCTCCTGCCAGCGCATTCCATCGAGTGTTACGATAATAATATTTTCAGTTTTTCTTTGTGCAAATGCAGAAACACTTATACCTAATATCAGCATAAGTGTAATTACTTTATTCTTTATCATTGAATCTGTTTTAAAGATTAAAAAAAGCAGGGCTAGGAAAAGCCCCGCTATTATGCTACGGCTTCACATTGTCATGTGAAATCAATCATCTAAATTTTATTTCAACAGCCACATGGTTTGATTTAAATCATCTACACTAAATTGTTGGGCAGTAACAGCAGCTTTCCAATTATTAGCATTTTGAGCTTGTTCAGACACTGGATATGCCCAACGTTTTGGAACCATTCCATTGTTACCTACCCCACTTCCGCCCTGGAATGCAGGCACACCTGTTCTACGCCAGTTATAATAAGCCTCGTATCCTGAATTTTGAAACCCTGCAATATATTTCTGTGTAACAATTTGCGCAACGGCTGTAGACTGTGTAGAAGAAAGCTTAACCGAAGGCTGATTATAATATGTAGAAAAATTAAAGTTTACAGTATATGGTTGCACCTGCGTAACAGATGTTTTTCCCGGAGGAAGAAAATAAGCTGTAAAAGAGGCTTGCGTTGTATCAATACCATAAAACTTCATCGATTCGGCGATGCCTGTTTTATAATACGCTTCAGCATTACCCGATACCCATCCTCTAGTAATTCCTTCAGCAATATTAAAGCATAGCTCTTTATAACCTACCAGCACATCTGGCTCTCCTACGAATGAAGAATAATATCTTTTTCTGTTAGGGAAAGAATAAACACCCGAATTGGCATTATTATACATGCTGGACAATGGCTCTCCGGTACTGGCCCCTGCAAAGTATTGATACTGGGCAGGATTAGGATCATTCCCTACTAATGCCCAGGCAGGTTCGCAAGTGACAAACACTCTGGGATCATTAGTCGTCGTTAATGCACCTACGTAAGTAGAAGCCATATTATTACGTGCGGCAATGGAACCGAAGTTAGTTGGATTAAAAGGATATTGGAGATAAACTGCATCATACTTCGCTGCAAAATCATCCGACTGACTTGTAAATACCGGATACTTGCTTGGATTGTTGATAATGTTAGCAAATTGGGCAGCCACATTTAGTGTAGCATCTGAAGTTTTAGCACTTAATGCGATCAATACTCTCAGCTTGAATGAGTTTACCAGCTTCTGCCATTTTACAAGGCTACCCTGGTAAAAAAGATCCTGCGAAGCAGATAACGACTGATCGTTATTAGCAATCAAAGTGGCAAAATGCGTATTCGCTGTATCTAAAACATTCAATACATAAGCAAATACCTGCTGCTGTGAAGTATAAGCAGGCGTTGGATTGGAGGAAGCCTGCAATGCCTGTGTCAGTGGAACATCTCCAAATAAAGAGGTTAAATTATAATAGTAGTAAGCTCTTATAAATTTACCTACTGACTCATAAGGATTCACAGCTGAAGCACCTCTTGTAAGCGCTTCTTTTTCCATCTGAACAACATTTTTCAATACCAAATAAGGATCAAAAGAGCCATTTGTCCATGAGTAAATATTATTTCCATAATAATCGTAATTATTACAGAAATACTGGTTCCAGTTCTGTACGTTGTTCCATGAGCCAACACCGCCTAAAGCACCACTGTTACCATTACCTGCAACATCAGTTAATACTGTTCCCAGTATAAGTGAAGGCGGAACGCTTGTGGGGTTATTGGGATTACTCTGCAACTCTTCAATCTTTTTATTGCAGGAAGCCAGCAACAATCCTCCCACAACGCATACTAATATATTCTTGATCTGCTTCATACTATTTTCTTTAATTGATTAGAAAGATAAATTCACATTGAAACCAAAGCTTCTTGTAGTGGGTGTTTGTAAACCTGAACCACTATCCTGTGTGTATTGATCAACATCCAGGTCTTTATACCTGCTGGGGAAGAAGTATAATACATTCCTTGCTACCAGTGATACACTTGCATTTCTTATGAATGAAGAAGGTTTGATTTTATTGGAAGGAAGATTATAGGTTAATGTGATCTCTCTCAATTTGGCATAGGTTTTCTTGATGATGTCTAAATCGGGAATAGAGGCCATGCGTGTTACAAAAGGCTGTACCTGGCTCTTTGTTGTATTAGATGTTACGGTTAGGCTCTTCATGTTAGTGATCTGACCGGTAATAGGATCAAGCGTGATAGGCGTACCTGTAAGGTTTACACCCTGGCCAGTGTAAGCTGCAACATTCGCTTCATCAAAAGGCCTTGCTACACCAAAAGCGCCGGTAGCACTTTCAATATGCCTTCCCCCCTGTAATGTTTTCTTTCTTACATAATCTTCCATCACACCTCCCACCATTCCATCAAACTGGAATCGGAGAGAAAAGTTTTTATAACTAAGGGTGTTAATAGCAGCCCATTGAAAATCTGGATCAGAGTGTCCATATACTTTCTTAGCTGATGAACCGAGGTCTGAAAATCTCAGGTATAATCCTGACGCAGGATCTATCACCATTTGTCCATCGGGTGTTCTAACGAAAGCATTACCATATACAAGGTCAACCCGCTCACCATTCTTCTCATAATTATCCGGGTTAGAATTATTCACCCATTTTCTTACGTAAGTAGAAACGTTTGCAGTAACATTCCAGCTAAAGCCATGAGGATTGGTTACTGGGGTAGCATTCATTGTAAATTCCCATCCATCATTCGTATACGTATTACCGTTAGTTAAGAAGCTTGAATAACCTGTAGCCGCTGATGTTCCCTGGTTAACAATACCTGAATTAAGGTAATGATAGTGTGTGATATCGAAACCTAATCTGTTATTCAGGAAGCGGATATCAACACCAATCTCCGTAGCTTTTCTTTCAGCAGTTTGAATGCTGCTACTAACTGTTTGGTTGGTAAAACTGGCACTGCTGCTGTACTGATTGGTATAAGTAGGTCTTAAAGTATATGGTTGAGAAAATTGGTAACTGGGCCCACCATAGGGCGAATTCCATGTATAACCATAGCCTGCTGCAGGTGTTGAGCTGATATCAGGTGAGAAGAATGCATTGGTACCTCCACTCTTACTTTGTGCATAAGAACCACGAATCTTTAAGAATGAAATAGCCTTAGGCAACTTTACATAGTCTGATACTACTGTAGCCAGGTTTAAAGAAGGATAAAAATAACTATTGCTGTTGGCAGGTAAGGCTGAAGACTTGTCCACCCTTCCTGTTACGTTGGCTATTAAATAAGATTTATATCCAAGATCAACGGAATAGTAAGCACTTAATACTTTCATCTGTGAATGGAAACTACTTCCGGTTAATGGATTTAAAGTATTGGAGAAAGCATAAATGCCGGGTACGTTGAGATAGTTGGTAGAAACAAAATTGGAATTGAATGAAAAGCTTCTCACTGTTCCACCACCCAACACATCCATATCAATGAAGCCTAACATTTTTCTCTTAGTATAACGAACCTGTCCATCAACATATGAATCGAAAGAAGATCTTCTATCTTCACGATAGTCTCCCATTCTCAATTCTCTTCCGTATACACCAGCCGAGTAAGGTAATTTCTCTGTATTCAGCATATCATAGCCTGAAACGCTTGGCCTTAACTGAAACTCAAGATCTTTTGTAGGTTTATAGTTCAGCGATACATAACCATAGTTATTATTTTGGTAATGGCCCCTTAACCATTCGTAAGACATGAAGTATGGATTATTATACCTGTAGAACTCCTCATATTTCTGCTGAACACCAGCGAGACCTGGTTGCCAGTAATTACGCATATCACTCATTGCCCAATCTGCACCACCCCAAAGGATAATGTTATAAATGATACTATTTGGACCATAACTTACATCGGGCACATTAGGCGTTGACTGCCTGCTGTAATTAATATAAGTAGATAATGTAAGCTTAGGATTGAAGCGGTGAACGATACTAGCCGTTGCATTAAAATTATTCAGTTGTGTATTTGGAACAATACCTTTTTGATACGTATTTCCCAATGAAAATCTTACATCAGTTTTCTCTGAAGAAGATGATAAAGAGATACTGTTACTCGATAATAATCCTGTTTCAATAAATTTCTTAAGGTTATCTTTTCCACGGGCAATCCAAGGTGTAGGCTTAACATTGCCCATATATTTAGTACCATCAGCAAAGACTGTTGTATACGTTTGTGTAGGATCGTATGTTCCATCATATTGAGGAATCAATTGTCCCCTGAACTGTGGCCCCCAGACATCATAGTCATAATCATTCACACCCACACCTATGGCACCACCACCGCGATAGTTTGCCGGACCAGATCCACCACCACCAAATGCATATTTTCCGTTATCGCCAGGACCGTATGTATCCTGGTATTTAGGCAATGCTATAAAACCCGTGTTGAACTGAGTACTCGAGTTAAAATCTACATGCATGCCTTTCCCTTTGGCTGCTTTTTTTGTGGTGATGATAATAGCACCATTCTTACCCTGGAAACCATATAAAGAAGCGGCATTAGGGCCCTTTAATATAGTGATGGATTCAATATCATCTGGATTAACGTTGTAAGAATCGGAAGTAAAAGGAACACCATCTACCACAAACATGGGCCTGTCGTTGGGATTGTTTTCACCACGAATAATTACATCAGGTGAATGACCTATCTCCTGGTTAATATTAACTGTTAAACCGGCTGCATTTCCTTTTAAAGAATTCAAAGGATCCGGTTCTCTTGCCTGTGTTAATTTAGAACCATCAATTGTTTGCACGGCATATCCTAAACGTTTTGCTTCTTTTTTGATACCTGTTGCTGTTACTACAACATCATTCAACTGGCTAACAGAAGCTTTAAGGTTAATGGTAAGAAAGTTATCGTTGCTTATTTTAACCGACTGATCAGCATAACCAACAGATGAAACCACTACCCTTTCTCCTTTGAAAGTAGGTAATGAAAATTCACCATTGCCATCAGAAATAGCCGTTTTACCGGTTTGAGAACGCAATACAGCACTTTGAATGGGTTTCGAAGTAGATGCATCTACGATCTTTCCTTTTAGTAAAATTGTTTGCGCCGAAGTGGGCAGATAAGCGAGTAAGATGGCAAGTAAGCTTAGTGCCATAATACCCGGCTTTCGGAGGTGTTGCTTCATAAACATTAGTTTAATTATGAAGCAAAACTCTCTCTCGAATGTTAAGGAATTGTTGGTACCAGATTAACTAAAAGTAAAGTTATAGTAAACAAAATGATATCAAAAAGGCATATTGTTTACAAATATTAAACAAATCCGCTTTAAGTAAAGTCACTCATTTTCCTTGCTTGAAGAAATATACTACCAGCATGGTTGCTGGATCACTGCCTGTGTTTACCGGGTTATGCATCTCCCCGGCATCGAAAAATAGCGAGTCGCCCTGTTCCATTACATACTTTTCATTGCCGATATAGTATTCTACCTGGCCACTCAGCAGATACTTAAATTCAAAAGCATCAGTACTTACAAATGGCCGTTCAGCTCCTGGTAAAAGTGTTAATAAAATAAAGTCAAGATGATATTCATGAAAAGTAGCAGTAAATAAACGCTGGTATAAAAAACCATTGGCATTTTCCTTTTCAAACGACTGATAGGTTTCTTTTTTTCTAAAAATGGCTTTTTCTGTGGGCTGCAGGTTGATATTCCTGAAAAAATCATTCAGATCTATATTCAATGCTTTAATCAAATTCAATAATACACTTAAAGAGGGTATCGTACGGTTATTCTCAACCTGACTTAACATGCCTTTGCTTACGCCGGCTTTATCGGCTAACTCTTGCAAAGTGATGTTTTTATCTTTCCGAATATCTTTTAAGCGGTTACTGATTTGTATAATGATATCTTCCTGCATTAGTGTGGCTTTACATTCTTTAATAAAATGAAATTATGATTTTTCAATAATCAACTGTTGATCCTGCTTTTTTATTTCCTCTGCCTCCTGCTGTTAAAACATTTAGTGAAGGAAAACAATGCATGAGGATGATTATAATTAGCCAAAGGACTAACCACCATCATTGCAGGCTTATTTACAGCGATATAAATTGACATTCTATCTGAACATTCATTCTTCACACTAAAAAAATTTATATGGAATACCGTTTTTATGATGAGGTGTTAATTCCTGTTCGGGGTGTTGAACTTAAAGGAGAACTTATTATTCCTCAAAGGGCCAAAGCCATTGTTATTTTCTCACATGGCACAGGCAGCAGTAGGCTCAGTCCACGTAACCAAAAAGTTGCCCAGCAATTACACCAACACCATTTTGGAACATTATTACTCGATTTACTTTCAGAAAAGGAAGATGCCAACTACGCCAACCGTTTTAACATTGAATTACTAACCAGGCGATTGGCTGGTGCCACCGAATGGCTGGAAGAACAAAAAGCAGCCAAAGAATGTAGCATTGGTTATTTTGGGGCTAGTACAGGTGCTGCGTCAGCCTTAAGAGCCGCATCTTATATGCCGCAGGTGAAAGCTGTTGTATCAAGAGGCGGAAGGCCCGACCTTGCAGAGGCTTATTTAAGCGATGTTGAATGCCCCACCCTTCTGATTGTAGGAAGCTTAGATGTAGATGTTTTACAGCTCAATGAAACAGCTTTCGAAAAACTTAATTGCGAAAAAAAAATAAAAATAATAGAAGGCGCCACACACTTATTTGAAGAAAAAGGAATGCTGGATAAAGTTGCTGAACTCGCTACCAGTTGGTTTGAGAAATATTTATTAAAAATTCATGTAACTTAAATTTCTAATCCATACAATAATGCCTTCGATTGTTACGATCACTTTTAATCCCGCAATAGATAAAAGCACTTCCGTGGCCGCAATGGTTCCGGAAAAGAAAATGCGTTGTACCAGTCCCTGCTTCGAACCAGGTGGAGGGGGTGTTAATGTAGCCCGTGCCATTCATAAATTGGGTGGACAAGCTACGGCCGTTTACCTGGCAGGAGGCTATACAGGTCTATTTTATCAACAGTTACTGGAGAAAGAAAATATTCCCTCGAAAGTAATTACCATACAGCAACACACTAGGGAGAACCTGATCGTGTTGGATGAATCTTCCAACCAGCAATATCGTTTTACAATGCCCGGACCTACCGTTGAGGAAAAGGAATGGCAACAGTTATTACAATGGCTTGAACAATCGAATGATATTGGTTATATCGTTGCCAGTGGCGGCTTACCGAACGGCGTTCCCAATGACATATTCGGAAGAATTGCTGCTATCGCGAAAAAGAAGAATAGCCGGTTGATCATAGATACATCTGGCGAAGCTTTTCGGCAAGCCTTACAGGAAGGTGTTTTTTTAGCTAAGCCTAATCTTGGCGAATTGAGTGACTGGGCTGGAAAAGAAGCATTGCATATGGATGAAGTGAACACAGTAGCTCAGGAAATCATCAGCCGGGGCCAGTGCGAAGTTTTGGTTATATCAATGGGAGCTGCGGGAGCTATGATGGTGACAAAAAATTTTACAAAAACCATAGTACCTCCGGTAGTAAAAAGAAAAAGTACTGTAGGTGCAGGCGACAGTATGGTTGCTGGAATTGTATTATCTCTATTCAACCAAAAAACTTTAGTTGAAGCCGTACAATATGGAGTTGCGTGTGGTACCGCAGCTACAATGAATATGGGAACAGCACTTTGTAAAAAAGAAGATGCCGATCATCTTTATGCTTATATCCAGCAGCAATAACCTGTAATCCCGCCAATTAGAAAGCCGGTATTAACCGGCTTTTCAACACTCAATGCTCATCATCAACAATTATGCGTAAAAGGCATCTGCCACACCTTTATGATAAATTTTTCCTGCCCTGATATTTAATCCTTTTGCGAGTGCAGCATTTTCGGCACAGGCATTTTCCCATCCTTTATTCGCAATGGCCATTGCATAGGGCAAAGTGGCTTGTGTTAATGCTCTGGTAGAAGTTTGCGGAACGGCACCAGGCATATTTGCCACACAATAATGTACTATTTCATCTTCAATAAATACCGGATTTTCATGCGTGGTAGGTACACAAGTTTCTATACAGCCCCCCTGGTCAACAGCAACATCTACCAATACTGTTCCAGGTTCCATTTGAAGTAGATCTGATTTTTTAATCAGATGTGGCGCTTTCGCTCCATGCAATAAAACGGCACCAATCACCAGGTCTACCTGTGGTAATTTTTCTTTAATTGCCATTACCGTGGAATATTGAGTAACCACATTAGCGGGCATAACATCAGCCAGGTATCTTAACCTGCTCAAATTGGTATCCATGATAGTTACACGGGCACCTAAACCGGCAGCCATTTTTGCCGCCTGCGTTCCCACTATTCCTCCACCCAATATCAAAACTTCCGCAGGTTTTACACCGGGAACACCTCCCAATAATTTACCTTTTCCTCCAAAAGGTTTACCCAGGTAATACGCTCCAACGGTTATTGCCATTCTTCCGGCTACCTCAGACATAGGTACCAGCAATGGCAATGAGCCATCTGCCAATTCTACTGTTTCATAAGCGATACAGATAGCATTTGACTTCATCATAGCTTCTGTCAATTCTTTTGAAGCCGCAAAGTGGAAATAGGTGAATAAGATCTGGCCGGAACGTATCAAACCGTACTCTGAAGCAAGGGGTTCCTTCACTTTAATGATCATTTCTGCAATATCATACACTTCTTTCGCGGTGGCTAATATGGTGGCACCTGCTTTTGCATAGGCTTCATCAGAAAAACCAGATCCCGCACCTGCCTTTGTTTCTACATAAACTTTATGGCCCTGAGTACTTAAAGCATCAACTCCTTCGGGAGTTAAACCAACCCTGTACTCCTGTACTTTTATTTCTTTGGGAACACCGATAATCATAAATAGAGGTTTTATTTCTGTTCAAATTTCTTAAAACAAAAATTATTTTTAGATATAAGAAAAAATTAAGTATAAAATACTGTTTATTTAATTTTTAAAAGAAATATTTTTGTTACTTACTTGGAAAGAAAAGATTATCAGGAATAATTTCTAAGCCTGAGAACAGAAACGTAGCTAATACACAAAGCAAACACAATGAAAACTGATTTAGATATAACCGATATTACCATTCTTAGAATGCTTCAGGAGAATGCTCAAGCGAAATTAAAAGAAATAAGCGCTGAGGTAAATCTTTCCGTTAGCCCAACTCACGACAGGATCAAACGGCTGGAGAATGAAAAATACATCCTTCAATATGTGGCTTTATTAGATAGAAAGAAGATAGACCTTGGCTTAGTAGTACATTGTCATGTTACTTTAGACAAACAAACGAGAAATAATTTTTCTGAATTTGAACAGGCAATTTTACAGTTCCCTGAAGTGATCTCATGCAGTCTGGTATCAGGCAACTTTGATTATTATCTGAAGCTGGTTACAAAAGATGTGGAATCCTACAATAAATTTTACCAGGAAAAGCTGGCTGTTTTGCCAATGGTTGCCCATATCAGCAGCTTATTTGTAATGGATGAAATAAAATCAACTACTGCATTACCATTATAAACAGAATTTTTTTTCACTTAAGCAAGAACAGGTTCCATCAAGCGAGCCTCTATTTGGTGTAATGTTTGCTCAGCCAAATTCAATGCATTTAAAAATTGATCTTCCTGGTTTGCAGCAATATCAGGTAATTGACGGTAATACGCTATTCCGTTCCTGATATTACGGAAGAACTCTTCAAAATACTTTTTCTTCTTTGTATCTGGCTCCTGATTTTCATGTTCATCTAATTGTTCTTTAATAAAATCAACATACAAGTTCAGCTCGGCGATAAACATATGCGGCCTTTTAGCATCGGTTATAAGATTAGTTCGGCCATAAATATGATCTACCATGGTTTTGAGCGATACCGTTTTAGAAAAATTGACAATATTAGGACCCGGGCAAATAGTAACGGCTTCCAAACTTTTAAGAAACGGAACTTTATATTCCTTAGAAGCAGCATTACTTAATCCAACACATAAACATTCCTTATCTAAAACTTCTTTCAATTGTTTTTGATATTCTTTTTCAGGAAGCTGCTGCGCCTGTAATTGTGCAATCTTTAATTTTTGATACTTTTTCGATGCAGTACAAAGCGGTTCTTCCGTAAACTCGGTATTGAAAGCCAAATGTTTTTCAGGACATGGGCTACCGGGGTTTCCGGCACTAATACGGTCTTGTTTCTCTATGGCTGAACTCGTTTCTTTTAAATAATGAAAACGAATTCCTAAAGGAGAATTTTTACTTAATACCACATTGCCCTTTTCAGCTTTGCGTAATAAACGCATCGTGTCTTCATCTACTGTGGTAGCTTCTGGTACAAGTAAAAAAGGAGATCCCCAACCTGCACTTTCAACACCATAATAAGTACTCAAAAATTTTTGTTCTTCAAAAGTACCGATACCTCCCTGCGCTGTTATTTTAACAGGGTGCGGTGTTGTAAAAACTTTTAACCCTTTCTTTTGCAAGGCTTGGCTGTAAATGTCAAATAAGGTACTTACAAGCTCTTCCTTTTTTGATTTGAATTCTTCTAAAATTGGTCCCATTAAATAACCATCTGTTGCAAATGCATGGCCACCACAATTCAAGCCCGATTCTATTCTAAACTCACTTACCCAAATACCTTTCTTTGCGAGGTATTTTCCCTGGATTAGAGCCGAACGGTAATCACTTACTTTAATAACGATCTTCTTTTTAAATTCACCCTGTTCATCAGCATTAAATGCATCAAACTGCTCGAGGTAATTGTATAAGCGAGGATTCATTCCTGCTGAAAAAATAATGGATGAATTGGTTAAATCACTGCGTACATATCCCCGTAAAGCAGCTACAGCGTCCGAACCATCTTCTATCAGTACTTTATTTTGATCGTATTTATTACCGTCTACTTTGGTCATAATGTTTACATCAATGCTACCCGGCACAACCTGTGAGCGAAGAAAAGATTCAACTTTTGCTTTCTCCAGTTCATCCTCGGTATGCATCATGTAAGTGTACAGATGCTTCAACTTACTATCATCGGGAAGCATTTCAAAGTATTTCACAATTTCAGAACCAGCTTCAAAAGCAGACTTCTTAAGTTTTTCTACCTGCTCCTGAACAATCTTATTAACAAGATTTAAATAATCCGTAATTCGCTTGGCACGGTAATCTTCTTCTTTAGTAGTGATAGGTTTATACACCTGCTGTATACTCTCATAATAGTAACTTCTCATCATTTCTATCAACCTGTCTTCCACAATAGAAATAACAGATGCAATACCAAACCTTGCAACTTTTATAGGAGAATCAATAGTATAGGCAAGGCCCATAACAGGGATATGAAATTTGTGTTCAGAAGAATTGTACATATTAAAACAATTGAAAGAATCTAAGCAGGCGAGAGATAGATAAACTTAAAAACAAGCAATGAAATTTGAACTTAATTTTAAAGACTTATTTAGCAACCAGGACCAGCTATTACAATTATATTTTAAAACGAAGATAATCTATAATACAGGATGAAAGTAAATGCTTTTCAATTTTAAGATTTATTTGCTCTTCTTTCAGAGATCTAAGCGGAGAAGAAGTTCATATTATTTATCAAAACTAACGTCAGTTATTTTTATCCAATTAAATAGGCAAGACCATTATTAACCGGCTCACAGAGATCACTCATTTTTTTTACCCTGCACATTTGCTCGAAAAGGTCTCTTACTTCTTTGTAATCGTTATGAATGGGACAAGGATGTGTTGATGAACATTTACTCAATCCTAATCCACATTGCTTAAACACTTCTTTCCCATCAATGGCCTCTACTACATTAATGATAGGCTGGTTCTTTTGCTTAGCAGTAATATAAAAACCGCCGTTCGGACCTTTGACACTATTGATCACTCCTTCTTTAACTAAAGTTTGCAGCATCTTACCTACAGTATGTTCACTGGCTTCAATGAACTCTGCAATTTCTTTAATACCGGACCGCTCTCCTGATTCAAATTTGGAGGCAAGAAAGATAACCGCTTTGATCGCTATTTTACAAGTTAGACTTAGCATATTCTTTTATTCACCATTTAAAAATTCTTTTCCTTCTTCGGATATCATTTCATGATTCCATGGAGGATCGAATACCAATTCAATTTTTACTTGAGTGTTATCAAAACTTAGTTCCAGCATTCTTTTTACTGCATCAGTAATTGATTCTCCCATTGGGCAGAACTGCGTTGTTAAAGTCATCCGAACATATATAGAATGAATGGCTTCATCAAAATCAATTTGATAAATCAGGCCAAGATCAACCACATTCAGTCCTATCTCAGGATCATAAACATCTTTCAGCACATTATGGGCCCGTTCACACTGTACAGGATCATTGGTTATCATACTCATGGCTTAACAGGTTTATGCAACAACACTTTTAATACATTCCAGTTATACAAAAATGCAGTAATCATTAATAATACCGCTGCAAAATTCATCAGAAAAATATTCACTGCACAAATGCCGGCAACAAAAAGTACAAACCCTAAAAGATAGACCGGGATCATAGCTCCGAAAATACGATTAGCAAAAAGATCTTTAGGGCTTGGCGTTTTACCGGCACCTGAAATATGACGATATATTTTGTTCCACACAATAAAAGGCAGTGTTTTAAAGGTCATACCTAAAATAATTGACGTTAACCACCCGAAGAAAATTACAAATCCATAGGCAATTACAACATGAATGTTTAAAGTATCCAACATTAACCAAGCTACTATAATAAATAGCAATAAGAATGGCACAATCATCATTACAACCGAAAGCAGGGACGTTTTCATTGGAGCATCTACTTGTTTTCTTATCCTTTCTTTAAAGCTGCGATAACAATAATAAGCGAATAAGAATAATGCTAAAAGAATGGCAAGAACAGGAATGAATAAAAAAGCAGTATGAGGCCAGTATAAAAAAAGGCCTATAAAAGTCAGTAAAGCCGCATTAATAAGGCAATAAATTATCCATAATAATTTTTCATTGCTGTATTTTGAAATGAGGAACATGGGTATCAGCCTCGAACCTACCCCAATAACCAATAACAAAAACCAACCCGCAATACCCAAATGAGCATGCAGCGGAAGATACTCGGTGGAATTTTTTGAAAGAAAAGAATGTGTAAAATTAAAAACCAATAGTACCCCAATAATCACAGTAATCAATAACCACAATGCTGCCGTGAATACAAAAAAAGCATGTACATTATGTACTTTGCTTTCTGTTACACTAACGCCCACATTAATTACAAATAATAATATAGAAATTAGAATTGTTAAGCCGCCAAGTTGAGCAGGCCATCCCATATCAAACACATAAAAACCATATACCAGTAATGGTATTCCTGCTGCAGCGAACACAAATGAAAGATAAGCCAAAGTGATGCTGTATAATTTTCCTTCAATCAATACGGGCACCAATTGATGACTCGCACCAAGTATGACCATGGTACCCCAGCCCAGAGCCATCATGTGGGTAATAGCAAGTATTTGAGGATGAAAAAAGTGTTGTGTAAATGCGGAAACTGAAAAAAATAAAAATACTGTACTGATAAAAAACGATGCAGACGAATATATGTAAAATGGCAGTACCACTTTATGTGTAGTATTTTTAACCAGGTTGTTACTATGACTATCGGTATCCATACTAATCTTTAAAAATTAAGAGCTGTACATCCCCATCTGTGATCTGCTTCACACGATACTCAAACTTACGTTCTCCCAGTTCAGGTAATAAAAAAACAGGAATACGCTTATGCTGAACGAATAAGGCATTACCAGGTTGTAAATTGTCTAAAGCATTAAGAATGGCTAGCATGGGAGTCGGCATTTCCAGGTTACGTACATCGATCACCTGCATTTTATGTTCGAACTTTTTTAGACAGTCGTCCCAACTATTGCAGGGCTGTGGAAAAGCAGCAGTTGAACCGGCTAAAATAGCGTTTGTATTTTTATAAAAATAAGTAGCCACAACACCAGTAGCCTCATGTAAAGTAAAAGACTGGAATCCTTGCCTGCCAAGTAAAAGCATTAATGGTTTAGGCTCAAAACTGTTGATGATCTTAAGTGTTTGTCCTTCCTGCAATGCTTTTACCTGCTGCAGGATATCATTAAGCGGATCTTTACCGTTGTCCAAAATAGGCCTCACATCCAATTCAAACAATTGCTCCGGTTGAAGATCTTGTAAGAATGCCGGAAGGTTAGCTACTTCTCCTTCGTCTACCTCTATGTCTTCATCTACCAAAAATCCCAGTGGCTTCAGTTTTATAAAAAAATCATTCACATCACAGCCTCCTATACCACTTGCCATAGCAAGGGAAGTTCTTCCCGCCATCAGCTTTCGTAAAAGCGGGTTTCGTAACTTTTCAAATTTTGAAGAGATGCTGATAATTGCATCTAAAGCATCCGGGCTGGCTTTTAAGATAGTAGCAATTTTGGTATTAGCATTAATGGTTATCATCGCTCAAAAATTTTATCAATCCTATTAGCAACTGAATTAAGCTCCCAACTTCTTCTCAACTTCTATTGCTTTAGGAAATAGTATATTATTTTCCAAATGAACATGTACATGCAGATCATTCTCAAACTGCTCAAGCATCTTGTATAATAGACTGTAAGAAGCACAGGCATCTTCGGGTAAAGTATAATTACCACTTAGCGTTCTTATTTGCTCCATTGCATTTGCAACAAGTTCATGTTCCATTTCCATCATGCTAATTGGGCTTTGCACAGATCCAAAGTGCGCTGCATGTAGCGACTGGTTGTTTTTGCTAGCAGAAGTCAATTCTTTAATATAAGGGAACAATACTTTTTCTTCCTTAATCATATGGGCAGATAATTCACCATTAACATTGTCTACCAATTGTTTGATCTGATATAGCTCTGCATGATGATCACCATGTACTGATGCAACTTTAGCTGCATAGTTCACTAATTCTGGCAATGTTTTCTTAACGTAAGCATGATGCGTGTTTACAATATAATCAGATAAAAAATCTAACGACCATTCATTGTAAGGTATTGGATGAGCAAGTACAACTTTATCGGCTTGCTGTAACTCCTGTTCAATCTTTACTACATCCAACCCTTTTTCAGCACAAGCCTCTATAATTGTTTTCTTCCCACCGCAGCAAAAATCCAATCCATACTTTTTAAATACTTCTGCCTTACGTAAATCTTTTGCTGCAATAGATCCAAGCGTTTCTTCACTTTCCCCCGTAATGCGTTTTGTAATTTTTACTTTCCACCACTCAGGGCCTTGCTCCAGATACTCCCATGTAAATACATTACCCCTTTCTCCAAGCAATTGATAATATAAAGGCTTGGGATCATGATCGTTGTGAATGGTTAAACTCTTGCCTTCTTGCATCTCATCGAAACGGGCAAAAATAGCAGGGTGCTTTTGCCTTGGCTCAAGCAGGGTTACATTGAGAATGTTTTCTTCTGTTGTTGTATACATAGCTTTTTGTTTTAGTTAGCTATAACAAAGGTATGTATTTTAATAATAAAAGTATATAAATACTTTTATTTTACAGATTACTGACAATCTCCTTTCATTTGTTTCAGCTTTCCGTAAAAGTTTACCATATTACTATTTACTGCCAGAATTAGCAGCTCTCATCCATTTTTCTTTACTGCCAAATCCTTTTTTATTATTGGTGAATTTGATACTGTTAATCCGAATGATCCAAATACTGCCTGGCATAGCTAATGCAAAAGGGTATTTATGATGATAGTGATGGGCAGCTTGTTTAAGCAATCCCTCCGAGGGATTTACTATTTCCCCTTCAAATTGAATTCCCTGTAACTGCATAAAGACTAACTTATCGGGGAGAATTGTTCCGGCAACGGCATAATTATTTTTTAAAAGCTGGGCATGATGTGTTTCTGAAGATGATTTAAAATAAAGAAGCCCATCCTCGCTGTTAAAAGCATAAAAACAATTAAAACAATATGGATGATGTTCTGTATCAACACAACAAACTGTTGCACACTTCTGCTCTTTAATAAAATGCGTAATAGAAGATTCTAAAGCTTTCATAAAATTTTAACATGCCATAAGGCCCATCAATAATGAATAATGGTGAATTGAATAGATTAAAATTGTTGCTTTTGTTAACGATAGAAAATGATAGAAATCAGCAGAGATATTTCCGGCGATGGTAGAAAATAAAAAAAAGAGTTTCAGAAATGAAACTCTTTTTTCTGTGGGAGTTGACGGGATCGAACCGCCGACCCTCTGCTTGTAAGGCAGATGCTCTAAACCAGCTGAGCTAAACTCCCTTTGTTCGTTTTGGGAGTGCAAAAATAGGAGCTATTCAATATCCTCCAAAAAAAAAAACAGTTTATTTAAAAAAAGTTTTTCGGCATCGTTAGCATCATCATAAAAACAAATCTATACAATACAATGAAATGCTTACTGAGTGCGTTATTTGCAAGAGTGCATTATTTTTGTGATTATGATTTTATTTTCCGGTCATACTTCCGTTAAGCCATGGGAAAGTGAAGAGGTACTTACTGAAGTATCTTTCAAAAGTCCTTTTAGCCTTATTGTATGGAACGACGAGGTAAATACTTTTGAATGGGTGATTGATACGCTTATAGAAGTATGTGGCCATTCCGAAGAACAGGCAGAGCAATGTGCACTTATTATTCATTTACAAGGAAAGTACGCAGTGAAGCAAGGTGATTACGACACACTAAAACCAATGTGCGATGCCATTACCGAAAGAGGCATCGGAGCAACCATTGAAGAAGTGTCGCAAAATGCATAAGTTCCTCCCCTTACATAAATCCTACTTATACTCTTTATGCCTTTGCATGCTTTAAGTGATGCGTTATGGTTCCCTCCTGTAGAAGATGCCCTACCCGACGGGCTATTAGCTATTGGTGGAGATCTGCGTATTGAAAGGATTTTACTGGCGTACAGAAAAGGTATTTTCCCCTGGTATGATGATACGCTTCCACTTTGGTGGTGCCCTAACCCTAGATTCGTTTTATTTCCTGATGAAATAAGAATCAGCAAAAGCATGAATGCTTTAATAAAACGAAATGCTTTTGAATTTACGGTAAATAAAGCCTTCAATGAAGTGATTCATCATTGCAGAAATACGGAAAGAAAGGGGCAAGATGGAACATGGATTAATGATGATGTTGAAATTGCATACACAAAACTGCACAACCTTGGCTATGCACATAGTGCTGAAGCATGGAAAGATGGGAAACTTGTTGGTGGCCTCTACGGCATAAGGATGGGAAAAATTTTTTTTGGAGAAAGTATGTTCTCGCATACCAGTAATGCCAGTAAATATGCTTTTATTCTGTATACACAACTATTACAAAAGGAAGGTGTTCAGGTAATAGATTGCCAGGTATATACGGAACACTTAGAAAGCCTTGGGGCCAGGATGATTATGCGTGAACAGTTTCTTCAATTACTGGCATCATTTATTTAACTTCTGTACCCATACATACGTTCTACATCACGAACGATTTTTTCCATATCAAGATCTTTCCCGTTAGGATCGTACACCTGCTTCAGGCTGGTACCAAAGAGAAAGGCTACCGACTGGTACAATACCGCATTGAATGAACCTTTATATTCATCCAATATTTCATAGCAACTATTGCCTGTTTCCCGGAAAATAAGTTTCATCAACACTTTGCCCTGGTAGATGGAAAGGTTCACAAGCTTATCAGTAAACTCTCTCCTCAATTCTTTTTCTTTGGAGCGGATAATTAGCCGCCGCTGTTTTTTATCTGTTACGTTCTGCAGCCTTGCATTGATCTCATTCATAATTCTCGATGCGGCCTTAGCATAAGGATATGTAACATACACCGCATTCCGCAACCTCGTCCACTCCTGCCAGTATCTTCTTTGTTGTGGAGAAAGTTTTGCATTCACCATAACCAAGGGAAGGTAACTCATGGGAATAGTATCACCGGTTGGTGTAATAAAAGCATGAACACGTATGGTATCATCTATACCATGGTCCTGTGCTTTTACTAAGTAAGAAGCACCTAACAATAAACAGAATAAAAGGATGTGTTTAAAGCAGGTTTGCATAGCACTAAAATAGACATTGCTTTCTATATTAATGCTGCCCCTGTAAAATTGTAACCTTATACTTTGGTTAAAGAAGCTTTTTTAACACGATCAGCAATGGACATTCCAAAACCTGTGACCATAACAACAACTCCCATCCAGAGTACAATGATCATAGGGAACTCGTATACTTTTAAAGTAACAAGGTCTGAAACGGCAGAACTTTCCTTCATACCAATCTCCAGCTTGCCGGTTTGTGGATCAGATACTTTATTAAACTGAATTATAAGACTTTGTGCTTTCACGGTATCAGGCAGTTTTCGCATGGTAGAACCTTTAATAATAATACCGGGATTTACAGGGTATCTTCTGCCATCTTTCGAAATAGCTGTCATATCCAGGAAGAGAGCCGTCTCATCTTTATCAAACTTAGCTTTCTGCTCTTCAGGATTAATAGATACTTTATTTAGTATAACTAACCCGTTACTGAAAAAAGTAGTATCACCCTTTTGCAATTCAATATTCCTGAAACTAGCCGTATCAGGTTTGTTCTCCTGAAATGAAGATATATAAACAAAAATGTCTTTATTCCAGTAATGCTTAGCGGCTGGGTTAGCTGCAAAACCTTCCATGCCTTTATTATTCTTAATGATATCAGGATACAGGCTAAACTCTTCTTTACCATCCTTCGACTTAAAATGAATCTCGTAAAAACGTTTCCGTTCCTTCTCATTAAAAGTATCTCTAGCGTAGGTAACCATGTACTTGCCCATATCGGTGGCTACCGTTTTGAACAAAGTGATATTCTCGGCAGGATCTTCATTCTTCTCTTTCTTAAAAACAGCCACCCCTGTTGTATTCCAGCTTAACACAGCCTTCTTACTCGAAGACAGCAATACACCCAGTAAAACCATCCCAAATCCAACATGGGCAACAGAAGCTCCGGCAATTTTAATCTTGCCTTTCATCACTATCCATATATAAGAAGCATTGGCAACAATGGCATAAACGCTGGCAAAAATGGCTACATGAATAGCCGCTAAGAAACCGATGCCTTTCTTTTCAAAATTGATATTTCCAAACAGGCTAATACAAACGCTAAGCACAATGGCAATTAAAGTAGGGATACCCACTTTCTTTCCAAAATAAGCATTGGGCGTGTCCTTGTACTTGAGGTATTGTGTTACCGCTGTTAAGATGCCTATGATAATAGCTACGAAAACCTGTATTTGATTATAAGCGTATTCAGGGTCTTCCGGCGGGGCAATATTGGTTCCAAATAATTTATTAAAAACAGGTACTGATGTTTTAGCAATGATGATGATAGCAGCAAGAAATAATACTAATGAACCAATGAACATCCAAAACTCACGACTATAAGAGCTTTCTTCTTTGGCAATAAAAGGGATTTTTTTGTAGCGGTAGAAGAACATAGCCAATGCCGGAATTAAAAATATCAACAGGAACAGCAATAACTGCGTATTCATTCCCAAATCGGTGAACGCATGAACAGAGGTATCACCTAAGATTCCGCTTCTGGTGAGGAAAGTGGAATACAGCACCAATGAAAACGTAATAATGTAAAAGAAATAAGTACTTCTGAGCGAATAGCCGGTTGATTTGTAAATAAGATTAGTATGCAAACCCGCTACCAAGGTGATCCATGGAACCAATGAAGCATTTTCTACCGGATCCCACGCCCAATATCCCCCAAAAGATAAACTTTCATAAGCCCATGCTGCTCCCATCATAATTCCTGTACCTAGAACAGCAGCAGAAAAAGACGCCCAGGGCAATGAAGTTTTAACCCAGCTATGGTCATTCTTCTCCAATCCGGCATATGCGTAGGCAAAAGGTACAATGGTTGAAGCAAAACCCAAAAATAATACCGGCGGGTGAATCACCATCCAGTAATTCTGTAATAAAGTATTCAGGTCGTTCCCTTCAAAAACCCTTGGCAACTGTAAATAATTTGGATCGGAAAACAAAGGAATTTCAGGCATCTGCTGGCGCCAGAGAATGAATGGATTACTTCCCACTTTTGCACCAAAAAAGTAAATGCCAATTAGCATAGAGGCCAGGCAAAACTGGGCAAAACTTACCACGGTCATCACACCTGCTTCCCATGATTTTGATGTTTTGATCAATACCCACCCCAACACGCAATGCCAGAAACTCCACAACAAAAAACTTCCTTCAGAACCTTCCCAAAAACAACTGAGGATGTATTTTAAAGGAAGAGATCGTGAAGAGTGGTTCCAGGCATAATAATATTCGTGATAATGGTTGGAAATGATATAATACAGTGAGGCGAAAATGCCAAGCACAGAACCCGTTTCTAACAAAAAAGAAAAACGGGCAATGCGTACCCAGCTTTTTTTTCCGGATAATTCATCTGTTCTGTTGGCCTTGAAATATGCTATAGTGGCTACCAAAGAAGCCACCAGCGATAAAACTGAAAAAAAATGTCCTAACTGTCCGGGGAAAAGGTGCTCTCCTATATATTGCATCTGGGGGATAAATTACTTTGTACTGCCGTTTTCGGGGTTATTTGCTGAAGTATTTACAGAACTAAGGTTCTGCTTGGATGCAGCTACATCATCCTTGTACTTCGATGGACATTTTAAAAGTATGTCTTTACAGTCAAACTCATTTCCAACCATCTTTCCTTTTAAAACAAGCCTTTCGCTTTTTTCCATATCGGTAGGCTTAGTATTATGATACACCACTTTAACGGAATTACCCAACGTATCTACAGCCGTAAAGCTGAGGTAATTAGGATTTTTTACCGCATCATATTCCAGTGGTTGCGTTTTATCAATCTTGGCAATAAGATTTACAAATTTTCCGGGCTTCTGTTTAGCAGAAGCAATGGTTTCGTAAGTAGTTAAATTTCCGGTGTAACTGATCAGCACTGTAATAGCTGCTGCAATTAAAACCAGGATAACAATGTGTGTTTTCTTCATAACAAATCTTTACCGTTGCAAAAGTAGTTGTAAAATGTTTACACAAACCTGATGGTTTGCATTCAAAAAGGATAAACGGCATTTTGTTCCACAATTATTTCGTTTTCCAAAAATGAATGATGCTACTTTTGCCTTCCTATGCCTACCGTAAAAACATACGATTATATTCTGGTACTCAAAAGAACCCGGTCATCCAACCTGATCGATTTGATCAGCAGATTGATGTTAGTAATGGCACTGGTTACCTTTTTGTTTGAGAGTGTTTTTTGGGTTATTTCCAACGAAACCCACGCCATTCCTGCAAGATCGGTATTGTTTACAGCATTGGCAATCATCATCATTGGCTGGTGGTTCTATTGCTACGGGCTTTCCAAAAAAGGTGAAATTCCTTATTACCGCTTTGCGCTGCTCATTGCTGCGGTGGGTTGGTTCCTGCATCCGAAAGGTACCATTCTGTTCATTATTTACCTGGTGGCTACCATTTTAGAAAGACCTGTTAAATTACCTCCGGAGATTGCATTCGATCATGAATCGATCGTTTTTAACAGTTTCCCTGCAAAAAAATATTCCTGGAACGAGTTAAACAACGTGGTGTTGAAAGATGGATTATTAACTATTGACCTGAAAACGAATAAGCTGATCCAGCGGGAAGTGAATGCCGAAGTTTCTGCAGAAACAGAAAAAGAGTTCAACGATTTTTGTAACAAACAATTCCAGGCTTACCAACAAACCAAAGCTCCAGGCGAACAGCCTTTATAACAACTAATTTTTAATTACAAGTAAATATGTCTTTATCAAGCTCTCCTTATATTTTATATTCCGATGGCAAGGGAAATATTTTTGAAGATACTTCTCTCTATGCTGTTGGTCGTGCCGGATGGGATGCTTTCCCTGTTGAAGCAGAAGACTGGATTCCCTTACCCGATGGAGGTAATTTGTATGAATTACCCGGCAGGCAGGGTATTGGAATTGACGTGGTTACGGGAGAAATGCGTTTGTGCGAAAAAGGATGGGCTGTTGCAGCCTTTATTCCGCCCGCTCATACCGGGTTGTTCCTTGCTGCTTATGAAACAGCGCCCGATGCGCCTACTCTCCCTCTTTTTTGTTACACAGCTGCAGGATGGCATGATGGAAATTTTTATGTTCCTGCTGTTCGAATTGAAAACGATATCAGGCAGGAATGTGCCGGTTACGACCAGGATAAAATTGAAGCAGGTACCGGTTTTTTATTGAAGAACTATCCCAATAACCGACTGGTAAAGCATTTAATGGAGAACTGTTGTATGACCTACACCTGCCCTGCTGCCCGCAACTTTGCCATGGGAAGATGGGAGTGCCCTGTTCCCTCATCTCCCGCCTGTAATGCCAATTGCATTGGTTGCATTTCTTTCCAGCCCGAAGAAGAAACCATCGTTTCTACACAAGATCGTTTAACATTTAAACCTACCGTGGAAGAGATCGTGGAATTTACCGTTCCACATTTACTCAATGCGCCGTATCCCATCATAAGTTTTGGACAAGGCTGTGAAGGCGAACCTTTGTTAATGTGGGAAACGATAAGAGATTCTATTATTGAGATCAGGAAACATACCGGTGCAGGCAGTATCAATATCAATACCAACGGTTCTAAACCTGATGCGGTAAAAGCTTTATGTGAAGCGGGTTTGAACAGCATCCGTGTGAGTACCAACTCCGCCAGGAAAGAGATCTATACAAGATATTACCGTCCTAATAATTACCAGTTTGAAGATATCATTGAAAGCCTGAAAGTAGTACGAAGCTACGGTGGATGGGCCAGCATCAACTATTTTGTGTTTCCCGGAATGACGGATACAGTTGAAGAATATGAAGCATTACGCAAACTGATCATCGACACCGATCTTTCCATGATTCAATGGCGCAATTTTAATATTGATCCCGACTGGTACCTGGGTCAGATCGGTGTAACCGAAACCGGCGAGATGCTCGGTGTAAAACAACTACAGGAATTGATCAGAGAAGAATTTCCCAACCTGAAATTCGGGTATTTTAATCCGCCGATGGAAAGAATCAAAGGAAATTACGAAGCCGATTTTGCCCATTGATACCCAAAACCTCAGATAATAAAAACCTGCTGATCGGTATTGCACTGGCACTAACCACCGTGATCATCTGGAGCGGTAATTATATTGTTGCAAGAAGCATTGCCAAACAAATACCACCTGTGCACCTGGCATTCTTCCGCTGGGGAACAGCTACGATTTGTTTATTGCCCATCGCCGGCAAAAAATGCTGGAATGAAAGGCATTTATTGTCGCAACATAAATTATACCTGTTATTCACTGCCATCATGGGTATTTCTTTGTTCAATACATTTATCTACCTTGCCGGGCATTACACTTCTGCTATCAACCTGGCACTTATAGGCACTACTTCTTCCCCTGTTTTTATCACATTTATGGCAGCCATCTTTCTTCATGAGAAAATATATTTTCTCCGGTTAACCGGCATGCTGGTTTGTGTAGCTGGAATAATATACCTGCTATCGCAGGGAAGTTTTCAAAAACTGGCTACGCTGCATTTCGGGAAAGGTGATGTACTGATCCTGTTGAGCTCATTTTTCTTTTCCATATACAGCATATTGGTACGAAAAAAACCGGCAGCCATTTCTCCGTTGAGTTTTTTGATGCTACTTTTCATTACAGGTACCATTATTTTGATCCCTTTTGTATGGATAGAATCATTGCACACTCCGGCCGTTGAATGGACCAACAATATGCGTTTCACCATTTTATACCTGGGGATAGGAAATTCTGTTATTGGTTTTCTTTGCTGGAACCTGGCGATCAGTAAGATGGGGGCAGCCCGTACATCTTTATTTGCCAACCTAATGCCTTTGTTCAGCACTATTGAGGCGATATTGATATTGAATGAACAATTTACAGCCATTCATCTTGTGAGTGGTGTGCTTTTGCTGGCCGGACTTATCATTGCCAACCTACCTGAAAAAATATTAAAAAGGTGACCATCGAAATTATTATTCTCTTATGCTGCATAGCTTTTGCCGCCGGATTTGTAGATGCCATTGTTGGCGGCGGCGGATTGATACAAACACCTGCATCTTTGATTGTGTTACCCGGTTACCCGGTGGCTACCGTAATTGGTTCATTAAAAATTCCTTCTTTTAGCGGCACAGGTTTCGCTGCCATTCAATACATCAAAAAAGTACAACTGCAATGGCGATTGCTGATCCCGATGATGTTCGTGGCCATGATCGCTGCTTTTTGCGGGTCACAATTGCTTACTATTGTTCACAACGATTTTATGAAACCTGTTTTGCTTGTAGTATTAACTATTGTGGCCATTTATACTTATAGCAAGAAAAACTTCGGGCAGCATACCAGCAAAAATCATTCTCCATCACAACAAAAAGTGATCGCTTTTCTCATCAGCCTTATTATTGGTTTTTACGATGGTTTTATCGGGCCGGGAGCCGGAAGCTTCCTTATACTGGCTTTCATTACTTTAACAGGGATCGACTTTTTGCATGCTTCTGCCAACGCAAAGCTCATTAATCTTGCCACCAACACGGGTTCCATTATTTTATTTCTCTTAAAAGGAAGCATCCTCTGGAACATTGCCATTCCAATGGCTCTTTGTAATGCTATCGGCGGCGCTTTGGGTGCTCGGCTGGCCATTAAAAAAGGTAACCGGTTCATCAGGATTTTTTTCCTGCTGGTAGTAATCGGCACATTGGTACGTTTTGCGTTTGATGTGTTTTGGAAGCGATGATCAAAGCCCAGAAAAACTGCCTAATAGTATTGCAAGCGCTGAAGAGTGCGACGCAAGGGACGTTAAATTAAGCACAGCTGCCGGTTACATAAATTATCAAAAAAATAGCTGAATGGTTTTGTGGATTCAACCAAAACAAACCTATATTTGTTAATAGTTGCATAAACAACTATTTAAAATTGTCCGTATGAAAATTTTAGTCTGCATTAGCAAAACTCCAGACACCACTTCCAAGATTGCTTTTAAAAATGGCAACACAGTTTTTGATGATGCCGGTGTTCAATGGATCATTAATCCTTACGATGAATGGTACGCTTTAGTAAGAGCGATTGAATTGCAGGAAAAAGATCCTTCTGCTGTAATTCATCTGGTAACTGTTGGCGGTGCCGATTGCGAACCTGTAATCAGGAAAGCCCTGGCTTTAGGGGGTAATGAAGCGATAAGGGTGAACGCCGATAGTACCGATAGTTATTTTATTGCTGCACAAATTGCAGAGATCGCAAAGCAAGGTGGGTACGATCTGGTATTAACAGGTAAAGAAACCATAGACTATAATGGATCTACCGTTGGTGCAATGGTGGCTGAGTTGCTGGATATGCCATATGTTTCCCTGGCTACAAAATTTGATTTAAACGGTACAACAGCTACAATAAATCGTGATATTGAAGGCGGTGAAGAAGTGAATGAGGTGGGTTTACCGGTTGTAGTGAGCTGCCAGAAAGGGGTGGCGGAACAACGTATACCCAACATGCGTGGTATTATGGCTGCCCGTACCAAACCTTTAAAAGTAACAGAAGCCACTGCTGTTGAGGCATTGACCGGTATTGTTAGTTTTGAGCTACCTCCTGCAAAAGCCGGCGTGAAACTGGTTCCTGCAGATAATGTAGCAGAACTTGTTCGCTTGCTACACGAAGAAGCAAAAGCTATCTAAACCATCAGGGGCTTACGCCCATACACCATCATCACTAAAAAAGAAAATCATGTCAGTTCTAATATTTGTTGATCAGTCTGAAGGACACATCAAAAAATCATCTTTCGAAATATTGACCTACGGTGCACAGCTCGCCACACAATTAGGCGTTGCTGCACAGGCACTTGTTGCGGGTACTGTTGCTGACGACCTGAGTGCATTGGGCAAATATGGCGTAACTAAAGTTTTACATGCACCCGCAGAGGCACTCAACCATGTAGATTCACAAATGTATGCTCAACTGGTGGCTACAGTCGCAACAACACAAAACGCATCAGTAATCATTTTTTCACACAACCAAACCGGCAAAGCGGTTGCCGGCCGTGTAGCTGCAAAACTAAAAGCCGGATTGGTAACAGGTGCAGTAGCATTACCCGATACTACCAGTGGTTTTGTAGTGAAAAGAACCGTATTTAGTGGAAAAGCCTTTGCCAATGTAAACATCCTATCAGCCGTTAAAGTTATCTCTGTAAACCCGAATAGTTTTCATGTAACGGCAACAGAAGGAAAAACAGCAGAAGTTGAAACCATTGAAATTGCAGCTACTCCTAAAATAAAAGTTACGGCTGTAAACAAAGTAAGTGGCGATGTTCCATTAACAGAAGCTGAAATTGTAGTAAGTGGTGGCCGTGGTTTGAAAGGCCCTGAGAATTGGGGAATGCTGGAAGACCTTGCCAAAGTATTACATGCTGCTACTGCCTGTAGCAGGCCTGTAGCAGACAGCCATTGGAGACCTCACCATGAACATGTGGGACAAACAGGCTTTCAAATTGCACCTAACCTATATATTGCCATTGGTATTTCAGGAGCCATACAGCATCTGGCTGGTGTGAATAGAAGTAAGGTGATTGTAGTCATCAATAAAGACCCCGAAGCACCATTCTTTAAAGCCGCGGATTACGGTATAGTGGGTGATGCTTTCGAAGTAATTCCACAATTAACGGCAGAAATTAAAAAGATGAAAGGAATATAATTTCCTTCACTTTCAATAATCAAAACCCATATCTTGTAACCTCAGGATATGGGTTTTTCATTGCCCTCTCCGTTTCTGAAACAAGACCAGTTAAATTATAAATCAGAATTTTCGGTCACCTGCATCTCCCCTTTCAAAAGATTCACATCATAATTTCAGCAAACCAAAAAGGGCTGCATGTTTATGTAGCATTTTGATTTATTTTCGTGTGCGATATGAAGAAGATAGAACTGGAAATAGTTGCCTTATCTCACAGTATTACACAAACGCATTCGTATGCCGTTGTTCTGGGAGAAGTGAATGGCTTACGCAGATTGCCAATAGTAATTGGAGGCTTTGAAGCACAGGCAATTGCCGTTGCATTGGAAAGAATGCAACCGAGCCGTCCGTTAACTCATGACCTCATGAAGAATTTCATGAATGCTTTTAACGTAGAGCTTCAGGAAATCATCATCAACGATCTCCAGGAAGGAATTTTCTATTCTAAACTTGTTTGCTTTACAGAACACGATACAGTAGAAATTGACAGCAGAACCAGTGATGCGTTAGCTTTGGCCGTTCGTTTTGGCTGCCCTATTTATACTTACGAGCACATTATCGAAAGTGCTGGCATTTTGATGGATGATACGTCCGGTAAAAAGAAAAAAGCGGAGGCAGTTGGTGTAGAAGAACCTGCTGCATCCGGTACTACAGAAGATCTAAGCAATATGAGCCTTGAAGAACTGCAAAACTTATTGAACGAGGTTTTGGAGCATGAAGATTATATCAGGGCCATTGCTATAAGGGATGAGATCAATAAACGAAAATAAGAACCTCATTTTTCATTTCGTAATGCTGTAAGCCGTGGTAGTTTTCCCCAACGCAAAGATCAATCTCGGACTGAATATTATCAGGAAAAGGGAAGACGGCTATCACGACCTGGAAACAATTTTCTATCCTTTATTGATACAAGATATTGTTGAGGTGATTACAAATTCTTCCTCGATAACTAGTAATCAGTCTATTAATTTTTCAGCTACAGGTCTTCCTGTTAACGGAGATGAGAATAACAATCTCTGTATTAAAGCATACCGTCTTCTTAAAAAAGATTTTCCCACTCTCCCATCGATACAGATGCATTTGCATAAAACCATTCCCATGGGTGCCGGCTTGGGCGGCGGGAGCGCTGATGGCGCTTTTGTTTTACGATTATTGAATGAAAAATACCAGTTGGCGCTTACACCACAGCAGCTAATAGAATATGCTTTGCAGCTGGGAAGTGATTGTCCTTTCTTTATCGTAAACCAACCTTGTTTTGCAACAGGAAGAGGCGAACATATGAAAGCAATTACACTAAACCTTTCTGCCTACCATTGCATTATAGTAAATCCGGGTATTCATGTGGCAACGGGATGGGCCTTTTCTCAATTAACGCCCCAAGAACCAATTCATTCACTGCAGGAATTGATACAAGCTCCTGTGGAAAGCTGGAAAGAAACCATCAGTAACGATTTTGAACAACCCGTTTTCAAACAATATCCTGCAATCGAAGCTATTAAAAAACAGCTCTACAACGCTGGAGCCGTTTACGCTGCTATGAGTGGCAGTGGTAGCACAGTATTCGGATTATTTGAAAAAGAAAATACACCAAAGCTGGCTTTCCCTTCCAACTATTTTGTGAGAAGCGTTGATGCAATCTTGCCATAAGATCAATATATTTACTGATATTCATGCGGCACATGAAACTAATGCTTTGGCCATTAAGAATTGTTTACAGCGTTTATGCTTTCATACTTTTTGTTGCACTTATGCTGCTGTCCTTTCCCTTTATTATGGCGGCAACACCTTTTGGTACCAAAGGAGGCAATTTTATTTATAAAGTTTGTTCAGCCTGGGCTAAAACATGGTACTTGTTCATAGGTATCATTCACAAAGAAATTTATGAGGCCCCGCACGATCTTTCCAATCAATATATTTTCGTGGCCAACCATATTTCCTATATGGATATTCCTCCCATTGTAGCCACTATTCAGCAACCGGTAAGGGTTTTAGGAAAATACGAGATGGTGAAGGTTCCGATATTCGGTTGGATCTATAGGGCGGCTGTTATTCTGGTAGACCGGAGAGATGCAGAAAGAAGAGCAAAAAGTGTTCGTGCTTTAAAATCCGCCATACATAAAGGCATTTCCATTTTTATTTTCCCGGAAGGAACGTTCAATGAAAGTGAGCAACCCTTAAAAAGTTTTTACGATGGTGCTTTCAGGCTGGCGATTGAAACACAAACACCTATCAAACCATTATTATTCGTAGACACGAACGAAAGGCTGCACCAAAGCAGTATCTTCTCTCTTTCTCCGGGCAAGAACAGGGTTGTATTTCTGGAAGAAATAAGCACTTATAGTTATACAATGGAAGACCTCCCCTATTTAAAGCAATTGGTATTTGATAAGATGGAGGAGGGCCTCCGCCGCTACAGGAAATATACTTCCGATCTTGCAAATTCCAACTAATCAATCTGCGTAACGCATGTTATCTTAGCAAAGATTAAACATGAATAACAACACTACCGATAACCATCTTTTTGCCACAACAGCAACATTGTATGCCGAAGTGATCATTCCCTTGGCTCTGCCTACCAATTATACATGGGCCATACCCGAACATTTAAAAGAAGCGGTACAACCCGGTATTCGTGTAGAAGTGCAGCTACGCAACAAAAAATATGCAGGTATCATTAAAACACTGCATCAGCAAAAGCCGGAAGCCTTTGCCCCGAAGGATTTATTAAATGTATTGGATGAAGAACCGCTGGTATATCCAACACAATTACAGTTCTGGCAATGGATAGCACAATATTATTTATGCTCTGAAGGTGAAGTGATGCAAGCAGCTGTTCCTTCCAATCTTAAATTATCCAGTGAAAGTATTTTGATATGGAATGAAGAATACGGCATTGATTTTTCTGACCTGAATGATGAAGAATACCTTGTAGCCGAAGCCCTGGAAGTAAAGAAAGAATTGCGTTTAAGCGAAGTACAACAATTATTGGATGCATCGCATGTGTATCCTGTAATCAAGAAGCTGATCGATAAACAGGTTTGTTTTATCTGGGAGGAATTGAAAGAAAAATATAAACCTAAAACAGAGACCTTTATTGTTCTTCACCCCGATTATCACAATGAAGAGAAACTGGAAAAACTGCTGAATGAATGGAGCCGGGCACCTAAACAAATGGAATTATTACTGGCCTACCTGCACCTGATCAAAACATCAGGAGAGGTTACTCAATCTGAATTACTTAAAAAAGCAAATGCCAGTAACGCACAACTCAAGGGCCTGATTGAAAAGGAAATACTTAAGGCGGAGAAAAGATCTACAGACAGGATCAAATCATTACCTAAAAACCTGGTAATTGATTTTGAATTATCCGAAGCACAACAAAAAGCTTATGATAATATTCAAACGATCTTTAACACCAAACAAGTTTGCCTTTTGCATGGCGTTACCGCCAGTGGAAAAACCCAACTATATATTAAGCTGATAGAACAGTCCATCAAACAAGGTAAACAGGTATTATACCTCTTACCCGAAATAGCACTAACGGCACAGATTATACGAAGGCTGCAAAAACATTTTGGAGGATATATTGCGATCTATCATTCCAAATTCAATCCCAATGAGCGTGTTGAAATATGGAATAAAATTAAAAGCGGCGAAACTAAAGTAGTACTTGGCGCAAGATCTTCTCTCCTATTGCCTTTCAAAGAATTAGGCTTGGTGATCGCGGATGAAGAACATGATGCCAGTTATAAACAACAAGATCCTGCCCCACGTTATCATGCAAGAGATGCAGCCGTATATTATGCCTCTTTGTTTAATGCGAAAGTTTTATTAGGCAGCGCTACCCCTTCGATAGAAAGTTATTACAACTGCCTGCAACAAAAATATGGACTAGTTACGCTCACAGAGAGATTCGGCAACGTAGAACTTCCTTCTATTGAGCTGGTGGATGTAAAAAAACTGATGCCGAAAGATAAGAGCAAAGTGGCTTTTACACCAGCCTTAACAGAAGCAATTCAAACCTCGTTGCAGCAACACAAACAAGTGATCCTATTCCAAAACAGGCGTGGCTATTCGCCCTATCAGATATGCAATACTTGCGGATGGATACCGCATTGTAAGAATTGTGATGTAACCTTAACTTATCATAAAGCCAAACATACTTTAAGTTGCCATTATTGTGGCACCGCTTATCCCGTGATCAACACCTGTGCCGCATGTGGTAGTCATAACTTTACTCAAAAGAATTTTGGCACAGAAAAAATAGAAGAACTGCTGTCAGAACAATTTCCTGAAGCGCATATTGCCAGAATGGATTATGATACTGTGAAAGGCAAGAACGATCACGATAACCTTATTAAACTGTTTGAACAACAACGCATAGATGTATTGGTAGGAACACAAATGGTAGTAAAGGGGTTAGATTTTGAACATGTAAATCTTGTTGGCATCATTGATGCAGATGGCATTTTGAACTTCACTGATTTTCGTGTGAATGAACGGGCTTTTCAATTGATGGAACAGGTAAGCGGAAGAGCCGGCAGAAAAGATGGCAAAGGAAAAGTATTGATACAGGTGAGCAATACCCATCATCCTGTATTACAATTTGTAAAAGAACACGATTACCAACAACTGTTCAATTACGAGATACAAAGCAGGCAGTTGTATCAGTACCCGCCATTCTTCCGTTTGATTGTTCTTACATTTAAACATAAGGAAAAACATATTGCCGAAGAAGCAGCGAACCTGATGATGCATGGATTGAAGACCAACTTTGCGAACTATTTAAACGGGCCCGCACAACCTGTAGTTGACCGTGTTCGTAATCAATACCTTTGGGAGATCATGATAAAATTACCTAAAGATGCCGCACTGATTCAGCAATGTAAAAGAGAAATACTACAACAAACAGCCATCATTCAATCCAATAAAAATTATCGCAGCGTAAGTATTGTACCAGACGTTGATCCGATATAAAAGACGAATAAAGCAGAACAGCTTATGAATATCCAGGAAAATATTTCATTGAAACCATTCAACACTTTTGGTATTGATGTTATAGCAAAAGTATTTACAACATTTTCTTCGAAGGAAGAATTAACAGATGTACTCAATACCTATCAAAAAAATCCACTGCTTATTTTAGGTGGTGGCAGCAATATTCTTTTCACTAAAAACTTTGATGGGCTTGTTTTAAAAAATGAATTGAAAGGCATTGAACTTGTAAAAGAAGATGATGAATATTACTATGTAAAAGCAGCGGCCGGAGAGGTATGGCATGAGTTTGTGCTGCATTGTTTGGAACACAATTATGCGGGCATTGAAAACCTTAGCCTCATTCCCGGCAATGTAGGTGCCAGTCCTATGCAGAACATTGGCGCTTATGGTGTTGAGATAAAAGATGTGTTTTATGAACTGGAAGCTTATCATATTCAAAGCCATGCTATACAAACCTTTGGCTTGAAGGATTGCGAATTCGGATACAGGGAAAGTGTGTTCAAAAGAAAATTCAAAGACCAGTTCATCATTCTTAATGTAACTTATAAATTAAGAAAGCAACCTGTGTTTCATACCTCATATGGAGCAATTGAAAAAGAGCTGGAGAAAATGAGTGTAAAAGAATTATCTATTAAGGCCATTTCACAAGCAGTTATCAATATCAGGAGCAGTAAACTACCTGATCCTAAAGTAGTTGGCAATGCAGGTAGCTTCTTCAAAAATCCAATAGTATCAAAATTCCGCTGGCATGTAATATGGGAAGAATATAGGGATATACCCTATTACACATCAGATAATTATCATTATAAAATCCCCGCAGCCTGGTTAATAGAACAATGCGGATGGAAAGGTTACAGGAGAAATGATATAGGCTGCAATCCTTTACAGCCGCTGGTTCTGGTGAACTACGGAAATGCCACTGGAAATGAAATTATAGAATTAAGCGAACAGATCATTCAATCTGTTAAGCAGAAATTTGGTATTGAACTGGAGAAGGAAGTTAACATCATCTGATGATGGTCACCGAGCCACTCATTGTTTGCCTGCCATTCCCCGGGTTGATGACATAATAATATGTTCCAACAGGCAAAGGTGAACCGTTATAAGTTCCATCCCACTGTACATCATAACCCGTAGCACTGAATAATAACTGGCCGTAACGGTTAAACACGGAAACTTTTGCCCCTGGATAATCGTTCAGGTATCGGATCATCCAGGTATCGTTAATGCCATCCCCGTTAGGAGAGAATGCATTAGGAATGATTGGCGTTTTCAACATCTTCACAAAAACGGTATCTGTAGTTATACAGCCTCCTTTCCCGGTAATGGATAACCGATAGGTAATATCATCCAATGGTGTAGTAGTTGGAACCAGGACAGTATCAGTATTCAAATACAAACTTGGCGACCATTGATATACTGGTGCCGGAGGGCCATCTATCCAAAAAAATATTGGCTGCAACATGGCACTGTTTCCTTGCAGCACATTCACTCGATGTGGTAAGATCAATACCGGGTAAGGATCAACAATTACAGAATTCGAAGCCGTATCGCTCACACAGCCTTTGGCATCGAAAATATAAAGACTGGTTACAAAAGTTCCTGAATCGGCAAATTGTCTTGAGGTATTTGGAAGCGATGCAAAAACACTTTGAGAAAGATCCCAATGCCATGACACTATAGAATCTGTAAAGCCTGTTGTAGCATCATAAAAATGAATACTGTCGCCCCTGCAAACTTCGCTTCTGTCTGTTGTAAATGAAGCCTTGGGCTGAGGATAAATATTACTGAACATCTTATCTAATGAATCTACACACCCATCCTTACTTGTTACAATTAATTCAACCGGGTATGCTCCTAAAGCTGAATACTGGTGTACCGGGTTTTTAAGCAACGATTGTTCGCTTTGGCTTCCATCTGAAAACTTCCATACATAGGTGAACAAGTTTTGTGATTGGTCGGCTATTTGCGAAGAATCGTAAAAACGGGCATGCCCATCGGGAAGACAAACAGCATTAGGCACACCAAACGATACAACGGGCAAAGGATGTACGATAATATTTTTTGCAGTTGGAGAACTGACGCAACCGCTATCGGTTGTTACCACCAGTGAGACCGTGTAATTTCCATACGCAGCATATTGCTTAGGGAAAGGAAGGCTATCACTCCGTGTTTGAGTAGTTTGATCACCAAACTGCCAATCCCATTTTTGTATTTTACTAAAATTAGCTGCGGAACTATCTATGAAGAGAATATCATTTTTCTCACATTTCGGATTAGCTACCCCCCATTTTGCTTGCGGTGAAGGCCAAACGGTTAATACCTGGTAAGCTGAATCACGGCAACCTGCACTGGATACATACAAAGCCATCACAGAATCTTTTCCAACACCAGCCTGCACTGGGTTAATGAGGCCAGTTGCACTAATACCTTTTCCTACATAACTAAACACACCCAATTGTATGTTATTTATTTCAATCGCTTCGGTTATTTGTCTGGCAGAAGCATCATAACATATTCCAGGTAAGGTTGTGAATTGCACAACAGGACTTGAGGTTAATGTAATCACTGTATCTTTTGAAGATACACAGGTAATACCTGAAAAAGCCATGTAATGTATCGTCACGTTTTTAGTAGCAGTATTGAAGTTTTTATACAAATGCGTATAAATATCATTGAACGAAGGATTAGCAACAGAATCATATACCAAAGGTTCGTTGCTGTAATCCCAATAGATCTTAACGGCTGTAATATTGCCAAAATCAACGGTAGATAAATTTTGAATTTTCACTGAATCATTACTGCACTTTGTACCTGTATTTAACAATGAGAAGGCAGCCTTAGGTATGGCTCCGTTCACGATGAAGTTTTGTGTTAAACTATCGCTACAACCGTTGGCCGAGGTGACCTGTAGCGCCACTTTATAATAACCACTTTGATTATAACGATGTTTCGGATTTTGAAGAATAGAAGTATCTGGATTACCTATGCCAGCAGTCGCATCACCAAAATTCCAATGATAGGTAAACCCAGTCGACTGGTCTGCAATAGAAGATGTATCGGCAAACTGTGCGTAGGCATCACTTAAACATACTTCCGGTAAAATAAAACCTGGCTTTGGCAAAGGATGTACCGCAATATTTTGAGCAGCTGTATCGCTCTTACAGCCCAGGCTCGACTGCACAGCTAACTTCACAGGATAGCTACCCCAGGAACTATAGGTTGTTGTGAAAGTATCCCTGTTATAAACATCTCTTACAGAACCATTGACAATCCAATACCAATGTGTTAAAGTATCTAAACTTGCAGTAGATTGGTCAAACACACGAATCGTATGCTTTTCACAACTAGGATTATTATAACCAAACTTAGCAACAGGTAGTGGATTTACGATTAGTGTATCCTGCGGAAGTTTAAGGCTATTGGATACACTAGTAACACAACTATTGGAATCAGTAACAGATTGCACTGCATAGATTGTATTGGAAGAAAGTGTTGGGGTATAAAAAGAAGCTGTATCCTTGGCAGTAGTTAAGGTTTGCGTGCTAACACCATTCGCCATCCCATAAGTGATAGTAAATGGCGCAGTACCCAATAGACTAAAATTTACTTTTCTGTTGTCACCATAACAAACAGTATCCATCGGTTTTACAAAAGCTAACGTAGGCAAGGGATGAACTATTACTGAAACACTATCAACAGATGTTCCGCAACCATTAATGTTCGCAGTTAAAAAATACATGCCGGAATTAGCATAGGTAGGGTTTGCAATCACAGGATTATACACAGTACTGGTAAAACCATTTGGCCCCGTCCACTGATAAGAGGCATCCGTAATTTTTGTAGCCAGCAGTTGTATGTTATTGCCAAAACAACTGATGGATGCGACGGATGGACTTGTTTTCACAGTTGAATAATTAGAAAAATAACCTAACCTTGATCCTGTACTGGTACCTCCATTCAAGAACCCAAGATGGAACAAGCCTGTTGTATTGGCCACTACCGAAGGACTTGTGGTCGTAAACAGTTGGTCTATATTTGGTAATAAGGATGCATCTATTCTGGCTGCCTGCCAAATTCCACCCATACCCGGAACAGGTTGGAACATAGCAGCTGTAATGATGCCGCTCTGGCCATTCAAAGTAAAATTTCCTATATCAGGTGTTTTACAAAGTAAATTCAGTTGAAAGGTTTCAGTGGTAGAACGAATAAATGAAACCAATTGCGAGCCTGTACATTTAATCGCCGGAAGATTAGTAGAGGCCATTTCTCCTCCAATACCGGTTACCTGGTAAACATAGGATGGTGTACTGGTTTGAATATAAGCACTATTGCTTGAGATAGTTCCTCTGTAACATTGTCCGCGGTTAACGGTAGCAAGGATAGAGCCATTTACGGAAATGGTTGTGCCATCCACTGTTGGCCACACATAATAATAATCCTGTGTTTGATTTGAATACGACAATGCTCCCCGAACAATAATAAAGTCTGTACCATTATTATTTTCCGGTAGTATCTGGTCTCCAATTAAATCTCTGTTACCCGTACTTGACGGGCCAACAGAATCATCATAGATCGTTACTGCAATGGGCTTGTCAGCCGTTACAGTGCTACCTCCTAAATGTGTACCTGCTGCAATATTCTGGGCAACTACCGCATAAGACTGCCCCTTATTTAATGTGATCGAAAATGTTGATCCTTTTGAATGTCCTATTGCATCGTTGCTCACCGTCACTGTCACTGTAGTATTATCTTGCGTAGCAACAACAACAAAACCATTTTTCGGTTGGGGTACATAAAGCCCACCTGTACCATTTGCAAAATCTGTTTGTCCTGGTATGAGGAAGTTAAGCCCGGTTCCAAGCTTTCCTTTAAGGGGGAATATCTCAGGGTTCTTACTGTGACCAACTTCATAATAGGCTGAAATGCTGTTCGTAGCAGTTATTTTAATCCCATAATTCAATTTGGTATCCGCAGGATTATTCTCCACCATACTCATCTGTGAAGTGATGTCTTGCGTTATCTCCTGGTAAGCATTAAGATGAATTGAATATGGCTGAAAGTTAGGATTAGCAGGTTGGGATATTGTAATATCAGCAGCCTTATCATAAGTAGCTAAACGAAAAACTTCGGGTATATTTTCATGACCTGAACAGATAGAAGGAGCTGCAAACCAAAAGGAAGTATCAGATTGTGCGTTCACCCCAACCGATACAAAACATCCGATCAATAGAATAAATTTCCGTATAAAACTCATATGGTTACTCGTTCCTTTCAAACTGCATTTCATCGCAGTTGCACTTGCTCTATGCAAAGCAGAAAAGGCGTTTAACCAAAGATAACTTCAATACGCTTGCCGATGCCTTAAAAACGGTTAATCCTAATATAATTTGTTAAACATTAATGCCAGTTGCATTCTTCGTTAACCATACGCTATTTACAACAAAGCCCTGCAATGCAAGGCTTTGTCAACTATCTAAAATCGTCTTCATTTAAATCTTCATCTTCTTCACTAAAATTCATCGACCCTAAATTCATCATACTCCCGATCAGGTCTTTGAATTCGATCTTACCCTCTATTACTTTTTTACTAATAAGCGAATAAGCTGCCAACCCATGCAGCACAAACTCCATCAACAAAGCATTCTCCTTTTCATTGGCATGATGATAATGCTTCTTGATAAACGCATATAAACCATCTACTTTATACAAAGCCTGAACCTTATCTTCATCTTTCATGTCTACAAACAAGTCTACATGATTGCCGGCATCAAACCACCTGGTAATGGCCTTATAAGGATTCTCCGGTTCCTTTTCTTCTACTGATTTCTTACCGGCTACTCTCCTTTTCTTGCTCTGTTCCGGGTTAGGAAAATATTGAATGAACTGAGAACGGATCGCTTTGTCTAATAAATTTACGGCCACCTGGTAAGGCCCTTCCTGCTCTCCTTCATACACCAATTCAATTTTACCTGTGATGGCAGGAATGATACCTACAAGATCACTGATCCAAACCTGCGTATGTTTTTCGGTGTGAATGATGGCTCTCCGTTCTGCACTGCTCACCGCATTTTCAAATGCAGCAATGGTAAGCCTCGCACTCACCCCGCTTTTCTTATCAACATACTCATTATTCCTCGCCTCAAACGCCAACTGTTCTATCAGGCGTTTTACAAGATCACTTACATCAATTTTTTCTTTTTGCTCCTCTAATATGTGAGCTTCTTGTTCTGTAATAGCGAGTGAGGTTTCAATATTTTTAGGGTAATGCGTTAATATCTGGCTCTCGATCCTGTCTTTCAAAGGCGTTACAATACTGCCACGGTTGGTATAGTCTTCGGGGTTAGCGGTGAATACAAAAAGTATGTCCAAAGGCATTCGCAACTTAAACCCTCTGATCTGGATGTCGCCTTCCTGTAAAATATTGAAGAGTGCCACCTGTATTCTTGCCTGCAGGTCGGGTAATTCGTTGATAACAAAGATTCCCCTATTGCTGCGTGGGATAATGCCATAATGTATTACCCGTTCATCTGCAAAACTCAAACGCAGGTTAGCTGCTTTGATCGGATCAATATCGCCAATGAGATCGGCAACGCTAACATCAGGGGTTGCCAGCTTTTCACCATATCGCTCTGATCTGTGCATCCATTGGATTGGCGTTTCATCTCCATGCTCAGCAATAAGATCTTTGGCATATTTACTCAACGGATGTAAAGGATCATCATTTACTTCACTTCCTGCTATAACTGGAATATATTCATCCAGTAAATCTACCATTTGCCTGGCCATACGTGTTTTGGCCTGGCCACGCAAGCCGAGGAACAAAATATTATGACGTGATAATAATGCTCTTTCTGTATCAGGAATCACCGTATCCTCATAACCTAAAATGCCTGTAAAAGGATTCTCTTTGTTGCGTATAGACGTGATCAAATTCTTTCTCACTTCCTCTTTTACGCTTAACGATTTATACCCACTTTTTTTAAGATCTCCTAATGTTTTAATCTTTTGAATATCCATGAAAAATTTTTTATTTCGAGATAATAGCCATTCATAACTTATCATTCCTAACTCATCACTCCTAGTATACCGTTTTCCGTTTACCGCTTTCAAAATCTTTGAATATAAATGCACCTAATTTATCAAGCGATGCAAAAAAAGCTTTTCCCTGGTTCATTTCAGTGAACTCCTGTACAAAGCTTTGCAGGTAAGGGTCTGAGGCGATCATGAATGTTGTAATAGGTATCTTCAGCTTCTTACACTGGGCAGCAAGGTTAATACAACGGTTCACCACTTTACGATCTAATCCAAAGCTATTCTTGTAATAACGGCCCCCGATCTTTAAACAGGTAGGTTTGCCATCTGTGATCATAAATATTTGCTTGTTCGGGTTCTTTCTTCTTCGCAGCAAATCCATTGACAATTCTAAACCGGCAACAGTATTGGTATGATAAGGGCCTACTTGCAGGTAAGGCAAATCCTTCACTTCAATGGTCCAGGCATCATTACCAAACACAACAATATCTAATGTATCCTTGGGATATTTTGTTTGAATAAGTTCACTCAATGCCATTGCTACTTTTTTTGCAGGCGTGATGCGGTCTTCCCCGTACAAGATCATCGAGTGGGAAATATCAATCATCAACACTGTGGAGGTTTGTGTTTTAAAATCAGTTTCCCTGATCTGCAGATCATCTTCATGCATTGAAAAACTTTCTATTCCACGATTGATCTGTGCATTACGTATACTTTCAGTGAAATCTATTTGTTCCAGCATATCGCCAAACTGGAATGGTCTTGTTTCCGGATTGATCTCATCTCCCTGGCCCGGCTTAAAAGTTTGGTGATTGCCCTGCTTTGTTTTTTTCAGCTTTCCAAAAATTTCTTCAAGACTACGTTTACGAATGGATTGCTCGCTCTTCCCGGTAATATTGAAACTACCGTCAACAGGATTTTCTTTCAGGTAACCATTCTGTTTCAGGTCTTCAATAAAATCGCCCATTCCATAATCATCATCTGTAAAACGGTACTGTTTGTCCAACTCATTCATCCATTGTAAAGCCTCTGTAGCATCTCCATTGGTGTAAGTAAGTAATTGCATAAAGATATCGAGCATCTGCTCGAACCTACTTTTACCATTTTCATTGGGATTGAATTGTATGAACCGATGACCAATCATAGAAGAAATAATAAGGTACGTATCAATTAACGATTGAAGGTAAAGAAGGTTGTAATATAAAAGAGTCCCGCTTATGGCAGGACTCTTTGTTTTATCTTAAATCGAAAACAGTAGATCATCTATTTTTTAGAAGAATCTGTTTTGGCCGAATCGGCTCCCAATGTTTTAGCGGCTTCTGGCCCTGCTGCTTTAGCGTTATACATTTTTTCCATTTGGTCTATGGCTTGTAAATAGCCTTCCGCAGTTCGCTTATCATCCGCCATATTGTCTGCATCTCGACCTGATAATGAATTGTAGTAGTTGATCTGTTGCTGCAAGTCTTTTATCAACGAGGCTTTTACTTTAGCAGCCAACTCCTTATCATCAGCCCTGTAACAGGCATCTAAGAATAACAAGGAAATTCTATTGTGATAGTTGCCGCGGCTAACCATACCATAAGGATAGTTTTCCTGTAACATTCCTTTATCTTCTTTACGCAATACTTCCCTTGCTTCTTCTTTTCTTCCATGATCAGCCAGATAAGAAGCCAGTTCTGCATAAGCCTGTCGGATGCTTTGCAGATGCCTGCGGTTTTCTTCGTCGAAATAAACGCCTTTCACATCTGCATTACCAAAAGCAAATTTGTTCAGTAACTTATCTTTCATCCAGTCTGCATTCACATAATCATTCAGCACGGGAACTAACCGGTAACTTAAACCATCTTTACGCAAATACTGCTGGAAGCCAAGATCACCGAAACCACCTGTAAAATAGATAGGGCGTTTCCACTTATTAGCTGCAATAATATTCAATACAGCCAGGTCATTTTTTTGTAACCCACCACGAGGTATTTCAAATTGCAACTGGCTTACTACGCTATCTTTCGCATTGACTACACCATTCTTCAACACAAAATCTTTGTCAACAGGTACTGAAACTTTTCTGGCCGGGAAGGTATTCAGCAATTCACCGCCACCACGGTCTTCCATCTTAGCGGGATCATCGCTGCCAACATAATCTTTCATCATCCAATATAGATCGTAGTATTTATCTTCAGGATATTCCGTCTTTGAACGATATACCACGTAATCCCTTTTGCGCCCCTCGATTTGATCTGCAGTCCAGATAACATCGATAGGATCACTTTCATTCACTTTATATCTCAATTGGTTGATATACCAGTCAATACCCAATAAGCTGTAGTTGATCACACGAATATCTTTACGAATGCCTTCTACTTCCTGTGCATACCATAAAGGGTAAGTGTCATTATCACCAAATGTGAACAGGATTGCATTGGGGGCACAACTTTCGAGGTAATCTTTTGCAACATCCCTCGCCAATACTTTTTTACTGCGGTCATGATCATCCCACTCCTGCTGTGCCATCAGGGCAGGAACAGCAAGTAAGCAGATGGCCGTAGCCAAAGCAGATGCTGATGCCTGTGGCATTTTCTTTCCTAACCACTCTACCACTTTCATCACGCCCAATCCTATCCAAACGGCAAATGCATAAAAGCTGCCCACGTAAGCATAATCACGTTCACGTGGCTGGTTACCGGCCTGGTTAAGATAAAGAATGATAGCGATGCCGGAGAAGAAGAACAAAAGGAAGTTTACCAGTGTATCATCTCCTCTTTTCTTATAGTGAAAATAAAAGCCGATCAATCCTAAAATGAAAGGCAATGCAAATAAAGTATTGTGGGCCTTATTGTTTTTTAAGCTATCAGGTAAAGTACTTTGGTTACCATAAAAAATGCTATCGATAAAACTGATTCCGGTGATCCAGTTCCCATCTCTTACATTACCAATGAAAATGCCCTGTACATCATCCTGCTTACCTATAAAGTTCCAGGCAAAATAGCGGAAATACATCCAGTAGAATTGGTAACCTATAAAAAACTTTACATTATCTGCCTGTGTAGGTGCATGGTCATATTTTTCACGGCCATCTTTATCTCTGTATTTATCAATTGCTAAGAAGCTGGCATAATAATCAGCGTGGTATTGATCATTGCTGGCATCCCATACCCGTGGAAACACCATTTTATCTTCAGGTGCATACACATAATGACCATCTTTACCGATCTCTATGTATTTGTCTTTTCCTTTCTGATAACGAGTGGTGGTTTGTTTATAATCAACAGGATCAGCAGTAAATTTTTGCCCGTACAACAATGGAAAATCTCCATACTGGTCGCGACCCAAATAACCTACCAGGCTAATCGGATTATCAACATTATACATATCTACAGCAGGATCTGCATTACTGCGGATCATTGTAGTAAGGTATGTACTGTAACCGATCAATACAAAAACAAAGCACCAGATAGCCAAGCGTAAATAGGCCCATGATTTTTTTACTGCGTAGCGCAGACCGAACCATATTAAAACTGCCAATAACACGAAGAAGAAAGTAAAACCGCTGAAGAAAGGCAGGCCAAGGTTATTTACAAAAACCCTGTCGAAACCACCTGCAGCTGCAATGGAATATTGTATCACTACGATCTGCATTACACCGGTTACGATACAACCAATGATAAAGAAGATGTAGATACCGCCATAATAGTCTTTCCTTGTTTTATCGATCTTTTCAATAAGATATAAAAGACCAATAGCGATCAGGGTTCCAAAGAGCATTAATCCGGCAACGGTAGAATCCATACTGAGGCCACGGTCTTCGTTAGCCTCACCGTTGGCACCGATTAATGCCATAATGAACGCCAATACACCACCAATGATAGTTAAGCGTATGAACCATTTGCGTATGATAGCATAATTAAAGTGATTCCTTTTCCTGAAATAATACACCATCACAATGGCTGGAATATTCAACAAACACAACAAATGCACACCGATTGATAACCCGATCAGGAAAAATATAAATACGAGCCATTTATCAGCACCAGGCTTATCGGCATCATTATCCCATTTTAAGATAGACCAGAATACAATCGCACTAAAGAAAGAACTCATGGCATACACTTCACCTTCTACAGCACTAAACCAAAACGAGTCTGAGAATGCGTATGCTAAAGCCCCTACAGCACCAGCTCCCATAATTGACCAAGCTTGTGCAGTGGTCATGGTATCATCAACGCCTATTTTAACAATTCTTCTTGCAAAGTGGGTGATGGTCCAAAATAAAAAAAGAATAGTAAAACCGCTGGCCAAAGCACTCATTACGTTAACAGCCTTAGCAGCAGTCATAGGGTTATTACCAAATAATACAATGAAAATTCTTCCCAGCATCACAAACAAAGGTGCACCAGGAGGGTGCGGAATTTGCACTTTGAAACAGCTACTCACAAATTCACCGCAGTCCCAAAAGCTACCGCCCGCTTCAGCGGTTAGAATGAACGCTAAACTTGCTATTAAGAACACCACCCATCCGGTAATGTTATTGGTCTTTTTAAAATTCATTGATCTTGGTTTTTTAAAAGAGTGTGGCAAACATACCTTAATAATAGCAAAATCGAAAATGGAGTTACACCGATCAACAATAATTCTAAAATGTGTTCAATTTTTAACAATTTTTAAAAGATCATCGCATAATAGAGAGGGCCAATAACAAATGTTATTAGCCCTTTTAAAAGATTTGATAAGAAAAAAATAATTAGATATGTTTCAACACTTCCTCACCCATTGCTTCAGTACCTAAGATATTTTCAGAAGGAGTAGAAGCATCTGCAATATCCCTTGTTCTAAAACCTGCTTTCAATACTGCATCTACCGCATTGATCACTGCTTCAGACTCAGCTTTCAAGCCAAATGAAATATCTAATAACAATGCTGCAGATAAAATAGATGCTAAAGGATTTGCAACACCTTTACCGGTAATATCATGAGCAGAACCGTGGATAGGCTCATAAACACCTGTACCATCACCAATAGACGCAGAAGCCAGCATACCCATTGAACCCGCAATTTGAGAAGCTTCATCTGTTAAGATATCACCGAACAAGTTAGCCGTTACCACCACATCAAAACGACGAGGGTCTTTAATCAATAACATAGCTGTTGCATCAACGAACTGATGTTCTACTTCCACATCAGGATATTCCAATGCCACTTTCTGGATCACTTCTCTCCACAGCCTAGATGTTTCAATTACATTGGCTTTATCAACAGAGCATAATTTCTTTCTTCTTGTTCTGGCTGCATCAAAAGCTTTGCGGGCAATACGCTCTACTTCAAAACGACTGTATTCGGCAATGTCGTAAGCGGTATCACCGTTGTTCTTTCTTCCTTTCTCACCAAAATAAATGTCGCCTGTTAATTCGCGGAAGAATAAAATATCTGCGCCTTTTAATATTTCAGGTTTGATACTGGAGGCGCTTAACAATTCATCGAATAATTTGATAGGACGAAGGTTGGCATACAATCCTAACTCTTTACGCATTTTCAACAACCCTTGTTCAGGACGAACTTTGGCAGATGGATCGTTATCGTATTTAGGATGGCCTACAGCACCGAACAATACAGCATCGGAATGACGCATTTTTTCTAAAGACTCATCCGGTAAAGGATTACCGGTAGCTTCAATGGCTACGTGGCCGATCAATGCTTCATCATACGTAAATATATGACCATATTTTGCAGCGATTTTATCCAAAACTTTTTTACCCACTGCTGTCACTTCCTGGCCTATACCATCGCCGGGAACAATTAGAATTTGTTTTTTCATTTTAAAAAAGGCAAGAGCAAAAGAAAAAGGCACTGAGGCACTAAGGCACAACGTTACCGTTTATCCAATACGCTCTTAGTTTATTTTATTGATTAAAGAATGTAACATCCTGTCCAATTCGCTTGTTTTTTCCGATAGAAAATTAAAATTACTTTCATCTACATATTCCAGGCGATAAGCAATTTCAATTTGTGTCTGCAATTCAAATAAAGATCCAACTGCTATTTGTAAAAACCTTTTATAATCACCTGTAGACCTCCTGCCATATCCTTCGGCGATATTAGAGGGAATTGAAATTGCGCTTCTTCTAAGCTGACTAACCAATCCATATATCTCAGATGAAGGAAATGCTTTGGAGAATCTATAAATTTCACTAACCAAACTCATCGACTTCTGCCAAACAAGCAAATCCCTATATGTTTTTATTTCACTCATTAATTTACTTATATCCTACTTCAAGACCTAGCATTCTGTGCCTTTGTGCCTCAGTTTCTCTGTACCTCTTCCCTCAAATGATATTCAACATTTTCTGAGTTGCTTTAATCGCTGAAACCGTTTGATCACTATCCAGTCCACGTGTTTTAAACTCTTTGCCATGCTGGCTCCACGTAATGATAGTTTCGCACAGTGCATCCGTTTTACCACCGGGTGGAATACGTACTGCATAATCTGTAAGCAAAGGCAATTCTATCTTTTTATGCTTGTATATTTTCTTCAAAGCATTCATAAAAGCATCATACTGCCCATCGCCCTGGGCATGCTCCTCAAACAATTCACCATCAAAACAAATTTGAATGGTAGCAGAGGGACGAAGACTTTTAGAATGTGTTAGTACATAATTCTGTATCTGTACTTTTTCCTCAATAGTACTACTATCCAGCACATCAGAAATAATATAAGGAAGATCCGCCTGCGTTACCACTTCTTTCTTATCTCCCAATTCTATGATGCGTTGTGTAACTTTTTTCAGGTCCTCATCAGATAACTGGATACCCAATTGTGCCAGGTTATTTTCAATATTGGCCTTACCGCTTGTTTTACCTAAGGCATATTTGCGCTGCCGACCAAAACGTTCGGGCATCAGGTCGTTGTAATACAAATTATTCTTCTTATCACCATCTGCATGTATACCCGCTGTTTGCGTAAAAACATTCTCTCCCACAACAGGTTTATTAGCGGGGATGCGAAAGCCTGAAAAAGTTTCAACAAGCTTACTTACGGTGTATAATGATTGTTCAACAACAGATGTTTTTACCTCTTTCACATAATCGTTCAACACAGCAATCGCACTGGCCAATGGTGCATTACCCGCACGTTCACCCATACCATTGATGGTGAGATGCAGGCCATGAGCACCAGCCTTCACAGCTTCTAACACATTCGCTATGCTAAGATCGTAATCGTTATGAGCATGAAAATCGAAATGTAAAGAGGGATAACGCCCCACCAGTTCCTTTATATAAGTACCCGCTTCAGCAGGCGTTAATACACCTAAAGTATCAGGTAATAATACACGTTTAATAGGTTGTGTTGACAGGAAGTCGATATACTGTAAAACGTATTCTTTCGAATGACGCATACCGTTACTCCAATCCTCCAGGTACACATTGCAGGTAATTCCCTTTTCCTTGGCGGCACTAATTACCTCTGCAATTTCCTTGAAATGCTGTTCAGGTGTTTTCTTTAGCTGATGAGTAAGATGATTGAGTGAACCTTTGGTTAACAGGTTCATCACTCTAGCGCCAGCCTGCAGCATCCATTCGATAGAAGTTTTTCCATCGACAAAGGTCAACACTTCCACACGATCAATGAAACCGTTGGCAGCAGCCCATTCTGTGATCTTTTTCACTGCTTGAAACTCACCTTCGGATACACGTGCAGATGCAATTTCAATGCGGTCAACTTTTACTTCGGTAAGTAATAGTTGAGCAATGGTTAGTTTCTCTGATGCAGAAAAGGATACACCACTCGTTTGCTCCCCATCACGGAGCGTGGTATCCATTATTTCAATATGACGTTGCAAGGGTGCCATGTGATTGATAAAAGGAACCGGCGGAAACAATGTGAGCAATTAACACTTATCATTGATCAATTATAACTCATCATCTCTTCCGCCGGCTCTCCAAAAAATTAATATTTACTTGCTGCTGCGAAAGATTTTATTTCTTCTTTCATAGATTGCAGGTAATCAATATCATCATAACCATTCAAAAGGTTATGCTTTTTGTAACCATTGATCACAAAAGATTCATTTTCACCTGTGGCTAAAATAGTAATGGTTTGATCAGGAAGACTAACTTCTAATTCAGCCTTAGGATCAGCTTCGATGGCTTTAAAGATTTTATCTAAAAACTCAGGACTCACCGTTACGGGTAAAATACCCACATTGATCGCATTGTTTTTGAAGATATCAGCGAAGAAGCTGGATACTACGCAACGAAAACCATAATCGTAAATAGCCCATGCAGCGTGTTCACGGCTGCTACCGCTTCCGAAGTTTTTACCTCCTACCAGTATTTTACCTGAGTAGATAGGATTGTTCAATACGAAATCTTGTTTAGGAGTATCATCTGCATTGTATCTCCAGTCGCGGAAAAGATTATCGCCAAAACCCTTACGCTCCGTAGCTTTTAAGAAACGAGCAGGGATGATCTGGTCTGTATCAACGTTCTCGATCGGTAAAGGAACCGCAGAACTTCTTAATATGTTGAATTTATCGTAAGCCATTATTTCAATTATTAATTGTTAATTAGAAATTATTAATTACAACAACTCCCTCGGATCGGTTACTACACCTGTAACGGCAGCAGCAGCAGCCACTAACGGGCTGGCCAGTAATGTTCTGGCACCGGGTCCCTGGCGGCCTTCGAAGTTCCTGTTACTGGTACTAACGGCATATTTACCTGCCGGGATCTTATCATCATTCATAGCAAGACAAGCTGAACATCCCGGTTGGCGTAACTGGAAACCTGCTTCAGTTAAAATATCTAAAATGCCTTCCTCTTTAATTTGTGCTTCTACGATATGAGAACCGGGCACTAACCATGCCGTAATATTATCAGCTTTCTTTCTTCCTTTTACAATAGATGCAAAAGCCCGGAAATCTTCAATACGTCCGTTGGTACAGCTTCCTAAGAACACGTAATCTACTTTTTTACCCAGGATCGCTTCATCTTCAGCAAAGCCCATATAAGCTAATGCTTTTTTATAGGAGGCTTCTCCATCCTTCACTTCAACAGCTTTAGGAATGTGCTTTGTGATGCCTGTTCCCAAACCCGGGTTAGTACCATAAGTGATCTGTGGTTCAATCTGGCTGGCTTCAAAATTCAATTCCAAATCAAACTTAGCATCAGCATCTGTTTTCAATGTTTTCCAGTAAGCCAATGCTTTATCCCATGCTTCACCTGCCGGTGCTTTTTCTTTTCCTTTCAGGTAAGCGAAAGTAGTTTCATCAGGTGCAATCATACCGCCACGAGCGCCCATTTCAATAGAAAGGTTACAAACAGTCATTCTTCCTTCCATGCTCATGTTCTCAAAAACTTCACCTGCAAACTCAATAAAGTAACCGGTTGCACCGCTGGCAGTGATCTGAGATAAAATGAATAAGGGAACATCTTTAGCAACTACACCTTTACCTAATTTACCATTGATAGTGATACGCATTTTCTTTGGCTTGGGCTGCATTATACACTGAGAAGATAATACCATCTCCACTTCAGAAGTACCTATACCAAAAGCGATGGCGCCGAAGGCACCGTGTGTAGAAGTGTGAGAATCACCGCAAACGATAGTCATACCGGGCAGCGTAATACCATTCTCTGGTCCAACTACGTGTACGATACCGTTTTTAGGATTGCCTAATCCCCAATGAGAAATGCCGTATTTAGCAGTATTACGCTCCAGTGCTTGTAATTGATTAGCTGATAACGGATCTTTTACCGGCATGTGCTGGTTGATCGTTGGTGTGTTATGGTCAGCTGTAGCAAAAGTGCGTTCGGGAAACATCACGCCGATGCCTCTTGTTTCTAAACCCAAAAAGGCAACGGGACTGGTTACTTCATGAATAAAATGCCTGTCGATAAAAAAAACATCTGGTCCGTCTTCAATTTTTCTTACCACGTGTGCATCCCACACTTTATCAAACAAGGTGGTTGGAGTAGTGCTCATTGTTTACAGAATTTATTTGACAATTTTTATAGCGAGGTGCAAAATTCGAGAAAACTTTTCGTTTTTAGGTAGATTTATTTAATAACTACCAAGAAAATAACTTTTTGACTGAACGTTCAAACTATCAAGCGGTAGTTTTTCGCTTAAACCCAAACAGGATAAGCATTTCAACTTTTTATTTCATTGAATTTCATCACCCGGTAATGCTTCAATTACAAGAAATAAACATACATAACTAACAAACATTCGTGACCATTATCGTTTTTTTTAGTACAGAAAATAAAAAAGGATAGGCTTAGCCTACCCTTTTTACATATACTAATCTTATTCTATACAGAAAAAGAACTGCCGCATCCGCAGGTTGTGCTGGCATTGGGATTACGGAAAGTAAAGCCCCTACTATTCAGCCCATCCTGCCAATCTATTTCCATACCATAGAGGTAAATCTGATGGCTCTTATTCATGATGAAATGAATATCTTCAAACGTGTACACCTCATCTTCCGCTGCATTCAGCTCATCAAAACCCAGCACATAACTTAGTCCACTGCAACCACCACCCTTTACGCCAACACGTAAATGCTGTGACTTGTTAAAACCTTCTTCATTCATTAATCTTTTGATCTCACTGATAGCCCCTGCCGTAAATTTTACCGGTGCTGCTATAACTGTTTCCATAATGATCCGTTTTATCTGTGCAAAAATACAATACCATACATTTTGTTCCGCATTCTTTCACTTTCGTTTCACGAAAAAGATAGTTCCGCAGAAGAAAGGCTTTCAACTATTTTTGTACAAATACAAGGCATGGACTCAACGATCATTATTTTACTGGCTATCATTTTAGTACTGGCTGTATCATTAGTGTTTTTTTATTTGAAACTCAGAAAGTTAGCATCTTTTCGTCCCGTTGGCGCTACCTACAATGAAACCCGTAACCTTCAGTTACAGGCATATGAACGATTAACGCTCTTAACAGATCGGGTTGCTTTACCCAACCTGCTTTCAAGAATAAACAGGGAAGGTTTATCGGCCAAAGAATTACAATTGCTCTTGTTGCAAACCATTCGGCAGGAGTTTGATTATAACATCACGCAACAGGTATATGTAAGTGCCGATGCCTGGAGCGCTGTAAAGAATTTAAAGGAACAAAACCTGCTCATCATCAACCAGGTAGCTTCCATGTTACCGGATAATGCCAATGCTTACGAATTGAGTAAGGTATTATTAGAATATGCCATGAAAGATGAAAAAGGCAATATGCATACTTTAGTAAGTGAAGCATTGAGTTATGAAGCCAAAAAGCTCTTGTAACTAAAGCAACTACTTACCTTCACTATTCACCATTCACAAATTATCGCTTGCCATGACTGAGAAAAGAAAATATACCGATTCCGGCATTGAAGTGAAGCCCGTTTACAATGCTTCTGATGTTTCAGGGAGTACAACCATCGAAAACCCAGGGGAATGGCCCTTCACAAGAGGCGTTCAGCCCGATATGTACCGTGGCCGGTTATGGACGATGAGGCAGTATGCCGGCTTCTCTACAGCTGAAGAAAGCAATAAACGTTATCATTATCTTTTATCACAAGGTGTCAGCGGTCTTAGTGTTGCCTTTGACCTCCCAACACAGATCGGCTACGATAGCGACCATCCCCTGTCTGAAGGTGAAGTAGGAAAAGTAGGTGTGGCAATAGATAGTATTGAAGACATGCAACGCTTGTTCAGCGGGATAAAGCTGGAAGACGTTTCTACTTCCATGACCATCAACGCTACCGGTTTTATCTTACTTGGGTTATATGTAGCATTGGCCAAACAACAGGGTGCCGATCTTAAGAAAATATCGGGCACCATTCAAAATGATATCCTGAAAGAATATGCAGCCCGTGGCACTTACATCTATCCGCCAAAACCTTCTATGCGTATCATTACCGATATTTTCGAATGGTGCAGCAAGGAGCTTCCCAAATGGAACACCATTTCCATTTCCGGTTATCATATTAGGGAAGCAGGTAGTACAGCCGTTCAGGAGATCGCTTTCACTTTAAGTAACGGTAAAGCCTATGTGAAAGCAGCTTTGGAGAAAGGTTTGGATATTAATGTCTTTGGTAAACGCCTCTCCTTCTTTTTCAATGCTCACAATAACCTTTTTGAAGAGGTGGCCAAATTCAGAGCTGCCAGGAGGATGTGGGCTAAGATGATGAAAGAACTGGGTGCTACGGATGAAAAAGCCATGATGCTTCGTTTCCATACCCAAACGGGTGGTAGCACTTTAACAGCACAACAGCCACTGAACAATATTGCCAGGGTTACCATTCAAACATTAGCTGCCGTATTGGGTGGTACACAAAGCCTGCATACCAATGGCTATGATGAGGCATTGAGCTTACCTACGGAGGAAGCAGCCCGCATTGCGCTAAGAACACAACAGGTAACTGCTTACGAAAGTGGAATTGCCGATACCGTGGATCCACTGGCGGGCAGTTATTTCGTGGAAACCCTTACCGATGAAGTGGAACAAAAAGCATGGGAACTGATTGCTAAGATAGATGCCATGGGCGGTAGCGTTAGTGCGATAGAACAGGGTTTTATACAGGATGAGATTGCCCGCAGTGCCTATGATTACCAGCGACAAATTGAAAGAAAAGAGAAGATCATTGTTGGGGTGAATCAGTTTACCATTGATAAAGAAGAAACTGTACCGGTATTTAAAATAGATGACAGTATACGTACAACACAAAGCGAAAGGCTGCAACAGCTTAAAGCACAACGCAACACACCGGAAGTAGCTGCTTGCCTGAACAAGATTACAATAGCGGCAACGGAGGAATCTAACCTTATGCCACACGTAATTAACGCAGTAGAAAATAAATGCACCCTGGGTGAAATAGCGGATGCCTTACGTAAAGTATTTGGAGAATACAGGTAAATTCTAAAGTGAGCAATACATAAAAATCGCTAGAGGTTCACTTCATCAAGATAGGCCGTGAATTGAGCTACTTGTTCCGGCACCTTATAATTGACTTTATGAGCAGATAAATAATTTTTTATAGCAGCTTCATATAACGGCATTTTCTTAGCCAGATTAGCTGCTACTGTAGGAAATTCAACCAAGCTTTTATTCTTCTTATCATAGAGAAAATATAAATTACGGTATACAAAATCCTTTTCTCTTACATTACCATAAGTAAAATGTTCCTCTATTCTTTTCACTTCCCAATCCAGTAATTCAATATTCGCACCTTCATACAAAACCTGGTAAAAGGTAGCCGCTGTGTTTTTCCCTTGATCAGGGTACCCACTCTTAAAATGGTATTTCGACTCAGTGTTATTTCTCTCCTTATAAACAATCAGGAACTCATCTGTTTCATAAGGCAACACAAATACTTTATTTTCCTTTTTGTAGAAAAGTTTATTCTCAAAAAGAGAAAAATTCATCAACGAGTCTACAAACTGCTGTCCATTTTTTAGTTTTACTACGCCGTATCCCCATCCATCCTTAAGCATAGGAGATCCATTAACATCGGCCATATCCGCAGTGGGAATAAGATTGCCGTAAGTATCATAAAAATAGAGGTAAGAACTTACACCATCTGAACCTATGAGTTTACCATTTTGTGTAAATGCAGCAACTGAAGTGAGAAGAAATAAAAGTAGGTAGAAAAACTTTTTCATACGGAGCTTTTAGGCATCCTGAAGTTAGCAAATTTTTATAATGCTTCAAATGAAGCGATAGGAATAGTTTGACTGGAAATGTTTTATCTTCCCATCCAAATATTACAATTACTGAATCAAATATTAATCAACATGGCCTTAGAGAAAGCTTTTGTACATCATGTATACTTCTGGTTAAAAAATATAGGAAGCAAAGAAGACCAAAAGGCGTTATTACAAGGATTGGAGGCATTAAGTAAAGTACCTACCATTCAGCTGTTTCATATCGGTGTGCCTGCGGATACCAACAGGGAAGTAATTGATACAACCTATGCTTGTTCCTGGCTGGCTATTTTTAACAGTAAAGAGGAAGAAGAAATTTACCAGCATCACCCCATACATCTTGAATTTATTAAAAATTGCAGTCATCTATGGAGTAAAGTGATTGTATACGATTCTGTGCGGCTTTAATAGATCCCGGATCAGTTATAACCTTACTAAGGTGAGTTGGAGATAAGAGAAAGACCTCTCCTTTCTGTAAAATCCATACTTTCATTTTCTATGAAGCGTACAGGCAAAAAGCTGAAATATCTTCCCCTCGCTGCTGTGATCTTCTTTACCGTTTCAGGTGGTCCCTACGGATTGGAGCCTTTATTAACCTATGCAGGTAGAAACGGTGCTTTATTACTATTGATGATCGTTCCCCTGCTATGGGATATACCGGCCATTCTAACGGTGTATGAACTGAATGGTATGATGCCGGTTAACGGGGGCTATTACCAATGGGTAAAAAGAGCATTGGGATTACGTTTTGCATTTTATGAAGGATGGTGGACCTGGTTATATACATTCGTAGACCTTGCTATTTATCCTGTATTATTCATTGAATATGCCACTTTTTTCTTTCCCGAAATCGCTGCTTACAAAATCCCCGTCTGCCTGGTCATCATCTGGAGCGGCGCTATCCTTAATATACGAGGTATTGTACCTGTAGGTAAAGCATCATTGCTGTTAAGTTTAATTGTTTTAGTTCCCTTTCTCCTTCTCTTCGGCAAAGCCTTTTTTGTGTATAAAGGAGCCATGATCGCACTACCACAACCTTCACTAAAAGGAATAGAGTTTTCTTCTTTGGGCATGGCGATATATACCATTATGTGGAATTTTATCGGGTGGGACAATGCATCTACTTATGCAGAAGAAGTGGAAAGGCCTGTTCGTACTTATATCGTGTCAACACTCATTGCCTTCATTGGTATTTTAATCGTTTATTTTCTTGCGCTACAAACTGCCGGCCATTCAGGTATCGATCTGAATTTTCTTAAGGATAATGGTTTTCCTTACCTGGGTGTACAGTTGGGCGGTCAATGGCTGGGTACCTTACTGGCTATTGGAGGTATGGCCAGTACTGTGGGATTATTCTTTGCCGTACTGCTATCCGTATCCCGCATACCAAAAGCGATGGCTGATGATGCGTTATTGCCTGCGATCGTTCATGCAGAACATAAAAAATTCAAAACACCTTATATCTCCATTCTCATTTGTGCGACCATTGTTAGCTTCATGATACTCTTTACCTTTTCAGACCTTGTATTTATTGATGTTACGCTGTATGGTGGCGGCCTTTTGCTTGAATTTATAAGCCTATTGGCTTTACGTATAAAAGCACCCGATGAGAAAAGACCTTTTAAAATACCACTGAACAATTGGGGTATTGCAATTATGATACTGTTGCCATTAAGTGTTTTATTGATAGCCTTGATCGCTTCCTGCACCTCGGGTAATGGATCGCATACACCAATTGTATTTGCATTGCTCGCTTTAGTTAGCCCGGAGATCATTTGGCAATTGATCAAATGGTATCGGAAAAATGAAAATCCTTAGGGCTGTACTAACATTTAAAAAAAGTTAGAGTTAGCAAAAAAGCAGAAGAAATAACTAACTCACTTCATCATTAAATCAATCTCCTTCATCAATGAAGCATAAAATTTTTTTACCGCTGCACTCGATTTTTCTACCGAACAAATCTTCAAATATTTGATCAATGTTTTTTATCATCAAACTTGTAATTACTAAGCGTTTTTTATCCTTAAATAAAAATCTACAATATCTATACTGTCCAAAAGAAAACTTTCCTGAATGGAAAGTGCTAGACCTTATATATTCAATTAAAAGTATATCATCAAACTTATACTCGAAACTATCATGTGTGGTAATGTAAATTAAAGATTTCTTCTTGGGATTAATTTTCAATACCAAATTACCATTATGTTTCAGGTAATTCAAATGAACTAAAATGGTTGGTAGAGTATCAATTAAAATGAAAAATAGCAGAGTGAAAAAAATAGCAATCAAATTAAATTCCAAATAGATAAAAATGAAAAGAAGGATGACATTAAAGAACATCGTAGGCAATAATGAAGTTAATTGATTTCTGATAGTCACTTTGTATATATACCATTCATTTTCCATGTATTTTAGTTTATCTATTACTCACTGTAGTTTTTATTGAATTAATACTCTAACTTACATTTTTTTAAAAACAAACACCAATACCACCATACACATAAGTATTTAAAGAGTAGGTATATCCCACTTTTAATGTGATCCTTTTAAAAACAGTAGTACTTAGCCCGCTATTAATAAGAAAGTTTATTTTGGCATGTGTGCTAACCTGGTTATCCTTATCAACCGAACGCGTATTGTCCAGTTGAAGCCCTGTCCCAAGGTATGGATGAATAAAGAAGTGTTTCAGGAACTTGTAGTAGGCAGAGAAATTGAATACATGTTGGCTAATATTAAAATTTCTGTTACCATAAGTAGAATCAGGGATGATTTCAACCATATTGTAAGTGTTATGAATAGAAAAAACCTCGATCCCTACCTGTTTGTACTCAAAAAAGCCTCCCCATACATTTGTATTTAAATTACTTGTTCGTACCGAACTGATCCTTTGCACGTAAGGGATGTTTTGAAATACGAAATGAGAGGAATTATAATCGTCAATTATCGTTTTATTTTCAGCATCATTATTTACAAATGCTCTGCCCGTTAATGCCCCAAATGATACGTTTTGTGAAAAGCCGGTATTAAAATGAAAAACTACTAAAAATAAAGTTAGAACTACTAATTTATAAGACCTGCTATTCATTGCCAAAAGTTCAATTTTTTTTATATTAAGCATTTTAAAAATAAAGATTTTATATGAGTTCTCCCAAACATTATTCTTTTTCAAAAAGCATTATTATCTAAAACAACTAAAAATTCTAATTAAGGCTCTCAAGTGCTAACCTGTCACATTAAGGCATATCAACGCAACCTGCAGCACCTTTACATGGATATCGTTCGTGTTTCCCTATTACCTTGTTCGTACCATAGAGGTATCTTGTTCGGGTCACGTTCGGCAGCTCCCGAACATGTCCCCTATCAAATACGAGCAAGACCCGAACAAATCCCGAACAAATGGCCTTTTTTACACCCTGTCTTGCACTGAAAAACGCTACCGGTGTTAATGCTATTACTGCCGGAACCTTGCAGTTTTACAGCAGTACTGATTTAGCTTTACAATATTCACAACTCATCTCTTATAACTTCTCTTCCGCATTTCTTTTCATCTTATCTTGCTGAAAAAGATGGTTATGCCCTCATCACTTCTTAACTACGCTAAAAAACTCACTGCAGTACTTTTATTTTTAAGCACTGTACTATTATTCGGTTTTCATAAAAAAACACCCCGCATTCTTGTTTTCTCCAAAACAAAAGGCTTTCATCATGCTTCTATTCCAAAAGGGATTGAAGCTATCGAGCAACTGGGAAAAGACAATGGTTTTGCCGTTGATACCTCCACCAATGCTACCCTGTTTACGGAACACAATCTCAAAAAATATAAAGCCATCATTTTCTTAAGTACTACAGGTGATGTACTGGATGAAGAACAGCAAAAAGCTTTTCAATCGTACATACATCATGGTGGCGGTTTTGTTGGCATTCATGCGGCAACAGATACGGAGTACGGCTGGCCATGGTATAACAGCTTTATTGGTGCTTATTTTAAAAGTCATCCCAAGCAACAGGAGGCTATGTTACACCGAACCGATTCTTCATTCATTGCTACCAAAGCCCTGCCCGGCATTTGGAAACACTTTGATGAATGGTATAATTTCAAGTCGCTGCAACTGGATCATGCTCATATCCTGTTAACTGTAGATGAAAACAGTTATAGCGGCGGGCAGAACGGTTCCATGCATCCCATAAGTTGGTACCAGTCTTTCGAAGGTGGCAGGATGTTTTATACCGCTCTTGGGCATACAGATGCTTGCTACACCGATCCACTTTTCCTGCAACATCTCTGGGGAGGATTGCAATACGCTATGTATGGAAAGGAGGAATAATCTGTGCCGGGTAAATAAGTTCAGGGGGCATTCCGGTGAACTAAATAAATCATCAGTCATTATTTATCATTCATAACTTACCAACCTTTCTTATCTTTCCTTATCAATCTATTCTTACATGAGAAAATTCGTTAGTGCCATCCTGGTATGGTCCTTCTTCTGCGTAGCCAACAGTATTGCCCAACCTGCATTTATCAGGGATAATCTGGATAGTTATATACAGCAGGGCATAAAAGACTGGAATATTCCCGGCCTCGCAATAGCCATTGTGAAAGACGGAAAAGTGGTTGTAATGAAAGGCTATGGTGTGAAAGATATTAGCACCCATGAGCCGGTGGATGAGAACACCCTGTTTATGATTGCCAGCAACAGCAAGCTTTTTACCGGAACGGCCCTGGCACAGCTGGAATATGATAAAAAGCTTTCACTGAATGATAAGATCACAAACTACTTCCCTTCCTACCGTTTATTTGATGAACATACTACCGCACTGGTAACCATCAGGGATATGTTATCCCATCATTTGGGTACTAAAACCTTCCAGGGAGATTTTACTTTTTGGGATGGTAACCTATCGCGTCAGCAGATCATGCAGAAAATGCGGCTACTGAAACCGGAAGGAAATTTCAGGCAGGATTTCGGCTACTGCAACAGTTGCTTTTTAACTGCCGGGGAGATCATTCCACAGGTAACGGGTAAACCCTGGGAAGTATATGTGTATGATAGTATCATCGCTCCGCTGGGCATGACAAATACCCATACCCTGGGTCGTAATATGGAAGAAATGCCTGATGCAGCAAGACCTTATACCACTTCGTTCTCCGATCATCTACAACGTATCCCTTACGATCATGTAGATAACCTGGCCCCGGCAGGCAGTATTGTTAGTTGCGTGAAGGACCTCTCCAAATGGCTGATCATGCAACTCGACAGTGGTCGCTACGAAGGCAAAAAGATCATCCCCTGGCCGGTGATCAGCAGAACAAGGGAAATGAATACCATCATATCAAGCAACAAAAGAGGCAATACGCATTTTATGGGATACGGGTTGGGTATTTTTATGATGGATTATAATGGCAAGCAGGTATTCTGGCACACCGGCGGTGCATTCGGGTTTGTTACCAACACATGCTTTGTACCAGAAGAAAACCTGGGCATCACTATCTTAACCAACCAGGATAACCAGGCTTTCTTCGAACTACTGCGTTATCAAATACTGGATGCCTACCTCAACCAGCCATATATCAACAGGAGCAAACAGGCTTTACCGGCAGCACAAAAACAAAACAAAGAAAGTTTTGAACAGGTACAACAATGGAAGGCAAGGATTAAAGGCAATACACCTTCTCTCCCATTAACAGCCTATACAGGAACTTATAAAAATGAATTGTATGGTACTATCAGCATAACAGCTAAAGACAAAGGCCTCCTCTTCATCAAATTCAATGGACACAACAATCTCACGGCTTCCCTGCAATACATGGATAATAATGAATGGATGTTAAGTTATAACAATGCGGCTTTTGGCATCTTCTCTACTAGTTTTACAACAGAGAATAATACCGTTCATTCCATCAGCATTAAAGCAAACGACTTTGTAGAATTCGATCCATATACCTTCATCAAACAATAAACTGCACATGAGAAAGAAACCATTGATTACACTGCTGTGTATACTGCCATTGATGGCCATGGCACAGAGCATCAGCAGCACCATTGCCTCCAATGCAAAGGCCATCAACGATTCTGTGATACACTGGAGAAGATATCTCCACGAACATCCCGAACTTTCTAACAGGGAGTACAACACCATGAACTTTGTGGCCGCACATTTGCAGGCCTGGGGAATTGAAGTAAAGAAAGGAATTGCTAAAACAGGGGTTGTAGGTATTTTACACGGCGCAAAGCCGGGCCCCGTTGTAGCGCTGCGTGCCGATATGGATGCCTTGCCTGTGGTAGAAAGAGTGAAAGTACCTTTCGCCTCAAAGGTTACAGGCGAATATAACGGCCAGAAAGTGGGTGTGATGCATGCCTGTGGCCACGATAGCCATGTGGCTATTTTATTGGGTACTGCGGCTTCTTTAGCTAAAATGAAGAAGGAATTACCGGGTACGGTTGTATTCATCTTCCAGCCGGCAGAAGAAGGCCCTCCGGGTAATGAAGAAGGGGGTGCTCCATTGATGGTGAAAGAAGGCGTAATGGATCATCCCAAAGTTGATGCGATCTTCGGGCTGCATATCAGTTCTCAAACAGAGATCGGCACCATTAAATACAAGTCTGGTTCTTTCATGGCAAGCTCCGATTGGTTCACCATTAAAGTAAAAGGCAAACAAAGTCATGGCTCGCAGCCCTGGAGCGGCATCGATCCCATTGTTGTAGGTGCACAGATCATTAACGGCCTGCAAACCATCGTAAGCAGGCAGGAAGAGCTTACCAAAGCCCCGGTAGTAATTACCGTTGGTGTTATTAATGGTGGTGTTCGCTCCAATATCATCCCCGAAGAATTAACCATGCAGGGTACTATCAGAACCCTGGATAGCAGGATGCAACAGGAAGTGCATGAACGCATTAGAACCACAGCTACCAAAATAGCCGAAGCCTCAGGTGCAACGGCGGAAGTTAGCATCGATACCAAAACACTGGTAACCTATAACAATCCCGATCTGGTAAAAATGATGCTTCCTTCTCTTGAAACAGCTGCCGGGAAAAATAATGTGCAGGAAGAGAACTGGACCACAGGCGCTGAAGATTTTTCCTACTTTGGTGAAAAAGCCCCTGCTTTCTTTTTTAACCTCGGCGGTATGCCCAAAGGAATGGATCCAAGAAAAGCACCACCACACCATACACCTGATTTTTACATAGACGACAGTATGCTCGATGTGGGTGTAAAAGCCTTCTGCAACATCGTTTTCGATTATGCGAAGCTGAAAAAATAAAACTAAATGAGTCACTCTTCTTCAGAGTGACTCATCTTTATGGCATAAGCGGATATATGTTACCGGCTGCGGTACTTTAATAAGCATTCCTTGCGTCGCACACTTCAACTGCTGAAGCACTATGCTGCAATTCAAATACATTTGCGTGAAAATTGGAAATTATGAAACTGGATATACTGGCTTTTGGCGTTCATCCCGATGATGTGGAATTAGGTTGCTCCGGTACTATAGCAGCCGCCATTGCGGAAGGGAAAAAAGTAGGCATCATCGATCTTACACAGGGTGAACTGGGCACAAGGGGTACGATAGAAACGAGAAAACAGGAAGCGGCAGATGCTGCAAAAGTGTTGGGAGTTAGCATCAGGGAAAACCTGAAGATGGCCGATGGTTTTTTTCAGAATGATGAAGTGCATCAACGTAAAGTGATACAGGCCATCAGAACTTACCAGCCCGATATTATTTTGTGTAATGCTCCCGAAGACCGCCACCCCGATCATGGGAGAAGTGCCAAGCTTCTTGCAGATGCCGCTTTTCTCTCCGGATTACGAAAAATAGAAACCTTCGATAATTACCAGCAACCACAACAAGCCTGGCGGCCTTCCTATGTTTTTCATTACATACAAGACAGGTTTATTCAGCCTTCCTTTGTAATTGATATTTCTTCCTACTTCGAACAAAAATTACAATCAATACTTTGTTACACCACACAGTTTCATACGCCTGCCACAACGAATACCGATGAACCGGCCACTTATATATCTTCTCCCCAGTTCCTCGAATCGGTTAAAGCCAGAGCAATGATGCTGGGCAAACGCATTGGCGTTGATTATGCTGAAGGCTTTATCTCAGAAAAAGTATTGGGACTAAAGTCTTTTAACGCCGTAATACAAAATGTAACCTGATCATTTTTATCCCGAGATCGTCATAGTACTGCCACTAATGGCAATATTGTATTTTTTTAAAGGATTGGTAGCCGGCCCGTTGATCACTGAACCATCCAATGCAAAGCGGCTGCCGTGGTTGGGACAAAGGAAATCATTAGCTGATTTTTCATACCCGATAGAAGTTCCCTGGTGCGTACAGGCAACCTGTACAGCAGCGAAAGATGATGCTGTATTGCCCGATGCAGTTCGAACAATGATCACCCCATTTTGAACAAGGGAATCACCAACATTGGTTATCTGCGAGCCTAGGTCTACATTAAAACTCGTGGGACCGGTTCCTGTTCCTGTACCGCTACTGTTGGCAGGAGAACTGGCAGACTTTCCACAGGATGCTGAAAGACACGCTGCACATGCAGCTACAAATGGTACGCTAAGATTACCGATAAATGCTCTTCTGTCCATGATCATTTTATTTAAGTGAAATAATTACAACGTAATAGCACTTATGAAGAAAGAAGAAAGCTTAGATATTAATGAAGTGAACTATAACTTAAAGGTTTTTCATAGCACTCTCTTCTTTCTTTTAAAACGCTAATAACAATCAATACGAAAAACATAGATACCTGGTTGCCGCGATAAAAAACTTTCACAATAAAAAAGGACTGCCTTTCGGCAGCCCCTTAACACAAATCCAACACGAACCAGCTATCTTAACTGTGGATTCTCATTTTCTTTTCTTCTTTAAAAAATTGTAGCGAAGATTGGTTTGCAAACCAAAAGAAGACAAACGAACGGCGCCCTCACCTACACCGCGTAAAGAAACATTCCAGTAAGGCTCAACAGACAGGAACAAAGTTTTACTCAGCGCACTCTCATAACCTACAGACAACTTCAAACCTGAAAACAGATGGGCATTCCGGTTGGAATAGTACCATTCATGATAAGCCGATGTACTACCATAATCAGCTAACACATTATAGGTTTCTCGTTTCATGATATAGGAAGAGAATCCAACGGTATTGTAAATGGTATATTTAGCAGCTGATCTTACGTTATACCTCACATACACAGGTATATCATATACGTAACAATCAGCATTAATTGCCTGTATATAATTGTAGTAAGAAGGCGTTACAGATTTATCAAAACGATAGTCCTCTTTCCTTGCACTGTATACTTTTTTACCTGCATAAAAACCGGTTCCGATACTTAACTTTTGGTTGATGCGGTAAATAGCCCCAACCCCATACTGAACAGCTAATTTTTCTATAGAAGACAAATGAATAAAACTGGCATCAAGAGCACCGGTTGCCGCAATGGACCAGCGGCTGAGTTCCTTATTGCTCTTATTTGCATGCTTTTTCGGGGCAGGCTGTTGCAGCGTGTCGCCCTGTTTCAGCGAAACTGGTATGCTATCCTTCTTTATAATATTTGAACCCGGAGTTAATAACGCTTGCTTTTCCTCAGCATTCTTATCATTGGTATTACCGGCATCTTCTGTAACAGTTTTAACAGCCGAAGATGCAAAAGATTTCTTTTCATTAACAGGATGTTGTTCTGTTGAATGAGCTATGGCTTTATGGTTGTGCAGTTCATTCAAAGATGCTGCTGGTTTAACCATACCTCCCGACGTTACATGAACATAAACCGGCCTGTTTTGAAGAGATATACTTTTTCTCGCTCCTTTCAATTCTGAAAACACCATAGCAGAAGTTGTATCCTGCATCATCGCAGAACTCATTTGCTTGTTAGTAGCCTTTTCAACTGAATCAGCATGCTCTCTTAATGGTATCAGCTTCATCCCTTTGTTATCCCGCTTCGTATTTGAACTTTGTTCTTTAGCAATAGCATTATAGATAGATTTATGAAAAAAAGTACTGCCGTAATATATTCCAGCTGTTGCTATCAAAAGACCGGGCAGCAGCCACCACCAGAAAATAAAGCGCCTTTTCTTTTTGCTAAAATGGGCATCCAGCAAAACATTCATTTTACTCCATGCCTCTTCCGGTAGGTCTGGCTCATACTTACCAGCCGCCTCTTTCAGCAATTGCTCAATATGTTTATCATTCAATTCATTCATACCGCTATCCTGTTCATGCTTTGCAGCATTTTTTGAAGGTTTACTCTTGCTTTAGCCAGGTTAGATTTGGAAGTACCAACCGATATGCCTAACTCAGCCGAAATTTCCTCGTGGCTCAACCCATCTATCACATACAGGTTAAATACGGCCCTGTAGCCTGGCGACAACTGCTGCACTACTTTCAGCAGTTCCTCATACGACAACTTATCTATCGAACTTTCGCCATGCTGTGCTACCGAGATCGCTTTATCTTCCCGGGCATCTATTAAAAGCTGGCGTTTGTAGTATTTCCGGTAATGATCGATAGCTGTATTCACCATAATCCTTTTCATCCATCCTTTCAAAGACACCTCTTCGTTTGAGAATACGGGCTTGAAAGCATGTAATTCCTTAAAAATTTTTAAAAAACCATCATTCACCATTTCTATCGTATCCTCTTCGTTGTTTGCATACCGCATACATATCGCAGCTGCAAAGCCATAGAAACGAGCATAAAATGCTTTCTGGCTTTGCCTTTCCAGGGCAATACATCCCTGAATGATACTATGCAGATCATCAAGTTTCAAACAGTGCAGAATTTGTGTTGCTTTCTAATCGTATAAAAAAGATAAAAGGTTGCTATAAAATTAAAACTTTCTTTTTCTGTTGTTGTGCTTGTTGTATTTTCAAGTAAAACTTGAGAGGATAAAAAATATGTATCTATTACACGATAGTGAACATACAATCAGTACATTTAGCATCAGCTACTAAAACAGTAACCCCATGCATCATATCAGAACCGTGATCACAGGAACAGGCTCGTACATACCCACAGAAATGAAGACCAACAGGGATTTTGCCGCTCACGATTTTTATGGAGAAGACCATCACCGCATTGAAGTACCGCCACATATTGTTGCGGAAAAATTTAAAGCCATCACTGGAATTGAGGAAAGAAGATATGCCTCGCCAGACTTAAACACATCAGATCTGGCCTGCATTGCAGCGGAAAGAGCAATTGCTGATGCAGGAATAGACGCAGAAACAATTGATCAGATTATCGTGGCGCACAATTTTGGCAATGTGTTGAAACATACCATTCAAACAGATGCCATGCCTGCCTTGGCTTCACGTGTTAAACATAAACTGGGCATTAAAAATCCGCATTGCATTCCTTACGATATTTTATTTGGCTGCCCCGGATGGGTGCAGGGAGTGATACAGGCTGATGCCTTTATCAAAGCGGGTATTGCTAAAACCTGTTTGGTGATAGGTGCAGAAACCTTATCGAGGGTGATTGATGTGTACGACCGGGACAGTATGATCTTTTCCGATGGCGCAGGTGCTTGTATTGTGCAGGCGAAAACAGAAGAAGAAGCTGGCAACAGCGGTGTTTTATCTACTGCTGTCCAGGCTCATTGTATGGAAGAACTGGATTACCTGTATATGGGTAAATCCTTTTTCCCCGGTTCAGATACACGTATACGCTACATTAAAATGAAAGGAAGAAAAGTATATGAATACGCCATGAAATATGTACCGGTGGCCATGAAAGATTGTCTTGACAGAAGCGGTATCGATATAAAAGATCTTAAAAAAGTATTCCTTCACCAGGCCAATGAAAAGATGGACGAAGGCATTACCCAACGTTTACTGAAATTGTGTGGATTAGAAACATTACCGCCCCACTTTATGCCCATGAGCATACATAAACTGGGTAACAGTTCGGTTGCTACCATACCAACCCTGTTCGATCTTGTAAAAAAACAGCAAATGCCGGAGCATGAGCTGCATAAAGGCGATGTGATCATGTTTGCCTCCGTAGGCGCCGGTATGAACATCAATGCTGTTTGCTATCGTATGTAACCAATTCATTAGCGCATGAATAAAGCCTTTATTCTTTCCCTCCTGTTTTTTGTTATGTTGGTGTACGGATGTTCTCATAATCCTTATGCCACCTCTAATAAAATTTACAAGAAAGAAACCAGCGCTTTATTGAAAAACATAAAATCCTTACCTGTTGTTGAAGCCAATGATTCACTGAAAGCTCCACAGTGGTTTAGCGGTACCACCAATTTCAATCTTCGCAAACCCAACTTCGTTATCATTCATCATACAGCCCAGAACGGCTGCCCGGAAACGCTTACCACATTTACTACAGAAGCTTCTAAGGTAAGTGCACATTATGTGATTTGTAAAGGCGGGACTGTTCATCATATGCTGAACGATTATATGCGGGCATGGCACGCCGGTGTGAGCCGCTGGGGTAACCTGATAGATGTGAACTCTGCATCCATTGGAATTGAATTGGATAATAATGGCTTTGAAGCTTTTGATAGTTTACAGATCAATAGTTTGCTAAGCTTGCTGGCACAATTAAAGAAAAACTATGATATTCCTACTGCAAACTTTATTGGTCACGGTGATATAGCACCCAAAAGAAAGAACGACCCGAATTTTCGTTTCCCCTGGAAACTCTTATCTGAGAGGGGTTTTGGCCTTTGGTATGATGAGATAAGAGATACTATTCCCGCTGATTTCAACCCACTCATTGCCTTACGCATCATCGGTTATGATGTTAAAGATTCTACTGCTGCGATCCGTTCCTTTAAGCGGCATTTTATGCAGGATACCACCCGCAATTTGAATTATGCAGATAAAAGTGTTCTGTACAACCTGGAGAAAAAGTATATGTGATGCTTATTAATCTGGAAGTACAAGAGTGCGACTCAACAGCCGAAGCCATGAAAAACAGCGGCTGGTAACACAGTTCCCAAAAATAGTTCGCATTGAAACTAACAATTGTTAGGTTATAAGTTTTCAATCCTTATTTTTGTTTTGAAAAAAAAGATTCACGCTATGCATTTTCAATTTTCAGAAGAACATTTGATGATTCAGAAAGCTGCAAGAGACTTTGCTATTAATGAATGTTTGCCCGGTGTTATTGAACGGGATGAACAACAGAAATTTCCTAAAGAACAAGTAATGCAACTGGCCGACCTGGGTTTTATGGGAATGATGGTGGACCCCAAATATGGAGGTGCCGGTATGGATACGATCAGTTATGTACTGGCCATGGAAGAGATCAGTAAAATTGATGCCAGTGTAAGCGTTTGTATGAGTGTGAACAATAGTTTGGTATGTTACGGACTTGAAAAGTTTGGCACCGAGGCACAAAAAGAAAAATACCTTACACCACTTGCACAAGGAAAGAAAGATGGAGCATTGTATATCGGGGCATTTTTGTTGAGTGAGCCTGAAGCGGGCAGCGATGCTACTTCTCAAAAAACCACAGCCGAAGACAAAGGCGATTATTATTTATTGAATGGTACAAAGAACTGGATCACCAACGGTTCATCAGCCAGTGTGTATTTAGTAATTGCACAAACAGATCCTGCCAAAGGATCGCATGGTATCAACGTATTAATCGTAGAGAAAAACTGGCCTGGCGTAACAGTTGCCGCTAAAGAAAATAAATTGGGTATACGTGGCAGTGATACACATTCAATTTTATTTAATGACGTAAAAGTACCTAAAGAGAACAGGATTGGCGAAGATGGATTCGGTTTCAAATTCGCTATGAAAACATTAGCCGGAGGACGTATTGGTATTGCATCGCAGGCTTTAGGTATTGCCAGCGGCGCATATGAACTTTCTTTAAAATATTCAAAGGAAAGAAAAGCGTTTGGCAAGGAAATTGCACAACACCAAGCCATACAATTTAAGCTGGCAGATATGGCTACCAAAATAGAAGCAGCCCGTTTACTTTGTTTGAAAGCAGCATGGGAAAAAGATAATAATCTTAATTATGATCTCAGCTCCTCTATGGCAAAAGTATTTGCAAGTGAAACTGCCATGTGGACCACCGTTGAAGCGGTACAAATACATGGTGGTTATGGATTTGTGAAAGAGTACCATGTAGAACGCCTGATGCGTGATGCTAAGATTACGCAGATATACGAGGGTACCAGTGAAGTGCAGCGTATTGTGATCAGCAGAAACATTTTAAAATAATTCACAATCAATTATCAAGTACGGCCCGGGTGTTTACCCGGGCTTTTTCTTTACTGCTTCTGCAATACCTTTACAGCTATTATTAACGAATAGCTATGGCAGTAAATACAACAGCATATCAACAAATTGTAACGGAATTAAACCAACAGCAGGTAACCCTTGTAGCCGTTAGTAAAACCAAACCGCCTGAAGATATTGAGGCGTTATATGCATTAGGACAAAGAGATTTTGGAGAAAACTATGTGCAGGAGCTGGTGGATAAAGCAGCGGTATTGCCCAAAGATATTCGCTGGCACTTTATTGGTCACCTACAAAGCAATAAAGTAAAATACATCGCCCCTTTTGTGCATCTGATTCATGGTGTAGATAGCCTTAAACTTTTACAGGAGATCAATAAACAAGCAGCTAAACACAACAAGATCATTAATTGCCTGTTACAAGTTCATATTGCACAGGAAGAAACAAAATTCGGCTTTAGTGAAGATGAGTTGCTGCAACTAGATTCTGCAATATTATCTGAATTAAAGAATGTTCAGGTTATCGGGTTGATGGGAATGGCCAGCTTTACAGAAGATATGAGTAAGGTGCGGCATGAATTTAAACACTTAAAATCCATCTTCAATACACTCAACAACCATCACTTTACACTTAATACACTTTCTATGGGTATGAGCGGAGATTATACCATTGCCATTGAAGAAGGAAGCACCATGGTAAGAATCGGCAGCCTTTTGTTTGGTGCCAGGAATTATACCCTCTAAAAAAGAGAATATTTTTAGCAATAAAAAAGTCCCGCCAAGGCGGGACTTTGATTTTTATACTGAAGAAGTTTATTTTTTCTTCTCGTAACGTTTCTTGAATTTGTCGATACGACCAGCAGTATCAACCAACACATTTTTACCAGTGTAAAAAGGGTGAGATGTGTTAGAAATTTCCAATTTAATTACAGGATACTCATTGCCGTCTTCCCACATAACTGTTTCTTTAGAAGAAGCTGTTGATTTGCTTAAGAAAGAATGACCGTTACTCATGTCTTTGAAAACTACAAAACGGTAGCTTTCTGGATGGATACCTTGTTTCATTTGTTTGATTTTAGGTTGTACGGATTTGGCCGTACGATTATTTAAAATAGATTTTTCCGAATTTTCGGCTGGTAAAGATAGGTTGCATCGTTTTTTTTGCCAAATCAAATTAAAGTAGTCCGAAAGCTATGTCCCGAAAGGTTTTTAGCTTTTCATATTTTCATATTGAAGGGGCACACCAAAGTTTCCGGCCCTGCACAAAGCGATCACTTCCTGCAAATCATCGATCTTTTTCCCGGTAACACGGATGATATTATCCATGATAGCTGCCTGCACTTTCAATCCGCTATCTTTAATGGCTTTTACTATTTTCTTGGCGTCTTCCTGTTTCAACCCATTTCTAACGGATATTTCTTTTTTTACCACTTTGCCACTGGGATAAGCATCCTTACTAAAGTCAAAAGCATTCGCATCAATACCCTGTTTCATAGATCGGCTGATGATCACATCAATTACCTGCTTCATTTTCATATCACTTTCCACTTCCACATTCACCACTAAATCTTTCTTATTCAAATCTATCGCCACATGCGAATCACGAAAATCAAAGCGGCCCTGCAATTCCTTCTTAACAGTATTGATAGCATTATCCAGGGTTTGAAGATCAACTTTACTGGCAATATCAAATGATGGCATACTTTTTATTTTTAACAAAGATAAGTTGATGAACGTAAGTTTAACAAGCAATTAGCAGGCAAAACTAATGTAACGCAAGAGATAAAATGGATGTTGTGGTTGAGTTAATGGCTGCGTATAAAATATGCTTATCTTTCATCAAATACGATTATATGCTGAGAAGAAATTTTTTACAGTTAAGCTCCTTAGGATTGTATGGTATTTCATTATCCTCATTTACTTCCAAACGTTTAGGCAGTATACGAAAACCAATTGTTATCTCCACCTGGGATGCAGGTATTGAGGCCAACAAAGCCGCATGGGCAGTGCTTAAAAAAGGAGGCCGGGCCTTGGATGCCGTTGAACAGGGCGTACGTGTAACTGAATCATCCCAAAACTGCTGTGTAGGTTTAGGAGCCAATCCAGACAGAGATGGATATGTTACCCTGGATGCCAGCATTATGGATGAGTATTCCAATTGTGGTTCTGTAGCTTATCTGGAAAGAATTAAACATCCTGTAAGCGTAGCAAGAAGGGTGATGGAAAAAACACCTCACGTAATGCTGGTGGGTAGTGGGGCTCAGCAATTTGCCATAGAAGAGGGTTTTCCGCTGGAAGAACAAAAGCTAAGTGAAGAAGCAGAAAAAACTTATAAAAACTGGCTAATAAAAAGCGAATACAAACCGGTGATCAATATTGAAAACAGTAAAGGCCATGGTCCTTTCAATCCGCCCTTCCCAGGTAGCAACCCGCTCAACCATGATACGATTGGCATGATAGCCTTAGATGCCAATGGCAACCTTAGTGGCAGTTGCACTACCAGCGGCATGGCGTTTAAAATGCGGGGAAGAGTTGGCGACTCACCTATCATCGGGGCGGGCTTATTTGTAGATAATGAAGTGGGTGCTGCAACCGCTACAGGTCAGGGTGAAGATATCATAAGAATAGCCGGATCGCATACAGTGGTTGAGCTGATGCGCCAGGGCCTGCATCCCGAAGAAGCTTGCAGGAAAGCCGTTGAAAGGATTATTAGGATTAAAGGTGCAGCAAAAAGTAAGGAGATACAGGTGGGTTTTATTGCATTGAATAAACGAGGAGAATACGGCGGGTACTGTATTCAGAAAGGTTTTAGTTATGCAGTATGCTATGCAGATGATAAAAACTTTTTAGAACCAGGCAAACATATTTTATGATGAATGAGCAACAACACTTATTAGAAATTTGTGTGTTCAATATTGCTACAGCCATCGCAGCGCAGGATGCCGGTGCAGACAGGCTGGAGCTTTGCGAGAACTATGCTAATGGCGGAACAACACCATCTTACGGAACATTAAGAGTAATAAGAGAAAAAATAACGATACCTGTATTTCCTATGATAAGACCGCGTGGCGGTGATTTTGATTGCAGTGCAGATGAATTTAAAGCCATGAAAAAAGATGTTTTACTATGCAAAGAATTAGGATTTGAAGGAGTGGTAATTGGCATACTCAAACCAGATGGGAAAATAGATATTGAAAGAAATTCAATATTGGTTGAACTGGCTTATCCGCTGGAAGTAACCTTTCACAGGGCATTTGATCGTTGTGCGGCGCCATTGCAAGCACTGGAAGACATTATCAGTTGCGGTTGCCAGCGTATTTTAACTAGTGGGCAAAAAACTACAGCTATTGAAGGACAGCAATTAATTCAGCAATTAGTGCACCAAGCCGGAGAACGTATCATCATCATGCCGGGTAGCGGTGTTAAAAGCAGCAACATAGCTGGCTTAAAAGCAATAACAGGAGCAACTGAATTTCATACTTCTGCCAGGAAACTTTTTCCCGGTGGTATGCAATTTATTAATCACGATATAGAAGAAGAACATTTTATAGATGGTGTAAATGCAGAAGAAATTAAAGCCCTTAAGCAAATAATAGCCACATTTAAATAAAATAAATCAGGGTTGATAATCAAAAGGTAAAGATGTAGCAAGATCATGCTGGCTCCAATAACCCAGGAAAATCATGCTTCCACTCTTTTTAATTCTCCCGCTTTTATAAATGATACAGGGAGAGGATTCATGATCCACTATCAATGAAACAGGCTTTCCTTCTGCATCTAAGAGATAATCGTAAGCAGCACTTGCTTTTTCCACTGCATCCATATCATTAAACCATCCGAAATACGTATTGTATACAACACGCATCATTGAATGGTGGTTATTTAATTTCCATTCATGACTAACAGAATCAAACTTTGCCAACGCTAACTCTGATTTAGAGGAATTATCTATGATATCCACATACTTTTTTACAATCATATTTCCACCTGGCAAGCGGAATTGTTCTTCTCCTTTTCTATCTCTTACTTTAAATTCATTTGTATAATTAGGATCATCTTCATACACTCGTTTAATCAATGAAACATTAAAGCCCTCTTCTTCTACCCTTCCCGCACATAAGGCCCTGATAAAATGCATAAAGGATCCTTTATATGCCGCAGACCGATTGTTTTTCCACCGATCAAGTACTGTTGGATTAGAAGACGTTAAAGACTTGAAGCCTATGAATACGTTCGTTTCTTCGGCATTACTTCTCAATGAAAAGGTAAAATCATCAACTATCGTGTTTAATAAATAACCCATGGGTTCGTTGATAATTTGAATCGGTGCAACACCAACAACCAAAACCCTTTGATTTGTTTCATCTATGGAAAATCTAAGGTCGCCGGGATTCAATATTTCGCAGGATTGGGTAATACTGGAATTGCCTAAGAGATGCTGTAAAAATAGTGACTGAAATTGCGGTGCATTCTTCTCAACCTGCGGAGAATTAACTGGGATATTTTTACTTTTAAAAAGATAAAAACGCATGGAAATGTTTCTATCTCCTTTTGCTTCATAAGCTTCAGTCTGATAACTTTTCCTGGCAACAAGTACGGTTGCGGGCTCTTTATCCTGCATTGTGAATTTGAATGTGCCTGAACTATCCGTGAGCTGCATTTGAGTTGTTCCATCGATCAGTACCAAAGCATTGTTAATCGGACGTTTGCTTGCACTATCCAAAACAATTCCTGAAATAAAATATCCTTGTGCTGCAACATTGCACAAGGATATCAACATAAAATTAGCAGCAAGTAAGAATCGTTTCATGCATTAAACTTATCACTAAATTTAATACAACATTCTTACTTTAATCGTTTCTTTTACCTGCTTCAATAATTCCAGCGCCTGGTTAGAAAGCTTTTTATCTACATCCAGCACAACATAACCAATCTCATCATTGGTTTTTAAGTATTGACCAAGAATATTAATATTATGATTAGAAAGCTGTGTATTGATGGCACTTAAAACACCAGGTACATTTTTATGAATATGTAAGATACGATGCCCACCTTCCACCGGAGGTAAGCTGATGGGAGGAACCGTATGAGAACCTGTTGTGATGCCCCTTTCAAGATAATTGAAAAGTTTGGCGCTTACATCTTCTCCAATATTCTGCTGGGCTTCTTCTGTAGAACCGCCGATATGTGGTGTAAGAATTACGTTTGATAATCCTTGCAATGGAGTTTCAAACCGGTCTCCGTTTTTCTCAGGTTCCCACGGAAATACATCAATCGCTGCTCCACTGATCAACCCTTCTTTCAAGGCAACACTCAATGCCTTCAGATCAACCACTTCTCCCCTTGCATAGTTAATCAAAATTGAGCCGGGTTTAAAGTTCTTGATAAGGCTTTTATTAACCAGGTTTTTTGTTTGTGCTGTTTCAGGAACATGCAAAGAAATCACATCACTCGTAGCAACTAACTCTTTTAAACTTTTTCCCTGGCTTGCATTGCCCAGCGGAAGCTTTGTTTCTACATCATAAAAATTCACTTTCATACCAAAAGCTTCAGCCAGCACACTTACCTGCGAACCGATATTTCCGTAACCAATAATACCTAATGTTTTACCACGCAATTCAAAACTACCTTTCGCATCTTTTTGCCATATACCTTCATGTGCGGCCTTATTTTTATCAACGATCTTTCTGATCAGCAATACAGATAAGGCAATAACTAATTCAGCAACACTTCTCGTATTGCTGTAAGGGGCATTAAACACAGCAACACCACGTTTAGTAGCGGCTTTCAGGTTCACCTGGTTTACGCCAATACAAAAACAACCAATGGCTTGCAGCTTGGTAGCAGCCTCTAACACTTTTTCAGTAATCTGCGTTTTGGAGCGGATGCCTAACAAATGAACATTTTTTACTGCCGCTATTAACTCATCTTCACTTAATGCACCGGAGAGTTTTTTAACATTGGTATAGCCATTGTTTTTGAAGTGCTGTACAGCTTTATCGCTGATATTTTCAAGAAAAAGAATATTGATCTTTTCTTTGGGGTAACTGGTAGATTGCTTGCTCATGGCCGCGAAAATAAACCATATTTATTAATGAACGCCACATGCTTTTTTCCACTTTTGCACGTTATAACAATTCATAAGAATTTTATTCTTTTATATTTGCCGCTTTCGCAAACATTTCATTATGTACCGTACCATGATCGTACCCATTCTATCTATATTACTCTTATCATGCTCGTCGCCTAAAGAAAAGAAACCATCCGATTCAACGCTTCATACAAATACCTTTCATTTTAAACCGATAAGCAAAGAAGAGAAGGAACAATATGCAGAGGAAATCGCTCCGTTGTACCAAAAACTTTTGATACAGCGAGGTTTCAATGGTGCTATTTTAATGGCCAAAAATGGAGAGGTTGTGTTTGAAGATTATCATGGCATTTATGATTATAAAACGAAGGATAGCATAACGCCTGTTACCCCCTTTCACCTGGCTTCTATCTCTAAAACATTTACGGGGATGACCATCCTTCATTTATGGGAAGAAGGTAAGCTAGGCCTTGATGATCCTGTTCAAAAATATTTCCCTGAATTTCCTTATCAGAACGTAACCATAAAATTGTTGCTTTCGCACAGAAGCGGCTTACCCAATTACGTGTATTTTATGGATGATAAGAAAACTGAAGTAACCAGGGTTAGAAATAAGAGAGGAAAATGGGTGAGAGTAGTTAGAGTGATCAAATCTTCCGCACCATCCTTCAAAGGCTTTGCCACCAACCAGGATGTATTAAATTTTATGATCACCAATAAGCCGGCCATACAAGCTTTGCCAGATAGGGGCTTTCATTATTGCAATACCAACTATGCTTTACTGGCGCTGATCATTGAAAAAATAACACAGCAACCTTTTCCTAAGTACATGCAGGATAGTGTGTTTACCAAACTGGGTATGCACAACAGCTACATTTTCAGTATTGCAGATACGGCTAAGTACATTCCTTCTTATCAGGCTAATAAAGCTCCTTTTAAATTGGAAAAGCTTGATTGTGTATATGGCGATAAGAATGTGTATAGCACCCCAAGGGATCTTTTATTATGGGACAGGGCCTTATACGAAGGAACGTTCGTTAGTAAAGCCACTCTTGATATGGCGTTTCAGCCTTTCAGCCATGAAAACAAAAGCAAGCACAATTATGGATTAGGCTGGAGAATGCTGATTGATGAGAATGAAGGAACCATAATTTATCACAACGGATGGTGGCATGGTAACAATACTGTATTTACGAGGTTGATCAACGATACCGCTACATTAATTATACTTGGTAACAAATATAACCGCAACATTTACGCTGCAAGGCAGATCACATCTGTATTCACGGGTAAATCCGACACTACAAGGCTAGAGGAATAATACTAACATATTTTTCATACTTCATTGATACATACCTGTTTTTACGGGTATGTATTTGCTTTTACCCTATTTTTGCCCACCTGTTAAAAAATAAATAAACTCAACTTCGCTTATGAACAGTTTGTTTTATGCCGTTCCGGCAATGGGTCTACTGGGATTGTTATATACCCTTGTAAAATTCAAATGGGTAGCAAAACAAGACGCCGGTAACGACCGAATGAAAGAGATCAGTAATTACATCGCAGAAGGTGCTATGGCCTTCTTAAAAGCCGAATGGAAGATCCTTTCATATTTTGTAATTATTGTAGCCATCTTGTTAGGGTACATGGCAACAAGGAATCCTAACTCTCACTTCACTATTGCTGTTGCCTTTATTATTGGAGCTGTTTGTAGTGCCGTTGCAGGTTATATTGGAATGAAAATAGCCACCAAAGCCAATGTTCGTACAGCCAATGCTGCCAGAACAAGTTTATCAAAAGCTTTGTCTGTTTCATTTACAGGTGGTTCTGTGATGGGATTGGGTGTAGCAGGTTTGGCAGTTTTAGGTTTAGGTGGATTGTTCATTATCCTGAAACATTTCTTTGCTCCTGATGCTGCAGCGAATTCTGATGAAATGATTAAAACTATCGAAGTATTAACTGGCTTTTCGCTCGGTGCGGAATCGATTGCATTATTTGCACGTGTAGGTGGAGGTATCTATACAAAAGCTGCCGATGTAGGCGCCGACCTTGTTGGTAAAGTGGAAGCCGGTATTCCGGAAGATGATCCACGTAACCCGGCCACCATTGCCGATAACGTAGGTGATAATGTTGGTGACGTAGCAGGCATGGGTGCCGATTTGTTCGGATCTTATGTAGCAACAGTGCTGGCAACAATGGTATTAGGTCAAGAAACAAAATCAATTGATCAGTTTGGCGGATATGCTCCTATTCTTTTACCAATGCTTATTGCTGCTGCCGGTATCATATTCTCTATTATCGGAACTTTTTTTGTAAAAGTGAGCGATTCAGCTGGTATCAGTACCGATAATGTTCAAAAAGCATTGAACATGGGTAACTGGGGTTCAATTATTCTAACAGCATTAGCATGTGCAGGCCTTGTGTACTACATTCTACCTGAAACAATGGTACTGCGTGGTGCTGAATTTACCCGTAATGGTGTTTTCGGCGCCATAGTAGTGGGTCTTGTAGTGGGTACTTTAATGAGCATCATTACCGAATATTATACTGCAATGGGTAAACGTCCGGTATTATCCATCATTCGTCAGTCTTCTACAGGTCATGCTACCAACGTAATCGGAGGATTAGCAGTGGGAATGGAATCTACCATGATTCCTATCCTAGTTTTAGCAGGTGGTATTTGGGGTTCATTTGCATGTGCTGGCTTATATGGTGTAGCTATTGCTGCCGCAGGTATGATGGCTACAACAGCTATGCAGTTAGCAATTGATGCTTTCGGACCTATTGCAGATAATGCAGGTGGTATTGCAGAAATGAGTGAATTACCTAAAGAAGTTCGTGAAAAAACAGATGTTCTTGATGCCGTAGGTAACACTACAGCCGCTACAGGTAAGGGTTTTGCCATTGCATCAGCGGCATTAACGGCATTAGCTCTTTTTGCAGCTTATGTAGGTGTGGTTAACAACAATGGCT